>NZ_JBLWIM010000012.1:1106260-1147931 GCF_048381525.1 Christiangramia qingdaonensis
ATTCTGAAGGAAAAACTGCTGAAGGCTAAAGCTACTTTTGGATTATTTGAAGCGAATTCTGTTGAAGACGATGATATTGAAGTAAAATTTTCTCAAGATTCAGAACAGAAAACTGCCATTTTCAGAACATTACGTCAGCAATTGAAAAAACATGGAGATCAGCCGAATTATGCGTTATCAGATTTTATAGCTCCAAAAGACAATGGTGTTCAGGATTATATAGGTTGTTTTTGCGTGACTACAGGTTTTGGAACGCAGGAATTAGCTCAGGAATTCGAAAAGGATCTGGACGATTACAACTCGATCATGATCAAAGCTCTGGCTGATAGATTAGCCGAAGCTTTTGCTGAATATTTACATAAAGAAGTCCGGCTGAACTATTGGGGTTATGATTCTGAAGAAAACCTGAGCAACGAAGACCTGATCAAAGAAGAATATAAAGGTATCCGGCCAGCGCCTGGTTATCCTGCTTGCCCGGATCATCTGGAAAAACTAACGATCTGGGAGATTCTTAAAGTAAAGGAAAAAATCGGGGTGGAGCTTACTGAAAGCCTTGCAATGTGGCCAGCGGCAAGTGTAAGTGGTTATTATTTTGCCAATCCTGAAGCTAAGTATTTTGGTCTCGGAAAAATTAAAGAAGATCAGGTTAAGGATTATGCCGATAGAAAAGGAATTGATTATCGCAAAGCCGAAAAATGGTTGAATCCTAACATAGCGGACTAGTATTAAGAAGTTAGTATTTAGACCAATAGGAAATTAGAGAAGTCAGAAAAGATCTCAGTGAAGCGGAATCAACTTAACTCCGTGAATCATCGATTTCAGCTTCTTTGAAGATTCTGACACAGGTTCAGAACGAAAAAAAATGTGAAGTGAAAAATATGCGTTAGGGATTGCAGCGGCATCCTTTTAGTACGAAGCTGAGCCTGTCGAAGCATCGTGCTAAAAGATAAAGTGAAAAGCCCGGCCCGAAGGGCAACGCCCAAATTGAAATTATTACCAAAATCATGAAGATTACCGAACATCTGGAGAAAACCACGGGAGAAACAGTATTCTCTTTTGAGATCCTACCGCCTTTAAAAGGATTTAATATCAATTCGATTTACGAAAATATCGATCCTTTGATGGAATTCAATCCGCCATTTATAGACGTGACTTACCATCGTGAAGAATATGTGTATTCTGAACGTGAAAACGGACTCCTGGAAAAAAAGATCGTTAGGAAACGTCCCGGAACTGTTGGGATATGTGCTGCAATACAAAGTAAATATGGAGTGGATGCGGTGCCTCATATTCTTTGCGGAGGTTTTTCAAAGGAAGACACCGAGAATTTTTTGATCGATCTGGATTTTCTGGGGATAAAGAACGTAGTGGCACTTCGGGGGGATGCAGTAAAAAGCGAAACTTATTTTAAGCCGGAAGCAAACGGACACCAATTTGCCAGTGAACTAGTGGAACAGATCAAGGATATGAACGAAGGGAAATATCTGGATGAGGTCATAGAAAAAGGTCATAACACAGATTTTTGTATTGGCGTTGCTGGTTATCCGGAAAAACATATGGAGGCTCCAAGTATAGATTCTGATGTTCGGCGCTTAAAACAAAAGGTAGATGCAGGAGCAGAATATGTGGTGACCCAGATGTTTTTTAATAACCAATGTTATTTCGAGTTCGTTGAAAAGTGCCGCGATCAGGGGATTAACGTGCCTATTATTCCGGGATTGAAGCCTTTAGCGACTAAAAAACAATTGAATTTACTGCCGCATAGATTTCACGTGGATCTTCCAGAAGCCCTGATTCACGAAGTTGAAAAATGTGAAAATAATCAAGAGGTCCGGCAGGTTGGTGTAGAATGGTGCATCCAGCAAAGTAAGGAATTGATCAAAGGTGGAGCGCCTGTTTTACACTATTATTCCATGGGGAAAAGTACCAATATCAGGCAAATTGCTGAAGCGGTTTTCTAAGTTCAAACTCTAACGGAATAATATTCGTAAATATGTTAGATTTGTTTCCGTATGAAAAGAATTCTCCCCGCTCTCCTCATGTTTTTCAGTTTGTTCATACAGGCTCAGGAAGAAAAACCTGAAAAATATTATTCCTTCGATGCCAGTTATTTTTATGGAAGTATCCTCGAACATAACCCGGATATTGCACATTTGATCGATGAGCACCAAGAAGGTTTTTTACTGAGCGTGAACCGGAAAACCTACGGACTCGAAAAATGGGAAAGCAGGTATAATTATCCTGATTTTGGATATTCTTTTATCTATCAGAATATGAAAAATCAGTATCTCGGTGAGAATTATTCTGTTTATGGCCATTTTAGCTTCTATTTCCTACAGCGATTGCTGATGTTTCGAATAGGCCAGGGGATTGCATATACTACAGATCCTTACGATGCTGATACCAATTATCAGAATAATGCCTATGGAACCCGCTTTTTAAGTTCTACCTATTTAATGGGAAATATTCACAAGGAAAAGATCGTGGGCGGATTGGGACTGAATGCCGGAGTGACCATTATACATTATTCCAATGCAGATATGGGTTCTCCAAATCATAGTACGAATACATTCACTTTTAATGTAGGAGTTAATTACCTGCTGGACCATAAGGAGCATCCTAATTATATCCCGAGAGGAGAAGAAGAAAAATATACCGAACCTTTTCATTATAATTTCGCTGTTCGAAGTGGTGTGAACACTTCAGGAGTGATAGGTTCTCCGAGATTGCCATTTTTGACGGTTTCAGCGTATGCAGATAAAGTTCTGAATCATAAAAGTACGCTGCATGGAGGTGCAGAGCTTTTCTTTTCAAGATCCCTGGAAGAATTTATCAGGTATCAGTCGATTGCATTTCCGCAGAAAGGAACTTCAGGCGATGAGGATGCTAAGCGAGTGGGATTATTTTTGGGTCACAAACTCACTTTTAATAAAATGTCCCTGATCACGCATCTAGGTTATTATGCATACTATCCCTATGATGATTATGTGGACAGAGTTTATAACCGAATGGGTTTGCAACGTGATTTTTCTAAAGACTGGTGGGCTTCGGTCACAGTTAGATCCCATGGAGCAAATGCGGAAGCAGTTGAATTTTCAATAGGTTACAGATTATGAGAAAACTGATATTTTTATTCTTCGGAATAGTTCTCTGGAGTTGTGATTCTGAAGATGCCAATGATTGTTTTCAGAAAGCTGGCGCGATCACTTCCGAAGAAATAGTGCTTGAAAGCTTTGACGAGATCCTGGTGTATGATAAGATCAAATTGTTTATCGAACAGGGAGAATCGCAAAAAGTTATTGTTGAAACCGGTGAAAATCTTCGAAATGAGGTCTCGGCTAAAGTGATCAACGGTCAGTTGATTTTAAGAAACGAGAACGATTGTAATTTTGTTCGGGATTTTAATATAACCAAAGTTTATGTCACTGTTCCCGATCTTACTTACTTGAGACATGCAGGAAATTTGATGATAGAAAGTGTAGGAACTCTGCGCCTGAATGAGCTTTGGCTGGTTTCCGAAAATCAGGATAAAGACATTGAGGTATATACCAACGGTGATTTTAAACTGGATTTTGAAGTTAAGAACTTCCGGATTACCAGCGATAATTATTCGCATTTCTTTCTTTCTGGAAGCGTGGAAAATTTTGACGGCTTCTTTGCAGCAGGAGATTCCAGGCTGGAAGCAAGAGATCTTGTCGTGCAGCATTACGACCTTCTACATCGTGGGACGAATAAGTTGATCATTAATCCGCAGCAATCATTAAAAGCCGATCTTTTTAGTTACGGAGATATCATTTCGGTAAACAGGCCGGCAAATGTTGATGTTACTGAGCATTTTGAAGGCAGATTGATTTTTGAATAGTTCAATGATTTTCTAGGGTTGGGCGTTTCCCTTCGGGCCGGGCTTTCCGCTTTATCTTTCAACACAAGGCTTCGATAAACTCAGCCTTGCGTTAAAAGGATGCCGCTGCAATCCCTAACGCAAACATCTACATTGCAGTTTAGAGTTACAACTGTAGCTTTTATGGAACCTGTGCTTGATTAATGTTATTTTTTTGGAGAGTTCAGCAACTAGAGTTTCCAGGTAACTATTGTAGAGATCTTTAAAAATATGGGCGTTTCCCTTCGGGCCGGGCTTTCCGCTTTATCTTTCAACACAATGCTTCGACGTGCTCAGCCTCGTGTTAAAAGGATGCCGCTGCAATCCCTAACGAAAAATCGTCCAAAACAGGATGGAGCTAGAACTGGTGTCCTTTAACATTGAACTTGTATTCGATCGATGTTATTTTTGGGTAAGTTCAGCGAACAGGGTTTCCAGGTTCTTGGTCTTTTGATTTAGCTGTAGTGTTTTGAGTCCGTTATCATGGGCGAAATCAAAAACAGCTGGACGCATGTCTTTATTGGAATCAAAAATTAGCTCATAGGTAAAGCCGCCGGTATTTTTTGCAGAGATCATTCCAGGGATCTTTTGGAGCGCAACTTCTTCAATTCTATAATCGAATTCGACAAAAATCACCTGTTCTTTTTCATTTCTAAGATCTTTTAGATACTTATCAGCAACTATCTTTCCATTACTTATAATGATGACCCGGTCACAGATCGCTTCTACCTCACGCATAATATGTGTAGAAAGAAATACGGTTTTTCCCCGCTTTCCATCCTTGCCATCTTTTCCAATAGAACTAATTAAAGATCTTATTTCAACTAGCTGATTTGGATCAAGACCTGTAGTAGGTTCATCCAGGATCAATACCTCAGGATCATGCAAAAGCGCAGCCGCAAGACCAACACGTTGCCGGTATCCTTTCGATAGCTGTTCTATTTTTTTGTTTGCTTCAGGAGAAAGCCCGGTAAGTTTAATGACTTCTTCGATCCTGTCTTTAGAAGCTGAAAATATTGATGCATGGAACTGCAGGTACTCCCGAACATACATTTCAGTATATAAAGGATTGTGCTCCGGCAGATACCCAATACTTCGCTGAAGTTCTGCCAGCTGAGTATCCAGCGCGAAATCATTGATCCTGGCCTCGCCGGAATCTGCAGAAAGATAACCCGTAAGGATCTTCATTAAAGTTGATTTTCCTGCACCATTCGGTCCCAGGAATCCAACGATCTCTCCAGGACCAATTTCGAAGCTTATATTTTCCAGCGCCTGCTGATCTCCGAAGCTTTTTGATATGTTATTTACTTGTATAGACATAGATGGTGATCAAAATTAGGAATAATTCTTCAGAGAACTGACTGATTATCTTTCAATGTTAGCAGTCAATTTTGTGGTATTAGATCGTAATCTGTAAATAATTCACATCAATTTTCCGAATATGGGAAAAGTTCTAATTTGGATACCGTTTAATTTTGAGTCTTGAATATTAGTACTACTTTAGTGATTCATAATTAATGAAATGACAAGCTTAATTAACTGGAACGCATTCTATTATTTTTATTTCTATACCAGGAATAGAATCGGGAATGCTATATGATTAAGTAAGCTAAAATTATATAAAAGTCTCGATCTTAGATCGGGACTTTTTTTTTGGAAAAAAATGAGAAAAGTCGGAATTCAGGGTATTAAAGGGTCTTTTCACCACCTCGTAGTGATGGACTATTTTGGAGAGCAAACTGCAGTGGCTGAACATATGTCATTTCAGGAACTCACTACAGCGCTTGCCTCAGGTGGGACGACAGAAGCTGTGATGGCTATCGAAAACAGTATTGCCGGTTCTATTCTTCCTAATTATGCCTTGATTGACGAATACAAGCTGAAGGTCATTGGAGAACATTATACTCCGGTTAATATGAATTTGATGGCGGTAGAAGGTCAGAAAATAGAGGATATCAAAAAAGTGTATTCTCATCCTATGGCTTTGTTGCAATGCAAACAATTTTTTAAGAAGCATCCGCATATTAAGTTGATCGAAGATGCAGATACTGCAGAGGCTGCCCGAAGAATTGCTTCCGAAGAAAAATTGAAAGTTGCGGCGGTAGCAAGTCCTGCGGCGGCAAGTATGTACGGACTCGAAATTCTAGCTTCAGGCATTCATACGATCAAATCCAATACCACCAGATTTTTAGTTCTGGGAACAGAAGAACAACAGTCGAATGGTGAAATTCTTGATAAAGCATCCTTAAAATTTGATCTCAAGAGCGACCGTGGAAGTTTAGTTTCAGTACTCAATATTCTACGGGATTCTTATTTGAATCTAACCAAGATACAGTCATTGCCAATTATAGATGAGCCCTGGAAATATTCTTTTTTCGTAGATGTGATCTTTGATAAAAGAGAAGATTTTGATCGTGCGATGGATGTTTTGAAATTAATGACCGAAGACCTGAACATATTAGGAATATACAAAAGCAGATTGTCATGAAGACAGCAGAAAGACTGGAAAGCGTACAGGAATACTACTTCTCCAAAAAATTAAGGGAAGTGGCAGCTTTGCGAGAACAGGGGAAACCGGTGATCAATCTTGGAATTGGAAGTCCGGATCTCGCTCCGCCGCAGCAAGTAGTAGATGCGATGCAAAATGGGCTAAAACATTCCAAAGCGCATCAATACCAGCCTTATAAAGGAATACCGGAACTAAGAAATGCCATGACAGACTTTTATTCTCGGTATTATCATGTAGATCTGCATGCTGAAAATGAAATCCTTCCGCTCATGGGAAGCAAGGAAGGGATCATGCATATTTCTATGGCGTTCCTGAATAAAGGTGACAAAGTTTTAGTTCCGGATCCAGGCTATCCTACCTATACTTCGGTTTCTGGATTACTACAGGCAGAAGTTCAGAAATATACTTTGGACGAATCGCAGAACTGGTTGCCAGATCTGGAAAAATTAGAAAAACAGGGACTTGAAAATGTGAAGATCATGTGGGTGAATTATCCGCATATGCCTACGGGAACGAAAGCGACTACAGACTTCTTTGAGAAACTGACCGCTTTTGCTGAAAAGAATGAGATTCTGGTAGTCAATGATAATCCATATAGCTTCATTCAGAATACAGAACCTTTGAGTATTCTAGATTCCGATAAAAGGAGCGACTACGTGATGGAACTTAATTCGCTAAGTAAAAGTTTTAATATGGCTGGCTGGAGAGTTGGAATGCTCGCCGGGTGTCCGAAAAATATTGAAGCTGTTCTAAAAGTAAAATCTAATATGGATAGCGGCATGTTTTATCCTTTGCAGGCCGGGGCAGTAAAGGCACTTCAACTTTCAGATGAATGGTTTGTAAATTTAAACGAGTTGTATAGTTCAAGAAAGAAGAAGGTACTGGAACTGGTAAAAACATTGAATTGTGAAGCAGCACCGGGACAGTCTGGACTTTTTGTTTGGGCGAAGGCTCCAGCAGGTAAAAGCGCAGAAGGCCTGGTTGATGAATTATTGTACGATAAAGATCTGTTCGTAACACCGGGTTTTATATTTGGTGAGCAGGGAAGAGATTATGTTCGTTTCTCCCTTTGTGCTACGGAAGAAATGATCGATGAAGCTTTAAAAAGAATTAGATCATGAAAGTATTTATAGTAGGAATTGGATTAATAGGCGGAAGTTTCGCGCTGGATCTAAAAGCGGGTATTCCAGGGATTAGTATAGCCGGAATCGATGGAAATGAGGATCACCTGAAGCAGGCGCTTGATTTGGGCCTCATAGATAAGATGTCTACAATCGAGGATATACATGAAGCCGACCTTGTTTATCTTGCAATTCCAGTAGATGCCAGCATAAAGGTGCTTCCTGAGATACTGGATAGAGTAAAAGATGATTGCGTGGTGATCGATGTGGGATCGACTAAGGAAAATATTTGTCAGGTAGTCGAGGATCACGCGAAGAGAAGAAACTTTCTGGCAGCACATCCAATCGCGGGAACGGAGTTTTCTGGTCCGCAGGCTGCAATTCACGGATTATTCAGAAATAAGACCAATATTATTTGTGAAGTAGAAAAGACCGCTTTCAAGCTTCAGGAAAAAGCTTTGGAGGTATTTCAGAAGATAGGAATGAGAATACGATATATGGATGCCCGGTCACATGATCGTCATATAGCTTATGTCTCTCATTTATCACACATCAGTTCCTTTATGCTGGGAAAAACAGTGCTGGAAAAGGAAAAGAACGAGCGGGATATTTTCGACCTTGCGGGAAGTGGATTTGCCTCGACCGTGAGACTTGCTAAAAGTTCACCGGCAATGTGGGCGCCAATTTTTAGTCAGAATAAAAAAAATGTACTGGAAACTCTGGATGAATATATTCTGAATCTTCAGAATTTCAGAAAATTGATGCAGGAAGACAATTTCGATCAGCTTTATCAGGAAATGGATCGAACCAATCATATAAAAGAAGTATTAAACGGAATAAATAAGAACGAAGAATTAAAATTACAGGAGAATGGAAAATAAAAAAGAACTCAGAGGCTGGTTAGACAACTTCAACCTGTCTCACCCGTTGGTGATCGCAGGGCCTTGTAGTGCAGAAACCGAAGAGCAGGTATTAACGATCGCTCACCAGTTAAAAGATAGTGATGCAACTGTTTTACGTGCAGGAATCTGGAAACCAAGAACTCGCCCTGGTAATTTCGAAGGTGTTGGAGCACTGGGTCTAAAATGGCTTCAGAAGGCGAAAGAGGAAACCGGAATGCTAACTACTACTGAAGTTGCAAACCCGAACCATGTTGATCTTGCATTAAAACATGATGTAGATATTCTCTGGATTGGGGCGCGAACAACGGTTTCTCCGTTTATTGTACAGGAGATCGCAGATGCTTTGAAAGGAACAGATAAGATCGTACTGGTTAAAAACCCTGTAAATCCAGATCTTGCTTTGTGGCTGGGAGCGGTTGAGCGCTTACACACGGCAGATATCAACAACCTTGGTGTGATACATCGTGGCTTCTCTGCTTACGAGAAAACCAAGTACCGTAACAACCCGGAATGGCAGATTCCCATTGAATTACAGAATAAATTCCCGGACCTTCCCTTGATTCTGGATCCATCTCATATCGCAGGAAGAAGAGATATCATCTTTGATCTTTGTCAAACAGGACTAGATCTTAATTTCGACGGTATCATGGTGGAGACTCACCATACTCCAGATAAAGCATGGAGTGATGCTGCACAACAAATTACACCAGCTGCTTTGATACAGATGATGGAAGATCTAAAGGTTAGAAAAGAGATCTCTGCAAGTCAGGATTTTCAGAATAAGCTAACAGCTTTGCGTTCTAAGATTGATATTACCGATAGTCAGATTCTGGAGATCTTGTCTAAACGTATGAAAATTTCCGAAGAAATAGGGCAGGTGAAGAAAGACCAGAACGTAGCGATCCTTCAAACCAAAAGATGGAACGAGATCCTTGGGAAAATGGTACTGGAAGGTGAAGATAAAGGCCTGAGCGAAGAATTTGTCTTAAGATTATTTAAAGCTATTCACCAGGAGTCTATTAATCACCAACAGAAAATCCTTGATGTATAGGGGATGATTTCACGCTACCCGGTAGCTTCATAAATTAATGCCTAAATTTGCGGAAAGAAATTATTAGAGATGAATAGTTTAGCTTAATGCAGGGAGTTGTTTATAAGTCTACCGGGAGCTGGTATCATGTAAAAGCCGAGAATGGCCAATTTTACCAATGCCGTATTAAAGGAAAGTTCAGGATACAGGGGATTAAAAGTACAAATCCTGTGGCTGTGGGAGATGTCGTAAGATTTGATGTGGAAGATGGCGAGGAGGAAACCGGGGTGATCAAAAAGATCATCGAAAGGGAAAACTATATTATCCGGAAGTCGGTTAATCTCTCAAAGCAAACTCATATTATTGCTTCAAATGTCGACCAGGTTTTTTTGCTTATTACCCTTAATAATCCGCCTACTTTAACGACTTTTATAGACCGCTTTCTGGTTACTGCGGAAGCCTATGCTATTACGGCGGTGCTGCTTTTCAATAAAGTGGACACTTATAGCATCGAGGAACTTGCTGAGGTGAAATACCTTGCAGAACTTTACCGCGGTGCAGGCTATGAGTGTATAGGAATTTCAGCTAAAGAAGGTAAAAACGTAGATAAAGTAAAAGATAAGATGATTGGTAAGACCAGTATGATCTCTGGTCATAGTGGTACCGGAAAATCTACTCTTATCAATGCTATAGAGCCTACTCTCGATCTTAAAACTTCGGAAATTAGCAGGCAGCACAGCCAGGGACAACATACCACGACTTTCGCTGAAATGTTCGACCTTCAATTTGATGCGAGAATCATTGATACTCCCGGAATCAAAGGTTTTGGGGTTGTGGATATGGAAAAGGAAGAAATTGGCGATTATTTCCCGGAATTTTTTCAGCTAAAACAGCACTGTAAATTTCATAATTGTCTGCATCTTAATGAACCAAAATGTGCTGTAAAAGATGCTCTCGAAGAAGGAGAGATCGCCTGGTCCAGGTACAAGAGTTATTTGCAGATCATGGAAGGTGAAGATGAAAACTACAGAGTAGATCAATACCAGAAATAATGCGAGCAGTAATACAACGAGTCACAGAAGCTTCGGTCACGGTAGATCATAAGGTATGTGCGGTAATGCGCGAAGGCTTATTGATCCTACTTGGAATAGAGGAGGGCGATACCCAGGAAGATATCGACTGGCTCTGCCGTAAGATCATTAACATGAGAATTTTCGGGGATGATCAGGGCAAAATGAATGAGTCTCTCAAAACTGTAGATGGAGATGCTATTGTAGTAAGTCAGTTTACACTACACGCCAGTACTAAAAAAGGGAACAGGCCCAGTTTTATAAATGCTGCTAAACCTGATATTGCAGAACCATTATATCAGGACTTTGTAAAGTCCTTCGAAAAAGAGTTTGGTAAAAGTGTGGGGGTAGGAGTCTTTGGAGGGGATATGAAAGTAGCCTTACTCAACGATGGACCAGTAACAATTATCATAGATTCGAAAGAAAAGCGTTAAAAAGCGTTAAATTTTTATATATTGCGCGCTGAACTAACCTATTTTTCAGCTTAATGCGCAAAAGAATTATCACTTTTTTGCTGCTGGTCTGCATGTCTTTCATGTATTCCCAGCAAGAATATTCTATTTTAAAAATTTCCCCGGAATTATTGGAAAATGCAGATGCGGTCGTTCGCAAGATGCACACAAAACTTGTTGTTGAAGACATAGACAAGGTGGTAGTACACACTACCCGAATTGTCACTGTTTTGAATGAGAATGGGGAATATTTCATCGATGCCTACCAGCACTACGATGAGGGTGATGGGATAGAAAAACAGCAGGCCATCATAATTGATGCCATGGGGAATGAAGTTGAAAAGTTTAGAAAAAAGGATTTTTCTGATGTTAGCGCTTTTGGGTCAGGGACCTTATTTGCAGACAATAGAGTTAGTTATTTGGATTATAACGCTCGAAACTATCCATATACCGTTATATATACCAGTGAATTCGAAAATGAAGACACCGTATTTCTCGATCAGTGGTTTCCTCTGGAAGGTTATAATGTAAGTATAGAAGAATCTATTTTCGAACTTGAAAATCCAGATGCGCATGCACTAAGATTTCAGGAAAACAATTTCGATAAGGTTGCTATAGAAGATCATTCAGTTGAGAATCATTTTCTTTATAAACTTCGGAATATGAAAGCGAGGAAACACGAAGATTTCGAACCGTCTTTACGCAGTACTACACCCAACCTTCTATTTAGCCTGGAAAAATTTGAGCTGAAGGGTGTTGCCGGAGAAACCAGGGACTGGAAACATTTTGGAAAATGGATGTACGATAATCTTGTTGCAGAACATGATCACCTGCCAGAGAGCACCATTAAAAAAATGGAAGATTTGACCAGCTCTGCCAGTAGTATTGAAGAAAAAGCCAGACTTATTTACCAGTACGTTCAGGAAAATACCCGTTATATTTCTGTACAGTATGGTATTGGTGGCTGGGAACCTGAAACTGCCATGAACGTGGATAGACTTGGATATGGAGACTGTAAGGGATTAACGAATTATACGAAAGCCTTGCTTAAAAGTCAGGGTATCGAATCTTATTATACCGTAATCTATGGTGGCGATTCAAAGCGTCATATCAATCCTGATTTCACCATCATGCAGGGAAATCATGTGATCCTGAATATTCCTTCAGAAGATGATACAGATCTATGGCTGGAATGTACGAGCCAGACTACTCCTTTCAACTATATGGGAGACTTCACAGATGACCGTTACGCGCTAAGGGTATCAGAAGACGGTGGAGAGATCATACGTACCAGAAAATATACAGCTTCAGATAATGTACAGGCGATAGAATGCGAGATTCAGCTGGACGAAAATGGCAATTTCGATGCGGAATTCACCAGAATCTCAGAAGGTATTCCTTACGGTGATCGCTACGGATTAAAGAGAGAAACTGAAGATGATCTTAAAAAATACTATAGAAATGAGTGGGGCAGACTTCAGAATCTGCATTTTGAGAACATTGCTTTTGAAGATGATCGGGTAGCTATTCAATTTCAGGAGAAACTGAAGTTTAGTGGTAGCAGACTGGCGAGTCCTGCCGGAGAAAGATTACTGGTTCCGCTCAATTTTATTCAGCAGGGGAACATAATGAAGAAAACTCCGCAGGAGCGAACCATGCCTTTTGTCTTCGAACGTGGAAAAACCTACAAAGATCACTTCAGCTTTAAGATTCCGCAAGGTTATGAGATCGAAGCATTACCTGGAAGTGACGAGATCGCTTCAGAATTTGGAGAATTCAGTATAAACATTAGCGCTTCCGAAGAAGATAAAAGTATAGAAGTAGAGAGAGTTCTCATTATTCGCGAAGGGGAGTGGCCAAGTGAGCAATTCCAGAACTTCACCCAGTTTATCGACAAAGTAAACACCTTAAATAATCTAAAAGCAGTAATCGCCAAATCCGAAAAATCCTAACCATGACCAAATACCTTTTTATCCTCAGTTTCTTAATGCTGAGTAGCACGACCTATGCGCAAAATTATAAATTTGGAAAAGTATCTAAAAGTGAAGTTGCCCAAAAACAACACGACAAAGATCCTGATGCGAATGCTGCCGTTTTATATAAATATCAGCGTACATACTACGATTACAAACCTAACTCAGGATTCTTTGTGGTAACCGAATATCACGAGCGTATCAAAATCTACAATAAAGATGGTTTTGATTGGGCAACGCATAAGATTAGTGCTTATAAAGGAGGTTACGAGGAAAACGTCTCTGGAGTGAGAGGAGTTAGTTATAACCTGGAAAATGGAAAAGTTAAGGAAACCAAGCTTGATCGTAAGGATATCTATGAGAATGAGGCAAGCAAATATCGCGAGCTTACTACGTTCACTATGCCGGCAGTAAAAGAAGGAACGGTGATCGAATATGAGTATAAGAAAATCAGCGACCGGATCACGACTTCGATGGATCGTATTAATTTGCAGTATACAATCCCAATAGACAAGCTGAACATAAGCGTGACGATCCCGGAATATTTAAATTTTGGAGTTTATAACAATCCAAAAGCAGCTTTCTATGCTAAAATCAATCAGGGAACCAAACCATTTAAAAGATCCTTTTCCAATAATCAAAGAAATAGTTCGTACGGTGGAAAAGTAGTTAGTCATTCCACTAGCAACAGTGTGTTAGATTATATGCAGAATACTTATGAGATCGACCAGGAAGATATTCCTGCCCTGAAGACTGAAAGTCACGTAGATTATATGGAGAATTACGCGGCGTTTTTAGATTGGGAATTAAAGTTTACCAAGTTTCCAAATTCTCCCATCGATAACTATTCTCAAACCTGGGAAGGTGTTTCCAAGTCCATTTATAATGATAGCGGATTCAACACAGAACTGCGCAATCAGCGATTTTTTGATGATGAGATCGATGCTTTGCTTGGCACATTGACCAACCAGGAACAAAAAATGAATAAGATCTTCAATTTTGTGAAGCAGAAGATGACCTGGAATGATTACGTGGGTTATATAGCTGAAAATGGGCTACGTGATGCTTACGAGGAAGGCACGGGAAATACCGGTGATATTAACCTTTTACTGGTTTCCATGCTGAAGTATGCTAATATCGATGCAAATCCAGTTCTGGTAAGTACCGTTAGCAATGGAACTCCGCTGTTTCCAACAAAAAATGGGTTTAATTACTTGATTGCTGCCGCTAAAATTGGTGATAATGTGATCCTGATGGATGCTAGTGATCCACTGGCAATTCCAGGGGAACTGCCTAAAAGAGCAAGAAACTGGCAGGGTAGATTGATTCGTGAAGATGGAACTTCGGAATGGGTAAACCTGCAACCTTTATATTTTTCAGAAAATAAAACCAGACTGAATGTTCAGCTGGCAGAAGATGGAATTTCAGGTAAATACTTCAATAATCTAGATGCTCTTTATGCCAGAAACTTCAGATTAAATCATGGGAATTTGAGCGATGCTACGGCAAACCTGGAATCGGGATTGAGCAATTATTCCATTTCCGAAGTAAAGATTGAAAACTTTGAAAAACTTGGAGAAAGTATTCAAAATACTTATGAGTTTAATACCCAAAGTGGTCAGGATGTAATTGGAGATAAGATCTACGTAAAGCCTATGTTGTTCAATGTAACTTCAGAAAATCCTTTTAAAGCTGAAACCAGAACATTACCAGTATACTTTGATTTTCCAATGAAGAAGCACCACCAGGTGAATATGTTGATTCCTGAAGGCTATGAGGTGGAATCGCTTCCGCAGAGTGCTATCGTACAATTAAAAGATGCTGCCGGAGAGTTCAAGTATCTTGTAAAGCACATGAACAATGTAATTAGAATAGAATCTGAAGTGAACCTGGCGCAAACAATTTTTGCTGCGACAGACTATGAATACATTCAAAAGTTTTACGACAACATTATCAAAAAACAAAATGAAAGCATAGTTTTGAAGAAAATTTCAGCAGATGGACTTGAAGAACGCGCAGACAGCGGTAGATAACTGGATACAGGAACACGGAGTGCGATACTTCAACGAGCTTACCAATATGGCTCAGTTAACAGAGGAAGTTGGAGAAGTTGCCCGTATCATTGCCCGTCGTTATGGGGAGCAAAGTGAGAAAGAAAGCGATAAGGATAAAGACCTGGGTGAGGAGCTGGCAGATGTGGTATTTGTAGTGCTTTGCCTGGCGAACCAGACTGGTATTAATTTGCAGAATGCGTTTGATAAAAAGCTCGACCTTAAGACAAAACGGGATAAGGACAGACATAAGAACAACGAAAAACTGCAATAATGAAGTTCAAAGAAATGGTTTCTGAACGTCCTTTCTGGAAGTCGGTTTTCTGGTTAGGTCTATCTTTTCTTGTATTGTATAATGTGATCACGATGCTATTTGAATACGGCGGTTTCGAATTTACGAGGTTTTTTGAAGAGCGCACGGCAAATGGGAAATTAGCTCGTTTTTTCATTGGACAGTTGATCGCCTCGTTCCTGTATGGGTTTATTTTGTCGTTTGGACAGTTTCGCAGTAAAGAAAAGAAAGAGTAATTTCGTAATTCATCTTTACGAACTCTCATGAATCTATCCCTACATACCGAAGAAAAGAATCTAAAAGCAGCACTTCAAATCACCGGTTCTAAAAGTGAATCGAATCGTTTGCTCATTCTTCAGGCATTATACCCTGAAATTTCGATCGACAATCTTTCGAATAGTGATGATTCTAAAGTATTGAAAAAGGCCCTTGAAAAAGGGAACGGGATCATAGATATACACCACGCAGGAACGGCAATGCGTTTTTTAACGGCTTATTTCGCGGTGAAGGAAGGCTGTGAAGTTGAGCTTACCGGAAGTAAAAGAATGAAGGAGAGACCAGTTAGATTACTGGTGGATGCCTTACAACGTATGGGCGCCGACATCACTTATAAAAATGAGACCGGTTACCCGCCTTTACTTATCAAGGGAAAAAAATTATATGCATCTTCAGTGAAGCTGGAAGCTAATGTAAGCAGCCAGTATATTTCAGCATTAATGCTCATAGGAGCTACCTTGCCGAAAGGGCTCGAGATCATTCTGGAAGGTCCCGTAACTTCCACGCCATATATTCTAATGACGCTGGAGATTATCAAACAGGCCGGTATCCATGGTAAATTTGTAAAGGACAGAATTTTTATTGAACCTCAGGAATCTGTAAAACCGGTAAGTATTCCTGTGGAATCAGACTGGAGTTCTGCTTCCTACTTCTATAGTCTTGCAGCTATTTCTGAAACTGCGGAAATTAAACTTAATAACTACCGAAAGGAAAGCAGGCAGGGAGATTCTTCCCTTGCTGAAATTTATAAGCACTTTGGTGTGGAAACCATTTATTCTGAAAATAGTATCACGCTGAAGAAGATAGGAAAGACTCGTGCGCGAAGCCTTCGGGAAGATCTTCGCAATTCTCCAGATATCGCTCAAACTATCGCCATTACCTGTCTCGCGACTAAAACCGAGTGTATGCTCACAGGTTTACATACTCTGAAGATCAAAGAAACTGACAGGCTGCAAGCTCTCAAAAATGAAATTGAGAAATTTGGTACAGAAGTGAGAATTACGGGAGATAGTTTGCAACTAATTCCGAATCCTGATTTGAGGCAGGGCGTTGAGATCGAAACTTATAATGATCATCGAATGGCGATGGCTTTTGCTCCCCTTGCATTAAAGACAGATCTGCGCATTCTGGATGCTGAGGTCGTCTCTAAATCCTATCCAGATTTCTGGGAAGATCTTAAAGAACTTGGCTACACCTATCGAGAATAGAATTATTCTATAAATAAACCGCCATTTACTTGACAACGCCTATGTTGAGATTGTATATTTGCAGCTTTTAAAACAGGAACTATGGGAATGAAACTTTCTAATTTCAATTTTGAACTGCCTCAGGAACTTTTGGCTGAATATCCTTCTGAAAACAGGGATGAAGCAAGGCTAATGGTTCTAAACCGTAAGGAGCAGACGATTGAACATAAAAAATTTAAAGATATAATTGATTATTTCGAGCCGGAAGATGTGATGGTTCTAAATAATACGAAAGTTTTTCCTGCGCGGCTCTTCGGAAATAAAGAGAAAACCGGGGCCAGAATTGAAGTTTTCCTTCTTAGAGAACTGAATCCTGAAACAAAATTGTGGGACGTACTTGTTGATCCTGCAAGAAAAATAAGAATTGGTAACAAATTATACTTCGGCGAAGACGAAAGTCTTGTTGCTGAAGTAATTGATAATACAACTTCAAGAGGTAGAACGCTTCGTTTCCTTTATGATGGATCATACAGTGATTTCAGACAGAAATTAAAGGAACTTGGGCAAACTCCTCTTCCGAAGTATATAAAGAGAGAAGTAGAGCCTGAAGATGAAGAAAGATACCAGACGATCTACGCCAAAAACGAAGGTGCAGTTGCAGCTCCTACTGCAGGACTTCACTTTTCCAAGCACTTACTTAAACGTTTGGAGATCAAAGGTGTTGATTTTGCTGAGGTTACACTTCACGTTGGGCTGGGAACATTTAGCCCGGTGGAAGTTGAAGATCTTTCCAAACATAAGATGGATAGTGAAGAAGCTTTTATTGAGAAGAACGCTACAGATGTCATCAACCAGGCGAAACGCGATAAGCGTAGAGTTTGTGCCGTTGGTACAACTGTAATGAGGGTGCTTGAGAGTGCTGTGTCTTCAGACCAGACTTTAAACGAATTTGGTGGATGGACTAACAAGTTCATCTTTCCTCCATACGATTTCAATATTGCAAACTGTATGATCACTAATTTCCATACGCCAAAATCTACGTTGTTGATGATGGTGTCTGCCTTTGCCGGTCATGACTTTATGAAAAAGGCTTACGAAGAAGCAGTAAAAGAAAAATACAGATTCTATACTTATGGTGATGCAATGCTGATCATATAATAAGAATAAAATAAATTTTTAAGGCCATAATCCGATTTCGGTTTATGGCCTTTTTTGTAAGCTATTGTCTGGTAAAAGACTGAAGCTTCGGTAATAACTTTGTAATTTAGCAGCGTGAAAGACAGGAAAAAAGATATACGGGCATTAACCAAGCAGCAATTGCAGGAGTTTTTTGTGTCACAGGGAGATAAATCCTTTCGTGGAACTCAGGTTTATGAATGGCTTTGGAGTAAAGCAGCGCATTCTTTTGAGGATATGACAAACCTCTCTAAGTCTACCCGGCAAATGCTGGATGAGAACTTTGTGATCAATCATATTCGTGTGGATCGTATGCAGCGTAGCAGCGATGGTACGATAAAAAATGCGGTAAAATTACATGATTCTCTTACAGTAGAATCTGTATTGATCCCAACAAAAACGAGGACTACGGCTTGTGTTTCTTCACAGGTAGGTTGTAGTCTTGACTGCCAGTTTTGTGCCACTGCCAAGTTAAAACGTATGCGTAACCTCAATCCAGATGAGATTTACGATCAGGTGGTTGCAATCGATAATGAAAGCAGGTTATACTTTGACCGACCTTTGTCCAATATCGTATTCATGGGGATGGGTGAGCCTTTGATGAATTACAATAACGTAATGAAGTCTATTGAAAAGATCACTTCTCCTGAAGGTCTGGGCATGTCGCCAAAAAGAATAACAATATCGACATCTGGTGTACCTAAAATGATCAAGAAGCTGGCAGATGATGAAGCTAAGATCAAACTGGCAGTATCCCTACATTCAGCTAGAAACGAAGTGCGGACGCAGATCATGCCATTCAATGAAACTTTCCCGCTGGAAGATCTTAGAGAATCTCTTGAATACTGGTATTCAAAAACCGGAAGCCGGATTACTTACGAATATATTGTCTGGAAAGATATTAACGATACCCGGGAAGATGCACAGGCGCTGGTGCGTTTCTGTAAGTATGTTCCATGTAAAGTGAACCTTATTGAGTACAATCCAATTGATGATGGTAATTTCCAGCAGGCAGCTGGGGAAGCTACGAGAATGTACGAACAAATGCTGGAAAGAAACAATATTACAGTAACGGTGAGGCGTTCAAGAGGTAAGGATATTGATGCAGCCTGTGGGCAGCTGGCGAATAAATCGGCTTAATGATAAAGTATAAAACCTCTTTAAAACTCTTATATTTACAGCCTTAATGAAGGTCATCTCTCAAATAAAGCTACCGGTAGAAAAAGAGATGGAACTTTTTGAAAAAAAGTTCTTCGAATCCATGTCTTCCAAAGTAGCCCTTCTAAATAGGATCACTCATTATATCGTAAACCGAAAAGGGAAGCAAATGCGTCCCATGTTCGTATTCCTGGTTGCCAAAATGGTTTCTGAAGGTAATGTGAACGAGAGAACTTATCGTGGCGCCTCTGTAATTGAGCTAATACATACTGCCACGCTCGTACACGATGATGTTGTAGATGATTCCAACAGAAGGAGAGGTTTCTTCAGTATAAACGCTTTATGGAAAAATAAGATCGCCGTTCTTGTGGGTGATTATTTGTTGAGTAAAGGTTTATTACTTTCCATTGATAACAATGATTTCGATCTGCTGAAGATCATTTCTGTAGCTGTTCGCGAAATGAGTGAAGGTGAACTGTTGCAAATCGAGAAAGCCCGAAGACTTGATATCACCGAAGCAGTTTATTATGATATTATAAGACAGAAAACTGCAACGCTAATCGCAGCATGCTGTAGTCTTGGTGCGGCTTCTGTAAAGCCAGACAGCGGTGATGTCGCAAAGATGCGTAAATTTGGAGAGCTTATAGGTATGGCCTTCCAGATCAAGGATGACCTCTTTGATTATGGTACTGAGAAGATCGGGAAACCTACGGGAATTGATATAAAGGAGCAAAAAATGACATTACCCTTAATTTATACCTTAAATACTGTTTCTGAAAAAGATCAGAAGTGGTTAATCAATTCTGTCAAAAATCACAATAAGGATCGTAAAAGGGTAAAAGATGTGATTGATTTCGTGAAGGTTAATGGAGGACTGGACTACGCAGTTAAACGTATGAAAGAGTTTCAGAAAGAAGCACTTCTATTATTACAGGACTACCCAGAATCTGAATACCGGGATAGTTTAGAATTAATGGTAAATTACGTTATAGAACGAAAGAAATAAAGCGACACATCGTGCCGCTTTTTGTATTACTGGACAGTGTCATCTGTCTCTTCCTCATTATTTACATCGTCAGTATCGTGAATTTCTTCATCGATCTCTTCACCAACTTTCTTAGCTCCACGCTCGATCTTTTCTCCAGCTTCTCTGGCACCATCTTCAATATCATTTCCAATCGCTTCCGCTGCTTCTTCAGTCTTTTCCTGGGTTGTTTCTCGGCAGGAATACATAGAAATACTCATTGCAGCTAAGGCCAGGATCATTACAGTCTTTTTCATTATTTATAATTTTAGGGTTAAACTAAAAAAAGCCATTCAAATGAATGGCTTTAATCATATTAAGAAAGAAAATGATTACATATCATCATCACCGTTCATATCGTCAGTTCCTTCTACTTCTTCTTCCATTTCGGTTTCAGCGTTCTCAGCAGCATCTTCTACTTCCTGACCAGCTTCTTCCATTTCGTTTTCTACGTTTTCACCTGCTTGCTCCATGTCTTCTTCCATGTTTTCTTCAGTAGTTTCTCTACAAGAATAGATAGAAAGGCTCATTGATGCAACTGCAAATAATAATAAAAATTTTTTCATTGTAAAATGTTTAATTAGTTGAAGACACAAATTTAAACAAAATTTTATTATGCAAAAGGACTCTTTTCACTTAAATATTTCCAATATCTTTTAGGAACGTGTTGTATGTGAAGCCGCATATTTACTCGACTTTTGATGTTTGTGGAGTCAAAATATTCTTTCCATAAATGCTGAAAGTAGATTTCTCCTTCAGCAAAATAGTCGGGATTTCCGCCTGAGATACCTATATCTTCAGGTAATTCCATCGAAACATATTCTGCCTTTTGAAGATCATAATGCACTCCCAGTTTTCGCTTAAGATCATAAATCAACCATCGCTGGTCTGCATACCTGCTTTTGAAATGCTCCGTGATCACAGGCAAAACATTAAAGTCTGGTTCGATCACCGCGAAATATAGGTCATCTTTAGTAAGTCTGAATCTTATAAATGCCTCCATTCTATGCTTTTCGCGTCCAACCTGTTTTGCTGCTTTGGAAATATCCAGCACTGATGGATGAGAGTAATCCAGTTCTGCCTTCTCCTGAGAACTATAGACATATCGAATCATATCATACAACTTCAGTTCGATCCCAGGAATTTCACTCAGGAAGGAATAGTATAACCTCGTAAAACCATTTGAAGACAACTTTTTCTTCAAAGATTTTAAAACTCTCTGTACCTTGAAATCTTCAGTAATTACTTCCAGAGTATCACTAAAGAGTTGTTTTTGATCTTCTCCTTCAGGAATGATCTCGGCAACTTCCAGCTTTTGCTCATAAGCATTAAAGACACAGGTCAAAAAACCCGGAAAACTGCCATCATATTTCAGTACAACGCTTTTCATTAAAATAAACTAAGTTGCTGGTTAAATTCCTTTCGATATTTACTGAAGGAATTCTGAATAATTAATTGCTTTAAGTTTTCACTGCTTACATCTTTAAGTTCCTTTTCTCTGGCATCACAGGTAATGAAATACTTAGCGCGATTCATAGAGATACCGATCTTCCGAAGATGTTCCCAGTTTAATTTTCTAAATTTTCGTGCCTGAAGAATTTTACTTACCGATTTTAAGCCAATTCCTGGAACGCGTAATAGTAGCTGTTTGTCGACTTTATTGATATCTACAGGGAATAAATGTCGGTTACGGAGTGCATAACTCAGTTTAGGATCTATGTCCATTTCAAGATGCTGGAAATCATTATTCAAAAGTTCCCGAACATCATACCCATAGAAGCGCATCAACCAATCTGTTTGATAGAGTCGGTTTTCGCGCATCATTGGAACCTGGGTTCCTAATGCAGGTAACCGCGGATCATTACTAATAGGAACATAACCAGAATAATAAACCCGCTTCATATTATAATTTTTATAAAAGAATGCCGATGAGTACATGATATCCCGATCGCTTTCACCGGTAGCTCCAACGATCATCTGGGTACTTTGACCCGCAGGAGCGTATTTAGGAGTGCTTTTGATAAGTTTCGATTCAGATTTGTACTGAATGATCTCATTCTTCACCTTCTCCATTGGCTTCATGAAGTCCTCATGTTTTTTCTCGGGCGCAAGTAGTTTAAGACCTGATTTTGTTGGGATCTCAATATTTACGCTTAGCCTGTCCGCATAGAGTCCAGCTTCTCGCATTAATTCATCACTGGCTCCGGGAATGCTCTTGAGATGTATATAGCCATTAAAGTTCTCTTCTTCTCGTAACTTCTTGGCTACCCGAATCAGTCTTTCCATCGTATGATCTGGACTCTTAAAGATTCCAGAACTTAAAAAAAGACCTTCAATGTAATTCCTACGATAAAAGCTTATGGTAAGATCTACAACTTCCTGTACTTTAAAAGCAGCTCTTTTAATATCATTGGATTTTCGGGTAACGCAATAAGCGCAATCGAATATGCAATGATTCGTAAGAAGGATCTTCAATAAGGAGACACACCGGCCATCTTGTGTATAAGAGTGGCAAATACCCATTCCTGATGAGTCACCCAAACCTTTCTTAGTATTGGTTCGCTTGGATCCACTGCTTGAACATGAAACATCATATTTAGCAGCATCGGCAAGGATATTTAATTTTTCTTTTATACGATCGAAATCCATAATTAGGAATTTATCCAAAAATAGGAAATATTCCATAACCATACTGACTCCTAAACGATAAACTATTAACTCAAAAGATTAATTCTTTTTCAAATATTGATACCCTTCATAAGAATCTGGCTCCTCATCAGCAAGACGGGCAAAATTTTCATAGGCTTTTTTCACCTGAGCATTTGGCGTAGTGGCGAACTCCTCTTTGGTCACCTCGTAATTCTTCTGAAGTTTTTCTAACTCTAAGTGTAGTTTCTTCTGAATGTCAGCATACTTTTGATCACCATATAGATTTTCCATCTCTTTTGGATCTGTCTCAAGATCGTAAAGTTCCCATTCGTCAATATCATCGTAAAAATGGATCAGCTTATATCGGTCCGTTCTTATTCCGTAGTGCCTTTTAACCATATGAAAAGCGGGGAAATCGTAATAGTGATAGTAAATGGCATTTCTGAAGGTCTTATTTTCTTCAGAATTTGAAAGTAGAGGCATAAGAGATTTACCCTGCATTTTTTCAGGAATTTCAGCGCCGGCGTAATCCAAAAAGGTTGGAGCGAAATCGAGATTTTGAGTCAGTGCGTCGATGACAGTTCCTTTTGAAATCGCCTTAGGGTATTGTATAAGCAAAGGCATGGCTAATGACTCTTCATACATGAAACGCTTATCAAAAAAACCTTTCTCTCCCAAATAGAATCCCTGGTCTGTAGTATAAACGATAATGGTGTTCTCGGTAAGTCCTTCTGCATCCAGGTAATCGAGGATTTTTCCAACGCCTTCATCGACTGCCTGTACAGTTCCCATATAATCCCGCATATATCTTTGCCCTTTCCATTCCGCAAGATCCTTTCCTTTAAGATCAGCTTCATGAAAGGCGTCATTTTTAGGTCGGTAGGCTTTATCCCAATCGGCACGCTGAGCTTTTGTCATTCTATCAAAATCTGTTTTCCACGGATTATGTCTTAATGAATCACTGCCTTTCTCAATGGTCATTTTGAGATCATGCCCTTCATACATGTCATTATAAATAGTTTGTAACTGGTGCTTTGCGGCAAGCTGATTTTGATGTTTACTGTAAAAACTTTCTGGAAGTGGAAATTGAGTAGAATCGTAGGTATTGATGTGCCTTATTGGTGGCATCCAGTTTCTATGTGGAGCCTTATGATGAACCATCAGGAAGAATGGTTTTTTCTTCTCTTCGGAATCACGGTTCTGTAACCACTCTATACTCATATTGGTAATGAGGTCTGTTGCATATCCTTCAACAACGCTGGTGTCATTTTTGGTAATAAACTCGGGGTTGTAATAATTTCCCTGGTCATTGAGGATTTGCCAGTGATCGAAACCCTCTGGCTTACCATGCAAATGCCATTTTCCGACTATAGAAGTATTATATCCTGCACCTTTCAAATATTTTGGCAATGTAGGTTGAGAACCATCGAAGATGTCCCCATTCATTCTGAAACCATTTATGTGACTAAATTTTCCAGTTAGGATCACAGCCCTGCTGGGTCCACAAATAGAATTCGTGCAGAAATTATTCAAAAAGCGAGCTCCGTTATTGGCAATCCGGTCAATATTTGGAGTGGGAGCCAATTGACTTACTGGATGTCCATAGGCACTTATAGCCTGAGCAGCGTGATCATCTGTCATGATAAAGATGATATTGGGTTTTTTATCTGCAGTCACATCTTCAGAAGTTTTTTCCTGGCAGGATTGTAAAAAGATAGAGATTAAAAGAGTTAGAAAGTAAATAGGCAAGCTTCGATGTAGCATTGAGATAGATTTTGTATAGAGGAAAAATACAAAAGTTTTATAGGAATTGTTTAATTTTCACCTGCTCATAGCATGCACATTTACCTGTACGAAATGATTTATAAAATATTTAAAATACTGATTATTATATGTTTAACTCTGAATGCTACTTATTCTCAGGAATTACTGCCACCTATACAAAACTATAATCCTGCTTTATATGATGCTGCCAGCCAGAATTGGGATATTGCTGTGGATGATCGCGGGGTAGTATTTGCTGCAAATAATCAGGGCCTCTTAGAATTTGATGGATTAAGCTGGGAATTACATAAACTTGAAAGTGGCTCCATCATTCGATCGGTATTTCCAAAAGGAGATAGAATATATACAGGATCTTTCAGGGAATTTGGTTACTGGCAGACCGATGAAAAGGGTAAAATGGTTTATCACTCGTTGAGTAAACTAATGACCGGACTGGAATTGCAGAGTGATGAATTCTGGAGCATCGAATCCCTGGGTGAAGCTATTTACTTCAGATCTTTTGGAGGTGTTTTCAAATATGAGAATAATGAGATCTTAAAAGTTCAGAACCATATTTCCACGGCAATGGAGGTTTTTCAAGGTCGGTTGGTAATTGCCGAAAGAAGCAAAGGAATATTTTATTTAACGAATGATAATACCAGGCTGGAACTGGAAGGAGATCTTTCAGCCCTGGAAGGATTAAATATTGTAGAATTATTCGCTCTAAACAATACCTTATATATAGGAAGTAAAAATTCTCTTTTTATTTATTCTGAAGGGGAATTATCAAAGATCGAGGACATAGAACTGAATGAATTTCTTTCAGAATCTGAGCTTAACCATATTCTGAGCGTTTCAGAAGAAAAAGTTCTTATTGGAACAATCAAAAATGGCGTAGCGGAATACGATCTTGATACTAAAGAACTTCGGTTTTACAATCGTATTGAAGGTTTACAAAACAACACGGTCTTAGGGATGAGCTATCATCAGGGGAATTTATGGCTGGCATTGGACAAAGGAATAGATAAACTTGATCTTGATTCACCTTTAAAATTCTTTACAGATCATTCTGGTGAACTAGGCGCTGTTTATGATATTGAAGAGTTTGAGGGCAAAACATATCTGGCTAGTAATACCGGTGTACACACTTTTCAGAATGGAAAGATGAGTTTATTGGAAGGAAGTCAGGACCATGTCTGGAATCTTGAAGTTCTGGATGATCAACTTTTTGTGAATCACAATACAGGCATCTATCAGGTACAAAAGGATCAGTTCATTCCGGTTAAGAAAAGAACGGGTAGTTTCTGTATAGAGAAAGTGCCCGGTAGTGAAAATCTTTATTTGCTGGGAGAGTATACGGGAATTAGTATTTACGATCAGAATACTGGAGAAGTAAGCGAAGTGGAAGGAGTGAACTTTCCAGTGAAGCAAATTGTATTTGAGAATGATCAGGTACTATGGGCTGCCCATCCTTACGAAGGTTTGTACAGAATTACACATAATAATTTGCAACAAACAGAAGTCCAGAAACTTCCTGCACTAGGGGAAACTGATAACTACAGAGTAAACTTATTCAAACTGAATGGCCAGATCATTTGCTTTGTCAACGAGAACTGGTACAGGTATAATCCATTCAAGGAGACTTTTGAAGAATTTGAAGAATTCGAAGACTTTAGAGGTTTGAGGTTGCTTCAGGATACAAGCGATTTTTTCGTCTTCAATAATGAAGAAAATGGTAGTATACTATTTACAGATTTCGACAAGAATACACTCGGGCTTTCTGCAAGTGTGCTGGATAACAGGCTGGTAAAGGCTAATGAAAATTTGACCAGACTGAATGACTCCACTTATTATATAACCCTAAATGATGGCTTCGCTAAGCTGGATTTTGCAGCCTTTAAAAGGACTGATTCTGAAGAATGGGAATCGATGGCATTCATAAAAAAGTTCGGTGACAATAATGGTTACTACGACCTTAGTTCTTCACCTACCTTGAAGTACAGAACATCAGGAAATATTAGCGTACAGGTTGGAGCTCCAAATCTTAATTTGAACGAGCTATCCTATAAACTAAAGGGAGATGAAGAATATAGCGGTAGAATAGGTAGCGACGGCTGGTTGAATCTTAGAAATCTTTCCTATGGTGATTACGCGCTAGATATCATCCATGAAAGGGAGCAGGATAACAAGAAGGTTCTGGCGAAATACTCCTTTGGAATCGCTCCTCCATGGTATTTGTCTGCCTGGATGAAAGCATTGTACGTATTACTGTTTATGGCCCTTATCGCCGTGGTCTTTCTAATTAACAAGAGAAAACTGAGAAAACATCAGCAGAAGCTGGAAGAAAAATTTGAAGATGAGCACCAGGAAAGATTAGCTAGAATAGAACACGATCGCCTGGTTCATGAAATTGACCTGAAAAGAAAAGAACTG
Source organism: Christiangramia qingdaonensis (assembly GCF_048381525.1). NCBI lineage: Bacteria > Pseudomonadati > Bacteroidota > Flavobacteriia > Flavobacteriales > Flavobacteriaceae > Christiangramia > Christiangramia qingdaonensis. Next base: position 1,133,208 of record NZ_JBLWIM010000012.1, read on the forward strand.
GCTAATACTACCATGATGGCTGCAAAGAAGAATGAAGTTCTTATGGAGATACAAAATGAACTTTCCAAGGATAAAAATTCCTTCTCCAACCAGTACAGGATGAAACATATTATGAACAAAATCAATGCGGCGGTTAAGAGTAAAGATGAATGGAAAGTCTTTGAAACTAACTTTAATGAAGTTCATGAAGATTTCTTTAAGGATATACTTTCGGAGTATCCAAAATTATCTGGGAAGGATCTAAAGTTATGTTCATATTTAAAAATGAACTTGAGTTCAAAAGAAATTGCTCCGTTAATGGGAATTTCTGTCAGGGGTGTTGAGGTTCACAGGTATCGTTTAAGGAAGAAAATGGCGCTCGAAAGTGATGTGAATTTGACAAAATTCCTGATAAAGAATTTCTAAATTATCAGTAAATAGTCATAAATATTACAAAATTTAAGTACTACAATACTACATCAACACGAAAAATATTTACTTTCATATTACTTCAAAACTATTATAGAGTATTGATAACAAGATAGTTGCACTGAGAACATACTTGAAGTAGTAGATGTGTACTATAACGTTTGCGTAAAATTTGAGCTTGGATGTATATTGTGACTTCAAATAAGCATAAACACCCAACAAGTATGAAGGTAAAATTACTATTAGCCTGTGTGATTTTTGGAGTATGTTCTATACTCGCTCACGCACAGCAAACAAAAACCATTTCTGGTATCATTACAGACACAGGTGGTGTTCCATTACCAGGTGCAGAAATTAAAGTAACAGACAAAGATATTTTTGATGTTACAGACTTCGATGGTAACTTCAGCCTCGAAGGTGTAGAAGAAGGTGATACATTCAGAGTAACTTTCTTAGGATTTAAACAGCAAACCGTTCAGGTCACTTCTAGTAATGATTATAATATCTATCTTGAAGAAGATGCTGGTCAATTAGACGAGGTTGTAGTAGTTGGATATGGTACTCAGAAGAAAAGAGACCTTACGGGAGCGATCGTTTCAGTAGATTCCGAAGAAATTGAAAAGACTCCTACTTCCAACGTGATGCAGTCATTACAAGGTAAAGTTTCTGGGGTGCAAATAGTAAGTGCCGGCTCTCCGGGAGATTCACCTACAGTAAGAATTAGAGGTCTTGGTACTTACCAGGATGCAACGAATGTACTTTATGTAGTAGACGGTACGCTATATGACAATATCGACTTCCTGAATACAAAGGATATCAAGTCAATAAACATTCTAAAAGATGCTTCGTCTTCCGCTATATATGGAGTAAGAGCGGCTAACGGGGTAGTAATCATTGAAACCAAGTCTGGTAAGAAGAATCAAAAGCCACAAATAGCGTACGATGGCTATACCGGGATACAAAGAGCTCAGAATGTTCTGAAAATGGCAAATGCCGAGCAGTTTACTACGATGGCGTACGAATCTGGCTCTGCTCCAGATGTGCAATTTGTATTAAATGCCATGGAACGTTATGGCCGTAGCAGGATCAATCCTAATGTACCTGCCGTAAATACAGATTGGTATGAAGAAGTACTTCGTGATGGGATCATCCAAAACCATAGTATTGGAATCACCGGTGGAGCAGATAAAGTAACCTACTCCTTGGGAGCCAACTATTTCGGACAGGAAGGGATTCTTGATATGAAAAACGAATATGAGAGATTCAACCTTAGATCTAAAATTGATGTAGACGTTACAGATCGTTTTAAAGCCGGGGTGAATACGGTTTTCAGTAATGCTACAAAATATGATCCCGAAAATGCAGCGTGGTTTAAATCATATTTCGCGGTACCAATTATGCCGGTACTTGATCCTACGAATACAGATGCGCAGCCAATTCCATATTCAAATGCTCAAAACCTGGGTTACCGTGGAACGCAGAATCCATTTACAGATCTTACTTTTAATGAGAATAGGCTTAAGATTAGAAAGATTTTAGCCAGTGTATATTTTCAATATGAGGTGATTCCTGAATTACTTGATTTCAAAACGACCTATAGTCACAACTATTCAGCACTGGAAGAGCGTTATGTAGATCTTCCATATACTTTAGGAAATAATGTAGAAAGAAGATCAAGTATTACAAGAGTAAACAATACTTTTTCAAATCAATACTGGGATAATATCCTAACTTATCAAAATGAGTTTGGCGATCATGATCTTACCGTGATGGCTGGTGCTTCTTATCGTGATGAGGCTAGTAATGGTTTTTCTGCAACAGGAACCGATATCGCAGGTATTAAACTTGAGTCAAGCTGGTATCTGGATTTTGCAGATAATGAGTCTTTCAATAATAACGTAAGTGAAATTGGAAGAAGATATTACGGGATCTCTTACTTCGGAAGGATTGCCTACAATTTTGATGATAAGTATCTTCTATATGGAACTTTTAGAGCAGATGGTTCTTCGAAATTCACCAAAGATCCATGGGGTTATTTCCCTTCAGTTGGAGCTGGTTGGGTAATTTCTGAAGAAGAATTTATGCAGGATAACGGAGTTGTAGATTTTCTGAAGCTTAGAGCGAGCTGGGGGAAACTGGGTAATGATAATGTTGCTGCCAGTGATGGATCAAATACCATTGCCGTAATTACTGCTGCCCTTGGTGAACAACCGGTTTCAGGAATAACTTCTACCAGTGTATTCTCTAACAATACCTGGGAAATAATCGAAGAAAAGAACTTCGGTCTTAATATTGAAGCTTTAGATAACAGGTTGTCTATAGATGCAGATTACTACATTAGAGATACTAAAGATGCCATACTGCCGGTTTTTATTCCTATCATTAACCGAAGTGTGAATCAAAATTCAGGAACTATCAGGAATGAAGGTCTGGAATTGGCCGTAAACTGGAACCAGTCTGTGAACGATGACTTTAGCTATAGGATTGGTGCAAACTTTACCACTATCAACAATGAGGCTTTAGAAATTGCCAATGAAAGTGGTTATATTGATTCAGGTTCAGCTGAATTTCGTCAAAGAACACAGGAAGGTGGTCCTCTTTTCGCCTTTTATGGTTATGAGAGAACAGGGGTTTACCAGAATCAGGCCCAGATTGATGCAGATCCAATTGCTGTGAACAATGGTCTTGTTCCCGGAGACCTTATTTTTAAGGATCAGAATGGTGATGGGGTCATTGATGATGCCGATAGAGTTATTCTTGGATCGTTTCTACCAGATTTCACATTTGGTGGAAATATAGGATTCAACTATAAGAACTGGGACTTCTCTACAAGTTTTTATGGACAGGTTGGGAACGAGATCTTAAACCGTAAGCGAGGGGAGATCATCTTCACAAATGATACGAACATGGATGCAGATCTTGCAATTAACAGATGGCATGGTGAAGGAACAAGTAATACGTATCCATCATCTGCAGGATTGCGTAAGGTGTGGAACCAGAAATTGAGCGACTTCTGGGTAGAAGAGGGAGATTTCTTCAGAATACAGAATATCCAGTTTGGATATACTATTGAAAGTCCATCATTACCTGAAACCAGGTTGTATTTTACAGCAGAAAGACCTTTCACTTTCTTTGATTACAATGGTTTTGATCCTGAAGTATCAAATGGAGTAGACAGACAAACCTATCCAATACCTTCAGTATATACTATTGGACTAAACATTAAAATTTAAAAAACACGATATGAAAAGAATTGATAGAACAGTAATTCTTGGCGTATTCTCTATGCTTTTCCTTGCTACTGCAATTTCGTGTAGCGATAAGCTGGATACGCGGGAAGGTCAGCTAAATACTGGCGATATAGATTATACAAATACCAGTGATATGATCCAGCCCGTGATTGGAGCTTATTATGAGTTTTCAACGAGGGGATGGGAAGAACCTTTGCTTTTGGGAGTGAGAGGAGATGATGTGAATGCTGGAGGAGAAGGTGATCAACAGCCATTTTCTGCGACAGATCAATTTACGTACGATAAAGATTACTGGATGTACAATTCTCTGTGGAATGTACATTATAATGATATCGTTAATATGAATACTGCGATCCTTCAGGTAGAATCGTTTAAAGAATTTGCTGAAGGTAATGATAGAGCAAAAGCAGATCAGTATATCGCAGAGATCAGCGTTCTAAGAGCCTGGTTTCATTTGAACCTGGCTAGAACCTGGGAAGATGTGTTCATCATTACTTCAAATCAACCGGCTAGTGAAGTAGAAGCTGGACCAGCTTCTAAAGCTGAAGTTATGCAGTGGATCGTTGACCAGATGGATGAAGCAATTCCAAACCTGCCGGATATGAGACCTAACCAGAGAACAGATATTCCTGGTGGAGTAACCAGATATACTGCCTTAGCTATACAGGCATTGGCTTACCAGGAATTGGAAGATTACCAGGGAGTCGCAACTTCAACAGGAGAGATCATCACTAACGGCGGATTCTCTCTTTACAATGATTTCTATCAGCTATTCAAAAAACCAGGAGAGCTGAGTGATGAAAGTCTTTTGGAGATGCAGTATTCAGATTTTGGACAGGAGAGTGGAGGAGAAGTTTATCATCTATACGCACCATTCGGTCCTTCCAACTGGACACCTGCAAGAGAAAATGCTAGTAGTGGTTGGGGATTCTATGAGCCAAGTATGAAGTGGATCGAGTTTATGATTAACAGAGGAGAAGAAAGACGTCTCGAAACTTCGGTTCTATTTACAGACAGGGGTATTGCTGCATTAGAGGCAAACGGTGTAAGAGTACCAGGTTTTATAGATAATACTACAGAATCTGGTGATGTGATCAACGATTACGCACGTGCACTATTTGCCAGCGGAAAGCATTATCTACCTTCAGTACAATTGACTGATGGTAGAAATGACTATGGTGCAGGGAAGAATAATATTGTAATTCGTTATGCTGAGATCTTATTAATGTATGCGGAAGCCGTAACTCAGGGTGCTTCAGCCTCAGCTATCTCAGCAGATGAAGCGGTCAACATGGTAAGAGAAAGAGCAGGAATATCATCAATTTCCGGCGTAACAACTCAGGATGTACTAGATGAGAAATTTGCTGAACTGGCAATGGAATGGGGAAAACGTTATTATGACCTTATTAGATTAGACCAGTATGATGAGCTGAGCTATGATGGCAGAAACTTTTCTGCAGCAAACGAATATTTGCCTTATCCACAGGCTCAGGTTGACGCTTTACCTCTAAACGCTACGGCAGTTGACAGGAATACAGTGATGAATGATATTTTGAACCAATTAAACTAGTCTAAAAATGAAAAAATTCAGCATATATTTTCTTGGGTTGCTATCATTTTTCTTCACGATCACATCTTGTGAGTATGATGGAATCGATCCAATCACAGAAGTTGATCCTGGTCCAGATCAGGGAGCTCCAGAGGTAACTATATCATCTCCGGCAGATGGTAATGTGATCAAGGTACTGGATGAAGTTTCCAGTATCGTTATCAAATTTGGAGTTGAGGATGATATTGAAGTAGCCATGGTAGAAGTCTTGGTGAATGACAATGTGATCGCAACCATGAGTGAATTCATGGATTACAGGATCGTTAACAGGGAAGTTATATTTGATAATGTAACCAATGGAGAACATACTGTCACAGTTAGAGCAACAGACCTTGAAGGTAATGTAACATCTAAAACGGTGAACTTTAGTAAGGAACCACCGTATACACCAAAATTCGAAAATGAGCATTTATATATGCCTTTCGATGGTGATTACGTAGACCTAATTACGCTTAGAAGCTCAGAAGTAACTGGCAATCTTAGCTTTGCCGGAGAGTCTTTTGGAGGTTCCAATTCTTTCACAGGATCACCAGATTCATGGTTGGAATTCCCATTTAATGGATCTGTTGGAACAGAGTTTACTGCTTCTTTTTATTACAAAGTTAGTGGAGATCCATCCAGAGCAGGGATTCTTGTAGCTGGAGCAGATGAAAACCGTACTCAGGGATTCAGATTATTCAGAGAAGGAAGTGCTGATGAGCAAAGAATTAAACTGAATATAGGAACCGGAGCAGCAGAAAGCTGGAATGACGGTGGAGTTATTGATGTAAATGCCGGAGAATGGGTGCATGTAGCCTTTACGGTGACCGAGTCTCAATCAACCATTTATCTAAACGGAGTTGCAATGAATACCGGGAATCTTGCTGCGCCAATCGACTGGACAGGAGTTGAGCAACTTACTATTGGTGCTGGTGGCGAAACCTTTAGTTACTGGGATCATAAGCATGACAGCAGCGCAATTGATGAATTAAGGATTTTTGACAAAGCGCTTAGTCAGGATGAGATATCAAACCTTATTAATGCTTCTTCTGAAACTTTGAAAATTTCATTCGATGGTTCTTACCAGGATGCTGCGAGTAATCGTGATATCGCTACGGTAGGAAATCCAGGCTATGCCGGTGAAGCTGCCGTAGGATCGAATGCATATGCTGGTGCCGCAGACTCTTATTTAACTGCTTCTACGGAAGGACTTACATCCTCGCAGTTTAGTGCCACTTTCTGGTACAAGGCAGACGCAACGAACGACCGTGCTGGAATTTTAACGATGGCTGCTGCAGACTCAGAAAATCCTGATGCTCAGAACAACCGTACCAAAGGTTTTAGATTATTTCGAGAAGGAAATGCTGAAGAGCAACGTATCAAACTAAACGTTGGAACCGGCGAAGGAGAAAGCTGGAATGATGGTGGAGTAGTAGACGTAACCGCTGGAGAGTGGGTGCATGTAGCTTTCACTATTTCAGAAACGGAAAGCGTGATCTATCTTAACGGTGAAGCCGTAAATACAGGTACCCTTGCTTCACCAATCGACTGGACGGGAGCAGATTTTCTTTCTATCATGTCTGGAGCTCCAAGATTTACTGGCTGGGGTCACCTTGCCGACACCAGCTATATGGACGAGTTAACCTTCTTCAATAAAGTACTTACTGAAGGTGAAATCGAATCCATGATGGCTCAGGAATAATTTGTGTACAGGCTTCGGAGTACCACTCCGAAGCCTTTCTTTAAATCCACATAATCATTAATTTCTGATTTAAAATTTCAAAATTTTGAACCAGATCAAAGCTTTATTATGCTCAAAATCAAAATTCCGTCGGTTTTTCTTTTTCTGAATATCCTGCTTATATCAGCTTGTTCAGATGACTCTGGTCCAGGTTATCAGGAACCATATAACCCAGACCCAACAGATGATGACGTGGCTGAAGTTCCTTCGATCACAGATGAGGAGCTTCTTGATAAAGTTCAGGAACAAACCTTTACATATTTCTGGGATTTTGCTGAACCTAATAGCGGGATGGCAAGAGAGCGTTCCCAGGATGAGGCTTATGGTGGTGATTCACCTAATATCGTAACTACTGGTGGTACAGGATTTGGATTAGCCTCTTTTCCTGTCGCAGTTGAACGTGGCTGGATTAGTAAGACTGAAGCTCAGGATCGTATAGTAAAGATTCTTGATTTTCTGGAAACGGTGCCAACGTATCATGGTGCATTTTCTCACTGGTACATGGGAAACACCGCTCAAACAAGAACATTTGGTGAATTTGATGATGGAGGAGATCTGGTTGAAACAGCATTCTTAATACAGGGTTTGCTTATTTGTCGTGAATATTTTGATAACGATGAGATCGATGCTAGAATTACAAGTTTATGGGAAGCAGTGGAATGGGATTGGTATACTAAAGAAGAAAATACACTGTACTGGCACTGGTCTCCAAATTTCGCTTTCCAAAAGGATCTGCAGATCAACGGCTGGAATGAATCTTTAATCGTATATGTGCTTGCAGCCTCGTCACCTACCCATTCTATAGATAAAGAAGTTTATACCAATGGCTGGGCTTCTAATGGGAACATGGTGAATAACCGTGAGCATTATTCCATTGGACTGCCACTTGGACCTTCCTATGGCGGACCTTTATTTTTCAGTCATTATTCCTTTATTGGTCTGGATCCAAGAAACCTGGAAGATCAATACGCTAATTACTGGGAACAGAATACCGCACATACATTAATAAATTACGAGTATGCCGTTACGAATCCGAAGGATTTTGAAGGCTACGGACAGAATTCGTGGGGCCTTACAGCCTCAGATTCTAAAGATGGATATGCCGCTCATAGCCCTACGAATGATCTGGGAGTGATCACTCCCACTGCGGCATTATCCTCTTTTCCTTATACTCCTGAAAAGTCAATGGCAGCATTACGATACTTCTACGAAGAACTGAGAGATGATCTTTGGGGAAATATGGGCTTTTATGATGCTTTTTCTGAAGAATATGACTGGTATGCCGATGGTTATCTGGCCATCGACCAGGGGCCTGTCATTGCGATGATAGAAAACCACAGAACACAACTATTATGGGATCTTTTTATGTCTAATCCTGAAATATCTGCAGGACTGGATAAACTGGGTTTTAGTTACTAGATCCTGAATCATTTTTAAAGTAATTGAATGTTGTATAGATCTTTATATATTCTAAGTCTCAGCCTTTTTCTATTAATAGGTTGTAAGGACGTAACGAATAAGACTGAAACTTCAGAGGAAGCAAGCAATAATTCGCCGAAACTAACAGAAGCTGAATTATTAGACACGGTTCAAGAGCAGACCCTGAAGTATTTCTGGGATTTCGCAGAACCAAATAGTGGAATGGCCCGGGAACGCTTTCATCCAGATGGTAATTATCCAAAAGATGATAGGCATGTGGTTACAACGGGTGGAACTGGTTTCGGACTCATGGCGCTTGTTGCCGGAGTAGAACGAGGTTTTATTCCGAAGGATTCAGCATTGATACGGTTTAATAAGATCGCAGATTTCCTGGATAGTACTCCCAGATTTCATGGTGCCTGGTCTCACTGGCTAAATGGTGAAACTGGAGAAATTCAGGCGTTTGGGGAAAAAGATAATGGTGGAGATATTGTTGAAACTTCTTTTTTAGCACAGGGCTTTATCGTGGTGCGCGAGTATTATAAAAATGGAACTACAGAGGAGAAAGCAGTAGCGGCAAAATTTGATAAACTCTGGAAAGGTATCGAATGGAACTGGTATACAAATGATAAGGATGGTATTTACTGGCATTGGTCACCAGAATACGGATGGGAGATGGATTTTATGATCGAAGGTTATAATGAATGTCTTATCACCTATATCCTGGCCGCGTCCAGTCCGGATCATGCGATTAAAGCCAGTTCATACCACGATGGCTGGGCACGAAGCGGTAAGATCACTACAGGAGTTGAAGCCTTCTCTTATCCTCTTATTTTAAAACATAATACTCGTGGCAATATGGGAGGTCCATTGTTTTGGGCTCATTATTCGTATTTGGGGCTGAATCCAAAAGGTCTAAGCGACAGGTATGCAAATTACTGGGATCTTAATGTAAATCATACACTCATCAACTACGAGTATGCTCTTTCAAAAGCTGATAGCTCTAAAACTTACGCTGAAAATTCCTGGGGATTAACCGCAAGTTATACCCGAAATCAGGATAATTCTACTGGTTACACAGCACATTCACCAGATAATGATCGTGATGTGGTTTCACCTACAGCAGCGATTAGTTCTATTCCATACACTCCTGAAAAATCTCTGGCAGCGATGAGGTTTTTCTTTGAGGATCAAAATGACCTGCTCTGGGGGCCTGCTGGTTTCTATGATGCTTATAGCCTGGAGGGTGAGCCATGGGTAAGCCAGAGATACCTTGCCATAGATCAGGGTCCAATGGTAGTAATGATCGAAAATTATCGAAGCGGACTTATCTGGGATCTTTTCATGCAGGCTCCGGAAGTTCAGGAAGGATTAAAAAAGCTTGATTTTCAATTTACTAAATAGAAGATATGAAATTTAGATTAACACTTTTAGTATGCTTTTTCAGTTTGATAGGCTTTGCTCAGGAAGATTCAGATTATAAAAAAGAGCAGTTTGTTTCGGAAACTGATACTTTGAATTACCGAATCCTTTTTCCGAAGGACTTCAGTGAAACTGAAAAGTATCCGGTCGTTTTAGTGCTTCACGGTGCGGGAGAACGCGGCGATGATAATAAATCCCAATTAGTTCATGGCGGTGATCTTTTTCTGAAAGATTCGGTGAGAGAGCAATTTCCCGCTATTGTCATCTTTCCGCAGGCACCAAAAGATGATTACTGGGCAAAAGTTGAAGTGAATAGAGATATTAAACCCTTCGAATTCGATTTTAAAAATAAAGTTGAAAGCACCTCGTCTTTGCAAATGGTCATGGAATTAATGGATGAAATGGCGCAGAAATCATTCGTAGATAGTGATCGCTTCTACGTGGGTGGATTGAGTATGGGTGGAATGGGGACGTTTGAGATCATATTTAAAAAACCTGAAATGTTCGCGGCAGCATTTGCCATTTGCGGTGGTGCAAATACCGAGATCGCAGCTGAGTATCCTGAAAACTTTAATATCTGGATCTTCCATGGAGAACAGGATGATGTAGTGTTACCAAAATACTCCAAAGCGATGGCACGTGCGATAAATCATCATGGAGGGAATGCTAAACTTTCCCTGTATCCTGAGGATAATCATAATAGCTGGGATTCAGCCTTTTCAGAGCCCTATCTACTGAAGTGGCTATTCTCACATAGTCAGAATCAAAAAAAATAGTCATCCTCATTTGATGAATAATATGATTGGAATTAAACAATATATCTTAGGTGCAATCCTAATGTGTTCAGGTGTTCTGACAGCACAGGAGAGTATGCCTGAAACCTACTGTAATCCATTAGATATCGATTATACCTATATGGTTTATAATTCCAGTAAGAATATTTCTTATCGCTCTGGGGCAGATCCCGCGGTGATCGAATACCGTGGTGAATATTTTATGTTCGTAACCCGTTCTTTTGGCTACTGGCATTCTACAGACCTGGTAAACTGGGAATTTATAAAACCTAAGCAATGGTATTTTGAAGGTTCGAATGCTCCTACGGCTTTCAACTATAAAGATTCGCTGGTCTATTTTGCTGGTGATCCTGCAGGCTACGGAAGCATTATTTATACAGATGATCCTAAGAAAGGTGAGTGGGAACCGGTTGCTTCAATTTCTAATAATATTCAGGATTCAGAATTATTCATTGATGATGATGGCAAAACCTACCTGTATTGGGGATCTTCGAACGTTCATCCTCTAAAGGTTAAAATGCTGGATAAAAACGATCGGTTCCTGGAGATCGGCAATCAGAAGGAACTTTTTAATCTGGTAGAAGAGGAGCATGGATGGGAGCGGTTTGGCGAGAATAACTTTCATCCTACTTTGAAAGAAGGTTATATGGAAGGAGCTTCTATGACCAAACATAATGGTAAATATTACCTGCAATATGCTGCACCCGGCACGCAGTTCAATGTATATGCAGATGGAGCTTATGTTGGTGAAACGCCATTAGGACCCTTCAAATACATGAAAAATAATCCTATGAGTTTTAAACCGGGAGGTTTTACCAACGGCGCAGGACATGGGATTACAGTGCAGCAGACAAATGGACAATACTGGCATTTTTCTACCATGGCGCTGGCGTCCAATTCTCACTGGGAAAGAAGACTCGCGATGTTTCCTACCTATTTTGATAAAGAAGGACTGATGCATTCCAATACCAGTTATGGTGATTATCCCCTCTTAGCGCCAGATCATCCAACAAAGCCAGGAGAACATACGGGATGGATGCTGCTTTCTTACCAGGCCAAAACCACGGTTTCAACATCTAAGGTACAGGTGCGAAAAAGTACGTCTACAGACGGGGAGTTTGATATTGAAGAAATCGAAGCAGGCAGGGATGCTAATAATAGAATTACCACGGAATTGCTTACAGATGAAAGTCCCAAATCTTACTGGGTTGCTGAAAGTAATAACGCGGAACAATGGGTAGAATTAGAAATGAAATCTCCCGGAGATATCTATGCACTTCAGCTAAATTTTCATGATCACGAGTCAGGGATTTATACCAGAACTGAAGGATTAAAACATCAGTTTACGATAGAAACTTCCGAAGATGGAAAGAATTGGGAACTGATCGTAGATCGCAGTAATAGTCAGAAAGATGCTCCTAATGCGTACCTGCGTTTAGATAAACCCGTGAAGGCGAAGTACGTGAGATATCGAAATGTCAAAGTACCGGGAAATAACCTGGCACTTTCAGAAATAAGAGTATTTGGAAAAGGCTATGGAGCTGCACCAAAAAAAGTAAAGGATTTTAAAGTTGATAGAGAGGATGACAGACGTAACGCCAGTTTAAGCTGGAAGAAAGTTGTTGGTGCTCAGGGATACAATATCAGGTGGGGAATAGCTCCAGATAAATTGTATCATTCCTGGCTGGTGTATGGCAAAACAGATCATTTTATGAGAAATCTGGATAGAGATACAAAATACTTCTTCTCTATTGAATCCTTCAATGAAAATGGAATTTCAGAAAAGACCCATTTTATAACTGTAGAATAACCGAATTCAAATTAGAAAATCAGAAGAAATGAAGAGAACTTATTTATCCATATTATGTGTAGCCATTTTTGGAATATCCATGCAGGCACAGGATAGAATCCCGGAAGTGGAAGAGATTCTGGCAAAAATGACCCTGGAGGAAAAAATTGGTCAGTTGAACCTGGTAACACCCGGTGGTGGAGTAGCTACAGGAGCCGTAGTTAGTAAGAATGTTGAGGATAAGATAAAGCAAGGAAAAGTAGGAGGTCTTTTTGGGGTATCTGGTCCAGATAAAATTAGAATGGCGCAGGAATATGCTGTTAATGATACACGATTGGGGATCCCGCTGCTAATTGGTTCAGATGTCATCCATGGATATAAAACGACTTTTCCAATTCCGCTGGGAACTGCTTCCAGCTGGGATATGGAATTAATTAAAAGGACAGCCGAGGTTGCAGCTAAAGAAGCTACTGCAGACGGGATCAACTGGAACTTTTCACCAATGGTGGATATAGCCCGTGATCCAAGATGGGGTAGAATTGCTGAAGGCGCAGGAGAAGATCCTTACTTGGGTAGCCAGATCGCGAAAGCGATGGTAGAAGGTTATCAGGGAGAAGATCTTGCTCTGCCAAATACCATGATCTCTACTGTCAAACATTTTGCACTTTATGGTGCTGCGGAAGCTGGAAGAGATTATAATACGGTGGACATGAGCAGACTTAGAATGTTCAATGAATACCTGGCACCATATAAAGCCGCTCTAGATGCAGGAGCAGCCAGTGTTATGAGTTCGTTCAATGATGTGGACGGAATCCCGGCATCAGGGAACAAGTGGTTGCTTACCGAGCTACTCAGAGAAAAATGGGGATTTGATGGATTTGTGGTTTCAGATTATACTTCAGTGAACGAAATGATCGCTCATGGATTAGGTGATCTGCAGGCCGTTTCAGCCCTATCTTTAAAAGCAGGTCTTGATATGGATATGGTTGGAGAAGGATTTCTGACTACACTCGGAAAATCTGTTGCAGAAGGAAAAGTATCCGAAGAAGAGATTACCATCGCTGCCAGAAGGATCCTGGAAGCAAAACATAAACTGGGACTTTTTGAAGATCCTTACAAATATCTGGACAGCAACAGACCGGCTACCGATATTCTGACTAAAGAACACCGAACGCTGGCAAGAGAAGCTGCTAAAGGCTCTTTTGTTCTACTGAAAAAGCATGAGGATGTTTTACCAATTTCAAAATCGGCAAAGATCGCTCTGGTGGGACCACTCGCAGACAATAAAAATAATATGCTGGGAACCTGGGCTCCAACCGGAGATCCTTCCTTATCAGTTTCAATATTAGAAGGCTTTAAAAATGTAGCTCCAGAGGCTACAATTTCGTATGCAAAAGCGGCTAATATTTCAAATGATACCAGTTTTGCCAAAAAAGTGAATGTCTTTGGACCACGAATTATGATTTCAGAAAAGTCTTCGGAAGCTATGCTGAAGGAAGCGCTGGATGCTGCCAGGAATGCAGATGTGATCGTAGCTGCTGTCGGGGAAGCCACAGAAATGAGTGGAGAAGCTGCTAGCAGAACAGATATTAAGATTCCTGAAAGTCAGAAAAGAATGATCCGTGAGTTGGCTAAGATTGGTAAGCCAATGGTTTTAGTGCTAATGAGTGGTAGACCTCTGGATATTTCAGAAGAAATGGAATTACCAGTAAGTATTTTGCAGGTATGGCATCCAGGAGTGGAAGCTGGAAATGCTATTGCCGATGTTGTCTTTGGTGATTATAATCCATCCGGAAAGATCACAGCTTCCTGGCCTCGAAATGTAGGACAGATTCCTGTATACTATTCAGTAAAAACGACGGGTAGACCAGCACCTTCTGAAGATTTTGCAAAATTCAAGACCAACTACCTGGATACGAAAAATTCAGCATTGATACCATTTGGCCATGGGCTTAGTTATACGACTTTTAAATATGAAAATATAAAGGCAAATAGTAACGAACTCACTTCAAATGGTTCCATAGAATTAAGTGCGAGGATCACCAATACCGGAGGTTTTGATGGGGAGGAAGTGGTGCAACTTTATTTACATGACAAAGTTCGAAGCGTAACTCCACCGGTCAAAGAACTAAAAGGTTTTCAGAAGATCGCTTTGAAAAAGGGTGAGTCAAAAACTGTCACTTTTAAGATTACAGAAGAGGATTTGAAATTTTATAATGCCCAATTGGAATTTGTTGCTGAGCCAGGAGAATTTGAATTTTTTATTGGAGGTTCTTCAGCCATAGAAGCAGCGGGCAGCTTTACTTTGAAAA
>NZ_JBLWIM010000012.1:1147992-1150699 GCF_048381525.1 Christiangramia qingdaonensis
CATTTATTATGAGAGTTTCCAGGCAATTTTACAGGTTTAGTTATGTCTTTCTCATCTTTGCAGCGATGCTTCTGGCGTTTACTGCCTGTGAGGATGATGATATTGAAGAACCACTAAGTGCGGTCGCATTAGACCTTGACTATGCACACATGGTTGTAGGAAACGAGCTGACTCTAACTCCGCTCATAAGAAATTTTAAAACTGCTTCCAAAGAGTATCAGTGGGCAGTTTCAGATTCAACAGTGATAGAAATAGTATCAGTAGCCAGCAATTACGCAGCTACCGTAAGAGCTATTGGCGAAGGCACTGCGATCGCATCTATAAGGACTGTGGACGGGACAGAAGAGGCCAGCACTACCATAGAAACCAATTTGATCATGGAATCTGAAGTGAGATTGCCGGCAACTATTACCGCATATACTCAGTCCATAGTAAATATCATTCCAGATTTTAACCTGGTAGAGCGTCCAGTCAGAAATTATACCTGGTCCGCCAATCCTGAAGGAATCATCTCTTTTGAAACAGATCCTGAAACTTATGAAATTGAAATTCAGGGTTTACAGGAAGGTACTACAGAACTTACTATACGTTCTGATGATGGTCAGGTTGTGGGTTCTACAAAAGTAATCGTAGAAAATGAGAACGACGGAATTCTAAAGGTTCTGGCCATTGGAAACAGTTTTTCTGAAGACGCCCTGGAATCTTACCTGTATGGACTGGCAGATGCAGCCGGTGAGGAAATCGTGATAGGTAATCTATATATTGGAGGTGCAGAACTGGACTTACATGCTCAGAATGCTGCGGAAAATGCTGGAAGTTATAGCTACCGGAAGATCGATCTGCAGGGAAATAAGAATACTACTGCAGATGTGGCGATCTCTACAGCTCTGGATGATGAGAACTGGGATTATATTAGTTTCCAGCAGGTGAGTCAGAAATCTGGTCAGTATGAAACTTTTGTTACACCTCTAACCGAACTATACGAATATGTAGTTCAAAATGTGGATAATTCGGATACTAAATATTTGCTTCACCAAACCTGGGCATATTCTGAAAATTCAACTCATTCCGGATTTGTAAATTATGATAATGACCAGATTCAAATGTATGAATCTATTGTTGATGCTTATGACCAGGCCGGGGACCTTATCAACACGCATAGTGTCGTTCCTGCCGGGACTGCCATTCAGAATGCGAGAACCAGTTATTTAGGAGATAATTTCAATAGAGATGGTTATCATTTAAATGAAATAGGAAAATTTACTGCTGCAAGTACATGGTTCGAGATCCTTTTTGATCAAAGTGTATTGGGTAATAGCTATGTTCCGGAAGGCTTTGTTCCGCTGGATGCTGAAATCGCTCAACATGCTGCTCACGAAGCTGTTCAGAATCCAATGATGATTACGGAGCTTACCGACTATCAAACTGCAGGAGGGTCTGGAGTTATAACTAAAAATGTACTCATCGATTTTGCAACCTCTTCAAATTCTACAGGATGGAATGGTTTGACCAGTTTCCTTGAAGATGCCACGATACCAAATCTAAAGTATGAAGACAATGAGTTCACTGGAATTGAACTTACAGTTACAAGTAGATTTAACGGCCAGAATACTGCAGGAGAGACTGTTACCACGACAGATTTAAATATGCCAGCAGAAGTCTCTGGAAATTCTTTCTACGGAAATTCAAAGGGTGAATGGGCCGGAATACTTGTTGAAAAAGGTGTTCTGAAGCTAAGTGGTTTTGAAAGTGATAGCACATATGAGTTCTGTTTTTTTGGATCTAGAACAGCTACAGACAACAGGGAGACCTTATACACCGTAATTGGTCAGAACTCTGATTCTGCAACCTTGAATGCCGCGAGTAATACAGATGAAATCGCCTGTGTTCAAGGCATACAAGCAGATGAGAATGGGGAGATCTTTATTGAAGTAACATCGGGATTAAATAACGATAATGCAAATGGATTCTTTTATATCAATGCCATGCGCATTGCTCCGGAAGAATAAGAAAGTGAATCGATTTCCACATAATTCAAATCGTAAGTTTTAGTTTGTTGGCCCCGGGTTTTGGTTTTTACTCCCGGGGCTTTTTATTGAAATCTGTTGATCCCTAGTATAATGGATAAACTTGTGATTTGGATGTTATTGTGTTCGTAGGTATTTCTGAATTTACTTAATTTTCATTCAGTTATTCTATAGTGTATTCTTGAAGAAAATTTTATCTTCGCTGCATAATTTTTCAGTCATGAGTTTACAGGAAAAAGTAATGGGCGAAATGAAAGCGGCCATGAGAGCAAAGGATAGTGTGAAGTTAGAGGCTTTGCGTGCTGTTAAAAGTGAAATACTTTTGGCGAACACAGGCTCATCTTCTAAAGACGGACTTACCGAAGACGAAGAAATGAAGTTGTTGCAGAAGCTTGTGAAGCAGCGTAAGGATAGTGCTGAAATTTACAAGCAACAGGGAAGGGAAGATCTTGCTGAACCTGAATTAGCTCAGGCTGCTGTGATCGAAGAATTTCTTCCAGAACAATTGAGCGAAGCTGAAATTGAGAAAGAGGTGGACCAGGTCATCGCAGAAACCGGTGCAACCGGAATGCAGGATATGGGAAAGGTAATGGGTGCCTCTACGGCTAGATTAGCTGGTAGAGCAGATGGCAAAACAATCTCAGCTATCGTTAGAAAAAGACTGAATAAATAAATTATTA
>NZ_JBLWIM010000012.1:1150774-1179673 GCF_048381525.1 Christiangramia qingdaonensis
AAAGAGAATCCGTAGAGCATTTGTTCTACGGATTTTTTATTTCCATTACTTTTCCAGTCAAGTACTTTAAGTGCATACAGCTATTGGAACTCACAACTGCTTAAATCTTTTCGAAGTAAAACTGATGGGTATAAATAAAAAAGCCAGATCGGATATTGCAAACCGACCCTACTCAGTTTACAAATCCATATGATCTGGCATTCTATAATGAACTGAAGAATTATAAATCCTTCAAATCAATTTGACCGCAATGTATAAAAGTTTCAATATTCAGATTATGGATAACCGTAATTGAATAGCGAAACTTGCAAAGATTACTATTTTTAAAGTATCCTATACGAAAATATATAATATTGTGAATTCTCAATCTGAATCATCAGCTTATTTGCAAATTTGATATTTTACATCTCCGGTATCATTTAATCTTCCTTCATTTAGTTCTGCAAGGGCTTTGACACAGAACTAAAAAATTCTACAAAGTTCTTAGAATAAGTTTGAAAATTTTTGATTTATTTAGACAGTGGCGTTAAACATTCTATAAATAGTTTCCGAAGCCTTAGGTATCCGATACTTTAGCCATGAGATAAAAAAGCAAGTATTATGGCAGCATATTTTAATACCAACCAGTTAAGATTGACAATGAAGGAACTGGTAAAGATCTATATGAGTGATTGTGAGGAATGTAATGAACTTTCCCAGGATTGTATGGATCTTCTAAGACACAACTTTCAGGCTGAGTACGCAGTGTATAATAAGCAAACGAAAGCTGTAGAAATTGGAATTAATAAAACCGAGGATGATTTTAATACTTATCCACAGATCGAAGTTTATTCATTTCCAATTAAAGAAATAGGTAAAAAAATTGATCACTCTTTTAAACACAATCAAGAAGATCTTGAGTTTTACGGTAAGCTAATTGGAAGAAAAAAAGGTCTTGGTTCCAACTCTGTAGTTCTGATGGACTGAAGTATTGATCAGGATAAATAAAAAAAGTCGATTCATTTGAATCGACTTTTTTTATTTACCTATATCGTTCATGATCATCTTTGCATGAACTCTGGAGTTTTCAATAAACCATTTGTGGGTTTCAGTTCCACCACAAATTACGCCGGCAAGATAAATGCCTGGGATGTTTGTTTCCATTGTTTCTGGATCATACTCAGGAATTTTCCTGCCATCTTCAGAAAGATGAATCCCAATATCCTGCAGAAATCCAAAGTTAGGCCTGTATCCTGTGAGTAATAACGCAAAATCATTAGGTATCGAAACTTCACCTTCATCAGTATCAATAACAACCTCTTTAGTCCTAATTTCTTTAATACCTGCATTAAAATATGCTTTAATGCTTCCTTCCTCAATTCTATTTACAATATCTGGTCGCACCCAGTACTTCACTCTTTTCCCAATTTCTGGTTTTCGAACGATCATGGTCACATCACCACCTTTTCGGTAGATTTCGAGTGCAGCATCCACGGCAGAGTTACTAGCCCCCACAACAATAGTTTTTTGGGTTGCGTAGTAATGAGGATCATTGTAATAATGAGAAACCTTTGGCAGGTCTTCACCGGGAATCCCGAGGTAATTAGGAATATCATAGAAACCTGTTGCGATGATTACTTTAGAAGTATGATATTCAGACTTCGTGGTTTTCACAATATGGCCTGAATCCATATTAGGCTCCACAGCAGTAACCTTCTCGAAAAGGTGAATATTGATCTTATTGGCGACCGTGATTCTTCGGTAGTATTCAAGAGCTTCTCGCTTCCCAGGTTTTGGATTGTTGCTAATAAATGGAATATTATCCAGTTCCAGTTTTTCAGAAGTGGAAAAGAATGTCATATTCGTAGGGTAATGGTATAGCGAATTCACCAAGCAGCCTTTTTCAAGAATCACATAGGAAATCCCTTTCTTTTCAGCTTCCAGCGCACAGGCGATACCAATAGGACCACCACCAATAATTACCAGTTCGTAATTCTCGTTAGGAGTTTGCAATAGATCTTAAGTTTTTAATGGTTCCAGGCTGATCATCAGACTTAAAAACGAAACTGCCGGCCACCAATACATCTGCTCCAGCCTTACTTAATTCCGCTGCATTCTTATCGGTAACACCACCATCAATTTCTATTAGTGTTGGTGCGTTGTTTGTCATGATGATCTCCTTCAATTTCTGTACTTTCTTAAAAGTATTTTCAATAAAACTCTGTCCACCAAATCCAGGATTCACGCTCATTATACAAACCAGATCAATATCTTTGATCACATCTTTTAGCAGATCTACGTTCGTATGCGGGTTAATTGCAACACCAGCTTTCATGCCTTCAGCTTTGATAGCTTGTAAGGTACGGTGCAAATGGGTGCATGCTTCGTAATGAACTGTAAGTATATTAGCGCCCAAAGCGGCAAATTCCTTAATATACCTATCTGGGTCTACGATCATAAGGTGAACATCGATAGTTTTAGTCGCGTGTTGAGAAATAGCTTTCAAAACCGGCATGCCAAATGAGATGTTTGGTACAAAAACACCGTCCATTATATCAATATGAAACCAGTCTGCTTCACTTTGATTGATCATTTCTACATCTCTCTGTAGATTTCCGAAATCTGAAGCCAGAACTGAAGGGGCAATACGTGTTGTGCTCATCAAAATTTTGTTGTGTGAGCTGCAAAAATAAGAAGAATTACAGGCTTTTAGAGTATTACACGATAAATGCTTTTAGAATATTAGCAACGGCGTTTTTTGTAGGCTTGTCCAGAACTTCGAGATAACGTTTATAATTCTGAAGTCTATCACTGCTATAGCGGGCATCTGCTGAAATAAAATCACTTTTAAAACCATCGAAGGCTTCTTTTTGAATTTCTTTTCCGAAGAGCTTTATAATATTGTAATGACGGGAGTCATCTTTGATAGTTTCATAAAGCTGAATAATCTGCTGTTGATTTCCTTCAATGATCTGGAAAAAGTTTCCTTCTGAATAGAGTAGTAGACCGGTAATATTCTGCTTATCATTATTGATTTCAGAATCATCCAGAATTTGTCTAATTTCTGTTTCTGAAAGACTTCTTTTAGCTGTGCTAACGTAACTTATGGCATATCTCATAGGTTATTATTTCGTTTATAATTATATACAGTTAAATGGAAAATACAGAAATTGTCGAATTCTATGAAAGGTCTGGAAAACTAACTACAATTCCATGGGAAATGGGTGATTATTTGTAATAACGAATATCCTAAGATAGTTTAATTCCTTCGGTAAATTTATTTAGTATATATCTTACAGAACTTTGAATTTCTGGATTTAATTTTTCGATCTGAGAAAAATATAGGGCTATGTTTTTACCTTGAAAACGTGAATCCAGCGATATGAAATCTGATTTATAGGTATTAAATTTTGTCTCAGAAACTTCTTTTCTGAAAAGAGTGATCAAATTACGATGTCTTTCATCCATACTTATTCTTGAAAATAATGATTGCAGAAGATCTTTGTCTCCTTCCAAAACCTGGAAAAAATTACCTTCAGAGTAGAGTAATATTCCGGTAATATTATGCTCGATATTCCAGTTTCTGCTATAGTCTAAAACCTCCTGGATTTGATCGTTTGATAACGTGTGGCTTACGCTGCTTACGTAACTAATGGCATAACGCATTGCAATAAAAATTATTTAGGCGTACAATTTAAAAAAAAATTAACCGACGAAGAGCAATTGTTTTTTTACAAAGGCATGAAAAAAAATATGTCAGGAAAAATCTTGCACGTGCTGTTTAAGGAAAATATGGTTTAAATTTATATTTGCCTATCAATCAGTTCTTGAATTATAGTATCAAACTTAAAATTATTTTTTTAGGAATTTTTCAGCCGATCTCGCTGCGTAATATCCGCCCATTCCATGAACGCCACCACCAGGAGGCGTGGAAGAGGAACCTATAAAAATCCTGGAATTTGAAGTAGCATATGGATTAGTGCTTGCTATTGGTCTGGTGAATAACTGACTAATATCCTGTTTACCTCCATTGATATCACCACCTATTAAATTAGGATTTAAAGCCTGCAGTTCATCTGTCCTCATAGTTTTTTTTGCGATGATACATTCCTTAAAACCTGGAGCTGCTCGCTCCATCTGTTTCTCAATATATAGAGAAACATCCTCCTTGTTGCCATTTGGAACATGACAGTAAGCCCAGGCTGTATGTTTTCCTGCCGGAGCCCTGGTACTATCGAATACTGAAGGCTGTGCAAGCAACACATAAGGTTCACTGGATAACCTGTTTTCATGTGCCGCTGCTTCAGAATCTTCAAGTGATTCCTTACTATATCCAAAATGTACGGTTCCGGCTTTTTTGCAAATTTCGTTCGTGAAGGGAATAGGTTTGTCGAGAGCCCAATCCATCTTGAAGATCCCGGCTCCATATTTATACTTTTCCAATCTAGTTCTGTATGTTGTGCTAAGATCAGTATTCTTTACTTTCAGAATTTGTTTTGGCGTCATGTCCAGAATGAAAGTCTTGCTTGGAGGTAAATCTTTAAGATCAGATACAGTCTGGTTTAGAAAAATTTTACCTCCGTGGTCTTTGTAGTACGCGAGAAGCGAATCCACGATCTTAACTGCGCCGCCTTCAGGAAACGGCCACCCATGTCTATGCGCCAGGATATTCAACACCAAACCGAAAGAGGAAGAGACCAGCTTCGAGAGAGGTAAAGTGGAATGTGCAGCGGCACCATAAAAGAAGATCTTAGTCTTTTCTTCTTTAAAATAACGATCTACGGTAAATTTAGCTGATGGCAATGCCTTGAGACCAAATCGGAACATCATTTCAAGATTCTGTGGGAATCGCAGGGGAGCAAGTAAATCTTCTTCCAGTTCTGGCCATTTCTCAACAAAGTCTAGAAGTAGGTTGAGATAGTTCTGTTCGTCTTTTCCTAACTGTGTGGCGGTTTTCCGGATATCTTTATAACAGGCAAAAGCAGTACCGTCATCAAATGGATGTGCGAATGGAATTTCCGGATGTATCCATTTAAGTCCGTAATCTTCCAGAGGTAAAGTCTTAAAATAAGGAGATGCAAAGGCTAGTGGATGCACAGCAGATCCCAGATCATGCTTGAAACCAGGTAAGGTAATTTCCTCTGTTCTGGCCGCTCCACCAGGTTTCTCCGCCTGCTCGAATATTGCCGTTCTATAACCTTGTTTTTGAAGATAGGTGGCTGCAGCCAGTCCGTTTGGACCACTTCCAACTATAATGACATCAAATTCCTCATTCATTAGGGTAGCTCGTTTTCATCTATATGTTCTAAATATTCTTTAAAAGTCTTAGTTCCGTAGGCTTTCCCAATCATCTCATGAGTGGTGATATATTTAAAGTTTTCAAGTTTGTGTTTAATATCTTCAGAAAAGGAAGATAATACAACACCTGCCTCAGCAATACTTTCTGGAACTTTTAATGTCTTAGCATCGAATCTTTCAGCGATCATTTCAGCCATCTCCATACGAGTATGAATTTCTGGACCACCTATTTCAATTAATTTATCCCCTGATTCCAGTACTTCAGTAATGAATAGCGCGAGGTCTGCCTGATGCATGGAATTTGTTTTCGCTTTTCCGTCGCCAATCACTGGTACTAGCTTCCTTTTGGCCATGATCCCCAAATCGTGCAGGCCGCTAAATAATCCTACTGGTCGAATGATCGTATAATCAAGACCGGAGCTTTCCAAAGATTTTTCGAAAAGTCTATTGGAGCCGGGAATGTTCATTTTCTCATTTTCTTCTGCTCCCAGGATTGAAACATATATAAATCTACTGACCTCATTCTTTTCTGCATCTTCAAGGATCTTCTTATTGGTATGAAGATCTGTTTGATAGAACGAAGAATCGTTTTTAGTAAAGAGGCTCACACTATTTCCAAGTGTAGAAATCACGATATCTACATCTGTTGCGATACCGGTAAAGTCATCCTCATTTCCCGCAATAAAGATATCGGTACTAAAATTTTTCAATTTTTCAGCTCCTTCACTGGAACTGGTTTGTAGCCTGAGCTCTATACCGTCGTCCTGACTCAATAATCCGCAAAGTTCCATGCCTAATACTCCAGAGGCTCCTGCAATTAATATCTTCTTCATGATCAGAATTTCTTTTGAATAGAATTTAAGAACAAAATCGCGGATTAGAGTAAACCGGAATTAGATTAACAAAAATTTAGTCAGATATAGAAAAGAAAAAACCCCGGTCATCACTCCGGGGTCATTCATCAATCAAAAAACGAACAGTTATTCTCATAACGGGTCATCACTCCCGTCACTAAACTGTTGTCATCTTAAATATTTTAACCAAGATAGGTTTTTAAAATCTTACTTCTGGAAGTATGCTTTAATCTTCTAATAGCTTTTTCCTTGATCTGGCGTACTCTTTCTCTGGTGAGATCAAAAGTTTCGCCAATTTCTTCCAGTGTCATAGGATGTTGATCACCAAGTCCAAAATAAAGTCTGATCACATCAGCTTCACGCGGAGTAAGAGTTTCCAGTGCACGCTCGATCTCAGTTCTAAGAGACTCATGGAGAAGTTCCTTGTCTGGATTTGGAGATTCACCTGAACGTAGTACGTCATAAAGGTTGGAATCCTCACCCTCTACAAGCGGAGCATCCATGGATACATGACGACCAGAATTCTTCATTGATTCCTTAACGTCATTAATTGTCATATCCAGTTCTTTTGCAATCTCTTCAGCACTTGGCGGACGCTCGTGTGACTGTTCAAGGAAAGCAAAAGTTTTGTTGATCTTGTTTATAGATCCAATTTTGTTCAATGGAAGACGAACAATACGAGACTGCTCAGCTAAAGCCTGCAGGATAGATTGACGAATCCACCATACGGCATAAGATATAAATTTGAAACCACGAGTTTCATCAAAACGTTTCGCAGCTTTTATAAGTCCTAGATTCCCTTCGTTGATAAGGTCAGGTAAGGTTAATCCCTGGTTTTGATATTGTTTGGCTACAGAAACAACAAAACGAAGGTTCGCTTTGGTTAATTTCTCCAGCGCGCGGTCATCTCCCGCTTTAATTCTTTGTGCCAGTTCCACTTCTTCATCAGCCGTGATCAGGTCCACTTTTCCAATTTCTTGCAAATACTTGTCTAACGAAGCGGTTTCACGATTGGTAACCTGCTTCGTAATCTTCAGTTGTCTCATCTATCTCTCTTGGATTTTAATTGTGCATAGGGTCTCTGTGTAGTTATACGTAAGAATTCCAAAAAATGTTACAAAAAGTTTTAAAATATTTTTCCGGGCGTTGCACTTCGTGCCGGGCTTTACGCTACTAGTCCGCGCTCCTTGCAGTCGCTGTGGGCTATTCGCTACAATCCCTAACGCAAATTCTCACATAATAATTTTGAAAAAGTCTTTAGATAGGTCTGCAGGAAGTTGAAAGCCTTACAGTATAGAAACAAAAAAGCCCGGAAGATCCGGGCTTTTTTTATTAGTGAGGGATAAACTATTCTTTATCTTCTCTTGGTTTTCTATCGTCACGACGATCGTCTCTACGATTATCACGGCCTCGGTTATCACGAGAACCACGATTATCTCTGGATCCACGATTATCGCGTTTGTCATCTCTTGGTGGTCTAGCCACGTAACCTTCAGGTTTTTCTAGCAATGCCTTACGAGAGACTTTATCTTTTCTGGTTTTAGGATCAAGACCAAAGTATTTCACATCGATCACATCACCCATTTTAAGAACGTCATTCACATCATTGGTGCGTTCCCATGCGAGTTCAGAGATATGAAGCAATACTTCATTTCCTGGTGCATCCACATATTCCACAACAGCTCCAAAATCAAGGATCTTAATCACTTTTACTTCATATACGCTACCTTTTTCAGGCTTGAATGTAATTGATTCGATCTTAGCAAGAACCTTGTCAATTCCTTCCTGTTGAGTTCCCAGGATTTCAACAACACCTTCTTCTGTAACGGGATCTTCGTTAATAACGATCGTAGTTCCAGTTTCTTTTTGAAGTTCCTGTATTACTTTTCCACCTGGTCCAATCAATGCACCAATGTATTCATTTGGAATTCTTCTGGTGATGATCTTAGGAGAATGAGCTTTAACTTCAGTATTTGCACTTGGGATCGTCTCAGTAAGTTTCTCTAGAATATGAAGTCTACCGTCTCGAGCCTGTTTCAATGCAGCTACCAAGATTTCATAAGAAAGTCCTTTCACCTTAATATCCATCTGGCAGGCAGTAATACCATCTACAGTACCTGTAACTTTAAAGTCCATGTCGCCAAGGTGATCTTCGTCTCCAAGAATATCAGAAAGTACTGCGTAGTCATCACCTTCAGAAATTAATCCCATGGCAATACCTGAAACTGGTTTCTTCAATTGAACACCAGCATCCATTAATGCCATTGTACCGGCACAAACTGTAGCCATCGAAGAAGAACCATTAGATTCTAAAACTTCAGATACTACTCGCACAGTATAAGGACAATCTGCTGGAATCATTCCTTTTAATGCTCTTTGAGCAAGGTTCCCGTGACCAACCTCACGTCTCGAAGTACCTCTAATTGGGTAAGCTTCTCCGGTTGAGAAAGGAGGGAAGTTATAATGTAAATAGAATGTTTCTTCTCCCTGTTGAGTTGGAAGATCTACCTGGTTAGCTTCTCTGGAAGTACCTAAAGTAACTGTTGCCAGTGC
Source organism: Christiangramia qingdaonensis (assembly GCF_048381525.1). Classification (NCBI taxonomy): domain Bacteria; kingdom Pseudomonadati; phylum Bacteroidota; class Flavobacteriia; order Flavobacteriales; family Flavobacteriaceae; genus Christiangramia; species Christiangramia qingdaonensis. Next base: position 1,159,459 of record NZ_JBLWIM010000012.1, read on the forward strand.
CTGAGTTTCTCCACGAGTAAAGATCGCTGAACCATGGGTAGATGGAAGGTAATCTACCTCACACCAGATTGGTCTGATCTCATCGGTTTTTCTACCGTCTAATCTAGTTCCTTCTTTAAGAGTTACATCACGAACAGCTTTCTTTTGAGCATCTGCAAAATATCCGGAGATCATTTTACCTTTTTCTTCTAACTCTTCTTCAGAGAACATCGCTTTTACTTCATCTTTTAAAGCAGAAAAAGCTTCACTTCTCTCTTTTTTGCTGGTACCGCTTTTAGCGATATCATATGATTTCTGGTAGGTAGCATCAAGAATTTTCTTCTCAATATCTGCATCTGTTGCAGCTACTTCGTATTCTCTTGGTTCTTTCTTTCCAAATGCTTCAGCAAGTTTCACCTGAGCCTCACACTGAATTTTAATAGCCTCATGAGCAAATTTAATTGCTTCAGCCATCTCTTCTTCAGAACATTCATCAAATTGTCCTTCAACCATCATTACAGAATCTGCAGAAGCTCCAACCATGATATCCATGTCTGCTTCAGCAAGTTTCTCTCTGCTTGGGTTAAGAACGAACTCTCCATTAATTCTTGCTACTCGAGCTTCAGAAATAGGAGTTTCAAAAGGAATATCAGATAATTGGATTGCTGCAGAAGCTGCCAATCCTGCTAGAGCGTCTGGCATAACATCATCGTCATGAGACATTAGCTGGATCATTACCTGAGTTTCAAATTTGTAGTCTTTTGGGAATAGTGGACGCAATACACGGTCTACTAAACGCATTACTAAAATCTCTTCATTGCTTGGTCTCGCTTCTCTCTTGAAGTAACCTCCAGGGAAAAGACCTGCAGCTGCAAATTTTTCACGGTAATCCAGTGTTAGTGGAAAGAAGTCCATTGTAGTAGGCTTGTAAGAAGATACTACAGTACAAAGTAACATAGCGTTACCCATTTGAACGACAACAGAGCCGTGAGCCTGTTTTGCTAATTTTCCGGTTTCGAGGGAAATAGTTCTACCATCTCCTAAATCGATAACCTCCTTAAATGTTTGTGGAATCATAATAATTTCAAATTCGATCTGAATAACTTCAACCAGATCATTTTAGTTAAACAAAGGTCTCCGCCATCCGGACGGCCGGGTTGTGTGTTGTGTGTAGTTGTTGTGACCAATGAAAAACTACCCCCTGGGCGACAATTTTAAAACCTGTAACAGGTTGTTTCAAGATATAAAAAAAGGGGGCATAAAGCCCCCTGAAAATTATTTTCTTAGTCCAAGTTCCTTAATGATTGCACGATATCTCATGATATCCTTTTTCATCAAGTAGTCAAGTAAGCTTCTTCTTTTACCAACAAGCTTTACCAGTGAACGCTCTGAGTTAAAATCCTTTCGGTTTTTCTTCAGGTGCTCAGATAGGTGAGCAATTCTGTAAGTAAATAATGCGATTTGTCCTTCTGCTGAACCGGTATCATTTTTTGATTTACCGTGTTTTTCGAAGATCTCTTCTTTTTTCTCTTTTGCTAGATACATTCCAATATTATTTAAATGATTTTTATGTATTGACAGCATTTCTGTCAGGCGGCAAAGATATCATTTATTTTTTATTCCGTATGTATAAGGTTTTAAATTTAAATGTCAGGTAAAATTTATACTTTCGCAGGGTGAAAACAGGTATATGTCATAAACTTATGGTTTCAGTACTGGCGCTTCTTGTGCTGGTCATTACCAATTCATTTGCCATAGAAAAACATTTTTGTGGCGATAACCTAATCACTTCTTCTGTTTTTGCTGAATTGGAGAAATGTTCAGGTTGCCTCGATCCCGATGATGTAACCAACATCATAGATCATTGCTGTAAAGATGTAATTGATGTTCAGGAAGGACAGGATGCCACCACCGCCAAAAAGATCGACGATCTGGATGTAGGTCAACAGGTCTTTCTTGTTGCATTCGGCAACGCTTTCTTCTCACTCTTCCAACCGGATTCTAAAAGGCCGGAAAATTCACTTCATTACGATCCACCTACTATTAGCTTTGACCTTCAGTCGTGCTACCAGATATATTTAATCTGAATTTAGATTTTTAATAGAATTATCACTTTCCGCAGAAAGACGGCGGAGGGTACTTTAATTATTATCAAAAATCAAAATTTAATTGATGAAAATCATACAATCTCTCATAATATTACTACTCCCTGCGGTAATTTTTTCCCAGGAAACCTTCAAGGGTAAAGTACAGGAAATGGGTACAGAAATGCCTGTGCCCGGAGCTAATGTTTACTGGTTAAATACGGAAGTTGGAACTATAACCGACTTCAACGGTGCATTTTCAATTCCTTATAAAAAGGAATATGACAAGCTGGTCATTAGTTTTATGGGCTATAAAGCAGATACTCTCAATATTAAAAATAATCAGGATAATTTTATTCATAAATTAAGTCCTTCAGCAAATCTAGATGAAGTAGACCTGGTTTCCCGGAAAAAAGCAACGTCGAGATCCTATCTGGAATCTACAAATGTTATGAATATTAGCAGCGATGAACTTTTGAAGGCAGCCTGTTGTAACCTTTCTGAAAGTTTTGAAACCAACCCTTCCATAGATGTAAATTTTGCTGATGCTATATCGGGAACCCGACAAATTAAAATGCTGGGTCTAACCAGTCCTTATATATTAATCGCTACTGAAAATATTCCGGCAGTTAGAGGAGCCGCTCAGGCTTACGGACTTTCCTTTACACCGGGAACATGGGTGGAGAGTATTCAGATTACTAAAGGAGCGGGTAGTGTGGTTAATGGTTATGAAAGTATTGCCGGACAGATCAACGCTGAACTTCAGAAACCTGCAAATTCAGATAAATTTTTTGTAAACCTTTATGGTGCCAGCAGTAAGCGCCTGGAGCTCAATACTCATTATAATACTCAGCTGAATAAGAAGTGGAGTACTGGTATTTTTGTACACGGAAACTCACATCAGGAAGAGCACGATGTCAATAACGACAACTTCCTGGATATGCCTTTGTATAATCAGATCAATTTGATGAATCGCTGGCAATATATCGATAACGAGAACGGGATCGTTGCTTTTATGAATTTCCGTTATCTGAACGATGAAAAGCAAACTGGAGAGCTGGATTTCGATCCTGATACAGATAAATTAACCACAAATGCCTGGGGAAGTGAGATCAATACGCAACGTTATGAGTTTTCAGGAAAACTAGGATATGTAAATCCGGAACTTCCGTGGCAGAGTATTGGAATGCAATTAGCGGTGAGCAATCATCTGCAGGATTCCTACTTTGGTCTAAGAGTTTATGATATAGAGCATAATAGTATTTATTCCAACATTATCTATAATAGTATTATTAGTGACTCCAGACACAAGATCAAAACTGGTCTTGATTTTACTCAGGATTCTTATGATGAGCTGGTAGAAGATACAGATTACGTTCGTAAAGATAATTCTGTAGGTGGTTTTTTCGAGTATAACTTTGACGATATGGACAAGCTCAATCTTACCGCAGGAGTACGTGCAGATTATCATAACCGGCTTGGTTTCTTTCTTACTCCTAGAGTTCACGCGAGGTATCGACCATGGGCTAAATCGGCATTGCGAGCATCATTTGGTCGTGGCAAACGTGCGGCTAATATTTTTGCTGAAAATCAAAACCTATTCGCGTCTTCCCGGGAGATCAATATTCAAAGAAGTTCCAGCGGAGATATTTATGGTTTGGATCCTGAGATCGCCTGGAATTACGGAATTTCATATATGCAGGGTTTCAATATTTTCAGTAGAAAAGCAGAGCTGATCTTTGATTACTATCGTACAGACTTTCAGAACCAGGTGGTAGTCGACTGGGAAAACCCACAGGAAATAAGTTTTTATAACCTGGAAGGGGAAAGTTATGCTAATAGTTTTCAGGCTGAATTTAGCTACAATCCTGCAGAGCGCCTCGATCTAAGAATGGCTTATAAATTTTACGATGTAAAAACTAAGTATCAGACTGGGACTAAGATCAAACCCCTTATCCCAGAAAATAGAGTCTTTGCAAATCTTTCCTATGAAACCGAAATAAAAAATAATAGTCAATGGAAATTCGACGCTACCTATAATTGGCTCGGGGAACAAAGATTTCCGTCTACAGCCACAAATCCGGAGGAGTTCCAGGTAGGAGAATATTCACCATCATTAAATACACTAAACGCACAAATAACCAGGGTTTTTTCAGGTAGATTCGAGGTTTATATTGGAGGAGAAAACATTACGAATGTTAGACAGGATCGACCAATACTTGCTGCGGAAGATCCTTTTGGAGATTATTTTGACTCAACTCTTGTGTATGGTCCTGTTTTTGGTAATTTATACTACGCAGGTTTTAGATTTAAATTGAATTAAACAGAAGAATATGAAATACTTAGTATTATTAATTTTTATGGTAGGTTCTACCAGCATGTTTGCTCAGGATCGCAATGCAAAAGCGTCATTTCAAGTAGATGGTGTTTGTATGATGTGCAAGGATAGAATCGAGAAAGCAGGTATTACATCAAAAGGTGTGAAATTTGCAGATTGGAATTTAGAAACTCAGGAACTACAGTTGATCTTCAATGAAAAGAAAACAGATCTTAAAACGATCCAAGGCAATATTCTCGATGCCGGGCATGATCTCGATAGCTTAAAAGCTACCGATGAAGCTTATGCTAAGCTTGATGATTGTTGCAAGTATCGCGATCCAAAAGTTAGAGAAGATCATGTTTCAGGAAAGATCGATTAATCCTGAAGCGCAGAAACAAAAAAAACGACCTGAGAGATCAGGTCGTTTTTTTTGTTCTGTAAACTGAAATATATACTTATTTTCTCACAGGTTGATTCTGGATTAGATCAAGATATAAATTCACTTTGTTCTTCAATTCAGATCTATGTGTGATGAAATCTAAAAATCCTTTTTCTTTCAGAAATTCTGAAGTCTGGAAATCCTTTGGAAGATCTTTTCCAGTGGTATCTTTTACAACTCTAGGTCCTGCAAATCCTATTAATGCTCCTGGTTCAGAAATATTAATATCTCCTAGCATAGCAAAACTTGCCGTAGTTCCTCCAGTGGTAGGATCTGTAGCAAGAGATATATAGGGAATTTTCGCATTGGCAAGTTGAGCTAACTTCACAGAAGTTTTTGCAAGTTGCATCAATGAGAGTGCAGCTTCCTGCATTCTGGCACCTCCAGATTTGGAAATGATCATGAAAGGAATTTTATTCTGTAGTGCATAATCTGCTGCTCGGGCAATTTTTTCTCCTACAACAGACCCCATAGAACCACCAATGAATTTAAAATCCATACAGGCGATCACCAGGTCTTTTCCTTTAGATTTTCCAACAGCAGTTCGTACTGCATCCTTCAAACCGGTCTTTTCCTGCGCAGCTTTGAGTCTGTCTGTATATTTCTTAGTATCCTCAAAATTCAGAGGATCCTTGGAAGTGACATTCTTGTCAAGTTCCTTGAAATTGTTATCATCAAAGAGAATTTTGAAATACTCATTGCTACCAATTCTTACGTGATATCCATCTTCCGGACTTACATAAAAATTGCTTTCCAATTGTTCGGCATCTACGATCTTCCCGGTAGGTGATTTGTACCATAAACCTTTAGGGACATCTTTTTTATCTTCAGTAGGAGTTTGAATTCCTTTTTGTGTTCTTTTAAACCAAGCCATTTCTTTCAAATTTTAATCGTCAGGGTTGTCAAATTTATGGCAATAAAAAACAGTCTGATTCCGAAGAAAAAGACTGTTATAGAGAATTATTTATAATGTATTTACGTTATTAAGGTCCTCAAAAGCTTTCTTTAAACGCGTTTTGAAAGTTAATTCACCTTCTCTAACCCATTTACGTGGATCATAATATTTCTTGTTAGGTACATCGTCGCCATCGGGATTTCCAATTTGTGTAGCCAGGTAATCCTTTTTAGCTCCCATATAATCACGAATTCCCTCTAGATAAGCATATTGAAGATCGGTATCAATGTTCATTTTGATAACACCATATCCTATAGCTTCACGAATTTCTTCTACTGTAGAACCACTTCCACCATGGAAAACAAAATCGATATGATTTTCTTCTACGTTATATTTTTTCGTGATATATTCCTGAGAATTCTTCAGTATCTTTGGAGTTAACTTCACATTTCCTGGTTTGTAAACACCGTGCACATTTCCAAAAGCTGCAGCGATAGTGAATTGATCACTCACTTTGCTTAATTCTTCATAAGCATATGCAACTTCTTCTGGCTGAGTATAAAGTTTAGAAGCATCAACATCAGAGTTGTCCACTCCATCTTCCTCACCACCTGTTATTCCAAGCTCGATCTCGAGAGTCATTCCCATTTTGGACATTCTCTCAAGATATCTTTTACAGATCTCCATATTCTCTTCCAGAGGTTCTTCGGAAAGATCTATCATATGAGAACTGTATAAAGGTTTACCAAATTGTTCGTAGTGTTTTTCACTGGCATCTAAAAGTCCGTCGATCCACGGAAGTAATTTTTTAGCACAGTGATCTGTATGCATGATCACTGGTACACCGTAAAGTTTTGCCATTTCGTGCACATGTTTTGCACCAGCAACTCCACCGGCAATCGCAGCCTGTTCTCCTTCATTAGACAATCCTTTACCAGCGTTAAATTGCGCACCACCATTAGAAAATTGAATAATAACAGGTGAATTTAACTCAGCAGCAGTTTCCAGAACAGCGTTCACACTACTTGATCCAATTACGTTAACAGCGGGAAGGGCAAAACCTTTCTCTTTAGCATAATTGAAAATCTCCTGAACTTCTTTTCCAGTGGCAACGCCCGGTTTGATATTGTGACTCATAACTTTTAGTTGATTATGTTCACAAAAATAAGAAAATAAACTGGCTTAGAAAGGATAATTGATTCCTACGTTATAAACAGCATGGTTAAAATTATACTCCTGAAACCATCGATCTCCTTCAGGTTGTCCTGGATCGTGAGTTTTGAAGCCTATATCAAATCTTAATACAAAAAAGTTAAAGTCATAACGAAGACCAAATCCACTTCCAACAGCTAATTCCTCAAGATCTGAAAATTCCTCAAAAACTACATCTTTAGAAGTTCTGGAATCAAGAACGTTCCAGATATTTCCCACATCTACGAATAAAGCACCCTTGAACTGGTCAAAAATTCCGAAGCGATATTCTCCATTGAAGGCAAGTTTCAGGTTTGCCTCATTAAACTCCAGGATACTTCCGCTGCTACCGGGTCCAAGGTCATAAGCCTGCCACGCACGATTGTCATTAGGTCCGCCAGCAAAAAATGTCTTGGTGATTGGAATATCATTCGCATTGCCATAGGGTATGGCGATTCCTCCAAAAGCGCGAACTGCAAAGATCTGATCGTTCCCTAGATCCCAGTGCTTAATAAAATCCAGTTCAGTTTTGACGTATTGAGAATATGCGACTCCTAAAACTTTCTCATTTCCCTGGTCATTTTCGGGGTAATTAAAAACATTAGAAAGAGCTGATAACACATTTCCGGCGGTTTCTATTTTGAATCTAAAACGCGAGAACTCCTTATCGTAAAGGCTTTCCCGTGTGTTCCATAAATAAGTGTAGCTGGAAGCGAAAATCAGGTTATTTTGAGTAAGTCTCAATTTACGCTCGTAAATGTCTAGCGTATTCAGGTAGTCTTCATTCTCCAGACCAGTATTGGGTCTGTCTTCATTAATGACATAATCTATAAATCCATCGGCTTCTTCAGGAATTTGCAGATCACTTCCCGGAGTGCTGAAGTCAAAATTACTTCGCTTTGCAATAGAATTCAATTCTTCAAATGAATTCCGATAGACATTGAAGTAGTTTTCAGTATTTAAATTTCGAACGTATTGGATATTGAGTAGATCGAGGCTGTTAGTAAGCTGTTTAGACGGGTTCCAGTTATAATTCAAAATCCCTGAAAATGTTTGCTTATCCAGACCAATATTTCTCTGGGAGCTAAATCCAAGACTCATACTGGTAAAGGGTGCCATGTATTTTTTAATAAGCCTTTCAGTATCTATAGGTAAGAATATCCTCGGAAGAGTCAATTTTAAATCGGCACCAACTTCAGTGATATCGAAAAAACGGTCCTTATCTGCACTTGCTGCCGCATCTGTAGAAGAGGCGATGCTACCACGACCAGATAATTCCAGGTTCTCCAGTCCGCCAAAAATATTCCTAATCAGGAATGAGCCTCCGAATCCAATTCCGAATTTCTGAATATTACTTTGTGAAACGTCAAAATCGAAACCAAGCGAATACTTTGGAAGCGGACTAAGAAATATATTAGAGATCAGTTTTGTGTTGGTACTATCTGAAGGATCTGGAGTATACTGAATATTGGGATACTTGAAAACTCGCAGGGAATTTAGTCTGTTATAAGTCCTTGTTCGGTCAAGATCACGATAGATCATACCGGGTCTTATAAAAACAGCATCGGTAACAGCTTCTGGCTTATACCGCATTTCTTCAAAACTAAACAGCTCATAACGTCGATAAGTAGCACTGTCCAGAATCGGCATATTTCGGTTAGCGAAACTATAATCTGTAAAGATCTTTACTTTACTTATCGTATGGATTTTAAAAGGGGTTCTAGTTATACTGTCTCCTATGTTATTCCGCTCATTCTTGATGATCAGAGTAGTGTTTAACTTGTGGTTTGTGTCCACAGTATCTGCATCAAAACTGATATATTCCTGGTCAAAATTATAAACCCCATTGTTTCTGAAAAGGTCTGATAATCTATCTCTTTCTTCGTTGAAATCTATAGTGTTATACTGCGTACCAGCTATGATCTCACTTTCTTTTTTGTTAGCTTCGTAAAGACTGTCAAGTGCGGGTGAAGCAATTTCTGTAATAAGCGAGTCTAGCGTGTAAGGCTTTCCAGGTTTGACGTAGTATTCTACTTTAGCCCGTTTTTCTTTATTTTTTATAGGCAATACCTTGTAATCTGCTTCCACATTGAACCATCCATTGTTCCAGTACCAGGATTTTAACCTGTTAACTGACTTATCTGCCTGCTCCTTATTTAGAACTACAGGTGCTTCTCCAGTTCTTTTTATCCACTGGTTAAACTCCTTTTTGAAATATATATATTGATCAAATTGTTTTTTTGATAGTATTGCTGTAAGACGCTTTCTTCTGGATTCGTTCTCAAGAAATTTCTCTGTGAGGATACTGTCAATTTCAGGCCGTGCTAAATTGTAGAAATGCAGTCTAAGCGGAAAACCTAATAGTTTAGTATTTGGTTTTTGGTAAAGTTGATTTTTAATTCTGGAATCCTTAACTAGTTCGTCATTGGCAAAGATTTCGTTTTTTACCAATAGATTTTCATCGGCTTCTAATCTTTTTACAGCATTACAGCTAAGGATAAGAACAGTCGTTAAAAAAAATAATAATATTTTTGCGAGAAGCCGTGTCAAGTATAATCGATTAGGGCTCAAAAATACATTTTTTGTATGGTAAGCAAAAGCCAGATTAAGTTAATAAAAAGTCTTTCTCAAAAAAAGCACAGGCTACGTGAAAAGCTATTCACAGTTGAAGGAATTAAGGGTGTGAAAGAGTTTTTGAGATCTGATTATGAGCTATATGCCTTATTTGGACCGGAGAATTTAGAACAGGTTAACGAGCGAGATTTCTTTGATGCGAACTCAACCGATCTGGCCAAGATAAGCTCCCTGACTACTGCTCCAGATTATCTTGCAGTTTTCAGAATGCGAGAAGATTTGCCGGTAGCAGAAAATGGATTGAAAGTAGTTTTGGATGGAGTTCGAGACCCTGGAAATCTTGGGACAATCATCAGGCTTTGCGATTGGTTCGGGATCAAAGATCTTATATGTTCCAGAGATACAGTAGACTGTTTTAATTCCAAAGTAGTACAGGCCAGTATGGGTTCTCTGTCCCGTGTAAATATTGTGTATACAGACTTATATGAATTCATTTCTGAAAAACAATCTTTCCCGATATATGGAACGCTTTTAGAAGGGTCCGACATTTATCAAAGTGAATTAGACTCAGAAAGTTTTGTCATCTTCGGAAATGAGGCAAATGGCATTTCTTCTGAAATTCAGAAATTAGTGAATCAGAAGATAAGCATTCCCCAATATGGTAAGGAGCAAAATACTGAAAGTCTTAATGTGGCTACGGCAACGGCTATTACCCTCGCAGAATTCCGAAGACAGGAGTCTATTGGAAAGTGAAGTTGATAAAAACAGCTCTTGAAGACATTGAATCCACGTTACCTGTATATATGCTATTGGGGTTTTCATCTCTCACTAATTCGTCATTAATTGCAAATACTCCTCTAATTGATGGCGTTAGTTTGAAGTAGTATAAATACAGATCTATACCAAATCCAATCTCGTAATAATACGTATTGGTTTTCATGCGGAATTGACCAGCAGAATTGTCATCCGGATTATTTTCGTTGCTACTTAGATTTATCGATGTAGAAAGACCACCGGTCACGAAAGGCCTGAAGTTATTCAGCCTGTTCGCATTGAATTTCAGTAATAGTGGAATGTGTACATACGTTGCGCTTATCTCTCTATAGGTAGCTTCATCTGCTTTTAAAGCCTGAAAATCTCTGGTATTGAAATTTACACCGGGCTCTAATCTTAGATCTAAATTATTAGTTAGTTTCAAGTTTCCGACCAAACCTACGTTGAAACCCGTTCTAGTTCCAACCCTAATGTCCTGACCCGTTACAGTACTCGGATTGTAATCGATATAGTCGAAATCAAAATCATAGCTATTAAAGCCTAGAAAATAACCCCAAGACCATATAGCGTTATCAATATTAGGTTGGTTTACTACGCTTTCTCCGGAAAATAACTGGGCGAAAGACGCATTTGAAATGGATAGAAAAAGGGCAATTATAAAAAATTTCTTCATGTATCTACTTTGAAGCAATGTATATAGTGGAGACTCCCAGGGTTTGAGGTAAGTCTCTCACATTAGTAAACCCGGTTTTCGATAAAATATTGTTGAACTCCTTGCCATAAGGAAAACTTGCAGCACTTTCGCTTAGGTAGGAGTAGGCATCCTTGTCCTTTGAAAATAACTTTCCTATAGCCGGTAATATCATAGATGAATATATCTTGTAGCCCTGTTTAAATGGAAATCTTGTTGGAACTGAAGTTTCCAGAACAACGAAAATACCACCAGGTTTTAAAACACGAAATATTTCTGAAAGTCCGAGTTCCAGGTTTTCAAAATTTCGAACCCCAAATGCAACCGTAATTGCATCAAAACTATCAGCTTCAAATGGTAAATTTTCAGAATCCCCTTGAATCATTTCGATTTCAACATCAAGCTCTTTAGCAGCAATCTTTTTTCTACCAACGCTTAACATTCCGTCAGATAGATCAAGGCCAACGATTCTAGTCGCTCCAGTATTCGCCATTTGTATGGCAAGATCGCCAGTTCCGGTAGCAATATCTAGAATACTATCAGGCTTAGTTGCAGCTACAGCAGCAACAACCTTCTTTCGCCAGCTTACATCGGTTCCCATAGATATAACCCTGTTTAGCCCATCATAATTGTCAGATATATTGTCGAACATCTGTTCTACCTGCTTTTTCTTGGTGAGCTCCGAGTCTTTATATGGAGTAACTTTCTTACTCATAGGTGAAATTTGATTCAAAGATAACTGATATGTAGAAAATAATGGATATTAGCCGATTATTTATCTCTGAAAAGAGATTTTTCCTTTCTGCAAAATAACTTAACTTTGCTTTCACAATTTGAAGCTGTTATATGAAAATAATTATCGCCGGCGCAGGTGAAGTAGGATTTCATTTAGCTAAATTACTCTCCTTTGAATCTCAGGATATTACGCTAATTGACCCAAATAGAGATAACCTTGCTTATGCTGACACTCATTTGGATATTAGGACCATTAAAGGCGATGCCAGTTCCATCAGAATATTAAAGGATGCGCAGGTGAAACATACAGATATGGTGATTAGTGTAACTTCAAGTGAGGCTACTAATATTACCGTATGTGTACTGGCCAAGCAGCTTGGAGCGAAAAGAACCATCGCCAGAATTTCAAATACTGAATATCTGGAAAATCAGGGAGAATTGGGATTCACCCGTTTTGGAATAGATGAACTTATTTCTCCAGAAGCGCTTGCATCACGTGAAATTGAATTACTGCTGAATCAGTCGGCGTTCAATGATAGCTACGAGTTTGAAGAGGGTGCACTAACCATGATCGGAGTTAGTTTGTCAAGAACTGCAACCTTTGTAGGAAAGACAGTAAAGGAAGCAGCCAAAATTTTTCCAGAATTAAACTTTGTTCCTATTGCAATTCAGAGATTTGGAACTCAATATACGTTGATACCGAGGGGAGACACACAATTTAAGGATGGTGATCAGGTTTACTTTATCACTCTTAAAAATGGTGTAGAGGAGTTATACAAATTAACCGGGAAAGTTCGACAGGATATCAAGAATATAATGGTGCTTGGGGGTAGTAAGATTGGTAGAAAAACCGCACAGGATCTTTGTCGGAATAATTTCAATGTTAAGCTGGTAGAGAAAGATCGAGAAAAAGCATATGAGCTGGCAGATGAACTTCCTAATGTTTTAATTATAAATGGCGATGGTCGTAATGTTGAATTACTGGAGGAAGAAAATATCCATGATATGGATGCTTTTATTGCTGTAACCGGAAATTCAGAGACTAATATTATGTCCTGTCTGGTTGCGAAGTCCAAAAGCGTTAAGAAAACTATCTCATTGGTCGAGAATATGGATTATTTTCAGCTGAGTCACTCTATTGGAATAGATACACTTATCAATAAGAAACTATTGGCGGCGAATAATATTTTCCGTTATGTAAGAAAAGGTGAGGTTGTAGCGATGACCAAGCTTAATAATATGAATGCCGAACTTCTGGAGTTTATAGTAAAACCAAATTCCCAGGTTTCAAATAAAAAGATCAAGGATCTGGATTTCCCTCGTTCAGCAATTATTGGTGGAATTATTCGCGATGGTAAAGGTTTAATCGCTCTAGGTGATTTTCTAATCAAACCTGGAGACAGAATTGTGGTTTGTTGTTTACCGAGATCTATTAACAAAGTAGAAAAACTTTTCCTCTAATGCCCAGATTGAATTATCAGATAATTCTTCATGTGATGGGATTATTGCTGCTGTGTAATGGCGGCTTTATGCTTTTAGCAACCCTTGTAAGCTATATTTATGATGACGGCGTAACTCTTGAAATTTCAACCGCTGCTCTAGTGACGTTATTTACCGGGACCTTGCTCATGTTTACAACTCGTGGTCATAGTAAGGAGGTAAAGAAAAGAGAGGGTTATATTATTGTAACCTTTGGATGGATTTTTATGGCCTTAAGTGGTAGCTTGCCTTATCTCATTAGTGAGTCTATACCAACGTTTACAAATGCGTTCTTCGAAACTATGTCTGGATACACCACTACCGGTGCCTCCATTCTTAATGATATTGAAGCGATTCCAAAGGGTATTCTATTCTGGAGAAGTCTAACCCACTGGATTGGCGGAATGGGAATAATCGTTCTAGCCATCGCAATTTTGCCATTGCTTGGAATTGGAGGGATGCAATTATTCTCTGCGGAGTCCCCTGGTCCAAGCGCAGATAAATTAAAGCCACGTATTACAGATACTGCCAAGCGTCTATGGCTTATCTATGTTTCCTATACGGTAGCTGAAACTATCCTTTTATGGGTGGCTGGAATGACCTTTTTTGATGCTATTAATCATGCGTTCAGTACACTATCTACAGGAGGTTTTTCTACCAAGAACGCAAGTTTAGCTTACTGGAACGATAATCCAGCAATTCAGTATATTATCATACTTTTCATGTTGCTGGCGGGTAGTAACTTTGTACTAAGTTACTTTGCTTTTAAGGGTCAGGTGCAAAAGATTTTGCATGATGATGAGTTCAAATGGTATATGTTTTTCATCTTTGGATTTACCGCAATTTCAGCACTAGTGGTCTATTTCCAGGCAGATGTTGCAATTTCAAGTATCGAGCATCCAATGGTTTGGGGTGAAGCAGAAAGTGCTTTCAGACATTCTCTTTTCCAGGTACTAACTGTGATCACCACTACCGGGTTTGTTTCTGCCGATTATACGATGTGGACGCCTTTTCTAACTATTCTCTATTTCGGACTGTTCTTTCTGGGTGGTTCCGCAGGGAGTACCGCTGGTGGAGTGAAGGTAATGCGTCATATTATCATGATCAAGAACGGGATCATCGAATTTAAAAGAACTTTACATCCAAATGCAATACTTCCGGTACGATTCAATGGGAAGTCGATTAGTAAGGAGATCGTTTTTAATATTCTAGGCTTTTTTATACTGTATATGCTGTCCTTTATCATTGGAGCAGTAGTATTTGCAGGAATGGGGCTGGATTTTCAAACAGCCATTGGAGGTGCTGCATCTTCACTGGGGAATATTGGACCCGCATTCGGAGGTTTAAGTCCAGTAAATAACTTTGACATATTATCAGATTTCGGAAAATGGTGGTCAGCTTTCTTGATGCTGATAGGTAGACTGGAACTATTTACTGTACTTATCATATTAACTCCATTCTTCTGGCGTAATAGATAACCTGAATTTATAGAAAAAAAACCGGCCTTGGCCGGTTTTTTTTGTTTTGTGTAAAACTGCAATTATGATAACACTTCTTTAATTCTTTTTATAGCTTCTTCGATCTGACTTTCACTTGCGGCATATGAAATACGAATACAATCAGGATTTCCAAAAGCTTCGCCAGTTACCGTGGCGACATTCGCTTTTTCTAATAATAACATCGAAAAGTCACTTGCATTTTCAATTTTAGTACCATCGATCGTTTTTCCGAAGAATGCAGAGATATTAGGGAATACATAGAACGCACCCTGAGGTTCTGTTGTTACAAATCCATCGATCTCATTAAGGTGATCAATAATCAGCTTTCTTCTTGATTTAAAAGTATCGATCATATGACTAATTTTGCTCACCGGAGCTTCCAAAGCAGTGATCACAGCACGCTGCGCAATACAGTTAGCACCACTGGTAATTTGTCCCTGCATTTTATTACAGGCTCGAGCGATGTAAGCCGGAGCTCCAATATAACCAATTCTCCATCCGGTCATGGCAAATGCCTTTGAAACACCATTTACTGTGACCGTTCGGTCATACATATCTTCAAATTGAGCCATAGACGCGTGATCTCCTACAAAATTGATATGCTCGTAGATCTCATCACTTACCACCACTATATCTGGATATTTTTTAAGTACATCTGCAAGTGCTCTTAATTCTTCCTTGCTGTACACCATTCCACTTGGATTACAGGGAGAGCTATACCAGATCATCTTGGTTTTAGGAGTAATAGAAGCTTCCAGTTGTTCAGGAGTGATCTTAAAATCGGTTACCACACTAGTTGGAACTTCCACTGGAACACCTTCTGCAAGTTTTACAATTTCAGCATAACTTACCCAGTAAGGGCAGGGTAGAAGTACCTCATCTCCGGGATTAAGAACAACCATGGCAACATTAGCCAGGGATTGCTTGGCACCGGTTGAGACAACAATCTGTGAGCGATCATAGGTAAGATCATTATCTCTTTTGAATTTAGAAATAATGGCATCCTTTAATTCAACATAACCATCGACCGGAGTATAGGAATTGTAGTTGTCATTAATGGCCTGTATTGCGGCATCCTTAATGAAATCTGGAGTATTAAAATCTGGTTCTCCAAGACTTAATCCAATAATATCCTTCCCTTCCGCTTTTAATTCTCTGGCTTTCGCGGCCATTGCAAGTGTTTGGGATGTTGCCATCGCATTTATTCGGTTCGATAGTTTTTCCTGCATGTCTTTAAATTTTTAATGATTCTGAAAATGCCACTTTATTTCAATGTAGCATCTGCTTCGGAAACATTTCAAAGTTATAATATTAAAATTTTCAGCTACTGTTTATTCAGAAAAAATGGACATAAAAAAATGCCTATTTTTGCTGAAAATTGAATGCTTTGGAACTAATAAAGAAATATTTCCCAAATTTAACTGAAGATCAACTTCAGAAGTTTGAAAAACTGGAAGAATTATATAAAGACTGGAACCTTAAAATTAACGTAGTGTCCAGAAAAGATATCGACGAATTATATATTCGCCACGTTTTACATTCTTTGGGTATAGCAAAGGTTCAGGCATTTCTTCCAGGATCAAGAGTTCTGGACGTTGGAACCGGTGGTGGTTTCCCAGGAATCCCTCTAGCGATCCTGCATCCAGAAACTAAATTCGATCTTGTTGATTCTATAGGTAAGAAAATTAAAGTGGTTGATGAGGTTTCAGAAGGTCTGGGTCTTGAGAATGTTACCACACATAATCAGCGTGTAGAAGATCTTAAAGGTCAGTATGATTTTATCGTGAGTAGAGCGGTAGCAGTAATGCCAACTTTTGTTCGCTGGGTGAAAGGTAAGATCGCTAAGGAAAGTAAGCACGATTTCAAAAATGGAATTTTATATCTGAAAGGGGGAGATCTTTCAGAAGAATTAAAGGATTATCGGACAGCCCAGATCTTTGAGCTATCCGATTATTTTGAAGAAGACTTCTATGATACTAAGAAAGTAGTCTACTTGCCTATGAAATATAAAGGTTAATTGCAAGATTATTTGGTAATGATCACCTTCTTGGAATAGATCTTTTCTCCAACATAGATCTTCACTACATACACTGCAGAACTCAATTTCTGTTGAATTCGGAGACTGATGGATTCTTCAGTAGGAATTTCGCTAAAGGTCATGATCTTCTGTCCAGATACGCTGTAAAGCTCCACAAAATCTATATTCTGAAGATCGGGATTGTACAAAGCAATCTCATCTGTCTGACGAAGGTATCTCATATCCAGAAAATCTGGGTCTGATTCTTCTATGACTTCTGGCTTTTCTTCCACTACTTCTTCTGAAACTTCCTCTTCCAGTTTCTGAAATACGATCTGGTATTTCTCATTGAAAACACCAACACTATCTGTACTCACCGTATAATCAGATTTCATCAGGTCTTGATATTCTTCAGTTGTTGTATCTAACAGATATATGTCGATATCATTCTGAATATTCTCAAGTTCATCGATCTTAATAGTGTATTCTCCGGCTTCAGCAATTTTGAAGCCTATAGGCAGGACTCTTGCTTTATTGAAGTCCGGAACACCCTGAATTACGAATTCAGATTCATCGATCATCCAGTAGAGATCTTCCACATTGTTTTCGATAAGCGGTGCGTCGTATCCAAGATCAAAGCCATCGGTAGTATTCACATCTGCAGTGGCAAGAATCTGGCGGTGATAACCTTTAGGAGATTCCAGTTTTAATCTAATCTTATGTCTCGTGTCTTTTTCATATTTATTCTCATCCGATTTTTTAGGATCATCTTCCTGAGAATGAAATTGAGAGTCTCCGGAACTTTCAGGAACGAAAACTCTATATTTATTTTTGAAAGTAATTTGTTGCGGATTTGAAGCACCCTGAGTGTTTATGAAAAATCCCTGACCTACCGGAATATATCTTCCTGGTTTCTTTGAGCCCCGTAAATCTGTCTCCGTTTCTATTCTGGAGTCGACAGAACTCGCTGAAGATACCGATCCTGACTTGTTTAAAACGGCATAGCCTCCAACGTATTCTTCCAGGTAATGGCTATTGATCTTACCAAAATGATCCCAGAAATAAAGGGTGCCATTGAAATTTTGTTGTTGTATCGCATTCTCTTCAATGAACATTTCTGAATCTATAGCCGATGGATATGGATTACCAGTAAGTAAGTTTTGATCATTTCCTACTGCCACAGAGATATCACCATTATTTGGCATACCTCTGAAGGTGTAATTTTGATGTACATTTAAATCGGCAGCACCTGAAGTTCCCTTCATACTGTAACCAATTCCAGGTTCTAGTTTAAAGGTTTCATCAAATTGAAGCCAGGTAAAATAATCATCGGCATCACCGCTAAATGTGTATAGCCAGTATGAACTTAGTACAATATCATTTCCATCTGCAGCTCGGAAACTGGGTTGGAAAGTAAAAGGATTTGTTCCGTTATATAATACAGTATTCAAAGAAAATCCCCCGTTTAAATTAGGGGTATCAATATTAGATACTGGTGAAGTCCAGTAGTTGTAATTGTAGCTATTTGCCTTTCCTTGCTGATCTATCTGTAGATTTCCAGAACTTTCCGGAGCGATAATACTACCCTCTGGCTGTATTAACTGAGATTCTCCGTTAAGATCTATCACACCATCCAGTCGTAGATAGCGAGATATAAAAAGCCCATTTCCAGATCCCTTACCACTATTTGAATTTGTAGTACCTTCAAATTCGATGGTGCCACTTTGAGAAACTAAGCCGAGTAGATTAATATTTCTAGTAGAATTCGTGATGTTATGTTTCGCAACCACAATGTTCCAATTGATCGATTGATCATTAATACCCTTTGAGTTTGGCGCATCCCAGACATCTGGATATAGCCAGGTACTCATAGTATCCCAGTTGCCATTATTGTTGGATTCGTAAGGCAGCGGAGCAGTAGTTTGTTGAGGAGAGGTAATATTGAGTAGTTTTCCAGAATTACCTTTAAAAGAGATGCCATCGATAGTATAAGCATCGAGATTCCCGCAACTTATATTATCCATTCGGTAATAGGCGTCTAGATTATTCCAGTTCAAATCAGTAGCAACTGGAATGACTTCACCAATAAGTTCATCATTTGTTCCTTTAGTGATATGTTGGTTCATCATCAATTTGATTTGGTCTTGTGTTAACGCAACATTCCAGACTCTCAACTCTTCCATCCAACCGTGATAAAAATCTCTGGTATCCAAGGAGTTTTCCATATCCATAGCTCCTAAAATCGCACGATAATCGTTAGCGGTTGGAGCGGCTCCCCCTGTGTTTTTCATAAGCAAGCCATCTATATATAATCGATACTCCCCAGTACTGGTATGTGATAGTGCAATATGATACCACCTGTCATTGTCTGTTATTTTATGAGGAGAAGAGATTGCTCCGGTTTTATCCCAATTAAATGAGACAATACCGTTAGTAATTCTTAAATCATATCCAGGGGCGCTATTGGAATAGTTACCATCTCTTTTTGATAATATGGTATGCTTACCGGAAAGAGTTTCCGGTTTAACCCAAACTTCAAGGCTAAAAGCCCCACTAAGATTAAAATTGTCGTCGAAATCAACATGATCATTCTCACCATCAAAATTAACAGTTTCACAATTGCTAATAGTTACAATCATTTCATCGCTACAACCATCTACGGTCCAGGTTAAGGTATAGGTTCCAGCTCCTGCACTAAAAGTTGCATTGGGATCATTAACATCAGAAAATTCGGGTGCTTGACAATCCGGAGAATTACCACTCCAGGACCAGGTTCCAACTTCCTGTGTGCCTGGTGCGTCACATGTTAGGCAATTTTCCGGTTTTGTGGGGTATGCTTGTTTTTGGAAGTTTTGGTTAGCTGTGAGATTATTATCGTAAGCATTAAGTTGCACCACATTTTGCCCGCATTGCTCTTCAGTATAAATAATATCCTCTCCAGCATAGGAATAAGTTACAGGAATGGTTATTAAATCTGTTCCCTCTTCATCATAAGTTCTACAACCATTGATTAATGCTGTAGCACCGTAGTCATGAACACCTGGCGATTGAGGTACAAAATTGATTGCTATACTAGTTTCTCCCTGTTCGATTGGCGACTCATCCGGATTACCAATTCCAACCGTCCATTCTAATTCCGTATCAACGGGAACTTCATTGTTGACAAATATATTGTCCATTGCCCAAACACTATTATCACTGGTGCCGGTAAAAGACCAGCGAATTCTTACACGGCTTTCACCAATATAGTCGTTAAGAGAAATTGAAGTATTATCAGTACTGAAATTATAATTTGTGGCATTGGAACCAGCTGTAGATTGAGCTGTTCCAGCTGAAAGCCATTTTAAAACACCCGAACCGGCAGCGTGCATTACTCGCAAATTGGTATAAGTAGTACCACCATCGGTTGAGATTTCAATCACAGCTACATCATCATTAGCAAAATAGAAAGCCTGATCAAAATCCAAGCTTGCTGCAGCAGCATTACTAAGATCGAGAATTGGAGTTTCTAAAGTTGTAGGTATGTTTCCAGTATATG
>NZ_JBLWIM010000012.1:1179723-1207232 GCF_048381525.1 Christiangramia qingdaonensis
AAAAAATCACCTTGCGCGATCGCAAATTTTTTGTCACCACCATCATAAGTGATGTCTCCAAACTTATGATCGTTGGTACCAGACCAATTTCTAACCTTTTTTGAATTTCCACCAGCAGTGAAACCACCTGGCGCTCCATCTGTCAACCAGCCGTCAGGATCTTGTGTATTAAGTTGACCTGTATTAAAATCTCCCGGTGATTCGTTGGGGATTGCTGGTTGTGTAGCCAAATAATTGCTTTCAGCGATTAAGCTTACTGGATCTCCCAGGCAATATTTCTGTGGATCATCAAGATTAGTCACGGTTGGCGCATCACCTGCAGGAAGGGCTCGTACGAAATAGCTATTTGAATATTCTGAACATGTTCCACTTTTAACCAGTACTCTAAAATAAGTAGATTCAAATGCGCCTGCAGAAAAGTTTGCTGTATAATTTGTTGAAGTAGTATTGATGACTTCCCAGAAACCCTCATTCACTGCGAATTTTTCCCATTGAATAATATTTCCGGTTTTACCACTTAAACTCAAGTCGATAGAAATTTCTGTTCCACAAGAGGAAATATCGATTTGTTCGGGAAAGGTTGTACCTTCAAATTTACCTACCAAAGTGCCACCATCAATCGCAGTTGGATTTAACTGAATTTCCTGCTCTTGAATGTAGACATTCCCAGATTCATCCTCAAATTCCCAGAAAATAGTGTTGATGCCGTAAAATGAATAAGGGAACTCGAAGTCACTACCCAAAGTCCCTATAATAGGTCCGTCACAAGCATCTGTTGCCGTAGGGATATCCAATTCATCAATACTCGAAATTTGACAACCTGTGATAGATTTTCTAGGTAAGTTAGTGACATCTGGAACCGGAGCTTCAGTATCAGAAATAATAACATTTTGCTCTACAGCAGTAGTACTATTACCTGAGGAATCTGTGAATATCCAAAAGACTGTGGTTGATTCTTCAATAGTAAGATCTATACCTGTAGTACCTACAACTTCTTCATCACAATTATCGGTCGTAGTTGGTGGAGTTAAAGTAACCGAACATTGCGCTATGATATCTTCAAGAACCGGAACTACAGGCTTTTCATTATCCTCCACTGTTACGACCTGAACTTTTTCTATAGCGGCGTTACCATTCTCATCTGTTGTATTCCAAAAAATATTTGTTGAGCCTACAGGAAAGGGGTCTGTGAGTTCGAGCCCATCATCTCTAACACCAACAGGAGAACTCACCTCACAATTATCCTCTGCTGTAGCCACGACATTCACAGTGGCTCCACATGTATTTGGCTCATTAAAAACTTCCTTGTCACCATTATGATCAATTACTGGAAGGGTGTTATCCTCAACAATGACCTCTTGCGTTAAAGGTTCTGCAACCTGTCCGTTTTCATCGGTAACATTCCAGGTTATAGTTGTAATACCAATTGGGAAAGGATCGTCAAGGTTTTGGCCATCATTCCTGGTTCCAAGAGGATTCGATACCTGGCAATTATCGGTTGCCCCTGGGTTGGGTATAGTTAATCTCACAAAACAGTTATCTTCTGAACTATCGGAAGTAATAGTGGATACCACATTTATTACTGGGATAACATTATCCTGAACGGTTACCGTGGCAGTGGTAGTGCTTACGTTATCGTTTACATCAGTAACTGTTAGAACTACTGTATTATCACCAACGTTGGAGCAATCAAAATTAGTTTTATCCAAACTTAAGTTGGAAACTCCACAATTATCCGAAGATCCGTTGTCTATATCTGTCGTTGTAATACTTGCATTTCCTGAAGCATCCAGCTGAACCGTAATATTTTTAGAGATGGCAGTAGGAGCGATATTGTCTTCTACAGTGACGGTAGCGTTTGCAGTGCTGGAATTATTATTCACATCTGTAACGGTCAATACCACACCGTTCGTACCTACATCAGAACAATCAAAGTTTGTGATATCCAGACTCAAATCCTTGATTCCGCAATTATCATTCGAACCATTGTCAACTTCAGCAGCAGTAATAGAAGCATTTCCTGATGCATCCAGCTGAACTGTAATATTTTTAGCAATAGCATTAGGAGCGATATTGTCTTCTACAGTGACGGTAGCGTTTGCAGTGCTGGAATTATTATTCACATCTGTAACGCTCAATACCACGCCGTTAGTACCTACATCTGAACAATCAAAGTTTGTAATATCCAGACTTAAATCCTTGATTTCGCAATTATCATTCGAACCATTATCAATTTCAGCAGCGGTAATTGAAGCATTTCCCGACGCGTCCAATTGAACTGTAATATTCTTAGTAATGGCAGTAGGAGCGACATTATCTTCGATTGTGACAGTGGCATTGGCCGTACTGGAATTGTTATTTTCATCGGTTACGGTCAATACCACGCTGTTTGTGCCTACATTAGAGCAATCAAAATTAGTGTTGTCTAAACTCAAACTCTGAATTTCACAATTATCGCTTGAACCATTATCAACTTCAGCAGCGGTAATTGAAGCATTTCCCGACGCGTCCAATTGAACTGTAATATTCTTAGTAATGGCAGTAGGATCGACATTGTCTTCGACGGTGACGGTAGCATTTTCACTGGCTGAATTACCGTGTTCATCGGTAACTGTAAGGGTTACAGTATTAGCTCCGATATTAGAGCAATTAAAATCTGTGATATCTGTATCAAAGCTTATACTACCACAGGCATCATTGGAATTATTATTTACAGCGTCGTCAGAGATACTTGCATTACCTGAAGCATCCAGTTGAATGGTGATATTCTTAGTCTGTACTATTGGAGCTACATTATCTTGCACATTAACCGTGGCAGTCTTGGAAGAGGAGTTCCCAAATTTATCGGAAACAGTTAGCGTTACTGAATTGCTTCCTATGTCATTACAGTCGAAAACAGTATTGCTTAAGCTTATATTATCGATAGCACAATTGTCCGAAGATCCATTATCAATATCTGAGGTAGAAATACTTGCATTACCATTATCATCTAGTTGGATAGTAATATTTTTAGTCTGAACAATAGGATCTTCGTTATCTACAGCAGTAAGTGTGAAAGTTTCTGAAGTGGATTGAGCTGGATCTGAACTATCAGTTACCTCAACGGAGTAGGTCCCCTGTGTAAGATTTGATTGATTTTGAGCTAAAGTATTAACTCCCGTACCAGTCCAGTTGTATGTATAGGGTGAGGTTCCACCGCTAACAGTGATTGTTATAGAGCCATCTGCTGAATTTTCGCAGGTAGGATTTGTGGAATTTGCATTTATGGTTTGCGCATGTAATTCTGACCCATCTAAAACTACAGATGAGAAAAAAAAGAATAGCGAAAAAAGTACAAATTGGAGTTGGGGTCCAATAGTAATTTGTTTCATAAGGTTACCGATCTAGATTTTCATCGGTAAAAGTAATATAAATTCGATTAAAAGCGTTAAGTATATGGTAAAAATAACGTCATAAAAGTCTTTAATTCAGTAATCTAAACAAAACTTAGTACTGTTAATATGATCTTGTAAGAAACTACTTTCTATTATTTCACGATGATCTTTTTATTACAAATTGCATTTTCACAGAAAACCTTAACAATATATATTCCAGATCTCACTGGCCTTAAGCCAAGATAAATTTCCTTTTCTGAAGGAAGTCCATCGAACTCCTGTATCAGCTTACCACCCATATCATAGATCAAAACCTTTTCAACTTTTAGTAAATCATCATTACTGATTTTAACATTTCTACTGAAGGTGCTGTAAGATATTCCTACTAACCCATCAACAACTGGCAATTCAGGTTCTTCTGGAATGATAACTGGATCAGGTTCCTGAGCCATTTCCTTGAAGAAAACTATTTCGAAACGATCATTAATTTCACCTTCTGTCGTCGAGCCTTTAAATGAACCAGCAAGCAGGTCGTGGATACTGTCATTTTGTTTATCCTTCAGGTATAGTTCTTTATTTGCAGGCCAGTTTTCGGTACTATCTATTTTTATAGTAAATGACCCTTCCGAAGAAGTTTTTATAGCTAAGGGCAGTACTTGATCTTTTTCAAAATCAGGAACTCCCTGTATTACAAATCTATTTTCGGCAAACCACCAGTACATATCCTCTTTATTATTTTCGATAAGAGGCGCGTCATAACCAATGTCAAATCCGTTAGTAGTATTCACGTCTCTGGTAACCAGAATCTGTCTATGATAACCTGCCGGAGATTCAAATTTCAATCTAATCTTTGCTCGATCATCCTCTGAGCTTTTTGCAGTCTTATTTTTGGAAGATTTAGGATTATCTTCTTGTTGTAGAAAAATAGATGGATCTACACTTTCTATTCTATAAACTCTCTGGGTATTATTAAACTGAATCTGTCCACCAAATGTATTTCCATTCACAGGAGCACTATTAAGGAAAAATCCTTGTGCCACTGGGATGTATTGCAAAGCTAATTTTTTATCAACATTGGTGCCTGTCTGGCTAATACGCCAGTCATTTAAAATTGCAGGAGCAGAGCCCGCTAAAGTATAGGTTGCATACCCTCCAACATATTCTTCCAGGATATGAGTGCTTCCCGCAAAATGATCCCAGTAGTAAAGAGTCCCATTAAAAATATTCTGAGAATTGTTTCCAGTTCCAGTTCCTACGCTTTTTAGATTATCTCTTAGGAATTCGTTAGCATCCATAGCAGAAGGGAATGGATTACCGACTAGAAAATTCTGTGTTGAATTCAGACTCAATTTGGTAGTAGGTATATCACCGTTATTCGGTTTTCCGCGGAAAACATAATTCTGTGTCATTTGATTTGGGCCCACAGTACCATCGGTTCCTTTCATAGAATAACCAGCGCCCGCAATTTGCATAAAATCTTTACCCATAAAGAGCCAGTCTCCGTAGATATCTGCGTCGCCTCCTCTGAAATCCCAGATCCAGGCATCGGTGATTGTTATAGGAGAAGTTCTTGCTCCATCTGCATCGAAATATCCAGTTCTCCAGTTAATTTCAGCAGGATTTTCGGCATTTGTGCCATCCATGAGAACATCTGCCAGTCGGTAACCTGAATTGTTCGAAGATCCCTGGGTACTCACGGGACTTGTCCAGTAATTATAATTAAAACTACTCATTCTACCTTGTTGATCTATTTCAACAAATCCACCGCTTTCATTCGCCAGAATACTTCCGTGGTTTTGTAATAACTGAGATTCCCCCTGCAAATCTATACTACCGTCCAGATACAAATAATGACTAATGGTTATTGGATTACTAGCATTGATAGTTAATTCCTTACCTGTTGTCTCAGAAAGTAGACCGAGCATCGTGATAGCTCTATTGGCTTCAAACGTATGATTGATTCTTGCTATGTTCCAGTCAATTGAAGTGCCATCATAACCTGGGCTATTAGGTGCGTCCCAAACTTCCGGCCTTGCCCAGGTATTAATGTCGCTCCATGTAGAACCATCTGCATATGAAAAGTATGGCGTTGGAGAAGTATTCTCCTGATCTGTTTCAATATTAACCATTCTACCAGGATTCGCTGCATTAGCATGATTGGGCGTAAGTCCATTCAATGGTTTTAGAGCATCCAGAAAGTAACCTGGAAGTTTATTATCCGGGTCTGGATCATTGGAATAAAGTCGATAGTAACCAGCAAGGTCAGCCGCAGTTTGATCATAGAAACTAACTCCATCTTCATCTAAATTGAAACCATTAGCGGTATAGTAGCTGCCATCAACGGTTCTGTTTGGTACAACTTCCCCTTCAATTGGACTAACGACCTGATTGGAAGAATTGAGTTTAAGTCGCTGGTTCATCATGAAACGAATCTCTTTTTCTGAAGGAGCAGTATTCCAGATCCTGACTTCCTCTATCCATCCTGAGAAGTGGTTGGTAGCAGTTTTAGTCGAGGCACTGTATCTCGCTCCAATTGCTGCGGTATTGGTTCCAGATGTATTTACACTAGTTCCTCCGGTGATTTCAATACCATCAATGTATAATGTAGTTCCATTACTGGAAACTGCGATATGGTACCACCTGTCATTAGTAGTTACAAATTCAGAAAGATTTTCCATACTAAGTTCAAATCCAGGAGCGCTGAAAATTGTTCCTTTTGAAGCGTCTGTCATTCCTCCATCAGGAAGTGGTCTGTCGAATGGCATTATCCATGCTTCTAAGAAGAAACTGCCGGTATAACTATTTCCCAGATCTACATAATCATCATAACCATCAAAATCCAGAGTAACACAATCCACCAGACTTATAGTTTGTGTAGTATCTATTGGCGGGCAACCTGTATTTTCAATCAAAACTCCATTTTCATCTGTTGCGGTTGGAGTAAGGACCCATCTTATTTTATAGTCACCCAGGTTTTCCGCAGTGAAAATCGCATTTGGGTCATTTACGGGTTCAAGATCGCTGCTATTATCCTGATTTTCGAAACTAAAGCCAGTAGTAACTTCAATGTCATTTGAATCAAAAACTTTCCAGCTACCTACATAACCATCCAGAGTAGGGTACTCAACTATTTCCATGTTCTGTTCAGTTGCTGTAACCGTAGCATTGAGCACAATGGACAGGCTACCACATGCGCCTACAGCAGCAGAAACTTCTGTAGTATACTCATCAAAAGCCCAAACTCTAATGGTTTCAAAATTGTCTATACTCTGGCAGGCATTACCATTACTATCCAGGATTAACCTGGTTTGTACCTCGAAATCGTTCCAACCTATCTTGCGAGGTACAAATGATACTGTGCCTTGGTTTACCTCCCCAATGGTTTCAAGTGGATTATCTGGATTTTCCAGATCTTCATCATAGTACCATTGTAATAAAACATCTTGTGGACCCTGGGGAATTTCGATATTGTCTACTGCCCAAACATCTCCATCAATTGAACCATCGAAGTGGAACCGAACTCGTAGATTTGGTAACCCTAGAAAATCCCCGAGATCATAAACCATTTTATTTAGAGGTCTTTGTTGTGGTGTCAAATCACCAAAATTATCATAATTTCCGCTCGTAGCTGTTCCTGTAATATCCTGTAAAACAGTGTTATAATTAGCACCTCCATCTGTAGAAACTTCAACAATGATTCTTGCTCCTTCAGTAAGATTGTAAGCTTGGTCGAAAGTTAGAATAGCTTCATCTAAACCGCTTAAGGAGAATATATCAGTTTCCATATAGGAATCATTATCTCCAGTAACAATAGCAAACCCTTTATTTCCTTCTGGTGCAGCATAGGTGTCAAAATTTACCATATAACCGTTAGACGGACTTTGATTTTCTACGGGTTCCAATACTGCCGTGTAGACCTTCTCATTAGGTTGAGGATTTTGTCCATGAGGATTCATTCTCAACCAGTGATCTGCCCGTCCATTGTTAGCTCCTGAATCAAAATCGTTAGGACCGCCTTCCAGGTTAGTAAATTTCCAACCTTGATTTTTGATACCTGCATTATCAAAAGCGCCACCGCTCAGATTCCCACCTTCTGAACTATAACCAGTTTCTGAGCTTAATGAAATAGTTTCTCCAATACATATTATTTCTTTGTCTACTTGTACCGGAGTAGGTTTAATATCAGCAATAATTACACTGGTTATTGCTGTTTCCGAATAAACACTGGAGGTACAGCTACCATTTGTAAGGACTGCTCGAAATGAAGTTGATTGATTATTGATTACATTCTCTACCTGGTCACTGGATAAAAAAGGTTCTTCAGTGTCTATTCTCTGCCAGGTTGTAGCTGGTGCATTGCGATATTCCCAGTAAGCCACCTCCCCAGTATAGCCAGTAAGAGATACATTGCTGGCAAAACCATCTGCTGGGTTTTCACAAGTGAGGAATATTCGATCATTGTTGGAGTCCCAGGTTAGTTCACCACCAATTGGAAGTTGGTCCACAATAACAGTTGTTTCAACCGTATCTTCTGAGCATTCGCCATTCTGAACAGTTACTCGATAACTTGTAGTTTCTGTAAGTGTAAAGGTTCGTTCAGCACTTAAATTCCCATCCTCGAAATTTGTCCAGGCATCGCTGGTTTCTGCAGATTTATATTCCCATCTTATAATTTCGCCGGTAGTACCAGTTAGGCTTAGAGTGGTAATTCCATCCTGAATACAAATTCTTTCAGGTGCTGCTAAAGTTCCAGCAACACTTACTTCATCGATATTGATTGTAATATTGTAACTATTGGTGCATCCGTTCAATGTTCCTACAACAGTGTAGGTGATTTCACCAGCTTCAGTTGGAGTAGGGGAATAAGTTGCACCGGTTGCTACTGAAGTTTCATCAACAAACCATTCGTAACTATCTGCTCCGGAAGCATTCATTGTTATACTATCGCCCAGACAGATGGTACTCTCTTCGCCATCAATTTCCACGATCACATTCGGAAGATCCTTAATTCGAATTTCAACAGGCGTACGATCACTTTCACATCCGGTAGAAGCAAATGTCTGACTTACGTAATAAGTCTCATTTTCTGAAATACCTGTGTTCGGAATTGGTGCGGCAATAGTTTCAGAAGCATCGATAGAAGCATACCAGTTGATAGTTGCATTTTCGGCCGGAGTGACAGCGATAGCCTCTGTAACCTCTTCCTCAAAACAGAATTCGAAAACTACAGGTTCAGTCGAAATTGGATCTGGAGTATCCAGAATTGTAATCGTAATAGGCTCATAATCACTTTCACAAGAATTAGGTCTGGTTTGAGTAGCGAAATATTGTAAAGTTTTTGGCTCACTGGAATCTATAGTAATGTTGTTGCCAATGAAATCGTATTCTGAAGTAGATTCATTGTAAGTATACCATTTTGTTTCATTACCATCTTCAACTGTTGCCATAAGATTCCCAGCCTCTTCATTTAAGCATAGAGTGAGGTCTTCTGTGACCGGATTTGGAGGTCTGGCTTCCACTCTAAACGTAAATTTATTAGAAGTTGCTTCGGAGCAAGTGAAATAATCGGGCCCATCTACCACTACCCAGTATTCACCAGAATCTCCATTCTCTCCAGCGGTAGGATTGGTAATTGTTAGGGTTCCGGTATATTCTCCATTAGTCCCCGATGGTCCTAGAACGTCAATGTCAATCTTACCAGCTTCTTCCGTCACGATTTCACCATCTTTGATCCAGTCGAAATTTAATATTGCACCATTAGCATGTCCTTTGAAAGTAAACGTAATGTCCTCCCGTGAATCTTCACAGATGGTAATATCTTCTGAAGGTTCTGTAATAGTAATGTCTTCGTCGACATTTAACGTAAAAATGGTTGACGTCGCAGTGTTACAGGAATTAGCTCCGGAAACTACCACAAAATATTCCAGAGCATCTTCTGCCGTAACGTTAGAGAAGCTAAGTACAGATTCATTCTCTCTTGGAATAACCTGATCAACTCCTTCGATGATTCTAAACCATTCGTAAGTGAGATCATCACCAGAAGCAAAAACTTCAAACTCAGCAGGACCGTTTGAACAAACACCTAAATTTACAGGGTCTGTGGTTATAATTGGTTCGTCTTTTATAGTGAAGTTTGCCGTTGCTACTACTTCTTCGCATGCCTCTGAAGAGTCTATTATATAAGTAACTATATGATCACCCGGAACACTGGCCGAAGGATCTATCTGTCCATCTTCATTGATAGCCAGCCCGGTACTACCCAGAAAGGTTCCGTTTTCATAAATACCATCTTCATTCGAGAATGTAACGGTGATAGCTCCTTCTGAATTACAAATAATTTCGGGATAGCTAATAGTTACATTTGGAAGTCTGGTTATTGTAACTTCTGTAGTAATAATGACTTCAGCACAAGAGTTTGCAGCAGATATAGTATAGTATACATCATATGTACCGGCAGAACTTGCCTGTGGATTAATAGCGCCAGTCGCCGGATCTATACTTAGGCCTCCAGGTTCTGCGGAAAATATTCCTCCTTCGTAATTACCAACTCCGTTTTGAAATTCCGGAATTTGAAGGCTTGAGTTTGACGTGCAATATGCATTTGCATATACTATTTCAACTGAAGGCTCTTCGTTTATAATAACTTCAGTCGTCGCGATAGCCCTGTTACACACATCAGGTCCTTCATAGCGAACGGTATATGTATTCGCAATACTTAGTGAAGGAGTTATCTCACCGGTTGCCTCATCAATTATAAGTCCGCTTGGAGTTGCCGAATAAGTACCGTTCTCAAATTCGCCGGTTCCACTAAGCGTAACTGAGTAACTTCCTCCCTGTGAAGTGCAGAATTCACCAGAATAATTAATTTCTGCTGTTGGATCTGGAGTCACCGTAATAGTTCCGGTTTGGCTTACCTGAACGCATTCCCCAGTGGTAGTAACTTCATAATCAAAACTTCCAGCTTCAGTGGCTGTCCCTGAAATTGTAAAAATGCCATTATTAAAACTACCATTTAGACCAACAGGCAAACCGGTAACAGCGGCACCTGTGCCAGGTTCAGTAATGGTAAACTCAATAGCTTCAGCAGGAGTATTAATACAAATCTCCTGATTTTTATTTGTTGGATCACTGATAGTAACATCAGGATTAATTGTTAATGTGCCGGTAGTGGAAGCACTTATACAACTTCCTACGGTGTTCAAAGTATAATTAAAAGTCCCTACTTCTGTAGGAGTACCGCTTATTACAAAATTCCCACCTTGAATTACTCCGGAGACCCCTGCTGGCATTCCGGTCACCTGTACAGAATTAACTGAAGAATTTACAGGAAACTCCATATTAGCTATTGCGGAATTAATGCAAACAGTTTGATCCTTATTAACTGCATCAATAATTTCATGATCTGGAGAAACTGTAACGGTACCGGTTTGGATGGCTTGCTGGGAAGCACAATTTCCCGTAGTGCTTACAGTAAATGGAAATGAACCAGCTACAGTAGGAGTTCCTGATATAGTATATATGCCATTATTAAAATTACCACTTAAACCTGAAGGTAGTCCTGAAACTGTAGCGCCGGTTCCAGCATCAGTAATCGTAAAATCTATATTATTGATGGCGGTATTTATACAAAGCGTTTGATCTTTATTTGCAGGATTAGATATAGTAGCATTCTTTTGAACCGTTAAAACCATCTCATCCGTTTTGATGGCACAAGTTCCGGCAGGCTCAGTTGAACTTAAAGTAAAAGTGATTGTTCCTCCGTTATTTTTAATGGAATTTGGAATTGTATAGGTAGCAGATAGTTTTTTACTGGCATTATTACCGTTTTGATCGGAAAGAGTTCCACCGGTTACGCTAACATTCCAATCAAAATCTCTACCCTGACTAATAGCACCACCGATCAATCCTCCCAAAGTGATGGAATTAGTTCCTATACAGACAGTTTGATCCGGCCCTGCATCTACCAAGACAGCAGTTCCCGTTGTCACAGTTTCAGTAAGTATTTGCGAATTACCGCAATTATTAGTGGCACTAACTGTAATATTTCCAGACTGAGCATTCAAGCCTGCATTCAAAGTAATTTCATTGGCATTTTGCGAAACTACGGTCCATCCGGCTGGATAAGTCCAATTATAAGAACCTGCACCAGCTATTGAATTAATTTTGTACGTGACATTTGTTACCGGACAAATAGCGGTTTTGTTATCATCTGGATTAGAATAGTCAAAAGTTGGTGTAATACTACTAATTGAACTATCAACCTGAACTGTTATTTCATTACTTTCTGCCGTGACAGTTTCAAGGCATTCTTCGTTGGATGTTATACGAACCTTTACAGTTTGACCATCGGTGAGAGAACTTGTATTATAAATGGGGTTATTATTTCCAACGGAAGTTCCATTTACAAACCATTCATATTGAGGATTTGAACCTCCATTGTTAGGAGTGGCGGTAAACTGTACTGAAGTTCCATTGCATATAATGTTGTCACTATCATTTGAAGTTATGGATACCGTGGGGGTAAGATTAGAATTAACCTCGACTGCAATCGTATTACTGGTAGCAGTAGAAGAGGTAAGGCAGGTTTCATTAGAGGTTAGTACCACACTAATAACCTGGTCATCGTTTAGAGAATCGCTAGTATACTGGTTTCCTGTTCCTGCAACATTTGCGCCATCAACCTTCCATTGATACACAGGAGAAGTACCTCCATTAGTGGGTGTTGCAGTAAACGTTACCGTATCGCCCTGACAGAAATCCGTATCACTTGCTGTAATTGAGACTGAAGGTGTAAGATTTTTTAAAACTGTGGTTTGTATTTCATTACTCAGTACAGGGTTGGAGGTGGTACATTCTTCAGTACTGGTAAGTTCCACACTTACAATGTCTCCGTCGTTTAGAGAGCTTGTAGTAAAAACGCTCGAATTTCCTGCGCCAGTAGCATTGGAGTTGTTGACCTTCCACTGATAAGTTGGATTAGTACCTTCGTTTGTTGGTGTCGCTGTGAACGTAAGCTCTGTACCTTCACAGATTTCATTATCAACATCTGATGAACTTATAGTTACCCCAGGAATGAGATTTTCGTTCACTGTAATGGAGCCTTCAAGAACTTCAGAGTTTGAACAATCACCTGTGCTATAGATGCTGAAATTATGTGTTCCTACGAGACTAGTAGATCCACTTATAGTAAATGTTTGTCCCGAGAGAGTACCTGTAATTCCAGATGGTAAACCTGAGACACTAACAGCATCTGCAGTCTCTCCGATCGTATATATGATATTTTCGATGTTTTCACCTTGACATATTTGTTGCAAGTCATTTCCATTTGTCAATTGTATTGTTGCATCATTTAGAACTACTATAGTTCCAGACAGAGTAGCATTTGCACAGGCTCCTGTCGTTGTAACCGAATAGTTATACGTGCCAGCAGTCGTAGGGCTTCCCGAAATTCTAAAATTTCCACTGCTGTAGCTTCCTGTAACTCCAGGCGGGAGGCCGGATGCGTTTGCTCCACTCACAGTTCCCTGAAGAGTAAAATTGAGATTTGGAATCGCTGTATTTATACATGCATCACTAATATCACTTTCAGGTATAGTGATACTTGCGTCTGGCTGGATGGTTAAAGTTTTGGTTACTTCTGCAGTTTGCGATGTATAACAATTCACATTACTGGTTAGTAAAAGTCTAATATTGTAAGTTTTAGCTTCCGAATAAGTTCTGACTAATCTTTTATTGCTGGAAGACTGCACTGAGACACCGTCAACAAACCATTCGTAAGTAGGGTTTGACCCTCCGTTTGTATTAGAACCCTCTATGGTTATACTTTGCCCAATACATTTATTTCCTGGAGGAATGAGAAAATCTACGGTTGGAGTTTGTAAATCATTCACTGTCATGGTGAACCTGCTGCTGGTAAGATTACAAGCAACTCCGCCTATCTCTGTAACAGATACGGTCACATAATCATTGTTCGCAAGAGAGTTACTAGAAAAAGTATTGCTAGTCGTGGGCGACCCGGCGTTATTTCCATTTATTTTCCACTGATAAATTTCTACACCGCTACCTCCGGTAGTTGTAGCAGTAAATAATACTTCCGTTCCAGCACAAATCGTATTTCCAGTATCAGATGAAATTGACACAGAGGTAGGACAAACCTGCCCCCAACATAAAATTGGGAGAATGAATAATACAAAAAACAGATTCCAATGTAATTTTTTAACCATAAGTCTGGCGGTTTAATTACAATAATAAATATCACGTAGGGTAGTAGTAGTAGGCTTTTACGCAAGTTTCCTTGCATGTAACTTGCTGGGGAACAAGTTTTTGGGGAAAGTAAATTTAAGTTAAAATTTTGAATTGTAGCATGTTATGCTAAAAAAACAAAAATTTATGGTTGTAGAAAATAAGTGGTAGTTTGACATTTAATAGGTGACATACCTGAAAGTCTATGAATAAAAAAACCGCCGGAAAGGCGGTTTTTTAAAACTATGTTTTCAGTGCGATTACTCACCTAAAAACGGGTATCTATAATCTGTAGCAGGGACGAAAGTCTCTTTGATCAATCTTACAGAAATCCATCTCATAAGATTCATCTTTGATCCTGCTTTGTCATTTGTACCACTGGATCTTGCTCCACCAAATGGCTGCTGTCCTACAACTGCACCAGTTGGTTTATCATTAATATAGAAGTTTCCAGCTGCATTCTGCAATAGATCTGTAGCCTGAGCAGCTGCATAACGATCCCCAGAGATAATAGCTCCGGTTAGTGCGTATATGCTTGTATTATCCACAGTCTGACAGATATCTGCCCACTTGGATTCATCAAAATCCTTATCATCGTATACATATACTGTTACTACAGGACCAAAAAGCTCGGTTTCCATCGTTGTATAATGAGGATCTGATGTAAGAATTACCGTAGGTTCTATAAAGTAACCTTTAGATTTATCATAGTTTCCTCCAACTACAATCTCAGCATTTTTATCGCTCTTAGCTTTTTCAATATAGCTTGCAAGCTTATCGAAAGAACCTTCGTGAATCACAGCATTTATAAAGTTAGACATATCTTCCGGAGATCCCATCTTGAATGATTGCACATCCTCAATCACGAAATCTTTAATTTCCGGCCAAAGGCTTTTTGGAATATAAACACGGGAAGCTGCGCTACATTTCTGACCCTGGTATTCGAAGGCACCTCTTGAAATGGCAGTGGCTACATGTTTAGCTTTTGCAGTCGGGTGGGCCAAAATAAAATCTTTTCCTCCTGTTTCACCAACTATTCTTGGATATGTTTTATAGTTCTGAATATTGTTTCCAATCTTACCCCAAATACCTTTAAATACGTCGGTACTTCCAGTAAAATGGATTCCTGCAAAATCCGGGCTGGCTAATACAGTATCTGTTACCATTTCTGGATCACCATTTACCATATTGATCACACCTGCTGGTAAACCTGCCTCTCTAAATACTTCCATCAATACTTGAGCAGATAACATCTGGCTATCACTAGGTTTCCAAACGGCTACATTTCCCATAAGCGCAGCACTTGAAGGAAGGTTTCCTGCAATTGCGGTAAAGTTGAACGGAGTAATAGCGTAAACAAAACCTTCTAATGGTCTATATTCTACGCGGTTCCAAACTCCATCTGAAGAAATTGGTTGCTCATCATACAATTCTGCCATGTACTCTACATTAAAACGTAGGAAATCACAGATTTCTGCAGCAGCATCAATCTCAGCCTGATAAATATTCTTCGATTGCCCGATCATCGTGGCAGCATTCATCTTTTGTCTGTAAGGTCCGGAAATTAGATCGGCAGCTTTTAAAAATATAGCAGCTCTTTGTTCCCATTCCAATTTTGACCACTTCTTTCTCGCTTCCAAAGCTTCAGAAATAGCTCTTTCCACATGCTTTTTCTCTGCAATATGGTAAGTTCCTGCAACATGAGCATGATCATGTGGAGGATTGATAGTTCTGGTATTCCCGGTTTTTACTTCTTCAGCTCCTATATAAAGAGGAACTTCAGTATTCGCATTCCAAAGGTCTTTATAAGTAAGTAATACTTCTTCTCTTTCTGGGCTTCCCGGAGCGTAACTTTTTACTTCTTCGTTAACCGCTACTGGTACGTGAAAAAATCCTTTTCCCATAAATATAAATTTTGTTTTTTCGTTTATTTCTAATTCCGATAAAGGTAAAAAAATTAAGTTGCGCACAATAACATCTGGCTTGCCTTTACTTAAGCTTAACTTTTTTTGTACATTTCCTTAAAATTTTGATTTTAAAGCATGTGCACAGTTACTTTAGTCCCCCGTCCTGAGTCTATGTCTGGCTTTGTATTAACTTCTAACCGGGATGAATCGGTTGGTCGAGAAACCCTTTCACCTGCATGGGAACGCTTTGAAGGTGTAAGACAATATTTCCCAAAAGATAAACAGGCAGGAGGCACCTGGCTGGGAGTTAGTGAGCACTCCAGGTGTATATGTCTTATGAATGGAGCTGAAAAACCTCACGAACGCAAACCTGAGTACCGAAAAAGTAGGGGAGTGGTTGTTAAAGAATTTCTTGCAGCGTGTAGATTACGATCATATCTAAACAAATATAATTTCGAAGGCATTGAACCATTTACTATGATCATTGTAGAATGGCATGATGGCTTATGCTTTCAGCAACTGGTGTGGGATGGAAAAAATTATAAACACGAATATATTCCTATAACTCAACATATCTGGTCATCATCTCCGCTCTATTCTGAAGCAATGAAGAAAAAGCGAAAACAGTGGTTTGAAGAAGTAAGCGCTGAAGGTTATACAGCCGAGAGTCTATTAAAATTTCACAAAAGTGCAGGTGAGGGCAATAAGGAATACGGATTGATCATAGACCGTGGATTTCTGAAAACTCAAAGTATATCACAGGTTGTAAATGGCTCTGATGGGATTCATTTTTCATATCAAAATTTAATAAATAAAGATACTTCTGAAGAATACCTTACTAGTTTAAAGCAAAGGTAGCAGCAAGTCTGAAGGGTGGGATTCTTACCTGAAATTCATTCGTAGTTGTGAAATTGATCATATTATAGTATCCGGACATGGATCCAATGGGTGCGGTAAGTAAGCAACCACTTTGGTACGTATGACTTTCACCTGGTTTCAAAACAGGTTTTTTTCCAATCACTCCTTCTCCTGAAACATATTCGATTTCACTCAAAGCATCTTTGATCTCCCAGAATCTGGATTTTAACTGAACAGAATCGTTACTCTGGTTTTCAATAGTTATCTGGTAGGCAAAAGCATACTTCAGCTGGAAGTCCTTATAGAACTTACCTTCGAATCTGGTTTCCACAGAAATCTTAATACCTTTTGTAACCTGTTGAATCATGTGTTTCAATAAATTGAAAAAGACGCGAGTAATGATATTATTGCAGCGACTGTGGCTAATGTAAAGAATATAAGGTTCAGGAGTAGAAACTTTAAAATCGTTTTAACACGTTTCTGTCCGTAGAAAAAACGCATGGCTTTGTATAAATAGAATAGAAACACAAGATTTGCCAGCGTTGTTAGTATTTCCCATTTGAAAATAATTTCTAATATTAGCGCGAAACTGTAGAGTACGAAAAAAACTGTTTGTACATGGAATGCAAAGATGAGGTGCTCCATATAATTAAAGTCTCTTCTTAAATACAGTAGCCAGATAAATAATGCGAATACTGGCAAAAAGATGAAAATGATAAAAGGCAACTTCCCTATAAAGTAATTTATAAATAGCGCTGGGTCTTTTGAAAAGGTTCCTGCATCAACTGCCTTCTTATAAAGCCAGAGATTGTAATTGGTTTGCTCGTGCTTTAAACTATCCAGCGCCCGGGAAGCGGTGAAAATTCCTGTTTCATCCTGGTAAGCATAGTATAGATCTGCTTTTTTGGCAAAAGCATTCATAAAGTTCATGCTGTCAAGTTCTTGCTGACTCACAAGCTTTTCAGTATAAGTTTCAGTAAAAACATTATTCTGGATGCTGTCCAAACCAACATCATCGCTGGTCAAAACTTTATTAATGGAATCCATAGAAGCCTCGCTCAATTCCTTGCGGTCGAGTTTTGAAAGCAAGTTTTCATCCCGATCCTGTCGTCCAAAACTTTCGCTAGGATCCAGGCTAAGGCTAAAGATCAGAAAGAATATAATTGAAACACTCAGGTAGAACCTGAAGGGATTTGCGTACCTCGTCCTCTTTCCTTCCACATAATCTTTTGAAATTTTTCCTGGCCTGAAAAGGAGTATTCTTAAAGTTCTCTGAAACCTGGAATCATAGGCAAATACTCCTGAAAAAAATTCATTAAACAGATCTGAAAAACTAAGTTTTTTAGTGGTATTTAATTGTCCGCAATTGGGACAAAAGCGGTCGTTTTTATCTAAAGGCAATTCGCAGTTTAGACAATGCTGACCTCTATACTGGTAAGTTTCAATCCTATTTTCGATATCTGGCATATAAACAGCTTAATTACGAATGTTTCTTGAATTCGCTCCTCCTGCACCAATCAATCTGTCATAGCGTGCTCCCGGGCTTCTATAATAAGCCAGGATCGTATAATTGTTCTCAGTTTCATCATAGTTTCCACTAATAGCTCCGTCTTCAATGCCGTCTGGACCTGTTACCACATATTTGTAGTTATAATACCCTTGCTTAAACAATCTCGCTAATTCATAATAGCCACTCTCCTTATTATATTCGAGCTTTGTGCTTTCGTCCAGTTGAAAGTTATTGAACCCACCATAAAGATGGATCTGTTTCCCGTCAAGCGGATCATAATTTCGTAAAGTAAATCTCATCCATACATAATCGGCTTCCAGGTCTGAATCTTCTGCAAGCACATTTCTTACCACAAAACCTCCATTAATATCAGGATTGTACGTGTATGGCTGCCCGTCCCTGGTGATGTCCATAAAAAGATAATGAACATATAGCTGTTGCGTGTCAACCTTGACAATATCAGCATTGGTGACTCTTATTTCTTTATTGTCAAACTGAAGAAATTCGTTGCCACCCCAAAAGGAAGATTCAGTATCATAGCGATAGATGAGTTCGTTGGCAATGGTATATTGCGGTTTAAGATCTGTAATCGCAGTTTTTAAATTAAAATTCTGAATGAGGCTCACCTTGACATTCCTGTCAGGATTTTTCAGAAGCAGATCTGGTGAATTAATACTGAAGTTTACAATTTGCTTTTCATCGATAAACTGAAGGTTTCTGGCTCTTTTTACTTCCGCAGTAATTTGAGCTACAGGTTCGTAAACCATAAATTTTCGCGAGAATACCTTCTCTTTTTGCGCATTATAGACACTAATTATATAATTGCCCGAAACTTTAAGTCCACGTACATTTTTATTCGGAATTTCAAGCTCGTAATGAGTATAGGGTTGTAAGGTGTTTAGTGAATTTCGGTAATTGATGATTCTAACATCATCAAAACCTTCGAGATATTCATTTTTAGTAAGTTGAGAAGGAGTCCAGTCGAAATTGTAATGTTCGATCGTGTAATAGTAATCGGCTTCATCCCCAATGATATCATCAAAACTTAATTGAAGGTTGGCACCCAATCGAATGATGGGATTTCCTTTATTTTCTACGGAATCTCCCTGGAAAATAATGGTTCTAATAAACGGAGGTGGCAAGGTTTCTCTAACAACCTGCCCATAAATATTCGACTGGAGCAAGCAAAACGTAAAGATTATAAGAAAGCCTTTCATAAAGTTTGAGTAAATAGCAAAGTTAATAGAAATAAGCATTTTGCATCCATTTAATTTAACAGTTGACCAAAGTAAAATTCTGACATTTCTTGGGATAAATGGAGTGAAAATTCTTAAATTTGCCCGACTTTAAACTAAAAATTTAACATACACTCCATCCTATGTCAAAAGACATTCGAATTAAAAGAGGATTATCTCTGCGATTAGAAGGGGCGGCGGAAAAAGAGCTTGTAAAGGCTCCGAGATCCAAAACTTACGCGATCAAACCGCCAGATTTTCACACTGTTGTGCCAAAAATGGTAGTAAAAGAAGGAGCTAAGCTTCTTGCAGGTGATGAGATTTTCTATTCGAAATATACCGAGGAAATTCGCTTTACAACGCCAGTTAGTGGTGTTCTTAAAGAAATCAAAAGAGGTGACAAAAGAAGGATCCTCGAAATAATCATCGAGGCAGATCCTGAAAACACTTATCGTGAATTCAAAAAACTGGATCCTGCTAAAGCTGATGTAAAGGATGTTCGTGAACTTCTTCTTGAAAGTGGTTGCGGTGCTTTTATTAATCAAAGACCATACGACATTGTAGCGGATCCCAAGGATACTCCGAAGGCAATTTTTATTTCTGCGGTAACAACTGCACCTCTGGCGGCAGATAAAGGTTTTATCATTAAAGACAAGATTGCTGCATTCCAGGCGGGAATTGATGCTTTAAGAAAACTTACACCTGGTAAAGTTCATCTTTCTGTAGATGATTCTTCAGCTGAGTATCTAAAAGGAATTCAGGGTGTTGAACTTCATCATGTAAAAGGAGCTCATCCTGCAGGTAACGTAGGTGTTCAAATTCATAAGCTTGACCCTATCAATAGAGGAGAGCGTGTTTGGACTGTAGGAGTAGAGGACGTGGCAATTATTGGTAATGTTTTTCTAACCGGGGAATATCGTGCTGAGCGTACGGTTGCTGTGGTTGGAAGTGAA
This sequence comes from Christiangramia qingdaonensis, assembly GCF_048381525.1. Classification (NCBI taxonomy): domain Bacteria; kingdom Pseudomonadati; phylum Bacteroidota; class Flavobacteriia; order Flavobacteriales; family Flavobacteriaceae; genus Christiangramia; species Christiangramia qingdaonensis. The sequence goes on from NZ_JBLWIM010000012.1 coordinate 1,199,803, forward strand.
GCTGAAAACAGAAAATATTATCAAACGATTATTGGTGCTAATGTTGCAGATCTTATTGGTCAGGCTGCAGAAGGTACTCGTATAATCTCTGGTGATGTGTTCACAGGAACTCAGTTGAGCAATAATCAGTATTTAGGCTTCTTTGAGAACGAGCTTACGCTGATTCCTGAAGGTGACAATTACCGAATCTTTGGATGGTTGCCATTTACCTATAACAACATACATTCACATTCCAGAACTTCATTGTCCTGGTTATTTCCGAACAAAAAATACACTCCAACCACGAATTTGAATGGTGAAGAGCGTGCATTGGTGGTAACTGGTGAAATGGAAGAGGTTTTACCAATGGATATCTATCCAATGCAGCTTATCAAAGCATGTATGGCTGGTGATATCGAGAAAATGGAAAATCTCGGGATCTACGAGGTAGCTCCTGAAGATTTCGCAACGGTAGAATACGTGAACACTTCCAAGATTGAGATTCAGGAAGTAATAAGATTAGGTCTTGATTTAATGATTACCGAAGTAGGTTAAAAAGCTGAAGAATATGGAATGGATTAGACAGAGATTAGATAAAATGAAACAGCCTTTTAGCAAAGGCGAGAAGTACGAGAAATATGCTCCTGCAGTAAATGCATTAGATACTTTCTTATTTACTCCAAATCATACTACACAAAAAGGAGCGCATATTCGTGATGCAGTGGATCTTAAGAGAACTATGATTACCGTGGTAATCGCTCTTGTTCCAGCTCTTTTGTTTGGATTCTGGAATGGTGGATATCAATATCTTCACCAATTGCCAGAGTATGCGAACGGTGTACCTTTTATAGATGCTTTCCTGCATGGTGCTGGAAAGATCTTACCAATGATCGCAGTATCGTATGCTGTAGGTCTGGGAATTGAATTCGCATTTGCGATCTTTAGAGGACATGAAGTGAACGAAGGTTACCTGGTAACTGGTTTGCTTATTCCTATGATCATGCCAATTGATATTCCGCTATGGATGGTGGCACTTTCAGTAGTGTTCGCGGTTCTAATTGGGAAAGAAGCTTTTGGTGGTACTGGAATGAATATTCTGAATCCTGCACTTACGGCACGTGCATTTGCCTTCTTCGCTTACCCGACTTACATGTCTGGAAACAGTGTTTGGGTTAGTAATGCGTATGAAGTAGATGCAGTGACTGGTGAAACGATTCTTGGAAATCTTGCAGCTGGAAATGAGGCAGGTTATACACCGCTAGATATGTTCTCTGGAATGATCCCGGGATCTATTGCTGAAACTTCAGCGATCTGTATTCTGGCAGGTGCATTGCTACTTGTATTAAGTAAAGTAGGTAGCTGGAGAATTATACTAAGTGCATTCATTGGAGCTGCAGTGATGGGATTGATCTTCAATGCGCTACCATCTTTAGGTATTGAAGGTAATAACTTAACGAATTTCCCATGGTATCTTCACCTTATTGTTGGTGGTCTTGCTTTCGGTATTGTCTTTATGGCAACAGATCCGGTTTCAGCAGCACAAACAATGAAAGGTAAGTGGATATATGGATTCCTTGTTGGATTTATTTCAGTAATGATTAGAGTATTCAACCCGGCATATCCCGAAGGTGTAATGTTAGGTATTCTACTTATGAATGTTTTCGCACCAACGATCGATCACTACGTGGTAGAATCTAATGTGAAGAGAAGAAAGAAAAGACTTAAAAATGCTAACCCTCAAGTAGAAACAGCAGTTTAGTTATGGAACAAAAATCAGTTAATAAGACGAATAGCAATGGCTATACCTTCATGTTCTCTGTGATCATGGTTGTTGTAGTTGCCGCTGTACTTGCCTTTGCCGCTATCTCTCTCCAGCCAACACAAATGGAGAATGTGCGTAAAGAGAAAATGCAGAATATCCTTTCTACCGTTGGGATTACTACCGACAGAGATGGTGCAAAAGAGCTATATGATAAGTATATCGTAGAAGAAGTAGCTATCACTGAAGATGGTACTGTAGACGAATCTGTAGACGCATTTCAAGTTGATCTGGCAAAAGAGATTAAAAAAGATGTTGCAGAACAGGTTTTTCCACTTTATGTAGCTGAAGTTGAAGGTTCCAGATATTATATCGTTCCTCTAAGAGGAAACGGACTTTGGAATGCGATCTTTGGATATATTTCTTTAAAAGATGATATCAACACGGTAAAAGGTGCAACCTTTGACCACCTTGGAGAAACTCCGGGACTTGGTGCAGAAATTACAAAACAATGGTTTAAAGAGAAATTTGCTGATGAAAAGATCTTTGATTCCAATGGTAATCTTGTAGGAGTTTCTGTAGTCAAAGGAAATATTGATGTTTCAGATAAGGACGATAATCAGGTAGATGCAATTTCAGGAGCAACGATCACAGGTGATGGTGTTTCTGATATGATCTCAGAAAGATTAAAGCGTTATTTACCTTATTTCGAGCAGCAAAAAGGATTTAAAGTAGCAACTAGATAGATATGGCTAAAGAGAAAAAATTCAACTCTGCTAAAGAGGAAGAAAAGAAACGGGAAATGATCCTTTTCCTTTCAAATTCTGAAGAAAGGGAGCATTTTCTTTCAAAAGGAAATAGGAAATTACTTTCCGATCCATTAGATGACAATAACCCTATTACCGTTCAGGTACTGGGAATTTGTTCTGCACTGGCAATTACCGTGCAGTTGGAACCGGCAGTAGTAATGGCAATTGCTGTAATGGTAGTAATGGCATTTAGTAACATGATCGTTTCTATGCTAAGAAACCTGATCCCAAGTAGGATCAGGATCATTGTTCAACTGGTTGTTGTTGCTTCCCTTGTAATTCTGGTAAGTGAGATCTTAAAAGCCTATGCTTTTGATGTAAGCAAGCAATTGTCGGTTTTCGTTGGTCTTATTATTACGAACTGTATTGTAATGGGGCGTTTGGAAGCCTTTGCTCTTGGGAACGGAATTTACAAGTCCTTTCTTGACGGTATTGGTAATGCTGCAGGTTATGGTTTAATTCTGGTTGTGGTAGCTTTCTTTAGAGAATTACTTGGATCTGGAAAACTTTTTGGCTTCGAGGTATTAGGACATAAAGGAGCGACGTTGGCTGAGTCTACTGGACTGTATGCTTTAGGATATGAAAATAACGGTTTGATGCTACTCTCTCCAATGGCACTTATAGTGGTTGGATTGATCATCTGGGTACAACGTGCTAGAAATCGTAAACTAATCGAACAAAACTAATAGCTGTACAGCAAAAAAGTATATAAAGAATGGAATTAGTTAATCTATTTGTAAGAAGTATTTTCATAGAGAATATGATATTTGCCTACTTCCTGGGAATGTGTTCCTACCTGGCGGTATCTAAAACTGTAAAAACAGCTGTTGGTTTAGGTGCTGCTGTGATCTTCGTACTGGCGATCACTGTGCCTATCAACTTTCTACTGGATAATTATCTTTTGAAGCCTGGAGCACTTTCCTGGCTTGGAGCTGAATATGCAAATGTGGATCTAAGCTTCCTGAGTTTTATCATGTTCATTGCGGTAATCGCATCCATGGTACAGCTTGTGGAAATGATTGTTGAAAAATTTGCTCCGGCTCTGTACGGTGCACTTGGTATTTTCCTTCCACTTATTGCAGTAAACTGTGCGATCCTAGGAGGTTCACTTTTTATGCAGCAAAAAGATTTTGGAGGAATTTCAGAAGCGATCACTTATGGGCTTGGTAGTGGAATAGGATGGTTCCTTGCTATCCTTGCCATTGCGGCCATCAGGGAAAAAATTGCATACTCAAATGTTCCTGCACCATTAAAAGGTCTTGGTATCACGTTTATCATCACCGGACTAATGGCACTTGGATTCATGAGTTTTATGGGAATTAAATTATAATCGTAAAAGAAGATTATGACAGTTATAATAGCTAGTGTAGTAGTATTCTTAGTCTTGATTTTGTTATTGGTATCAATGCTCTTAGGAGCTAAGGCCAAATTATCACCATCGGGACCTGTGACAATCAACGTCAACAACGAAAAAGATATAGAAGTAGGTTCAGGTGGAACCTTGCTATCCACTCTTGGAGATAATAAATTGTTCCTTCCTTCTGCCTGTGGTGGTGGTGGAACTTGTATCCAGTGTAAATGTATCGTTGAAGATGGTGGTGGAGCAATTCTTCCTACGGAAGAACCACACTTTACCAGAAAGGAAATTGCAAATGGATGGAGACTTGGTTGCCAGGTAAAGGTAAAGCAGGACATGAAAATAACCATTCCTGAAGAAGTTTTCGGTATTAAGAAATGGGATGCAACCGTAGTAAGAAACTACAACGTAGCCTCATTCATTAAGGAGTTCGTAGTAGAGATTCCTGAACCAATGGACTACAAAGCCGGAGGTTATATTCAAATTGAAATTCCTAAAACGGAAGTGAAATTTGAAGATATGGATATTACTGCTCACCCTGAAGAACATGATGATCCAAATAAATTTAAAGATGAGTGGGACAAGTTTAAATTATGGCCACTGGTAATGAAGAACCCTGAACTGGTTGAAAGAGCCTACTCAATGGCGTCTTATCCAGCAGAAGGCCGTGAGATCATGTTAAATGTACGTATTGCCACTCCACCCTTCGATCGTGCAAAAGACGATTGGATGGATGTGAACCCTGGAGTCGCTTCTTCCTATATCTTTAGCTTGAAGAAAGGTGATAAAGTAGTTATTTCCGGACCTTATGGTGAATTTTTCATCAATGAAAGCGATTCAGAAATGCTTTATGTAGGTGGTGGAGCCGGTATGGCACCAATGAGATCTCACTTATATCACTTATTCAGAACTTTGAAAACCGGTAGAAAAGTAACTTACTGGTACGGTGGTAGATCTAAAAGAGAATTGTTCTATACAGAACACTTTAGAGCACTAGAAAGAGATTTCCCGAATTTCAAATTTTATCTGGCACTTTCTGAGCCAATGGAAGAAGATAACTGGAAAGTTAAATCGAATCTTGATGACGAAGGAGATGGATTTGTAGGCTTTATACACCAGGTTGTAATAGATAATTATCTTTCTCACCATGAAGAGCCGGAAGATATCGAGCTATATTTCTGTGGTCCACCATTGATGAACAAAGCAGTTCAGAAAATGGGTGAAGACTTCGGTATGCCACCTGAGAACATCAGATTTGATGACTTTGGAGGATAGTAATTATAATCCCGCTTCGGCGGGATTTTTTTATCTTTGTATATGCCAAAATTAGACGAACAGGAACTACATAACCTCGCGATGAATATCGTTGGTAAGGATCTCGAGGATAACGGGTATGAATTCTTAGGGGTCAATAGCAAACTAAGACGAAATCCACAGTTTGTAGCTCTGAAGGATACAAAATTGCATTTTGTCATTGTAAGAGCTATTGAATATCCAGATGACCCAACGGCTTTTGATCCTGCTTTCATGAAAGATATAAAGGAACATGCCGAAAAATTTAACGCCAAAACTTTTTATGCTGGTGTAGGACTGGCTAATTCTTCAGATTATGATAAACCGGTCTCTAATGAGGAAGATTATATTGTAAACTATTCTGGCTGGAAAGAATTTTAGATGTATCGTATTTCAATATTTCTCATTTCTGTTTTAACTCTGGTTTCTTGCGATTCTAAGAGTGGACTGGACATCGCCTCTTTTAGAGGTGAAGCTTTAGGAACGACCTATTCAGTTCAATACTTTTCTGAAGAGGAGCTTGAGTTCACTAAATCTATGGACAGTATTGTGGAATTTATCAATGGATCCATGAGTACATATCAACAGGATTCCGATATTTCCATGGTCAATCGGGGTGATTCTAGTGTAACCGTAGATCAACATTTTATTAAGGTTTTCGAGGCTTCACAAAAAATTTATTCTGAAAGCAATGGTTTTTTTGATCCAACAGTAGGGGTTCTGGTCAATGCTTACGGTTTTGGTCCTGGCAAACCTGTAACCGATCTTTATGCAGAGCTACTCGATTCCCTGAACCAACTGGTGGGTCTTAATAAAGTAAGGATCAATGAAGACCAGACTGTCTTCAAAGAGAATCCAGACGTTTACCTGGATTTTAATGCGATTGCCAAAGGATATACTATAGATCTTATTGGGCAGTACCTTGAAAATAATGGGGTATCAAATTATTTGATCGAGTTGGGTGGTGAACTAAAAGCCAAGGGTAAAAATAAATCATCTGGTAAAGAATGGTTGGTGGGAATTGATCATCCATTACAGGAAGGTACTCAAAGACAGTTCAATGCAAAGGTCATGCTTAAAGACGCTGCTATGGCAACATCTGGAAATTATAGAAAGTACCGGGTGGACTCTATTACGGGAGAGCGCTTTGTGCATACTGTGAATCCAATAACTGGTTTTGCTGAAAAGAGCAATTTGTTAAGTGCTTCTGTAATAGCTGAAAATTGTATGATGGCAGATGGCTATGCTACAGCTCTTATGGCTATGGGTCTGGATAGATCTGCTAGTATGCTGAAGGAACTAAAATCTATAGAAGTGTATCTAATCTATTCCGATGAAAATGGAGCTATCAAAACTTACGTAACACCAGGATTTAAATCTAATCTGGTGGAATAATAATTCATTTGCTGCAAACTGGTAATATTTCTCCTTTCGCAAGTCTGTATTTATCTAACTCTTTTCTAATCAAGTCTTTACTCAGATCTACTTCCTTTACTTCAAAGCCTACCTCCCTTAACTTCTGAAAATAGTCTCTACCGTAGATCCTGACATGATCATACTGTCCAAATATTTTGGCCCTTTGCTTGGGATCAGTAATAGTATCATCCTGAAAGGTCACAGCTCTATTCAGGTCCTGGGGTATTTGAAGGATCGCCGTACCGCCTGGTTTCAAAACTCTGTACAATTCTTTCATTGCCTTAAAATCGTCCGGGATATGTTCCAGAACGTGATTACAGAGAATAAAATCATAGCTGGAATCAGCGAAGGGTAGATCACATATATCAGCTTTGACATCTGCCAGCGGTGAATTTAGATCTGTAGTTGTATACTCAAGATTTTTCAATCTCCGGAAGCGTTTATAAAAAGCCTGTTCCGGTGCGAAGTGGAGTACTTTACGCTTTTTTGTAAAGAAGTCTGTGTGCTGCTGAAGGTATATCCAAAGTAGGCGATGCCTTTCCAAAGATAGAGTGGAAGGGGAGAGAACATTTTCTCTCTGATCTTCATATCCATATGGAAGAAATTTTCGGAAACTGCTACCGTCAATTGGATCAGTATATCGGTTGCCTTTAAGATAAATCTTTAAAAACGGCCTTATCAAGTAACTGGCTCTAATAAGTACAGGCCTGGGAATACTGTTTAAGGCCAGTTTAAAAAGATTGCTCATTGGCTATACTTCGATATCTCCCCAGTTTTCGCCCGATTTGATACGATATAGCTGCATTTCGGATACACC
>NZ_JBLWIM010000012.1:1207377-1215399 GCF_048381525.1 Christiangramia qingdaonensis
GGACTGTTATATTGATGTTGGACCCATTCATCCTTGGTGGCCCATGCCAAGTTAGAAACGCGATTGTCGTTCTTCACAAAATTCTTGTGAATCACATACTGATCACCTTCTTTTTTCTCTAAAAACATTTCAGCAATAATGCGATGAATGTAGTAAGTTTTGTGCTTACCATTCTTCAATTTTACCGCGAAGTTTAAATATCCACCTACTTTTCCGCCATTCATCAAGTCTCCTTCGGGGTTTTTCAGATAACTGATCATCCTTCCGAAATTTGAGACTTTGTAGATAAAGCGGTCTTCCCAGGAATCTTTGTGTAGGGTTTTCCAGATTTCCTGTCTGTAACTTTTAATCATAAACTTTTGCTCTAAATTCGTCTTCTTCTGTTGAATTAATTTTTAATGATTCATAAATGTATTTAAATGTTGATAGTAATTCTGGTTTGCCGTCTATCAATGCGACATCGTGCTCGAAGTGAGCACTGGGTTTATTGTCGGCGGTTAGTATTGTCCAGCCATCGGGCAATTGTTTAATTCTTTTAGTTCCAAGATTGATCATAGGCTCTATAGCCACGACCATACCTTCTACAAATTTTTTACCTCTGCCACGTTTACCGTAGTTAGGCATTTCAGGATCCTCATGCATCGTTTTACCAAGTCCATGTCCCACAAGTTCGCGAACGACTCCATAGCCGCGGTCCTCAGTGTATTTCTGAATTGCATATCCTACATCACCAACGCGATTTCCTGCTTTGAATTCTCGAATTCCTTCATACAGGGATGCTTTGGTGACTTTCAACAGATCCTCAACCTCTGGAGCGATCGTTCCTACTGCAAATGTGTAGGCATGATCTCCGTAAAAGCCGTTTTTCAAAGCTCCACAGTCAATACTTATAATATCACCTTCCTGTAATGGAGTGTCGTTAGGTATGCCGTGAACTACCTGTGCATTAGGACTCATGCATAAAGAATTGGGAAAATCATAAAGTCCCAGAAAACCTGGAACAGCACCATGATCACGTATAAATTCTTCTGCAAGTTTATCCAATTGTAGGGTAGTTACACCTGGTTTAATTTCAGGCGCCAGCATTCCAAGAGTTTTACTTACAATGAGCGCACTTTCTCTTAGTAGTTCAATTTCTTCGCTGGATTTTGGTATAATCATACTTTAAAATCTTCTGAAGAGACCTGATCTCTTCTTTTTACCGGTTTCGGTTCCTTGTTTGTTTAATGTAAGTGATTGGTAGATCTCTCCCCAACCTTTCATTCCCCCGTAATTACGATCATCTATAAAAATATCGGCAAGAATCTTCCTGCTAATACTTTGATCAAATTCTTCTTCCGGGTAACTACTATTAATTGCGTAAAATTTTAAACCATTCTTTTCGCAGAAATTAACAGCTTCGTCAAGTTTTTCTCCGCTTCTGTAGGTCCAAAGTATTAATCTGTGACCTTCTTCCTGTAATTTCCGAAGAGATTCAAAGGCAAATAGCAAAGGTTTTCCAATTTCTGGAAATCGGTTCTCTACGATCGTACCGTCGAAATCAACTGCGATGGTAAGAGAATTAGGCATAAACAAAATTAGTTATAATTTTTTAATTAAAGAGTTTGCAACTTTTCCTTACTAATCTGCGTAAGAATTTTTGTACTCCTTACCGCCTACGATCTTGGCAATGTCTTCTTCTATACTTTCACCCTGTGAATATTCTACGAAGCGATTTACTTCTTTCCCGTTTTTGTAAAAGATGATCGTAGGTACTCTAGTTACCTCTAAGTCCTTCTCAATGCCAGATGGCGTCGTTTTATTTCTATCTACTGCGACCAGTTGCAGATTGTCGTAATCATAGTCTGCTTCGTCAAGAATCTTCAGGAATTTAGGCAGTTCGCGTTTGCTATCACCGCACCATGTACCCATAAGAACTTTGATTTCGTAGTCCTTAATATTTTCGTTGATCGTAGCCATTTCATCGGTGTCCGGTCGGAAGTTTTCATACCTTGAATCAAACCAGCTATTGAATGGTGCTTGTTGCAATTCTTCTTTCGTAAAATCACCAAGCAACATATTCTTTTGGGTTTCCTGTTGTTCAACTACTGAATCTTCTATTTCATCCATGGCAACATCCTGATTAGAATTGTCCATTTTATTTCCACAGCTCACCGCAAAAGCTGCAATGATAATTAATAGCTTTTTCATAAAAATTAGATTAAAGGGTCTTCTGTCATTAGATCTGGCTGGGTAATTCCCATCAGTTTTAAAATAGTCGGAGCGATATTACCAAGCTTACCATCCCGTATGGATTTTACATCTTTATCCATCAAAATTAGCGGAACCGGGTTGGTGGTGTGAGCAGTATTTGCGCTACCATCTGGATTCTTCATCGTTTCACTATTCCCATGATCTGCGATTATAATGACAGAATAGTCATTTTCAAAAGCAGATTCAGCTACTTTTTTCGCACATATATCAACCGTTTCACAAGCTTTGACAGCAGCATCAAAATCACCGGTATGACCTACCATATCTGGATTTGCAAAGTTTAAACAAATAAAATCTGCCGACTCGCCCTCTAATTCAGGAACGATTTTGTCTGTAATGTCATAAGCGCTCATTTCCGGCTGAAGATCATAAGTGGCAACTTTCGGAGAATCACACATAAGTCTTCTTTCACCGGCAAAAGGTTTTTCTCTACCTCCAGAGAAGAAAAATGTTACATGGGGATATTTCTCAGTTTCCGCAATCCTTATTTGCTTCTTGCCTTCATATTCAAGGACTTCTCCTAGGGTCGCTTTAATATTAGATTTCTGAAAAATGACATTTACATTTTCAAACCTATCATCATATTTAGTCATGGTGACATAATATAAGGTCAATTTTTTCATGTCATATTCGGGGAAATCATCTTGTGACAACGCCTGGGTAAGTTGTCTTCCGCGATCTGTTCTGAAGTTAAAATAGATCACTACATCCTTTTCACTGAGCTTGGCAACAGGATTATTATTATCATCAGTCAGTACTATAGGATCGATAAATTCATCTGAAATATCATTGTCGTAGCTTTTCTGAATTTCAGCTGTAATATTTTGAGTGGTTTTACCTTCTCCTTTAACGATTAAATCATATGCTTTCTCAACTCGTTCCCAACGGTTGTCCCTGTCCATGGCATAATACCTGCCAATCACAGAGGCCAGTTCAGAATTTGTTGACTCTAAATGAGGGAGTAGATCTTCTACAAAACCTTTACCAGAATGTGGATCTACATCACGACCATCGGTAAATGCGTGCACATATTTTTTTTGTACACCAGCCTGTTCAGCTGCAGATAGTAATCCTTTTAGATGGTCGATATGAGAATGAACTCCACCATCACTGAGCAATCCCATAAAATGAATTGGCTTATTATTTTTGACCGCATAGCTAAAAGCCGACTCCAAAACTGGTTCATCTTTTAGAGTATTCTTTTCCACCGCCATGTTGATCTTTACCAGATCCTGATAAACAACTCTCCCGGCTCCAAGATTCATATGTCCAACCTCACTGTTCCCCATTTGTCCTTCAGGAAGACCAACATTAAGGCCATCAGTCCTCAAAGTAGCGTGTGGGAATTTTCCAGGTAGCGAATCCATAAATGGAGTTTTAGCTTTAGCAACTGCAGATATTTCTTCATTAGGAGAAATACCCCAGCCATCCAGGATCATTAGGAGAACTTTCTTATTCATCGATTGTCGTAGTTTAAGCGATAAAGATAAAAACAATTACAGGGAATGACTGAAGGGCAGACTATAATATTTTATTAAAACTAATTCTTATGAAGCATAAACTGTAATGAAATGCTCTGACGATCATTATCATCTGTTTAGAATTCATTGAATTCCGGAACTTTCAAATATGATACAGCTGTCAGCTAATTTGTACCTATCAACTTCTACTTCACACCTCGTAAAATCTTTGATAATTCTTCGGAAGACGATTCTAACATTCTTGGCAGTTTGCTAAGTGTGGACTAATAAGAAAGCTTAACAAAATTTCACTATTTCATATCTACTGGCGGTTTAAAAATTTAACATATATCAATTGTTAGTTTGGAACAATCTTTTCATTTCCGAAGCGTTTACCACAAGCAAGGAATACTTATATTTAAAGCTATTGGGATTACTTTCAGTATCAAATCTTGTTAAAATTTGGCTGAATTCGAGATTAGTTCTGAAATTTTGTATGTTGGCAAGACTTTTGGAATTATTTAACAAATAACCTAAAAACGAAAATTATATGAAGTATAGAATTATGACGGTGATTGGAGTACTAATTTTCTCATTCGCTTTTAGTAATGCATCTGAAATAGACAATTCAAAAGAGACAGTAATTGAGTCAGAGCCAGTGGAGGAGGTTGAACTTACTTCCGAAGAAAAGACACTCGCATTATATGAAAGCTTTTCCCTGAAAAATAGTACGATGCCAGAATTATCGGTTTTCGAAAAAGCGATCAAAGGCTATCAAAAATTAGATAAAGCTGGAAAGGTCAGTAATTCTTTATTAACGGTCGTAGACTTCGACCTTTCTTCAACTAAGAAGAGAATGTGGATCCTGAATATGGATACAGAAGAAGTAGAATTCAATACTTATGTAGCGCACGGTAAAAACACAGGCGCAGAATTCGCGACCAAATTTTCTAATACTGTAAATTCACTTCAAAGCTCCCTGGGTTTCTATGTAACTGGGGAAACTTACTTCGGAAAAAACGGACTTTCGTTGTTCATTGACGGAATGGAAAAGAAATTTAATTCCAATGCCAGAAAAAGATATGTTGTAATTCATGGAGCAGATTATGCTGAACCTCAATTTATTGATAGATTAGGAAGATTGGGAAGAAGCTATGGTTGTCCTGCTGTTCCTAATACGATAGCTAAAGATTTAATCCATAAAATTAAAGGAAAGTCGGTGGTATACATTCATCGATCTTACGACAAATATCTGGAAACTTCCAGTTTTTTAAATTCTTAAGCTTTAGGCTTTAGTAAATTCCAAAGCCTTTTATCAAGATCATAGATATCATCAATAAACCTGGTGGTATCTTTTTTTTGATAGGTGGTCCAGTAAAAGTGATGTACCTTAATTTCCTGCTTCATAGCGATCTGTATGGTATTACCAGATTTGAGGATTTTTTCGATCTTCTCATCGTCGAATTCTTTCTGATCGCTAATCAGGTATTTAGCAAGATCGAGTACATTTTCAACCCTTACACAACCAGAACTTTGAGCCCGGGCATTTTTTTCGAACAAGTTTTTTGAAGGTGTGTCATGCAGGTAGATCATATATTCATTAGGATAGATAATCTTTACCAGTCCTAATGGATTCGATGGTCCTGCCGGCTGACGGTAAGTATAAGATCGGGGACTGGAAGAACTCCAATTCACATTAGAAGGATCTACTTCCTTACCACTACGATCATACATCCTGATATTCTTCTTTCGCAAATAACCTACATCTCTGGAAGCTCCAGGAATTACATCATTTTTCATGATAGTAGGAGGGATGGTCCAGGTCGGGTTATAAATGATATAATCGATCTCATCAGAGAAAACAGGTGTTTTTCTCGCTTCAGTTCCCACCATGGTTTTGTGATTTCTAATGGTATCTCGATCTTTGACCACGTAAAGTTCATAATCAGGGATGTTTACCAGAATATAGTGTTTACCAAGATCTCTGGGATACCATCTCCAGCGTTCCATATTAACCAGAATTTGATGATATCGGTCTTCTGATGTAAGATTCAGGTTCTCGATAGTAGTGTTACCAATCACGCCATCGGTGTTTAAACCATGATCTTTTTGAAAATCTTCAAGTGAAGTTTGTAGTTCTTTAATGTATCGGGTTCCAACAGAATCTGGACTCTTTTTATAGTATCCAAGCTCGAAAAGCCGGCTCGCAATATCAGGGATTCTATCACTGTCTTCACCGGGTTTTATAAGTTTGCCACTAGCGATCACAGTCGTGGAATTTTCTATAATTCCATCATCCCGGTAACTCTTAAGTGCTTTCTTTAAACTTTTATAGACTACATGATCTGGAGCCAGTTCAGCAAGAATATATGAAGCTTTTTCACCTTTTTCTAGTCTTTGTAATAGGCTTTCAGTATTTACGGTGTTAAGCTCTGTACCCCAGATCTCATAAATTTCTTTCGGGTTTAGTTTACCCACGGCCAGGTCATGTGAAAGATCGATAAAGGCATCGGTTAGAAGAATTTCAGCTCTTAGATTTTGTTCTTCATTCTCGCTGCTGAGCGTAGATAATAGTTTCTGTAATTCTTCACCGTGATAATCCTCAAAAAATAACCCATCATACTCGATGGTTTCTATACTGCGGAAAAGGTCTTCCCGAGCTTCCTTGTCATTCCACAAAGGCATGAATTCCCTTTGAGAATAAAAGGAACTCACGCTTTTAAAATTGTTAATTTTGGCAGACGTGCTATCGGTATCTTCAAAGTAATTCTCTATGTCTTCCTGCGAAGTTAGTTCTTTGATCTCTTCAACTTCGTTTCGCTCTTCGATACCTTCCAGCTTCGGTTCGTCCTTACAGGATAAGTTTATTATCCCTAAGATCAAACCCACAAGGAGTAGTTTAGTTTTCATTCTAAATGAAACTATGAAGCCCGAACGTCTGAATATTCCGGGTTTTCATCGAATTTTACTTCAGCAAATGGACAAAGTGGGTCGATCTTTAGATTGTTCTTACGAGCAAATTCAACGCTTTCCTTCAGCAGGCTTGAACCAATTCCCTGGTTCTCCATCTCCCTCTTCACCTCGGTGTGATCTATTGTAATCACATTACCCTTCTTATGATAGGTAAGTTCAGCAACAAGACTGTTCTCTTTCTCAATGTAGAACATTCCGCGGCTATCGCTTTCTTTATGTTTTATCTCCATATTATTTTCTAAAAATTCCGTCTACTATTCCGTAATCAAGTGATTCATCAGCATCCATCCAGTAGTCGCGATTAAAATCTTTAAGCACCTTTTCGGTGGTTGTTCCACAATTTTCAGCAAGGATCTCTGCGCTCAAATGTTTGGTCTTAAGAATTTCATTGGCTGCGATCTCAATATTTGAAGCCTGACCTCTTGCTCCACCACTAGGTTGATGAATCATTACCTTTGCGTGTGGTTGTATAAATCTTCTTCCTTTTTCTCCTGCGGAAAGTAATATAGACCCCATGGAAGCTGCCAGACCCGTACAGATTGTTGAAACTGGTGATTTAATACTCATGATAGTATCATAAATAGCAAATCCATCGGTCACATAACCACCCGGGCTATTGATGAATAACTGAATCTCGCTATCTCCCATCAGGTCAAGATATTCCAGTCTGTCTATAACATGTTTCGCAGTTTTATCATTGACCATACCCCAAAGATAAATTTTGCGTTCTTCCAGAAATTTATTGTCAATTAGATCCTGGATCTTACCAGGCTTATTCTTAGATGTATCCATAATTCTTATTTGTAGTACTTGAAGTAATAGATAAAAATATGACTATTTTTACGGAAAAGGCAGGTATGGAACTGGCATTTAACAAGATTTTAAAAACTGATTTTTCCTTAGTTCTGCCTTACCTCGAAAAACTGCAGTCGCAGGCGTTGCCCCCAGAGATTTTAAAGGATAGATTGCTGGAAATGTTTGAGCAGAATTACGAGTGTTTCGGTATTTATAAATCTGGAAAACTTGTAGGTATTTTTGGATTATGGTTTATGACTCGACATTACGCGGGAAGAACCTGCGAAGTAGATCATATTTATATAGATGATGACCTACAGGGGCTGGGTGTTGGGACACAGTTATTTCAGTTTATAGATCAATACGCGAAGAAAAAGCAGTGTGAAACTATTGAGCTGAACAGTTATGTCGAAAATTTCAGATCACATAAATTTTACATGAATCTTGGTTTTGTTATCCGTGGATATCATTTTCTAAAAAAACTTTGATTTCCTTTGAACATACAAAAGAAAGCATTTATATTTGCCGCCGCAAGCGGGAG
>NZ_JBLWIM010000012.1:1215454-1228619 GCF_048381525.1 Christiangramia qingdaonensis
GGTCTCCCGCTCTAAGCCCTGTCAATCGACAGGGCTTTTTTATTGCAGATAATTGGAGTCTATAGCCTTCCGAGATAACTACGGAAATTTTAAAATTTCACCTCTCAATAGGAGGAATCTCCAGTCTAAAACTATATTATCTAAAATGCTGAAAGTATTTGCTACGGAAAGTAATCAGAGCTATTCAATATCGTAAAACTTAGTCTTTAGTCTTTCTGACTTAATATTGTACTGTAATGGTAAAAGCGGAAGCTTTGAAAAAGATCTGTAGCCTGTAATCTTACACGAACTCGAAGCTCTCACTTTACTTGATCTTATTACATAAAAAAGCCTGAAATCTAGTTTCAGGCTTTTCAGAATTTATATAAGAAAGAATTAATTACCCGTTCATGGAAATTAAAAACTCTTCATTATTTCTAGTGTTTCTAATCTTGTCATTAATAAATTCCATCGCTTCGATAGGGTTCATGTCAGCAAGATATTTACGTAGTACCCACATGCGCTTAACATTGTTTTCGTCAAGCAATAGATCATCTCTACGGGTACTTGAAGAAACAAGGTCGATAGCTGGGAATATTCTACGGTTGGAAATTCTTCTATCCAATTGCAGTTCCATGTTACCGGTTCCTTTAAATTCTTCAAAGATCACTTCATCCATTTTTGATCCCGTCTCTGTAAGAGCGGTAGCAATAATAGATAGAGAACCTCCATTTTCAATATTACGTGCAGCACCAAAGAAACGTTTTGGTTTGTGAAGTGCATTTGCATCAACACCACCACTTAATACTTTACCGCTGGCAGGTTGTACCGTATTGTAAGCACGAGCCAGTCTGGTGATAGAATCAAGTAGAATCACAACATCATGTCCACATTCTACCAGTCTTTTAGCCTTTTCCAGTACGATATTTGCAACTCTAACATGCTCGTGAGCTTCTTTGTCGAAAGTGGAAGCAACTACTTCACCTTTCACGTTACGCTGCATGTCTGTAACTTCTTCAGGACGTTCATCAATCAATAGGACGATCTGGTATACTTCAGGATGGTTTGCCGCAATAGCATTTGCGATATCCTTCAATAACATCGTTTTACCTGTTTTAGGCTGAGATACGATCATCCCACGCTGACCTTTACCAATGGGAGCAAAAAGATCCATCACCCTTGTAGAGATCGTCGCTTGCTTTTCGGCAATGTTGAATTTTTCTTTCGGGAAAAGTGGTGTAAGATGCTCAAAAGAAACTCTGTCTCTTACGACCTGTGGATCCAGTCCATTGATTTTATTGATCTTGATAAGTGGGAAATATTTCTCTCCTTCTTTTGGAGGTCTAATTTGTCCCTGTACTGTATCTCCTGTCTTTAGACCAAATAATCTTATTTGTGACTGTGATACATAAATATCATCAGGAGAAGTGAGGTAGTTGTAATCTGAAGATCTTAGGAAACCATAGTTATCCTGCATGATATCCAGAACACCCTCGCTCTCGATGATAGCATCAAATTCGTAATCCGGCTCACGGTATCTGTTACGATTATCCCGGTTTCCGTTGTTACCTTTCTTATTGTCGCTGCGGTTATCATTGCGATTGTCGTTACGATTATCATTTCTGTTATCGTTACGGTCATTCTTGTTGTTTCCGCTATTACTATTATTGTTGTGATTGCGATCGTTCCGACTGTCGTTGCGATCATTACGATCGTTGCGATTATCATTACGACTGTCATTGCGATTATCGTTTCTGTTGTCGCTTTTTTTGCGATCATCAGTTTTTCCGCTAGAAGGACTACGCTCGCGAGTACTTTTTTGTCTTGATTCCTTCTTATCTTCCTTTGGATCAGACTCTTTCCTGGAAGGCCTCGGTGCTTTTGCAGCAGGTTTGGCAGGAGTTTTTGCAGGTTTTTTTTCACTTCCAACCTTTGAAGGTTTTTTAGTTTCCTGCTTAGCCGGTTCGGCATTATCTTCTGTAAGTACTTCTTTTACTTTTGCTGGGTTAGCGGCCTGATAGTCCAGGATCTGGTAAACAAGATCCAGTTTTTTAAGGGTTTTATACTTAGGAACATTTAGCGATTGAGCAATTTCCTTAAGTTCAGGAAGCTTTTTAGCTTTTAATTCTGAAATTTCGAACATGTATTCAGTGAAATAATTATAAGATTGGATTGATTTAAAAACTTCTCGAAGAAGAATAAAAAGTTTTGGAGACTTAAGTAACCTGTATTGAATAGGTTACGCATTGTTACTGCAATTATACAACTTTATTTTATTCTTTTACGCAATGATTCTAAAAAGAATCTTTTATTTTTGTGTCGCAATCGCAGGAAATATGCTTCAGAGAATACAGACTATTTGGTTATTATTAGCGGTTATTGTGAGTGCCGGACTCATCTTTGTTCTTCCGCTTTGGGAGAATTCAGCAGGTGAATTTGTCTATGCTCACGAAGTTTTGATCGCGCTGGGAATGTTTCTTGCTTCAGCAGCAATTTCGCTGGTGAGTATCGTTATGTTTAAAAATAGAAAGCTTCAATTTGTATTGGGGCGTTTAAATATCATATTAAATCTTTTTTTACTAGGAGTGTTTGTTTATTGGTCTCTAACTTTACCTGGAGAGATGGATATCTCAGAGAAAGGTATTGGGATGTTTCTTCCTATTATTTCTATCGTTTTTATTGTTTTGGCCAATAAGGCCATCAAGAAGGACGAAGATCTCGTAAAATCTGTAGATCGATTACGATAAGCCTATCATCTTAGTAGTATTAGTGCGTGAAAAACCCGAAGCGAAAGCTTCGGGTTTTTTAATTATTCAAATTCAATAACTTCCAGGTCCTTGATTTCCTTTTTATCGATCTGGAAGCGCAACATGGTTCTTTTCTTATGGAATCCATGTTTCCCCGCCGCACCTGGATTCATATGTAAAAGTCCGAGGTTTTTATCGTTCATTACTTTTAAAATATGTGAATGACCGCAAATGAATAGTTTCGGAGGATTTTGCCTAATCTCTTCCCGAATCGCCGGAGAATATTTTCCCGGGTAGCCACCAATATGAGTAATCCAGACATCAACCTCTTCACACATGAAACGCTGGTTTAATGGAAATTCTTTACGTGTTTCAGCATCATCTATATTCCCGTAAACTGCACGCAGCGGTCCAATTTGCTTCAGCTTATCGGTGACATCTGTTTTACCAATATCCCCCGCATGCCAAATTTCATCTGCCTCACCGGCGTAATGCAAAATTCTTTCGTCTATATGACTATGTGTATCACTTAGTAATAGAATCTTCTTCAAAGTTTTCAGTTTTAAAAGTCGTTTAACAAAGGAAGCGAAATCAGCCCTTTTTCCTTGCTATAATTGCCTTATCTTTGCATTTCGCTAATATAAAAATAAAGCTGACTTGAGGTATTTCCTGAAGCTCTCATATTTCGGTAAAGCTTATCACGGCTGGCAAAATCAACCTGATTCTATTAGTGTTCAGGAGGTTCTTGAACAAAATCTAAGCAAGGTGTTCCCATTTTCAGTAGCTATTGTTGGTGCTGGAAGGACAGATGCCGGTGTGCATGCACGACAAATGTTCGCTCATTTTGATACTTCGGAAGAACTTAATTGCCAAGAACTTGCTTATAAGCTAAATTCTATGCTTCCGAAGGACATTGCAATTTCTGAAGTATTTCCGGTAAGGAAGGATGCTCATGCGAGATTTGATGCTGTAGCGAGAAGTTACGAGTATCATCTGCTTCAGTATAAAGATGTATTTGATTACGATCAGGCATGGTATTTTCGCTATGAACTTGACCTGGAAAAAATGAATAAAGCTGCAGAGATCCTGAAGGAGTATTCAGATTTTCAATGTTTTTCCAAATCACGGACAGATGTTCATACATATAACTGCCGTATTGATGAAGCGAAATGGGTCGAAAAGGATGGGAAGCTAATTTTTCATATCACTGCAGATCGATTTTTGCGTAATATGGTGCGGGCAATAGTAGGAACTTTACTTGAAATTGGGCAAAGCAAACAGCCTGTGGAATACATGCACGAGGTGATCAAGAGCAAAGACAGGGGGAAAGCTGGAACTTCAGTACCGGCACATGGATTATATTTAACCAGGATCGAATATCCTGAAACGATAAGAGAACTAGATGGCATCTAATACAGGAAATGCATTTGATATGGCGCTTTTCAAGCGATTGCTTGGATATACCAATCCCTATAAACGAATATTCTATTTTGTAGGTGTTGCCGCCATCCTTGTTTCTCTATTTGGAGTTCTAAGGCCTATTTTACTACAGGAAACTGTAGATGAAGCCCTGATCCCGGCAGATTTTGACAGTCTTATATATTATGTAAGCCTTATGATTGGGGTACTGGTGCTGGAAGTGATCTTCCAGTTCTGTTTTATCTACTATGCCAACTGGCTTGGGCAGGAGGTTGTTCGTGATCTGCGGGTCAAACTCTTCAAGCATATGCTTGGCTTTAAAATGCAGTATTATGATAAATCTGCAGTTGGAAGATTGGTGACCAGGGCGGTAAGTGATATTGAAACGATTGCCAGTATTTTTAGCCAGGGACTTTTTATGATCATTTCAGATCTACTAAAGATGTTGGTAGTGATTGGTGTAATGTTCTATAAAAGCTGGGAGCTTACCTTGCTTGTACTTACAGTTTTACCTTTTATCATCTACGCAACTAGAGTCTTTCAGAAGAAAATGAAGCTGGCTTTTGAAGAAGTTAGAACTCAGGTGGCAGATTTGAACACTTTCGTACAGGAACGTATCACCGGGATGAAGATCGTACAGCTGTTTACTCGCGAGAAAACTGAATACGAAAACTTTAAGAAGATCAATGATAAACATAGAAAAGCATGGGTGAAAACGGTTTGGTATAACTCCATCTTTTTTCCAATTGCTGAAATGTCAACTTCTATTACCATAGGTTTGATCGTATGGTTTGGTGGATTACGGGTAGTTGCCGGTGATGATATGTCATTGGGTATTATTGTAGCTTTCATAGAATTGAGTCAGATGTTATTCAGGCCATTGCGACAAATTGCCGATAAGTTCAATACGTTGCAAATGGGGATGGTCGCTGCTAACCGGGTATTCGGGATTCTGGATACAGAATCCACGATAGAAGATAACGGAACTATTGCGGTAGAGTATCTTGACGGAGAGATCGAGTTTAAAGACGTAAGATTTAGTTATATTCCAGAGGAAGAAGTTGTAAAAGGAATCTCTTTTAGAGTAGAACCTGGGGAAACTGTGGCAATTGTTGGAGCTACCGGCGCTGGGAAATCAACCATCATAAATTTACTGAGCAGATTTTACGAAATTGATAGTGGAGTCATTGAAATAGACGGGCATGATATTAAGGACCTTGAGCTTAAATCTTTAAGATCTCAGATCGCTGTGGTTCTACAGAATGTATTCTTGTTCGCAGATACGATCATGAATAATATCAATCTTGATAACCCTGATATTTCAGATGAAGATGTTATTAAAGCTGCTAAGCAAATTGGAATTCATGAATTTATAGATTCTCTTCCCGGCGGTTATTATTATAATGTAAAGGAACGTGGAGCGATGCTCTCTTCCGGACAACGACAGTTAATCTCATTCTTAAGAGCTTATGTTAGTAATCCAAGTATTCTTGTACTGGATGAAGCAACATCTTCCGTAGACTCCTATAGCGAACAACTTATACAGGACGCGACAGATAAGATAACTGAAGGTCGAACTTCCATCGTTATCGCACATAGGCTTGCGACCATTAAAAAAGCAGATAAGATCATTGTAATGGATCAGGGTAAAATTGTGGAAATTGGTAATCATCAAAGTCTGCTTCAGAAAACCGATGGATATTACCGCAAGCTTTATGAAGTGCAGTTCAAGGAAGAAGAGAGTATTTAAATAACTCCCTTGAGTTTGGCCATATAGAGACCAATTACGAGGCTAACTATCAGGAAAACAAGCAGAAGCAAAAGCAGAAAGAGTAAACTTTTAAGTATTATCTTCCATAAGCTTAGATCATACATCTTTTTAAAAATATACCCGTAGTAGATTATGTAAAAAGGTAAACTGACATAATTCATAATTGCAAAAAGCGACTGATTGCTGAATGAAAGTAGAATAAGGATCGCAAAAACGATACTTATATGTGAGTAAGCATAAAGGTGTACAATTAAATGCTCGGCAAGATTGTATTTCTTATTTTTTAAAAAGACCAGTCTGGAGAATAAGGTGATTACCGGGATGAACAGGAAAGTGATGAGGTTCATATGTTCCAGGATCATCGTAGTGACCTCCCTTGTTATATCACGTTCTCCTGTATTAACCTCAAGACCTCCACCTTCCAAGTATTCTGGAAAATATTTCAGGTTAACGTAAGTATATAGGCCAGTTAGGGTTAGTGCGATGGTAAAGTATCCGTAAGGATTGATATATTTTTTACGCAAGCCTTCAATATATCCCTGAATCACATTCACAGGTCTACGGAAAAGATCAATAAAAGTTAGTACTGGTTTGTTGGAGTCAATACTCCAGAAGGATTCAAAGAATTCTCCAGAAAGATAGGGAACACTGAGCTTGTTGCGTACGATCTTCGCTCCACAATTGGAGCAATAATTCTGTTCTTCTGATATGGCAAAATTGCAATTTTTGCAATGCGTCATCTATTTTAGCTTATGTCTTCATTGATCTTAACCTTTAGTTCGTCCATCGTTTCGAACATCACGAACTGTCCATCCCTGATATAAGAGGTTTGTCCAGATTCTTCACTAACCACCAAAGCCAGCGCATCAGTTTTTTCAGTAATCCCTACGGCAGCACGATGTCTTAGTCCGAATCTTAAAGGAATAGATCTGTCATTGGATACAGGTAGAATCACTCTGGTGGCGGTGATCATACTTTCTTCGATGACCATGGCACCATCATGTAACGGACTGTTCTTAAAAAATATAGATTCAATGATGGGCTGATTCAGCTTGATCTTCATTTTATCACCCGTATTCTTTACGAAGTCGAGTTTATTGTTCTTCTGAATCACCATCAACGCTCCGGTATGGGTTTTCCCCATTGCTTCGCAGGCATCTATGATAGCTTCCACATCTAATTTTGAGCGAACATCATCCCGGCCTATTTTGAAGCTTCGCAGGAATCGGCCTTTTTGTGTGAAATTCGTGGAGCCAATCATCAAAAGGAATTTCCTGATCTCTTGTTGAAAAACCACGATAAGTGCAAATACACCAACCCCAACGAATTCACCCAGAACGCTGCTAAGTAATTCCATTTGAAGTAGCTGTGTTAGCAGCCAAACCAGATAAATAACCACGATCCCAATGAAGATGTTAACTGCCGCAGTACCTCTAACCAGTTTGTAAACATAGTAGAGTAGGAGGGCGACAAAAACAATATCTAGAATATCGAGGATACGAAGATCTATGATGTCCAAATGCAGTGGTTTTTTGTAAAAATAGAAAAACTAAATGTAGTTATGGAGTTCACCCGTTAATTTGATGCATTCCATCGCCTCTTTTACATCGTGAACCCTTAAAATTGAAGCTCCTTTTCTAAGTGCAATCGTATTTAAAATACTAGTGCCATTAAGAGCGTCGTCAGGTGTAGACTTTAAAGTTTTCCAGATGAGACTTTTCCTAGAAAGTCCTGCGAGTATGGGGAGTTCCAGATTTTTAAAAATTTCCAGTTTATTCAGTAGCTCAAAATTTTGTGCAATGTTTTTAGCAAACCCAAATCCCGGATCAATGATAAGATCATTTATTCCGGCTTTTCTGGCTGCCGAAATCTTTTCAGAAAAGTAAAAAAGAATATCTGCAGTGAGATCCTCGTATTGGTTCAGGTCTTTCATGGTTTGCGGAGTCCCTTTCATATGCATCATGATATAAGGAACCTGCAGACTGGCTACGGTTTTAATCATTTGAGCGTCGAGATTCCCGGCAGAAATATCATTGATGATTGCGGCGCCATTCTCAACAGTTTCTCTTGCGACTCTGGATCTAAAGGTATCTACGGAAAAGTTCACTTCCGGAAAATGCTGTTCCAATAGCTTCAGCTTCGGAATCATTCGTTCTAATTCTTCTTCTTCTGAAATATCCTGCGCACCAGGCCTGGAGCTATAAGCGCCAATATCCAGAAAGGTCGCACCTTCCTTCAGCATTTTTTCAGCAGAGGAAAGGATATCTTTATCCGTTTGTTTTCTACTACCCTCAAAAAAGGAGTCTGGAGTAATATTAATGATTCCCATCACTTTTGGTTCGGAAAGGTCGATGAGATTACCACGGCAATTTATAAACATGAGATGGCTGAATTTTGGTAGCGCAAATAACTTTGACTATCTGAAATATTTGACCGAAATTTACGCAAATTACAGCTACTTCATGCAAAATACCTCCGAACAATACGATGATGTCATTGGCCGTTGTCGCAGTCTTTTTCTGAATAAAATGCAGGATTATGGATGTGCCTGGCGCATTTTACGATTACCTTCCTTAACAGATCAGATCTTTATTAAGGCACAGCGTATAAGAAAACTTCAGGAAAGCGATGTTCGAAAAGTTGATGAAGATGAGAAATCTGAATTTATCGGGATTATAAATTATTCGGTAATGGCTTTGATTCAGCTTGAAAAGGGAATTGCAGATCAGCCCGATCTTGGACCTCAGGACGCAATAGATCTATATGACAAGAGTATCGCCGCAACCAAGCAGCTTATGATGGATAAAAACCATGATTATGGCGAAGCATGGCGGGATATGCGAATTAGTTCCCTTACAGATCTTATCTTACAGAAATTATTAAGGGTGAAGCAAATTGAGGACAACCAGGGAAAAACGCTGGTTAGTGAAGGGATTGATGCAAATTACCAGGATATGATCAATTATTCTGTATTTGCTATGATCCATTTCCAGGAAGCCGAAAAATAATTCAGAAAATATAGCTTATGAAAGCAATAGTAGGTATTTGCAGAGTCTTGGTAGGTGTACTTTTCATCTTCAGCGGATTCATCAAACTGAATGATCCCGTAGGTTTTTCATACAAACTACAGGAATATTTCAGTGAACCGGTACTGGACATTCCGGCGCTTATACCGTTTGCTCTTGTTATCGCTATTTTACTCGTGATCTTCGAGCTCGTGCTTGGGATCATGCTGCTTATTGGGTATGCAAGGAAATTTACCAGCTGGAGCCTCCTGCTCATGATCGTTTTCTTTACATTTCTTACTTTTTATTCGGCATACTTCAATAAAGTTACAGACTGTGGCTGCTTCGGTGATGCAATTCCGCTTAGTCCGTGGGAGTCATTCTATAAAGATATTATTCTACTGGTACTGATTTTGGTATTATTCTTTAATCAGAAGTTTATAGAGCCATTATTTCCGCAGAAATATCATAAATGGGCAATTTTCCTCAGCTTCATGGCATGTTTCGCATTTTGTTATCATGTCCTGATGCATCTTCCATTGCTTGATTTCAGACCCTATAAGATTGGCAATAACATTGCTGAAAAGATGGTGGTGCCAGAAGGTGCTCAGGAACCTGTATATGAATATCAATGGAAATTTAATGAGGGAGGTGAGGAGAAGATCATTACCAATCAAGGTGCCTATCCCCAGGTTTCCGGAGAATTTATAGGCGTTGAAACGGTACAGATCGAAGAAGGCTATGTACCGCCAATTCATGATTTTGTGATCGAAGGTCCAGAGGGTGATATTACGACAGATATTCTTACTACAGATAAAGTCCTGATGTTCGTTATGTATAACATAAGGTCTACTGAAATGGAAGGATATCAAGCGATCCAGGACCTGGCAAAAGAAGCACGAACTAAGAATTATCGCGTGATTGCTCTCACGGCATCTGGTGATAATCTTCAAGCTAAACTAAAAGAGAAATTTGATCTGGATTTCGATTTCTATCAGGCAGACGAAACTGCGCTTAAAACGATCGTAAGAGCAAATCCCGGTATCCTGGTGTTGAGATCCGGTACTGTGGAGCAGAAAAAACACTGGTTCGACGCTAGCGATATCGAATTATAAGCATCCGCTATCTTTTATTCTGAAAATCCTAAAAATTGAAGGTTTAGCTTTGGTTTAGGATTTCGTATTTCAGTCTTTCCTTATATTTGTCTTATATGCTGAAACCTATAGTAGGAGAGCATCCAATCACTGAAATATATTTATCATGAGAGAACAAATAGTAGCCGGAAACTGGAAAATGAATAACGATCTTGCTGAGACTGAAGAATTACTTGGCGAAATGAAGATGCAAATGGTTAAGGAACCTGAAGCAACTGTTATGGTAGCTCCAGCCTTTACAAATCTATATCCTACTTTCCAGGCACTAAAGGATACTCCCGTTATCGTTGCAGCTCAAAATATGCATGAAAGTGAAAATGGCGCTTTTACGGGTGAAATTTCAGCAAAAATGTTACAAAGTATTGGTGTGACTACGGTTATTCTTGGGCATAGCGAGAGACGTGCATATTTTCACGAAACAAATGAGCAACTGGCTAAGAAAGTAGACGCAGCGATCGCAGCAGAAATGCGAGTGATCTTTTGCTTTGGAGAAGAGCTGGAAGACCGTAAAAACGACAAGCACTTCAGTTTAGTAGAATCACAGTTAAAGGAAGCTTTATTTCACCTTTCAGAAGACGCCTGGAAAAATATCATTTTAGCCTACGAACCAGTATGGGCAATTGGGACCGGTGAAACTGCAAGCCCTGAACAGGCACAGGAAATGCATAAACATATTCGTACTCTATTAAAAGACAATGTAAGCGCGAATGTGGCTGAAAATACTTCCATCCTTTATGGAGGTAGTGTAAAGCCGGCAAACGCCAGGGAGATCTTTGCCAAAGAAGATGTGGATGGTGGTCTGATTGGGGGAGCTAGCTTAAAAGCAGTTGATTTTCTTGAGATTGTAAACTCATTTTAATGACCGGACATTATTACGAATATCATTTTACGATACAACCGGTCGCTCCAGCTTCAGAAATTTTGATCGCAGAACTAGGAGAACTTGGTTTTGAAAGTTTTGTTGAGAATGAAGATGGAATTACTGCTTATGTGCCGGAAGAGCAATTTGCAGATGATCTACTGGATGAGGTACAGATCCTGAAGTCTGAAGAATTCAGTATTGACTATAAGGTGAAAAAAATTGAACGGGTAAACTGGAACGAGGAGTGGGAAAAGAATTTCACTCCTATACTGGTGGACGATGAGTGCAGCGTTCGAGCACCGTTTCATGAGAAGCCAGATACCCGGTTCGATATTATCATAGAACCTAAAATGTCATTTGGTACTGGTCATCATTCTACTACTCACATGATGATTCAGCATATTTTAAAGAATAACTGGAAAGGTAAATCTGTACTGGATATGGGATGTGGTACTGGAGTTCTTGCCATTTTAGCAAGAATGAAAGGTGCAAACCCCGTGGAAGCGATTGATATCGATAACTGGTGTTATTTGAATACACTGGAGAATATTGAACGCAACAATTGTAAGGATATAGATGTTGAAGAAGGTGGAGCAGAGTTGTTAACTGGTAGAAAATACGATGTAATTCTTGCTAATATCAATAGAAATATTTTACTGAATGATATGGCTACTTATGTAGAATGTCTGCAAGAATCAGGAAGTATCTACTTTAGTGGATTTTATACCGAAGACCTTCCGGTTATAAAGTCGGCATGTGAAAAGCATGATTTGAAATTTATAGAACACATTGAAAGAAATAACTGGGTAGCTGCAAAGTTTTCATTTTAAGCATGTTACATTAATTTGTATCTTTGCAGCTTTCAGAAATTGTAATAAGTTGAAGATGAGTACGAAAGAGGAAGTTTTAGAACAGGTTGACCTGAAAACGCAAAAACAGCGTGAAAACGAAATCGTTTTATATAATGATGATTACAATACCTTTGATCATGTAATCGAAACATTGATCTATGCTTGTGAACATACTCCAGAACAGGCTGAGCAATGTAGTATTCTGGTTCATTACAAGGGAAAATGTACTGTAAAAACCGGTCCATATGATGAATTGAAGCCACGATGCTCCAAACTATTGGATGCAGGATTGAGTGCTGAAATCGTGTAGTATTACGGAAAATTCCTACAATTAACATAATTTATTAGTAGATAAACATCTTTTAGTGTAGTTTAACTTCATAAGTGCCCCATTAATCTAAACTTACTTATGAAAAAAATTACACTACTTACCCTATCCATGGGAGTATTACTCTTTGCTTCCTGTGAAAAAGAAGATGTTTCAGAAATTTCTCCAGAAACTGCCAAAGTTCAGGAAGATCAGATCTCCAAAGAGGTTCTTAAGAGAATTTCCGATCTCCATTTCAATTCAAAACATGTTGAAAAGCAAATGATGATGCTTCCCGATGGAAGCTCTATCGAAAATTATCTTATCGAAGGTGATATTGCCATGACTAAAGACCAATTATTTAGTATGTCCGCGTCTTCTATCACAGATAAGCAGTATCGAACCAACAACCTGGTGAGCTCACCTCGTACTGTGAACGTAATTGGGTACACCGGAGGAAGCCAGGCTTTATCCAGTAAACAGAGAACTGCCTTACAGTATGCAATTGGTAATTACAATGCGCTGGATCTTGGAATTACCTTTACACTCACTTTCGGAACTAACTACCAGCCCTACGATATCGTAGTTTACCAGACCAACAATGGTCAGGCTGGAGGAGTTGCAGGATTTCCAAGCAATGGTAATCCCTACAAGTATGTACAGATCTTCTCAGGTATGCAGAACTACGATACAAACACCAATGAACACGTAATGACTCACGAAATTGGTCATGCGGTAGGATTAAGACATACAGATTGGTTTAGTCGCCAAAGCTGTGGACAAAGCGGAGAATCTGCAGGAGCTGATGGTGCAGTTCATATTCCCGGTACGCCTACAGGCTTTGATTCGAATTCTATTATGCTGGCCTGTTTTGGTGGAAATGAAGACGGCGAATTTGGATATTATGATACAGTTGCCCTAAATTACTTATACTAAAAACCAAACATCGGGCACTAGGAAAGGCGGTTTAACCGCCTTTTTCTATTTTTATTCTGAAAAGACTTTTTAGTTTTATAAAAAGCAATTATATTTGCACCCGCTTTGCAAAACAGTAGAGCACTATTTTACAA
>NZ_JBLWIM010000012.1:1228694-1230238 GCF_048381525.1 Christiangramia qingdaonensis
AAAAAACTGCAACTTAGGTTGCAGTTTTTTTTATGTCTTACCTTAAATAAAAAAGTCCGGTTTTTCAACAGAGCTTCTTTCCAGGGGGAATTATGATTAATCCGTATAAATTCTCCGATTTATATTCCTGATGACGTCTGCCTTAAAACTCTCAGATTTCAGGCTATCTGGAATTTCTGCTTCCGGTAGTCCTAATAGGAGCATGTGTTCTATAAGGTTTTGTTTGACGCACTTTTCGATTTGTCCCAGCTTAACCCGATAACTAGATTTACGCACGAACATTTCATTATTGTGAAAGATCTTAGTGGTAATGTCCAGATCAATTAAAGGCCCTCTAATTCTTGAAGAAAGGTAGTAGTTGAATTTAGGATCTTTAGCATCTATTAGTGCCATAGCCTTGGGTGCAGGCGCGAAAATATCATCTCCCAGTTTTTTGAAGATCATAATAATGATTTTTACAGGTTGGTCGTATAAATATAAAAGATAGTCAGTCAGATTATTAACGGTATTGAATAAAACTTGAACGTAATAAGCTGTATTCCAATTTTATAAGTAGAAAGCTATCTTGTAGGATCATGATTAACTATTGCAATACCGGTGTTTTTGGCGATCTTTACAATTCAAATATTGTACATGGATTTTAAAAAAATGTTCACTTTTTTAAGAGATCTGAACAAGAATAATTCGAAAGAGTGGATGGACGAACATCGTAAAGAATACTATCATATTCGCGATTCATACATCTTATGGTTAAATGAGCTTGATATAAAATTGGCTAATATTGATGAAGATTATGCACCAACAGAAGGTAAGAAAGCAATCAACAGGATTAACAATAACCTGATGTTTCACCCTAATAAACCAATATACAAGGACCATTTTGGCGCAGGTCTGGATGACAAGCCTGAAAAAGGAGATTTTTATATTCATATAGGGATCAACGGAAGCTTTGTAGCCGGCGGATTTTACCGTCCCAAAAAGTCCATACTTGATAGTATACGTTCAGCTATCGATTATAATGGTGCCGAGTTTAAAGAAATTATCGAAAAGAATTCATTTGTGGAAACATTCGGCGGACTTGTACATGATGAAAAGCTTAAAACCGCACCCAAAGGCTTTGACAAGGATCATCAACATATTGAACTACTGCGGAATAAAACTTTTGCTGTTCAGGTTGACCTCACTCGAAAACAAATTCTGAAGAATGATTTTCAGGAAAAACTGATAGAGATCTATAGGGAGATGCTACCTTTCCGAAAATATTTGAATAAAGCAATCACAGTTTGATCTATAAAATATGGAATTGAAGAATTATATACGCGAGATCGAGAACTTTCCGAAGGAAGGAATAGGATATAAAGATATAAGTCCGCTCTTGCTGGATCACAAGGCTATGAAAGAAGTTGTTGTAAATTTTATTGACAAACTTCCAGACGTAAAAATAGATAAGGTGGTAGGAATGGAGTCCAGGGGATTCTTTTTCGCCAGTCTGCTGGCACAGGAACTAAAGGCAGGCTTCGTTCCGGTTAGAAAGCCGGGTAAAC
>NZ_JBLWIM010000012.1:1230264-1245224 GCF_048381525.1 Christiangramia qingdaonensis
TATGATCTGGAATATGGAAGTGATAGTCTTGAAATTCATCAGGATGCGATCCAGGAAGGTGAAAATGTGCTAATTCATGATGATGTCCTTGCAACCGGAGGAACAGCTCTGGCCACCTGTAAACTTGTGGAAAAATGCAAAGGCAATATTGTGCAGTGTAATTTCTTAATAGAACTTGATTTTCTTAACGGGAGAGACCGGATTTCTAATTATGAGGTAGAGTCACTAATACATTACTAGTCCAGCGAGTTTTTAGTAACCCATAGGCGCCAGCCTATAATAGCCATCTGGACTTTCGAAGCTTTTTGTAAATCCAATTCTTTTTTGGAGTAACTAGGTAAAAATTTCTTGTTGAACTTAGCAAGCGCCTTGAAAATTGACTTTTTCATTGTACATGAGATATTTTCGAAAGGTACAAATTATTCGATTTCAGCGAAATAACATATTTGGCTGAAAATTGGTCATTAAAGGCATTGTATTCTTAGACTTAAAGAAAGTAATTGCAATTCTATGAATTCCTCTATCTTCGCAAAAAATATCATCTATGAGCGTTGTATTTCTAATTGTTGGCTTTGTCCTTTTGGTAATAGGAGGAGAGTTTTTAGTTCGAAGTTCTGTAGCAATTTCACTAAAACTCAGTATTTCCAGGATGGTTGTAGGTCTTACGGTGGTTTCCTTCGCTACTTCAGCTCCAGAACTTTTGGTGAGTCTGCAGGCGGCTATTGATGGTTTTTCAGATATTTCTTTAGGTAATGTAATAGGTTCCAATATCGCTAATATTGGTTTGGTTCTGGGATTAACGGCCATGGTTTCTCCCTTAATGGTAGATCGTGATTTCTATAGGATCAACTGGCCAATAATGATGTTATTCTCCATAGTACTCTATTTCTTTCTTCAAAGTGGAGATGTATTATCACGTATAGAAGGTGGAATTCTCTTACTCGGACTTGTAGGATACATGTTTCTACTAATTAAAAGGTCAAGAAGAAAGGACAATGTGGTTGCAGATGAGGTAGATCTGTCTTTACAGGACGTTCGAAGTATCAAATTAGGAATCTGGCTGTTAATTGGAATTTTTGCTTTATGGGGAGGATCAGAATTACTCGTCATGGGTGCGGTAGATCTTGCCACTCAATTAGGTATTAGCGAACGAGTAGTTTCTGTGACTATCATCGCTGTTGGCACGAGCGTTCCAGAGCTGGCAGCTTCCCTGATCGCCGCAATGAAAAAGGAGAAAGCAATTTCGTTAGGGAATTTAATTGGCTCCAATATTTTCAATATCGCTTCAGTTTTAGGTTTAACCGCTTTAATCAAACCTGTAGTCGTGCAATCTTCAGAAATTCTTTCGAACGATATGATCTGGATGCTGGCAATTGCGTTTGCCTTGTTGCCACTATTATTAATTCCGAAGCCTTCAGAAATGGGGAGAAAAGAGGGATTCGGTCTTATTGCTGCTTATGCTACGTTCATCCTGATCACAATTCTATAGTTCTTAATATCTTCT
This sequence comes from Christiangramia qingdaonensis, assembly GCF_048381525.1. Taxonomy (NCBI): domain Bacteria; kingdom Pseudomonadati; phylum Bacteroidota; class Flavobacteriia; order Flavobacteriales; family Flavobacteriaceae; genus Christiangramia; species Christiangramia qingdaonensis. The sequence continues at coordinate 1,231,769 of NZ_JBLWIM010000012.1, forward strand.
TAAATCCCTTCGGAAGAAGGGGTGTATAATATTAATGATTGGTTAAATTTCAGAAGCAACCCTAAAAAAATAGGGGGTTATCTTAAAGAGGCTGCATTTTTTACGAAATCGGCACTTATTTTTTGTTGCATATCACTTATATTCGCAACTTCAATCGATAATTACTGAATTATCTAATGATCTGATAGTTCAATTTTTTATAAACCAACACAATTAATATTTCAGCATGTCAACTTTAAGATTCCAAGCTTTAAAAGAAACATTGAACAGGAAGCCGGTGAAGATCAAGGAACCTCGTAGAAGGTCTGAAATTTTCGGTAAGAATGTTTTCAATGAAACTGTTATGAGACAGTTCCTGACCAAAGAAGCATACACGAATGTCGTGGAAGCTATGAACACAGGGAAGAAGATAGATCGCAATGTCGCCGATCATATTTCTACCGGAATGAAAGAATGGGCAATCTCAAAAGGAGTTACTCATTATACTCACTGGTTCCAGCCTCTTACGGGAGCAACTGCAGAGAAACATGATTCTTTCTTTGAGCCTTTGGGTGATGGGTCGGCTATCGAAAAGTTTGGTGGAGGACAGCTTGTTCAACAGGAACCAGATGCATCAAGTTTTCCGAATGGTGGCATTAGAAATACTTTTGAAGCAAGAGGTTATACTGCATGGGATCCTACTTCTCCAGCTTTTATATGGGGGACTACATTATGTATTCCAACGGTATTCGTAGCTTATACAGGAGAGGCACTTGATAACAAGACACCACTATTAAGAGCTTTGCAGGCAGTTGATAATGCAGCAACAGATGTTGCGAAATATTTTGATAAGAACGTTAAGAAAGTAAATGCGACTTTAGGATGGGAACAGGAGTATTTTCTGATCGATTCCGCACTTACAGCATCAAGACCTGATATCACTTTAACCGGAAGAACCCTGTTAGGACACTCTCCGGCGAAAGGTCAGCAATTAGATGATCACTATTTTGGTTCTATACCTTCAAGAGCGATCGCTTATATGATGGATCTTGAGATTGAATGTATGAAGCTTGGTATTCCGGTAAAAACCCGTCATAACGAGGTGGCACCAAACCAATTTGAGCTTGCTCCAGTATTTGAGGAAGCTAACCTTTCTGTAGATCACAATTCATTAATTATGGATGTGATGAAGAGAGTTGGGGAAAGACATAACTTTAGTGTATTAATGCACGAAAAACCATTCGCCGGAATTAATGGTAGTGGTAAACATAATAACTGGTCCTTAGCGACAGATACAGGGGTTAACTTATTATCTCCAGGTTCTACGCCAATGAAGAACCTTCAGTTCCTTACATTCTTTGTAAACACTATTAAAGCTGTTTATGATAATGAAGAATTATTAAGAGCTGCGATCGCAAGCGCTTCCAATGATCACCGTCTTGGAGCGAACGAGGCGCCACCGGCAATTATTTCAGTATTTATTGGAAGTCAGCTGACTAAAGTTCTTGATGAACTTGAAAAAGTGACTGATGGTAAACTATCTCCTCAGGAAAAAACAGATCTTAAATTGAATGTAGTTGGGAAGATTCCTGAAATTCTTCTTGACAATACTGATAGAAATAGAACTTCACCATTTGCCTTTACAGGGAATAAATTTGAATTTAGAGCAGTTGGTTCTCTTGCGAACTGTGCTGGGGCGATGACCGTACTTAACAGTATCGTAGCTAAGCAGCTTAAGGAATTTAAAGTTGAGGTTGATAAACTTATCAAGGACAAAAAGATGAAGAAGGACGATGCCGTCTTTAATGTCCTGAGAGAATACATTAAAAAATCTAAGAAAATTAGATTTGAAGGTGATGGATATGGTGAGCCATGGGAAAAAGAAGCAGAGAAGCGCGGTCTTAGTAATAACAGAACCACGCCACTAGCTTTAAAAGCTCAGGTAAGCAAGAAAACAATTGCCCTCTACAAAGAATTAGGGGTAATGAATGAAACCGAGATCGAAGCAAGACACGAGATTGAGCTTGAAGAGTACGCGATGAGAATTCAGATTGAAGGACGTATCCTTGGAGATATCGCCAGAAATCATATCATTCCAACTTCCATAAGATATCAGAATATCCTGATCAAGAATGTACGCGGGTTGAAAGATATTTATGCTGATGATTTCGCAAGACACGCTAAGGAACAATTGGAAATTATAGAAAGCATTTCTTCTCATATTGCCAGTATCAATTCTAATGTGAATGCGATGATTGAAGCGAGAAAAATTGCCAACAAACTAGAAGATGCTGAAGAGAAAGCATTTGCCTATTGTGATGATGTGAAACCTTACTTCGAAGAAATTAGATATCACTGTGATAAATTAGAGTTATTGGTAGATGATGAAATCTGGCCATTAGCTAAATACAGAGAATTACTTTTCACAAGATAATTTCTGAAGTTTTAGAAAAAGAAAAACCACGCTATTAGCGTGGTTTTTTTGTTTAAATAGGTCGTATAATTTCCCAGAAGCCTGAAACTAATTATCTTTGAGGATTCTAAGTTATATTCATGAGTAAAGAAATTAGCAAAAGGTATTCAGGCAGGGGTGTATCTGCAGGAAAAGAGGATGTTCACAACGCTATCAAGAATGTAGACAAAGGACTTTTCCCGAAGGCTTTTTGTAAGATCGTACCAGATCACCTAACGGGAAGTGAAGAACATTGTTTGATCATGCATGCAGATGGTGCCGGAACTAAATCATCTCTTGCTTATATGTACTGGAAAGAAACCGGAGATCTTTCGGTTTGGAAAGGGATCGCCCAGGATGCTTTGATCATGAATATTGATGATCTTTTATGTGTGGGAGCAACCAGTAATATTCTGCTTTCTTCCACTATTGGTCGGAATAAAAACCTTGTCCCTGGTGAGGTGATTTCAGCTATTATTAATGGTACAGAAGAATTAATTTCAGAATTAAAGAAATTCGGAGTAGATATACATTCTACTGGTGGAGAGACGGCAGATGTTGGAGATTTGGTGAGAACGATCATCGTGGATTCTACCGTAACTGCAAGAATGCCGCGAAGTAAGGTGGTTGATAATTCGAATATCATACCTGGAAACGTGATCGTAGGACTTTCATCTTCTGGGCAGGCTAGCTACGAAACTGAGTATAACGGCGGAATGGGAAGTAATGGTCTTACTTCTGCGCGCCATGATGTATTCTCTAAAGTCCTGGCTGAAAAATATCCTGAAAGTTTTGATAGTTCCATTCCTGAAGAGCTTATTTATTCAGGCACAAAAAAGTTGACAGATGTTGTAGATGATAGTCCGATTGATGCTGGGAAGCTTGTGCTTTCACCTACCAGAACTTATGCGCCGGTTATTCAGAAATTACTTTCTGATATTGGAGCTGAGAATATTAACGGAATGGTTCACTGTAGTGGAGGCGCGCAAACAAAGATCCTGCACTTTATTGATGATTTGCATATTATAAAAGATAATATGTTTCCTACCCCACCACTTTTCAAACTAATTCAGGAGGAAAGCAAAACGGACTGGAAAGAGATGTATCAGGTTTTTAATATGGGACATCGTATGGAAATTTATATTGATGAGGCTCATGCAGATAAGGTGATAGAAATTTCAAGATCTTTTAATGTAGACGCTCAGGTAGTGGGAAGAGTTGAAACATCTGAAAGTAAAAAGCTTACAATTAACAGTGAATATGGTACGTTTGAGTATAGTTAGGTATACAAATTAACTTCGAATAACCTCGAGCAATGAGCATTCCAGGTTATTAGTTTTATAAAATTGAGATGAAATTCTGGTTTGGCTTACTGGTTTTAGTTATGATCGCTACGAATATACTTGCGATCTATTACTTGGACTCAATAACCGATAGGTGGTTTAGACTACTTGCAACTGTAGTTTTTTTTCTGGTCTTTTTTTTTAAATATAATAGAGATCAAAAATTACTTATTTCATTTTCTTTGTTAACACTATGTGACGGACTGTTGATATTTTATGAGAATTCTATAATTAGAAATATCATTTATATTGTTCGTATATCCGCTTATCTTACCATTATAAACTTTCTGTATCCCTACCTGTCACGTCTCCGGTTAAACCTGATTACATTTATAATCACCACTTTTGTAATAGCGCTCGATATCTATATGTTGCATGATATGGCAACATACATACCTGGCTACAGAGAGGATATTATTTTTACTATTCTGTTCTACACAATGGGCTTAGCTTCTCTGGCTCTAGTCGCAACCTGCATATCTTATTTGAATAGATATGCTGACGCTAAAGGTTTCTTATTGGTGGTTATTTCAATATGCCTTGTTTTGTCTGATCTAACTTTTTATAATGCCTATTATTTAGATTTTGAGGTGTTTTATTATGCAGACAGAATCGTAAATATAATAGGCATTGCACTACTTGTAGTCTTTGCAAAAAAATGGCTTCAGGATAAGGAAGAAGAGTCTCTAACTGAAATTTAGTTGATTTACGCAGCAATTCAAATCCAGTAACCCTTTAGATTCGTAAGTACTTTCCAAACCAACCTAAGATGTTTCCAAAATATTTCCTTCCATTTATAGCTGGTATTGTACTACTGGCAAATATGTTCATAATATCAGAATATGATCTGGAAATGATTAGATGGGGTCGGTTGATGAGCACCTTTCTTGTTTTTCTCATGTTAATATGGAAACGGAGATCCGAACGTATGCTAATTACCGCAATCTTATTACTTCTTATTTCAGATATTCTTTTACTCGATTATGAAAATATGTACAGTAATACTGTAACCTTTCTTTTACGTATTGCTGCATATACCACCTTAGTTTTAGTAATTTTCCCTGAAATTAAAAGCCTTAAAATGAGTATTTTTCAAAAAATAGTTTTCGCTGTCGTCTTCACCATGAATATTGGAATGTTATATGCTCTAGTAGACATGATTCCTGAAAAATACGATTATTCCTTCCTGAATTTCCTGTTCTATATTTACGGAAGTGTTATGATCACCCTGGTTCTTGCCGCGATATCCTATAGCAATATTTATTCAGATACTACTTCGTTCTTTTACACCGCTGGTGCCTTATGTTTGGTTTTTTCAGATATTATGTCATTTATAGCTTATTATCTGGAGTTCTATGAATTTTATTATACCGATAGATTTTTCTATATTATTGGTGCGATTTCGCTGGTGAAATTTGCTTCTTTCAGTAGAAATCATGAGCCATTATTTGAAATGGAAAGGGTTTAAAGCTTTTATATGATTTCAACCAAATTATCGTAAATTTGCTAGCCTAAATTCAGTAGGAATATATGATTGAAAGACTTAATATCGTAAAGCAGAGGTTTGATGAGGTGAATGATTTGATCATTCAACCGGATGTTATATCAGACCAGAAGCGGTATATCGAATTGAATAAAGAATATAAAGATCTTCGGGCATTGATGGATGAACGCGAGAAGTATATAAGTCTTACTGAAAACATTTCGGAAGCTGAAGAGATCATATCTGATGGTAGCGATGCTGAAATGACAGAAATGGCGAAACTTCAGATGGAGGAAGCAAAAAATCAACTTCCTGCGCTGGAGGATAAGATAAGAATGATGCTCATCCCAAAAGATCCGGAAGATTCTAAGAACGTGGTCGTAGAGATTCGAGGTGGTACTGGTGGTGATGAAGCCAGCATTTTCGCTGGAGATCTATATCGTATGTATACTAAATATGTAGAAAGCAGGGGGTGGAAGCATAATATTGTGGATTATAGTGAAGGTACCAGTGGAGGATTCAAAGAAATGATCTTTGAAGTTTCCGGAGAAGATGTGTATGGTACCATGAAATTTGAAGCTGGAGTGCATCGTGTACAACGTGTTCCTCAAACCGAAACTCAGGGCAGAGTTCATACTTCTGCCGCAACCGTTATGGTGTTGCCAGAAGCTGAAGAATTTGATGTTCAGATAGATCCAAAAGATGTAAGAATTGATTATTTCTGTTCTTCAGGACCTGGAGGACAGTCAGTTAACACCACATACTCTGCGGTACGTTTAACTCACGAACCTACGGGTTTGGTAGCTCAATGTCAGGATCAAAAATCGCAGCATAAGAATAAGGAAAAAGCTTTCCGTGTTTTACGTTCCAGATTATATGAGCAGGAGCTTGCTAAAAAAATGGAAGCCGACGCTGCAAAAAGAAACTCAATGGTTTCCAGTGGTGACCGTAGTGCTAAGATTCGTACCTATAACTATGCTCAGAGTAGGGTTACAGATCACCGTATCAACCTGACGCTTTACGACCTGTCCAATATAATTAATGGCGATATTCAAAAGATCGTGGATGAATTGCAGCTGGCAGAGAATACCGAAAAGTTAAAAGAGAATTCTGATATTCTTTAAATCTGAATTAATTTAATATGACTTCACAGGAGCTTACTGAGCAAATCTTCAAAAAGCAAACATTTTTGTGTGTGGGACTGGATACCGATATAGACAAAATTCCAACCTACCTGCTTTCAGAAAAAGATCCTGTATTTAGCTTCAATAAGGCCATAATTGACGCTACGCATCAATCTTGTGTAGCTTATAAACCTAATATTGCATTTTATGAAGCGTTGGGTGCCAGTGGATGGAAAAGTCTTAGAAAGACGATCGAATACCTGCATACTGAATACCCAGACCTGTATACAATCGCTGATGCCAAGCGTGGAGATATTGGAAATACTTCCAGAATGTACGCAAAAGCCTTTTTTGAGGACCTTGGTTTCGATTCTATAACCGTTGCACCATATATGGGAAAGGACAGTGTAGAGCCATTCCTGGAATTTGAAAATAAGCATACCATATTACTTGCGCTTACTTCCAATGAGGGAGCTTATGACTTTCAGACCCAGCAGATTGACGGTGAAGAACTTTACAAAAAGGTCATTAAAACATCCTTAGACTGGAATAATTCTGAAAACTTGATGTACGTAGTGGGAGCTACCAAAGCGGAATATCTTGCTGAAATTAGAAAGATGATTCCCGATAACTTTTTGCTGGTACCAGGTGTTGGTGCGCAGGGAGGAAGTCTCGAGGAAGTTTGTAAATACGGAATTACTCCTAACGTGGGTTTACTTGTAAATTCTTCCCGTAAGATTATTTATGCCTCAGATTCTTCCAATTTTGCTGAAATCGCTGGTGCAAAAGCTGAAGCTATTCAGATCCAGATGAAGGATGAATTAGCTAAGCTCTAAAATATGCAGTTTCAGGATCAACTCCACCGATCTTTTGAACTCACATCAATTCCGAAGAGAATAATATCACTGGTTCCAAGTCAAACTGAATTACTCGTAGATCTTGATTTAGAAGATTCTATAGTGGGAGTCACCCATTTTTGTGTGCATCCTGAAGGACTCAGGAATAAGAAAACCAGCTTAGGAGGAACTAAGAAAGTGAATTTAAGGAAGGTCAGGGATTTAAAACCTGACATTATACTTTGTAATAAAGAGGAGAATACCCGTGAAATGGTAACAGCTCTAACTGAAATTGCGCCTGTTCATTGCTCAGCCGTCGCCAATCTGGAGGATAATGCTGAACTTATTAGAATGTATGGGGAGTTGTTTGATAAAAGCGAGGAAGCCGATTTTTTGATTCAGAATATCGAGAATTCCCGGCAGGATCTGGTGCAAGTAGTTTCTGATTCGAAACCTAGAAGAGTAGCTTATTTTATCTGGAATAAACCATTGATGGTAGCAGGGCAGGGAACCTTTATCAATGAAATGCTTGCTCTAAATAGGATGATAAATGTTTTTAATTTGGACAGATACCCTGAAACAGATCTTGAAAATTTGAAGACTATGGAGATAGACGAAATTCTTTTAAGTTCTGAACCATTTCCATTTGAAGAAAAGCATAAAAAAACCTTCTCAGGAATTTCAGAGAAGGTAACACTTGTGGACGGTGAATATTTTAGTTGGTATGGAAGCCGGGTTTTAAAAGCCTTAAAGTATTTCAGGCAGTTTCACTCCTAGTTTCTACCATCGAGCAATCCATTCTACGAAGCTCAGCCAGAATCTTTTTGGCTCTAAAATTCAGTTTGTCACTTTGTTCTTTATCTATAAGAGCAATCTTGTAAGCACGTTGCATTAATCTACTATACTTCTCACAAAGCCGTTCTTCCTTTGATTTATTTTCGAAAATTCTAAACATATAATACTTAATTTCTTTCCACTTCATCATCATCTATCTACGCTACAAAGCTAAGATTAACAAAGCCTATACATTGATAATGTTGAGTTAAGCTTAATTTAAAATATACCGGATATCTATGGGAAAGTGTTAAAATATTGTATTATGTAAGAATTTTAAGATCTATCCTGTAGGGCAAAAACACGTTTTAAAAGATCTGTTGTTCTGGAGTTTAAGGAATTTCGAATGTCCTTTTCCTCTTTCTCTATCATAAAATAAACTCCTTGAAGAGCTTCATTAGTTACATAATCGGTAAGATCTGGATTGACTTTACTTGTAAGAGGAATAGCATTATATTTTTGTATGAGATTAGACCAAACTCTATTTGCTCCAACTTTTTCTAAGGAGTTATTGATGATGGGATTGAACCTGTCATAAAGCTGTGCTTGAGTTTTTGAAGTAAGATAATTTGTTGCTGCGTTGTCTGCACCTAAAAGAATATTTCGAGCATCTGCAAAACTTATTTCTTTCACCGCAGTTGCAAAAACAGGAATGGCTTCTCCTACTGCATCTTCAGCGGCTCTGTTAAGAACTTTTAGACCCTCATCTGCAAGATTATCCAATCCAACATCTCTTAAAGTCTTATCAACTTTCTGCAATTCAGGTGGCAAACTTATACGCACAAGTTCATTTTTAAAGAATCCATCTTCAGTAGCAAGACTGGTTACTTCTTTATCTATCCCGAATTGAAGCGCCTGCTTTAGTCCGGAATTGATCTCCGAGTCTGTTACACCATAAGTTGAAGGTATCTGAGTTGCGATTTGTTGTAATTCTGCACAGGAACTTAACGAGAATATTAGTAGTAGACCGAGGAACTTTTTCATGGTAAATAATTTGCTCAAATATACTTGCTAAAATTTTAACGCTTCATCGCATAAAGTTATAATAATATTAAAACTATCGATTTTGTTCATGTCTTCTACTGAAGTATTTTAGCGAGATAGATCTGATTTACAGGTTTTTAGGTTAAAGGTATTTAATGATTTTTATTTCTAATTTCAGTTTTAAATCAATTATGTTGAACGGAAGATGATTGATATATGATCACCTGAATAATACTTTTCCATATTAATATAAAACATGAGTACTGAATTATTAGTAGACTGTTTTCATACATCAGCATATTACGAGTTCATATTCCTGCTTAAAAGCCACCTCCCCCAAGGTGGCTTTTTTTAAGTTTTCAATAATTTTAAAATCTCATTTTCATTGCGATTTTCGTAAATTGCAGGTCAATATTCTTGATATAATTAAATATGGAGCAACAAAGTCCTTATAAACCTAAAAATAAAATAAGAATTGTAACCGCAGCCTCGCTGTTCGATGGTCATGATGCCGCTATTAATATTATGCGTAGGATCATCCAGGCTACCGGAGTTGAGGTGATCCATCTTGGACATGATAGAAGTGTGGAAGAGGTGGTAAACTGTGCTATTCAGGAAGATGCTCATGCGATAGCAATGACTTCTTACCAGGGTGGCCACACTGAATACTTTAAATATATGTATGACCTACTAAAGGAAAAAGGTTCAGAACATATAAAGATCTTTGGCGGTGGAGGCGGAGTGATCCTTCCAGATGAGATTAAGGAATTGATGGACTACGGAATAGATAGGATCTACGCTCCTGATGATGGTCGTGAAATGGGCCTGCAAGGGATGATCAATGATATGATCCAGCGTGTGGATAATCAGGTTCCAGATCTTGAAGAAGCAGACAAGGTAAACGAGAATCTGCAATCCAGAAAAGTTACCACGATCTCCCGTCTTATTTCCCTTGCTGAAAACAGGCATGAGGAATTTCTGAAATATTTTGACAAGAACAATTTTGACACTAATAAAACTCCTGTTCTGGGAATTACCGGTACAGGTGGATCTGGTAAATCAAGTTTGGTAGACGAACTGGTTCGGAGATTTTTAATGGATTTTCCTGAAAAACATATTGGGATCGTTTCTGTGGATCCTTCAAAAAAGAAAACTGGAGGTGCATTGCTTGGTGACCGTATCAGGATGAACAGTATCAATCATCCTAGAGTTTTTATGCGTTCACTTGCTACAAGGCAGGCGAACCTGGCATTGTCCAAGCATGTAGCAGAAGCTGTCGATGTGCTGAAAGCAGCCAGTTATGACCTTATCATTCTCGAAACTTCAGGAATTGGGCAGAGTGATACAGAGATCATGGATCATTCAGATGTGTCATTATATGTAATGACTCCGGAATTTGGTGCAGCAACGCAGCTTGAAAAGATCGATATGCTTGATTTTGCAGATCTGGTCGCGATCAACAAATTCGATAAACGTGGAGCTCAGGATGCTTTGCGTGACGTAAAAAAGCAATACCAGAGAAACCACCAGTTGTGGCATGAAGATGCTGAGAAACTTCCGGTGTTTGGTACCATCGCTTCTCAATTCAATGACCCTGGAATGAATACGCTTTACAGAAGTCTTATGGACGCTGTAGAGGAGAAAACAAATTCAGGGATGAGCTCTACTTTTGAAATTTCAGAAGAAATGAGCGAGAAAATATTCGTGATTCCGCCAAAACGTACTCGCTATCTTTCAGAAATTGCTGAAAATAACCGTGGTTATGATGAAACAGCTGCTACTCAAACTGAAGTTGCTCAGCGTCTCTACGGAATCTATAAAACCATCGAAACCGTTGCTAATATAAAAACCGAGTTTGGTAAAGATCAAACCAAATACCTTGATAAAAACGGAATCGATCAGGATGGGATCATAGAAGTTTCAGAAGAAGATCAGTCAGAATTTTTAAAGCTGCTTTTTGCTGAATTCGATAAAGTAAAGATGGATCTCGATCCCTACAACTGGGAGATGATTCTTGCCTGGAATGATAAAGTGAATAAGTATACGGAACCTGTGTATAGCTTTAAAGTCCGCGATAAAGAGATCAAAATCGATACTCATACAGAGTCACTTTCGCATACGCAGATCCCGAAAGTGGCGCTTCCAAAATATAAAGCCTGGGGCGATATTCTAGGATGGTGTCTTCAGGAAAATGTTCCTGGAGAATTTCCTTATACTGCCGGACTTTACCCGTTCAAGCGTACTGGTGAAGATCCAACGAGAATGTTTGCCGGTGAAGGTGGACCGGAGAGAACCAATAGAAGATTTCACTACGTAAGCCAGGGATTACCGGCTAAACGACTGTCTACCGCTTTTGATTCGGTTACGCTCTACGGAAATGATCCAGATCACCGACCAGATATTTATGGTAAGATTGGTAATTCCGGAGTATCTATATGTTGTCTTGATGATGCGAAAAAGCTTTACTCTGGATTTGATCTTGCAGATGCGATGACCTCTGTGAGTATGACTATTAATGGTCCTGCTCCAATGTTACTTGGGTTTTTCATGAACGCCGCGATCGATCAGAATTGTGAAAAGTACATCAAAGAGAATGGTCTTGAAGACAAAGTAGAAGCAAAACTGAAGGAGCTGTATGACGATGCTGGTATTGACAGACCACAATACCGTGGGGACCTTCCAGAAGGAAATGACGGACTTGGCTTGATGCTTCTGGGATTAACCGGTGACCAGGTTTTACCAGAAGATGTGTATGCTAAGATCAAAGCTGAAACTATAGCTGTAGTTAGAGGAACCGTTCAGGCAGATATTTTAAAAGAAGATCAGGCTCAGAATACCTGTATTTTTTCTACTGAATTTGCGCTACGATTAATGGGTGATGTTCAGGAATATTTCATTGAAGAGAAGGTTAGAAATTTCTATTCTGTCTCTATTTCCGGATATCATATTGCTGAAGCTGGTGCGAATCCAATAACCCAATTGGCATTTACCCTGGCAAATGGATTTACGTATGTTGAATATTATTTAAGCAGGGGAATGGATATCAATAAATTTGGTCCAAACCTTTCGTTCTTCTTCTCTAACGGCGTAGATCCGGAATATGCAGTGATTGGTAGGGTTGCCAGAAGAATCTGGTCCAAAGCCTTGAAACATAAGTATGGAGCCAATTCCAGAGCTCAAATGTTGAAGTATCATATACAAACTTCAGGAAGGTCTTTACATGCGCAGGAAATCGATTTTAATGATATTAGAACTACGCTTCAGGCATTGTATGCGATCTACGATAACTGTAATTCATTGCACACCAATGCTTATGATGAAGCGATCACCACGCCTACTGAAGCTTCAGTAAGAAGAGCGATGGCTATACAATTAATTATCAATAAGGAGTTAGGGCTTGCTAAGAATGAGAATCCAATCCAGGGATCGTTCATTATTGAAGAATTGACCAACCTGGTGGAAGAAGCTGTGCTTACTGAGTTTGATCGAATCACGGAACGTGGCGGAGTGCTTGGTGCGATGGAAACTATGTATCAGCGAGGAAAGATACAGGAGGAAAGCCTGTACTACGAAACTTTAAAGCATAATGGAGACTACCCTATAATTGGAGTTAATACTTTCCTGAGTTCTACAGGATCGCCAACGGTAACACCGGGAGAAGTTATTCGTGCTACGGAAGAGGAAAAAGAACACCAGATCAAAACTCTGGAAACTTTACATAAAGCTAAAGAAAATTCTGCCGAAGAAATGCTGGATAGAATACAGAAAGCAGCAGTTACCAATCAGAACCTTTTCGAAGAATTAATGGAGGCAACGAAAGTTTGTTCGCTAGGACAGATCACTCATGCTTTATTCGAGGTGGGTGGACAGTATCGTAGAAATATGTAAATACTGAAATATTTCAGATATTAAAAAAATCCCGAGAAACCGGGATTTTTTTGTTTTCTAACTTTATAAGGATAGTCGCCAGACGCGTTGTAATTTTCTGAATTTCTGAATTTCTTTCCGTAGAAGCCGTACGAAGTCCTTGCCGTTGCTATTTACAAGTTCAAGGTGTTCGCAATGCTTACTTAAACGTTCGGTGAGCAGACTTACGGCATGTACATAATGCTTTCTACTTTCCTGAAAAAATTCATTTTCAGCCCTCGCAATATTCGGCAAAAGCGATTCTGAGTACCGGATAATATCACCGGTATAATAGACGCTCTTATCTTCCAACCCGTGATCATTCAAGCCAGATACTTCAGGTAAAAGATAATCAGATACAGATTTGGATATCTTCATGATCTCCCGGGCCTTAGAATATAATGCTTCGCTGGGCTGTCGGGACTTGTCGTAAGAGGATGACATCGTTTAATTTTTCCTCTAAATTACTAGAGACTTATCAAAGATGCATTTAAATGTTAATGTGAATGATAGAA
>NZ_JBLWIM010000012.1:1245265-1249228 GCF_048381525.1 Christiangramia qingdaonensis
AAATATGGTTGACAAATTGAACTGGGCAATCCTGCAGGAATTACAAATAGATGCGAGAGCTTCGTTTTCAGAGATAGGAAGAAAAGTGGGGTTGAGTTCACCGGCTGTTGCTGAAAGAATGAAGAAAATGGAAGATGCGGGGGTGATAAATTCCTATAAAGTCAATATCAGTCACCAGAAGACCGGATATCAACTAAGGGCGGTAATTACTTTGCGCGCATTTACAGGAAGATTAAAAGCATTTTTAGAAACCGTTCCAACCTACAAAGAGGTGCTCAATTGTTATCGTATAACTGGTAACGAAAATATAATTATGGAGGTGATCTTAAAAGATCAGGTGCACCTGGAAAAGCTCATTGATCAATTAATCACCTATGGGGAAACCAGAACTCATATCATACTTTCCAAAGTTGTGGACGATGCGCCAATACTACCACGATAAGAATATTTAGTTTACCAGCAGATCTAAACGAGCCAGAAAAAACTGTTAAAATAATGACTTTCAATTCTTTCTGTTAACACTTTAATTTGAGAATACCCGGTTCTTAGTTAAAAAGATTCCAATTGTAATTTTGTTAGGACAATATAATGAGATTCGTACTTAAATTTGTATCAAACAAAACAAGTAAAAAGTATCATGAGAAAGAAAGCACTATTATTTTTAGTTCTTGCAGCAGTAACAGGATTAGTTGGATTTACCGGATTATCATTTTCCGGAATTGAAGTAGTTAGAATAATGTTCCTGATTTTTGCAGACCTACTGGTGATTTCTCTTATGGCGAAATTATTTTTTCCGGAGAAACCAAAAATGAAATATCAGCCAGTAAAAAGGAGATAAAAGACACATTCAAAGTACCCCAACCCGTAAGTTTATTGCTTACGGGTTTTTTTATGGAATAATTCGTGATGCAAATATTATATTTAACAATATTCGAACACCTATGAAAAGACTTCTACTATACATCTTCTTCCTAACACTCCCTCTTTTAATGGTAGGACAGGAGATGAGAATCGCCAAAGGCAATGTTACTAAAGGCATTAATATTCCTGGATCCAAAGGTGAAACTTTCGCAGTTTATACCCCTTCACAATATTCTCAGGATAAAAAATGGCCGGTTATTTTTATTTTTGACCCAAAAGGAAGGGCGACTAGCACAGCAAATCTTTTTCGACCGGCTGCGGAAGATCAGGGGTATATAATTGCAGCCCTGGAACTCGATTTAAAATCTAAGTCTCTGGATAGTGTAATAAATACCTCAGTATCCATGATGAACGTAGTAACAGGAACTTTAGGAATTGATCCTGAGCAAATCTATTTTGCAGGTATGGCAGAAGGGGCACAGATCGCCTCTGCCCTTACTCTAATGAATAGAAACATGGCTGGAATCCTTGCCATTAATAACTCATTCGTCAATCCAAAATTTGTGAATGATCAGGAGCCATATATGTTTATTGGAATAGGAGCAAGTCAGGATTATATGGTTTACGAAATGGAAAGCTATCTTAAATTCTATGACAAGCGAGATTTCCCAACGGAGATCTATTATTTTGACGGTAAGGAGAATGATTGGCCATCCAGTGCAGTCATCTATAATGCAGTTTCCGGTTTCACGCTACAAGCAGTAAAGGATGGTACAAGACAGGCAGATAAGGATTTCATTTCTAAATTATACCAGCAGGAACTGGATTATGTGGAAAGTCTGAGGCGAACAAGGAATTACTATTCTGCGTACGAGAACCTGGAGAGAATGAAAGAAAAGTATGCAGAATTTGATTACGAAGACGAAGTGAAAGATCGAATGAAAGAGGTAAGGCGTACCAGGGGTTATTCGGCTCAGAAAAGAGATTTTAAACAGGCAGTTTCCTATGAGCGCGAACAACAGGCAGAGTATGAGTACCTTTTAACTTCAGATGTGATGACGCAAAACTTTCAAAATATCGGTTGGTGGGCGTACCAAATGGATGGTCTGGAGAAACTTCAGAATAGTTCTGAAAAGGCAAAAGTTGATATGGCTTACAGGTTGAAGGGGTATCTGGACTTTCTCTCCAAGCGACAGTTCGATGATATCATGAAATCCAATGCAGGAATTGATGCCAGAATTTTTATAAGTGTTTTAAGAACAGCAATCAACAAAGAAGACCCTGAAGCCTATTTCAAAATTATATCACTGGCTTCTTTGGATGGGGATGCTGAAACGGCTCTTTTGTACCTGGAAGATCTTCTGAAGACCGGTTACGATGACTATGAAAGATTGTATTCCATCGATGGAACTCTGGATTTGAAATTCTCTGAAGAATACAATGCGATCATTCAGAAGTATCTCAAAAAATCGAAATATTAAGCTATTTCGTTAATCAGAAATTTCTTCAGAAGCATTAGTAACAGAATGCATATAACGGCGAGCCCCATCATAGTATACCAAGTGAAGTCGTAACCAAAATTATCGATTAATTGCATTCCGGAGTTATGTCCAAAAATATGGCTGACTGAAAAGGCGATACTATAGAGCGCCATGTAACTGCCACGTTTTTTGCCTTGAGATCTAATAAGAGCAAAAGAGTTAGAAAATGGAAAAGCGATCATTTCTCCAATAGTAACCAGAAGCATCCCAACAATTATAATACCTACCCAACCGGTAAGGTTTATGACCAGAAAACTTAATGCGGTTAGGAAGGCGCCGAATATGACATAATTCAACGTTCCTAAATTTCGGGTTTCCAAGTACTTGATCAGCGGCATTTCAAACAGGAATATAAAGAACCCATTCAGTCCCAGTATAAGTCCGATTTCGAGTTCGCTCAGTTGATGCACTTCGGAATAGTAAAGTGGCACCGTAGAGAAATACTGGATAAATACCAGTCCGAACAGCATTAGTGCTACTATGAATACCCAATACAGTTTATCCTGGTATGCAGAAGCGGTATTGGTAATCTCCTCTTCAGGTTCTTCTACAGCACGCTTAGGATGAAGTAGTTTTAACAATAGGACACCTGCAAACAGGCATGTAATACCATCTACCCAGAATAATCCATCATATCCAGCAGTAGCTATAATTAAACCTCCCAGCGCTGGTCCTGCGGAAAACCCCAGATTTATCGCCAGTCTTATTAATGTTAGAGATCTTGTTCTGTTCTGCGGTTTGCTATAGGCGCTTATCGCAACAAACACTGCAGGTCTGAAGATATCTGCTATAGACATGACCAGGTAAATTCCAAGGCAGAACGTCCAGAAATCCTGAGGAAACTGAAGTAGAACGAATAATACAGAGCTACCAATCAAACTACCAGCCATGGTTTTATAATGCCCGAAAATATCTGTTAGCTTACCGCCCAGAAAAGAGCCAGTTACAGATCCCAGCCCAAAGAATGTGAGTATCCATCCTACCTGCTCCAGGCTGAAACCCTGACTCTTGGTTAAATACAGAGAAAGAAAAGGAATTACCATAGTTCCTGCTCTATTAATCAGGGTTATCAAAGCCAGTAGCCAGATTTCTTTTCTTAGTCCAGAGAACGAATCGATATAGGATGCAAATAACTTTTTCATAGAATTGATAAGCCTCAAAATTAGTTCAATTTTTCTGGTAGATATTGGTTATTTTGGGAATTAAATACATCACATGTCTTCACTCAGAAATATCTTTTTTATCCTTATTCTTTGCATATCCTCTTTGTTACATGCACAAATGCCGGAAGCTGTAAAAGCTTCGGAAGAGTATCGAGTGCAAATGAATGAAGATTTTAGAGATCCCGAAGAATCTCCACTGGAAAAGGAAGACCTGGAAAATTTTGATGGGCTGGAATTTTTCACAATCGATACTGCCTATATCGTTGAAGCAGAATTTGTTAGAACTCCATCGGAATCTCCTTTTGAAATGCAGACAAGCACTTCCAGAACTTCAACTTATGTAAAATATGGAGAGCTTTATTTTAACCTGAAGGGAAAAGAATTTATGCTGAATCTGT
>NZ_JBLWIM010000012.1:1249261-1263780 GCF_048381525.1 Christiangramia qingdaonensis
ATTTCGATTATTTGTTCCTGCCATTTACAGATGAGACCAACGGAATTTCTACTTATGATGGAGGGAGATATTTAGACTTCAGTATTCCTGAAGAGAAGAGGGTAACTATTGATTTTAATAGGGCATACAATCCTTATTGTGCATACAGCGGCCGGTATTCCTGTCCCATTCCTCCTAAGGAGAATCATTTGGAGACAGCAATACCGGCCGGCGTTAAAAAGTTTACTAAAAACTAGAATGCATAAATAGCAGCGACAAGAAAGGAAGCCAGATCACTATTTGGTTGTAGGTCTCGATCCAGAAATGCCGGAAAATCATCTGAGACGCTATCAAGTCGCAATTCAGGTTTGATGATAAGTCCGCCAGCCTGGTAACTTCCGGTGAGTGTGAAAGCTGTAATACTGGTGTCTGCACCATAAACAACACCTCCGTCTTCCAGTTCTTTAAAGTACTCAGCTCTTAAGCCAAGACCAAAATTGGCTGTAAGTGAAAGTTGCGGGTAGATTGCTGCACCATAGAAGCCTGTGCCATCAGTATCCTGGTAAGTAGTATTCAATCCAAGGTAGAAGCTGTCGGTTAGATCCCATCCCGTGGTTAGATCTATTTGAAATAGACTGTCATCTGAAAGTGATTGCTCTCCATAGAGAAGATTTAGAAAGGCACTTCCACCGTCTACACTGTAACCTAATTGCCCTCCAAAACTATATTTTCCGATAGGGTTGTATTCTGTATAGTCAGTAGGATTCATGATAGCCAGCATCCCGGTCCAGTTATCGTCAAAGCTAAAGTCGGCTTTGATCCCAGTGTGGGAGAAAGGGCCGTAGGAGAACATATAAGAAGTAGAATAATTGAAATTTGCAACCGGTGAAATTACCTCGTAACCAAGATAAGTGTTCCAATTTCCTAAAGTGAATTTTAGTGCGTCATTCACTTTATAGTAGGCGTATAACTGATTCACAATTTGGGCAGAACCCTGGGATAGAAATACAGCATCTTCACCTCGGGGTCCAAATACCAGATCTGCAACAAAGCCGACTTTATCATTTTCGTAACCCACTATTAAATTCGCCATTCCAATGGCAAAACCGGGATCATTGGCAAAGGAAGTCGCGGGAGCTGCAGGATCCAGAGTTACGGCGTCACCACCTACAATCTCTTCAGATTGGTTGAGCCCATTAAAATTTGTTCTGAAATAGGCATCAACACTTCCGCTTATACTAAATGTTGAGGCTTCTTCTGTCTCATTTTCCTGAGCCTGCAAGCTAAATGAGAAGAATAAGAGGCATGGTACAATGAAGATTTTTATTAATTTTGAAAATGTAATTGCATGCATAATTTTAAGATTAAAACATTGTTAGTGTATTCGTTTAGCGACGGTATTACTTAATGTATTTTAAAGTTTAGCAATTATATAGCGGAGCGTTTGGAGGAACGCTCCGTTTCTATTTTTAGCTGTTATTTCTGATTAAGTCCGAAATCTGGATAAGCATCCATTCCATGTTCATGGATGTCCAGACCTTCAGTTTCTTCTTTTGCTGAAACTCTTAGCCCAAGAGTAACCTTCAGAATATAGAATATGATAAATGAAGTCACTATACAGAAAGCGGCATAAGCTCCAACACCAATAAGTTGAGTGATGAACTGATCAATACCCGCCATATTTCCGAAGATACCTACGGCAAGGGTTCCCCATATTCCGCAGATCAAATGAACGGCTACGGCACCTACAGGATCGTCCAGTTTCAATTTGTCAACAAACGCGACTCCCATTACAATAATAACACCTGCGATCGCACCAATAAGAATTGCATCTGTTGGGGACATCTGGTCTGCACCGGCAGTGATTCCTACCAATCCACCCAGAATACCATTTAAAAACATAGTGATATCGTAGTTCTTATAAAGGATGCTGGAGAATATAAAGGAGGCTACTCCACCTGCTGCTGCTGCGAGACAGGTTGTTACCAGGGTTAATGAGGTTAGTTCTGGATCTGCAGAAAGTACTGAACCTCCATTAAATCCAAACCATCCTAACCATAAGATTAAAACTCCTGCAGTAGCAAAAGGCATGGAATGACCAGGAAAAGCTCCAATTTTACCATCTTTAAATTTTCCAATTCTTGCTCCTAAAAGGTAAATTGCAACGAGAGCTGCCCATCCACCAACAGAGTGAACAAGAGTTGAACCAGCAAAATCATAGAATCCCATTTCATCAAGGAATCCGCCACCCCATTTCCAGGATCCGGCTATTGGATATACAATTCCCACATAGAGAATTACAAAGACCATAAAACTGTTTAGTTTGATCCTTTCGGCTACAGCACCAGAAACGATAGTTGCTGCTGTCGCTGCAAACATTCCCTGAAATAGGAAATCTGTCCAGTAAGTATAGCCTTCGCTGTATGCCAGATCGAGGCTTCCATCGACTAGAGGACTATCCAGTCCAAAGCCTGCAAAACCAAAATATCCATTGAACTCTCCCGGATACATCAAATTGAATCCAAGCAGGCAATATAGTAAGAGACCTACAGTGATAATAAACAGGTTCTTAAATAATATGTTGATTGTATTCTTTTGCCTGGTAAGACCAATCTCTAGAAGAGCAAAGCCCATGTGCATAAAGAAAACGAGTGCCGTACAGATCATCATCCATACGTTATTGATAGTTAATATTCCTTCCATAATAAGTTACTGTTGAAATTGTAGTTTTTACTTGAGTGATTCGGAACCTTTTTCCTTGGTTCTTATTCGGTAGGCTTCATCTATTGTGGACACGAAGATCTTTCCATCTCCAACACTGCCGGTATAAGCAGCGTCCATTAATGTTTCTATTGTTTTGTCCATGAAACTGTCTGTGACCACGATAGACAGGTATCTTCGTTGAATATCTGCGGTGCTGTATGAAACACCTCGATAAACATGGCCTACCTTTTCATTGCCAACTCCGGTAACATCCCAGTAGCTAAAAAACGTAACTCCAATTGAGTGCAGGGCTGCTTTGGTCTTGTCAAACTCAGACTTGCGAATAATTGCTTCAATTTTTTTCATAAATGTTGATTAAGAGAGGTTTAAAGTTATTAAAAACTTTAACAGACCCTGTTAAAATACGGGTCGTCTATCAACTTTTACGATATAAATAAAAAACACCCCTATAAATTTAGGGGTGTTTAAATAAAAAGTTTAAAATCGAAATATATGTATCTGAAAATCGCTTAAAAAAGTCTGGAAAGGATAATTCCGAGGAATATGGCGATAATTCCCAGGATGATACTACCTAGAAAGTATATAGAGAATGAAATATAATCACCAGATTTTATCATGTTGAAATTTTCAAATGAAAAGGTGCTGAAGGTGGTGAAACCACCACAAAAACCAATGGCTATAAGAAAGTATAATGGATGATTGAGCATATCCTGTTTTATAAGCCAGCCAAGAGCAAGCCCTAGAAGAAAACTACCCAGAACATTAACTACTAAAGTTCCCTGGGGAATA
Organism: Christiangramia qingdaonensis; assembly: GCF_048381525.1. Lineage (NCBI taxonomy): Bacteria > Pseudomonadati > Bacteroidota > Flavobacteriia > Flavobacteriales > Flavobacteriaceae > Christiangramia > Christiangramia qingdaonensis. The sequence goes on from NZ_JBLWIM010000012.1 coordinate 1,252,754, forward strand.
ACACCGCCAACATTTAAATACTTGCTTATCAAATATCGCAGACTGGATCCTAAACCACCTCCAAGAAAAACGAGTAGCAGGTTTTTAATCATCTAACGCTGTTTCTTTTTCTCCCAGAGGAATGTACAAATGAGTAATCCATTCGGCTGGATTCGCATTGTCCCTTGGTCCGGTAACATGTACCTGGAATAACTCAGCATCTTCCATAATTGCCAGGTCATTCTCCTGAATATATAGGTAAGCCGCATCCCAGGCTTCCTGTAGATATTCATAATCACCTTTTAGGGTGGTTTTCAATGTTTTTTGATTAGGCATAAAACCGTTCAGTACCTGGGTATCCTGAGGAGTGATCACCTCACTTGGAGTAAAGTACGCTGCTGAATAGATGGCGGTTCCTCTTTCTTCATTTCTTTCATTGAATAAAATAAAAGGTTTTCCGGTTATTTCAATATTATTAGAATTCATGAAGTTACTTACATCATTCGTCATATTTTCCATTTTCCCCGGGATCTGGGAAAGTCGGCTCGCAGTAGTGATATAAAGATAATAACCTCCACCATGTTGCGTCACACCGTCCACATTGATCGAATAACTTTCGATTTCCTTTCTTATTTGCTCCTCAAGATTATCCAATCCCTGTTTAAATACTGGCTGTAATCGCTGAGTCATACTTTCATCTTCAAATAAAAATGCTGCTTTTTCAAGAAAAGTTTGATCACCTTTTAATGTCCAGGTGGTTAAGACACTGTCATTTTGTTTTTCAAAAGACCACGAGATATCACTGGTACTTTCTCCAAAAGTTGTCTTGAAGGTGACCTCTTGCTCAATGCTACCATGAGGGTTGGCTTTCGTGGTAACCAGCGAACCATCACCCATTTCCTCACTTCTCCACTCGTAATTTGCACCCTCGCCAATGGTCTTATCACCGTAGTTGATGATCATGTCTTCAGCACCATTGGACCATGGTTCCCATTCTTTCCAGGTAGTAAGGTCATTTACCTCGTTATAAAGCACTTCCTGTGGAGCAGCGATCATGCGTTGTTCCTGTACCTGGTAACTTCCATCCTTGGTGGCGACATAAATGGAGGCTCCAATGAAAATGATTAATAGTAGGAAAAACAGGTATTTAAGAATTTTCATGATGAATGGGATTATCAGGGTCTAATATAATTATTTTGAAGTGGTTGCAAGAATCAATGATTCAGCTGTGTCTTGATTATGAATAAAATGACAATAAAAGCGATGAAGGCTAATAGCACCATCAAACTTCCTTTGTAGTATTTTTTATGCAGTTTCAAATCCTTTCGGTAACTAATGATCATAACGATGATAAATGCTACCACAAAAAAGGCAGCGAATATAAGTTGTCCGGTAGAAAACATTTAGTTAATTTTTCAGCAAAGTTAAACTTTTTAAACATTCTAATCATGAAGAAAGCTATTGCTGCTGTGGAAGAGTTCCATACTGCCTTTAACCTTGGCATCAAACTAAAGCCAGAGGCCAATCTTGGAAAGGCAAAGAATCTGTTGCGTTATCACCTATTGAAGGAAGAGAACGAGGAGTATCTGGAGGCAGCAAATAGCGGAGATCTTGTTGAGGTAGCAGATGCTCTTGGGGATATGCTCTATATATTATGCGGTACAATTCTCGAGCACGGCATGCAGCATAAGATCGAAGAAGTTTTTGAAGAGATACACCGAAGCAACATGAGCAAACTGGATGAAAACGCTGCGGCAGTTTATAGAGAGGATGGTAAGGTCCTGAAAGGGAAAAATTACTTTAAGCCTGAGATAGGTAAGATTCTTGAAAAATAAAAATCCCGAAAGAGAACTTTCGGGATCGTATATCATTGTTCTTTAGAGGAATTTTATTTCACCTCGTATGTCCAGTTGTAAAGATCTTCAGCTTCATTATACTGAATTTTCATAAGTGTATCCTTGAAAAAACTGGCATAAGAATCATCCATCACAGGTAATTCGAACTTTTCTTCCTTATAACCGAAGCCAACGATAGGATTGATCACAGTAGCGGTTCCAGATCCAAACATTTCTTTTAATTCTCCTTTTCTGGCAGCCTCAACGATTTCATTAACGCTAACCCTGCGTACTTCTACATCGATGTTGTTTTCCTCAGCAAGTTTTAAAACACTCTTTCTGGTCACACCGTCAAGAATCCGGTCATTTGTTGGTGCAGTTACCAGTTTATCTCCAATTCTAAAAAAGATATTCATAGTACCTGCCTCTTCAAGGTATTCGTGAGAATTGGCATCGGTCCAGATGATTTGTTGAAAACCTTCTTCTTTCGCAAGATTGGTAGGGTAGAACTGTGCTCCATAATTACCGGCAGCCTTAGCAAATCCAACTCCACCGTCTGCAGCTCTACTATATTTTTCTGAAAATTTCACTCTCACTTCTCCGCTGTAATAAGCTTGTGCTGGAGAACAAATGATCATGAATTTATATTCTTTTGCTGCGGAAGCTGAAACTCCTGCTTCTGTAGCGATCACGAACGGTCTTAGATATAAACTATTTCCAAAACCTTTCTTAATCCAGTCTTTATCTAACTTTAATAATTCTACCAGCGCCTCAAAGAAATATTCTTTTGGAAACTCAGGAATAGCCATCCGCGCACTGGATTTATTGATCCTTTCAAAATTCTGCTCTGGTCTGAAAAGCCAGATACGATCATCTTTATCCTTATAAGCTTTCATTCCCTCGAATACCGCCTGTCCATAATGAAATACACGAGCTGAAGGCTCTAAGGATAAAGGTCCGTAAGGTCTAATGATAGGTTTTTGCCACGCACCATCCTTGTAATCACATTCCATCATATGATCTGAGAAAACCTGTCCGAAAGCTAGATCGTCAAAATTTGTCTTATCAATTTTAGATTCGGTAGTCTTTTGTATCTCTATCATTAGTTGGTGTTTAGTGGTTGGTGTATTATTGCGCAAATTTACCTAAATAATAGCAGAATGAAAATCTAAAGTTTTGGTAAATTTGACGGCTAACCTCTGCATAGACCTTTAATCATGAAAAATTTAATGCTTGTTCTTGTCGTTTCCTGTCTTATATCGTGTAATCAAAAAAAAGAGAATGATAATATGAAAGCAGCAACAGAAGAAAATGTTGACGCTAATTATGAATCTTATGGTCAGGAAATTAGTCCTAAAGGCACTTTTTCCTCTTCAGTTATGCTAGAAAAATATGAAAGTTTGCGTGGCGGAGATACTATTAATGTGAAATTTGATACTAAAATTAATAGTGTCTGCCAGAATAAAGGCTGTTGGATGGTTCTGGAGTTACCCGGAGTGGATGATGTAATGGTGAAATTTGAAAATTATGGATTCTTTGTTCCAAAAGACGCTATGGGTAAAGACGTGATTGTTCGAGGTAAAGCTTTTATTGAGGAAACAACTGTAGAAGAACAACGTCATTACGCTGAGGATGCTGGGAAATCTATAGATGAAGTGATGGCGATTAGCGAACCTGAGAAAAAATTTGGTTTTATAGCTGATGGTGTTTTAATAAAAAAATAATTTGGAAAGAAAGATCATTAAAACCAGCGATGGTTCCGTGACCATCCATTTGCCGGAATGGGATGAACAATATCATTCCAAACATGGTGCTATTCAGGAAGCGAGGCATGTTTTTCTAAAAATGGGATTACATCAATGGTTGGAATTAAATTCAAAGAGACCACTAGAAATTCTGGAGATTGGTTTTGGAACCGGTCTTAATGCTTTTCTAACTCTTTTAGAATCTAATCGCCTAGACCTTCAGATAAAATATACAGGAGTAGAAGCGTATCCGGTAGTTCCTTCAGAAATTGAAATGCTTAATTATCCAGAGGCCGCCGATGCTGCTTCAGCTGAAGATCAATTTAAAAAACTACATTCTGTTCCCTGGGAAATTTCAGCACCCATTACCGAAAAATTTTCATTATTGAAGAATAAGCTGACATTTCAGGAACTCGATATGACCAATCAGTTTGACCTGGTATATTTTGACGCTTTTGGTGCGAGAGTTCAACCAGAGCTCTGGAGAGAGGATATTTTCAATTCGATGTATAAAGCTTTAATGGCTAATGGTGTCCTTGTAACCTATGCTGCGAAAGGGAGTGTTCGGAGAGCCATGATGTCTGCTGGTTTTGAGGTAGAAAAATTACCAGGCCCTCCAGGCAAGCGTGAAATGTTAAGAGCTGTTAAACTATAACTGCATTCTCGTTAAACCTGTAGAATTGTGCTACACCTGCCTTTAGTGTGTCGTATATTTCTTCAAAAAAGAGATGAAAGTACTTATTACAGGAGCTACTGGAATGATTGGTTCCAGGTTGAGCGATTTATGCAGAGAGAGTGGCATGATAGTACATTATCTAACTACCAGTAAATCGAAGATCGAAAAAAGGGAAGATTATAAAGGTTTTTACTGGAATCCAAAGTCTGAAGAAATAGAAAAAGAATGCCTTGATGGTGTTTCAACGATTATTCACCTTGCAGGTGCCAGTATCGCTAAAAAATGGACTTCAGAATATAAAGAAACCATCATTAAGAGCAGAACCGAAACTGCAGCATTGCTATATGACACCCTGAAAAATAATGAACACCAGGTAGAAAATTTTATTTCTGCCAGCGCTATTGGTAAATATCCGGACTCCCTTGAAAAATTATACTTCGAGGATGACGAAGTTCTTGCAGATAATTTTGTTGGCACGGTAGTGAAGAAATGGGAAGCAGCAGCAGACAGGTTTAGTAACCTTGGAATAGACGTAGCAAAAATTCGCGTTGGGCTGGTGCTTTCAGAAAAGGGTGGGATGCTTGAGAAGGTTAGGAAACCTATAGAGATGAATGTCGGAGCTCCTTTGGGAAGTGGGAAACAGTGGCAGAGCTGGATTCATCTCGATGACCTTGCCGGTATTTTTCTTCATGCTATAGAAAGAGAGCTTACAGGAGTTTATAATGCGGTTGCCCCAAATCCGGTAACAAATAAGGAAATGACCAAGCAGTTAGCCGATCAACTCAATAAGCCGTTATGGCTCCCAAATGTTCCGAAGTTCGTACTTAAAACCATGTTAGGTGAAATGTCACAGATCGTACTTTCCAGTCAGTTGGTAAGTTGTAAGAAGATCGAAGAACATGGATACAAATTTAAATACTCCAATCTGTCCAAAGCTTTGGAAGATCTTACTTAAAAAAAAGGCTGCCAGATGGCAGCCTTTTTTATGATTTGATCTTTATAATTAAGCTTTTTTAGCTTCAAGGTTGATCGTTAACTGAATTTCATCATTGATGAACTTGTCTCCAAGACCTTCAAATACAGATTTAGAACCGTAGTTTACGTTCCATTTTGTACGATCAATGCTGAAATCCTCACTGCTAATAGTGTAAGTATCATCATTCTTACTGATAGTTACAGGGAAAGAAATGTTTTTAGTAACTTCTTTCATTGTAAGGTTTCCTTGTAGCATAGTAGTACCTTCTTCTTCACTGATTCCAGTTACTTCGAAAGTAGCTTCAGGATATTCCTGAACGTTAAAGAAGTCACCTTCTTTTCCTTCTACAGTTCCCATAAGGTGAGCCTCAAGATTTGACTTCTCTTCTCCTTCAAGATCTGTAACTTCGATAGACTGCATGTCGATCACGAAAGTTCCACTCTGGATCGTAGAATCTGTAGCCATAAATGTACCTTCTTTCACAGCAATAGTTCCTGTGTGATTTCCAGTTGGCTTAGAACCTTGCCATTCAATGGTTGAAGCAGTAGTATCTACTTTATATTCCATTGCTTCAGCTTCAGCAGTTGCCGCATCTTTCGCGTCTGCAGTTTCAGCTTCGTTATTGTTATTCTTACATGCTGTAAAACCAAGTCCAAGACTAGCCACTACAAAGGCATTCAGTATTAATTTTTTCATTGTTAAAGTTTTTTATATTCCGCGCAAAAGTAATTTGAAAATCAAACCATGCTTCTTAAAGTTTTATTAAATAATTACTGTGACATTTTGACATTTCATCTTTATTGGCAATGATTTTGACCCAATTGCAGCAGAAAGTAAATTTTTAATAAAATGAGCCGAAAAGAAGATAACATCAAAGACGAAGATAAGAAAGTGAAAGACCAGGTTGAGAATGCGATGGAGGAAGCGATCAATGAGGTAGACCAGGCCGGTGATGATACCGAAGCAGAAGATACAGCAAGCGATAACGAACTTAGCGAAGAAGAACGCATGAAAGAAGATCTTCAAAAAGAGAAAGATAAATTTCTGAGACTTTTTGCTGAATTTGAAAATTATAAGCGTAGAACTTCAAAGGAACGTCTGGAATTGTTCAAAACTGCCAACCAGGAAGTAATGACAGCTATGTTGCCGGTTATGGACGATTTTGACAGGGCGATGAACGAGATTAATAAATCTGGTGACGAGAACCTACTCAAAGGAGTTGAATTAATCCATAATAAGCTTCGCGAAACTCTAAAAGCTAAAGGTCTTGAAAGAATGGACGTAGAACAGGGGAGTGATTTCGATTCTGAAATTCATGAAGCTATTACCCAAATCCCTGCGCCTTCAGAAGATCTTAAAGGAAAGATCGTAGATGTGGTTGAGCCAGGTTATAAGCTTGGAGAAAGAATTATCAGGTATCCAAAAGTGGTTACAGGAAAATAAAAACGCTTTTACAGAATTGTAAAAACATAGTATGAAAGAAGATTATTACGAAATATTAGGCGTAAGTAAAGACGCTTCAGCAGCAGAAATCAAGAAGGCATATCGAAAACTGGCTTTGAAGTATCACCCGGATAAGAATCCTGGAGACTCCTCAGCTGAAGACATGTTTAAGAAATCTGCTGAAGCCTATGAGGTATTAGGAAATCAGGAAAAACGTGCTAAATATGATCGTTTTGGTCATCAGGCATTCGATGGCGGCGGCTTCGGTGGTGGCGGCGGTATGAATATGGATGACATATTCAGCCAGTTCGGTGACATCTTTGGCGGTGGTTTTGGCGGTGGCGGAGGCTTCTCCGGTTTCGGCGGCGGCTTTGGTGGAGGTCAGAGACGTGCAAAAGGGAGTAATCTCAGAATACGCGTGAGCCTTAACCTCGAAGAGATCGCTAACGGTTGTGAAAAGAAGATCAAAGTGAAGCGTAAAGTCCAGGCTTCAGGAACCACTTATAAAACCTGTAGTACCTGTAACGGTTCAGGTCAGGTAACCAGAGTCACCAACACGATTCTAGGTAGAATGCAAACTGCTTCTCCTTGTACTACTTGTGGTGGGTCAGGTCAAATTATTGACAAGAAGCCAGATGGTGCAGATGCTCAGGGTCTTATTATGAAGGAGGAAACTGTTTCTATCAAGATTCCAGCGGGAGTTGAAGATGGGATGCAGTTAAAGGTTTCCGGGAAAGGAAATGATGCTCCTGGTAATGGAGTTCCTGGTGATCTACTGGTCGCGATCGAAGAGAAAGAACACCTAAGTTTGCAGCGTGAAGGAGACAATCTTCATTATGACCTTTATATAAGTTATTCTGAAGCAGCTCTTGGTACTTCAAAAGAGATCGATACTGTAACTGGAAAAGTTCGTATCAAGATCGAAGAAGGGGTACAGTCTGGAAAGATTTTACGTCTTCGCGGTAAAGGTATTAGTAGCATCAATGGCTACGGAAAAGGAGATTTGCTGGTTCACGTAAATGTATGGACTCCAAAAACTTTGAATAAAGAACAAAAAGAGTTTTTCGAGAGAATGGCTAATGACGATAACTTCCAGCCGAATCCAGAGAAAAGCGACAAATCATTTTTTGAAAAAGTAAAAGATATGTTTTCATAAAATCCAATTTTAAGAAAATTTTTATATATTTGATTATCGCTAAGTCTTTTAGCGATAATTTTTCTTTTTCATAGCAATTTTTTTCCCATCCTTAATTTATTGAGGGTGGGTTTTGTTTTTAAGGACTTTTTTGAATAATAAAATCTTCTTAATCGACTTTTTCTCTGTTGCTATTTCTATATCTTTAACATATTATAAAGAACTCTATGGATAATCTTTTGGTTGCCGAGAATGTCTACAAGCGCTTCGGAAAATTTACAGCACTCAACGATGTCTCTCTAAGTATCCCACGCGGAAGTATTTTTGGACTCCTGGGTCCCAATGGAGCAGGCAAGACCACCTTTCTCAGGATAATCAACCAGATCACTATGCCAGATGAGGGCATGTTGTATCTTGATGGTAAACCATTACATCCAGATGATATCGCGCATATTGGCTACCTCCCCGAAGAAAGAGGGCTCTACAAATCCATGAAAGTTGGAGAACAGGCACTATACCTGGCAAGATTGAAAGGATTGAGTAAAGCAGAAGCCAAGGAAAGACTTAAATACTGGTTCGAGAAGCTGGAAATAGAGGAATGGTGGGATAAAAAGATCCAGGAATTGTCTAAGGGAATGGCTCAGAAAGTACAATTTGTGATCACCGTTTTACACCGGCCTAAACTTCTGATTTTCGACGAACCCTTTAGCGGATTTGATCCAGTGAACGCGAATCTTATTAAGGATGAAATATTACAATTGAGAGACGAAGGAGCTACTATTTTATTCTCTACTCATCGTATGGAAAGCGTGGAAGAACTTTGCGATTATATAGCACTAATCCATAAATCGAATAAATTACTGGATGGTCCAATAAACGAGATCAAAAAAGCATATACTTCAAACACCTTCGAAATTGGTCTGGAAACGGCAGATAAAAATGCTTTGTATGCAGACTTACAGTCAAAATTTGAAGTTGGGCCCGCTAAGTACAAGAGTATTCAGGACGATCTCAAACTAACCATCAAAGTTGGAGATAAGGACGATTCTAATGAACTGCTTAGATATTTATTGAGCCAGGCGAAAGTGAATCATTTTGTTGAGGTGATTCCTTCAGTAAACGATATTTTCATTAAAACAGTGACTCAGAATGCGTAATTTAAAGTTGATCATTAGCAGGGAATATCTTGCCCGGGTGCGCAACAAAACATTTATCGTGATGACGTTTTTGAGTCCGCTCATCTTCGTGGGGATGATCATGTTGATCGCTTATTTAAGTATGCTCAATAGTACCGATCAAAAGATCATTGGAATTCATGATGACGCAGGAATATTTGCTGAAGAATTTAAAGATGGAGAGCAGGTTCAATATCTGGATCTATCAGAAAAAGATCTTCAACTTGCCAGGACTCAGGTGCTGGAAAATGAATATTTCGGACTCATCCATATCTCTCCCTTGAATTCTGTTAGTGGCAAACCAGATACAATCGAATTCTTCGGAAATGAAACACCGGGTTTTGGAACTATAGAAAATATCGAGAAAACTATTTCAGATAAACTAACCCGTAAGCAGCTAATTGATAAAGGAATCGATGTTTCAGAAATTGATAAAGCGAGAGCAGATGTTAGCGTGGATATCCAGAATTTCTCGGGAGAGAAAAGCTCGAAAATGTCTAATTATATTAAAATGTTCTTTGGTGGTGCAGCCGGTTACCTGCTTATGATGTTCATCATAATTTATGGTAACATGGTGATGCGTAGTGTGATTGAGGAAAAGACGAACAGGATCATAGAAATCATTGTTTCTTCAGTAAAACCCTTTCAGTTATTACTGGGGAAAGTTTTGGGGACCAGTCTTGCAGGACTTACACAGTTCGTAGTCTGGGTGGTCCTGGGAAGTGTGCTTTTATTAGGATTGTCCACTTTCCTTGGCATAGATCCTATGGCAGCACAGACGCCGGCTACTATGGCGATGGAAAATGCTGGGAATCCAAAGATCAATCAGCTGGTGATCGATATTCTGAAGTTACCTTATGCCAGCCTGCTTAGTTTCTTTGTGATCTATTTTATTGGCGGATACTTTCTGTACAGTTCTGTTTATGCAGCGATTGGAGCTGCGGTAGATAGTGAAACTGATACGCAGCAATTTATGTTTCCGGTTATTCTCCCCCTAATTTTAGGGATTTACGTAGGTTTCTTTTCTGTGGTGGAAAACCCGCACGGAACGGTATCAACCATATTTTCATTTATACCTTTCACATCACCTATTGTAATGCTTATGCGTATTCCATTTGGGGTGCCGTGGTATGAAATCTTAATTTCCATCATTATTTTAATTGGAACCAATTTCGCAGTACTTTGGTTATCAGCAAAAATTTATCGTGTTGGAATCTTGATGTACGGGAAGAAACCAAGCTATAAAGAATTGTATAAGTGGCTTAAGTATTAGAATGCAGGAAGATCAATCTACAAAAGAGAAAGTTACAGAAGTAATTGAGGAAGATATCTGGGGTTTGATCCAGGATTTCTGGAATGCCGGATTCAGTTATCAGATTGGAGGCGATGATGTAAAGATCACCGTTGGAATGGTCATTATCGTTATTCTGTCCTTTCTGTTAACCAGCGTGGCATTAAGATTAATTCGATCTTTCATCACCTCAAAACTGATGGACGAAGACAAGATGAAGTTTATTAGCGTCTTCAAATTCATCAAATACTTTGTATATCTTACGGTGATCCTGATTACTTTAAGCTCGACGGGTGTAGATGTAACTATCTTATTAACAGCGTCTGCCGCCTTATTTGTAGGTCTTGGTCTGGCATTGCAGGAATTATTTCAGGACGTCATTGGAGGCATCTTTATCATTCTGGATAAATCACTTCTGGTTGGAGATATCATAGAAATGGATGGCCGGGTAGCCAGGGTTTTCGAAATTAAACTAAGAACTACCCGGGCGCTTACAAGAGATGATAAAGTGATGATCATCCCAAACCATAAGTTTATAAGCGATACAGTATATAACTATACGCAGAACCATAAGACCACCCGGGAATCGGTTAAAGTAGGAGTTGCTTATGGCAGTGATGTTGAAAAGGTTAGAATGATACTGCTGGAATGCGCCAAGGAGCAAAAAGGTATTTTAAAGAAGCCTGAGCCATTTGTGCTTTTTGAGGATTTTGGAGATTCAGCTTTAATGTTTGCATTACATTTCTATGTGTCAGATAGTTTTGTAGATCCA
>NZ_JBLWIM010000012.1:1263827-1274415 GCF_048381525.1 Christiangramia qingdaonensis
GAACGATATTACCATTCCGTTCCCGCAGCGAGATGTACATATGTTCTATCCACCAGGAAATAAGATGCCTGGTAAGCAAACTACTGCGAATGATGCATAAGTCCTGGATATTGATAGCATGTTTGCTGGGTTTTTCTTTTCTGAATGCCCAGACAGCGGATCTTGCCAGGATTGAATACACTTATTTTCCACAGAAAAATTCAGACAATTCCTTCCGAAGGTTTAGAGCACAGGTAGCTTACCCCATTGCACTAAAGAAAGATGGTGCTTACCTTGTGCCGAGTGTAGAATACAGGAACGTGAATTTCAAATTTGAAGATCCCACAGGATTTCAAACAACAGATCTTGACCGGTTTCAGTCTTTTACCGGCTCTTTAGGTTACACTTTCAAGTTTGGTAATGATTGGAGATTTGGAGCTGAAGGCGGCCTAAAGATCGCGTCAAATTTTTCTGAAAACTCTATACTTCAGGATGATCTCATCTATACTGGTTCTGTATTTTTTGTAAAAATAAGAGATAAGGAAGAGGTGGAAATTCCATGGAGACTTATTCTTGGGTTACGTTATAGTACAACTACCGGGTTTCCATTTCCACTGCCTATCGTAAGCTATTATAGAAAATGGGCAGAAAACTGGTCGTATACGGTAGGAATTCCGAAGACCAATATGAAATATCATTTTAGTGAAAATAGCGAATTACAGGCTTTTGTTACACTGGACGGGTTTTTCGCGAATATTCAGCGAAATATTGATACGCAGCCTTTAATTTTTAACGATAGACCAAAGGCAGAGAGTATATCCATGACAATATTGCTGAGTGGTTTAGGTTATCAATATAGTATTACCGACCATTTGAAGCTATATATTTATGGTGGACATACTTTATTGAACGATATTAGGTTGCGTGATGCAGATCGAGAGGATCTGTACACAATCAATGAAACAAATACATTTTACGCGAGAAGCGGAATAAAATTTACAATATTCTAATGGCAAAAATATTACTGATAGAAGACGAGGCAAGCATAAGACGTGTGCTGAATAAAATACTGAGTGAAGAAAGTAAGGATTATCATGTTACCGAAGCTGAAGACGGACTTGCAGGAATGGAACTGGTGAAAAATGAAGATTTTGACCTGATCCTTTGCGACATCAAAATGCCGAAAATGGATGGTGTGGAAGTACTTGAAGCGACTAAGAAGATCAAACCAGAAATTCCTGTTGTCATGATCTCTGGACATGGTGACCTCGATACCGCCGTAAATACCATGAAGGCTGGAGCTTTCGACTATATTTCAAAACCACCGGATCTTAATCGTTTGCTCAATACTGTTCGAAATGCACTTGATCGTAAGGAACTTGTTGTGGAAAATACCCGCCTGAAGAAAAAGGTAAGTAAGAATTATGAAATGATCGGCGATTCTGAAGAGATCAACAGGATTAAAGGAATGATTGAGAAAGTGGCGCATACCGATGCAAGGGTTCTAATCACTGGTCCAAATGGGACTGGAAAGGAACTTGTTGCGCATTGGTTGCATCAAAAAAGTGATCGCTCTAAAGGTCCTATGGTAGAAGTGAATTGTGCCGCGATCCCTTCAGAATTGATAGAAAGTGAACTTTTCGGACATGTAAAAGGAGCTTTTACTTCAGCAAATAAAGATAGAGCCGGGAAATTTGAAGCAGCTAACAAAGGAACTATATTCCTGGATGAGATTGGAGATATGAGTATGTCTGCTCAGGCAAAAGTATTGAGAGCGCTTCAGGAAAGTAGAATTTCCAGGGTTGGAAGTGACAAGGATATCAAGGTAGATGTAAGAGTAGTTGCGGCAACCAACAAAGACCTAAAGAAAGAGATCGAGGAAAATAATTTTAGAGAAGATCTTTACCATCGTCTTGCTGTGATCCTTATAGAAGTTCCTGCTTTAAAGAATAGAAAAGATGATATCCCACTTCTGGTAGACCATTTTAGTGAAAAGATCGCTACAGAACAGGGAACTAATAAGAAAGAATTCACAGCAGAAGCAATCGAATTACTAAAGCAGAGTGAATGGCGTGGTAACGTAAGAGAACTTAGAAACGTAGTGGAAAGGCTCATTATTCTTGGAGGTAAGGAAATTACCAGGGAAGACGTCGAGCTCTTCGGAAGTAGGTTCTAAGGTCTTTTATTTCTAGGCTTTTTAGGATCGTATTTAAGGAAATACATGGTGTCTCCACTTGGATGGTCCCATTCATGAAAAAGATCAAAACCAACCCGTTGGTAAACGATAGCATTCGTTCTACCGCGGGTTTCTGCATATAATTCCAGACCTGTATCGTGTGCAGTTCTAAAGAAAACATCTTTCATTTCCTTCCCTACCTGCGTATCTGCACCTCGGTATTCTTTTAGAATTCCCCAGAACCAGCAGTATAGATATTCACCTTCCTGAGGACGTTGATTCTTAATATACTTCTGTGTTTTGAGAATGTCCAGCGCATTTTTCACTCCAGTTACATTAGCAACCAGCTTAAGCTGAGACCATAGATCCTTCCAGATATTATTGTCCTTCTTACTGGTTTTGAAAAGAATGGCTATACCCTGGCGGTTTTCAGAAACGATAAGTGCATCTTTCTCAATGGCTTTATCTACCATGTGCGTAGCGAGGTATCTAAATCTCTGGTCACGGTTTCCATCCTTTTTTACGATATCCATGGAAGACGGGATCTCCTTTAAAAGTGTAGTGACCTTATCGATGATATCTTTTCTCTCTAATTTGTCCAAGCCGAATGAATTTGTGGCGAAGATAAAGAAATTAACTTTTATAAAGATTGTATCTTTAGTGGTTCATTTAATAATCTTATGAAGAAAATAGACCATACCCAGCTCAAAGTAACCGGTAATATTAAACTGAAAGAGAAGCCTACAAAAATAGAGATAGAAGCTTCAGAAGATGATATTAAAGACAAACTGAAAGATGTACGAAAGGAGCTCGGCGACTGGCAGGATGTACTTTATGCGCACCATAAATATAGCGTGCTGGTTTGCCTGCAGGGAATGGATACTGCTGGGAAGGACAGTTTGATCAGGGAGGTTTTTAAAGATTTCAATAGTAGGGGAGTCGTGGTGCACAGCTTTAAAACTCCTTCTCACAAGGAGCTAAAGCATGACTACTTGTGGCGACATTACATCGCCTTGCCAGAGCGTGGTAAATTCGGAGTATTCAATAGAACTCATTACGAAAATGTGCTGGTCACAAGAGTGCATCCCGGGTATATTATGAATGAAAATATTCCTGGGATCAACAGCGTTGAAGATATAGATGAAAATTTCTGGGATCAGCGTTTCGAACAGATCAGGAATTTTGAGGATCATGTTGCCCAGAATGGAACGATCATTTTCAAATTTTTCCTGCACCTTTCCAAAGATGAGCAACGTGACCGATTATTGAGAAGGCTTAACAAACCCAGTAAGAACTGGAAATTTTCTCCTGGTGACCTTAAGGAAAGAAAACTCTGGGATAAATACCAGGAGTGTTATGAAGCAGCGATCAATAAGACTTCTACGGAAAATGCTCCGTGGTATATCATCCCAGCCGATGATAAACCAACGGCAAGATACCTGGTTGCAAAGATCCTGAAGGATGAACTTTCGAAATATACGGAGGTGCAGGAGCCGGAACTTGCTCCGGAAATACTTGAAAATTTAGATCAGTATAAAGAAGAATTAAACGCTGAAAAATAGCAGCTTCGGTTTTCGAACTGTTTAAATTCTTTTAATTTGCGACCAAATCCCATTTAATGAAAAAATTACTTTGTACCCTGGCGCTGTCTTTCTTCGGAATTCATTCAGCAATGATCGCGCAATCTTCAGATTCTCTAAATATCAGGAAGATCTATGACATGTCGCTGCTAAATGGAAAAAGCTATGAATGGCTGGATCACCTGTCGAATCAAATAGGCGGTCGTTTATCAGGTTCTTTCAATGCTGAACAGGCGGTGGAGTATACTAAAAAGGAACTTGAGAATTTAGGTTTGAACAAAGTCTGGTTACAACCAGTAATGGTTCCAAAGTGGACTCGCGGAGAACGGGAATTTGCTTATGTGCAAACCGGTCCTGGGGATACTCGAAATTTGAACATTACGGCTCTTGGTGGTTCTATTGCTACGGCTGAAGGTGGTACGAAAGCCCAGGTGATAGAAGTACAGGGATTGGAGCAATTAAAAGAATACGGGGAAGAACAGATAAAAGGAAAGATCGTTTTTTATAACCGACCTATGCGGGCAGATCATATACTTACTTTTGAAGCTTATGGGGGTTGCGTGGACCAACGTTATTCTGGGGCAGAGGAAGCAGCAAAATATGGAGCTGTTGGCGTTATCGTTCGTTCTATGAATCTTCGAATGGATGATTTGCCACATACCGGTTCTATGAGTTATGGTGAATTAACAGAAGATCAAAAGATACCGGCGGCTGCAATATCTACCAACGATGCCGCATATTTGAGCAGTATGCTAAAGATTCAGAAGGACCTTCAGGTCTATTTTAAAATGAATTGCAAGAACTTTCCAGATGTGCAGTCATATAATGTAATTGGTGAAATTACTGGTTCTGAAACTCCAAATGAGATCATGGTCGTAGGTGGTCACCTTGATTCGTGGGATCTTGGAGATGGTGCTCACGATGACGGCGCAGGAGTGGTGCAATCTATGGAAGTCCTTAGATTACTGAAAGAAACCGGGTATCAACCTAAAAAAACGCTACGTGTTGTATTATTTATGAATGAAGAAAATGGTCTTCGTGGAGGAAACAAATATGCTGAGGTTGCAAAGGAAAAAAATGAAGATCATGTATTTGCACTTGAAAGTGATTCGGGAGGATTTACTCCAAGAGGGTTTACTTTCAACGCGAGCGATTCTCAGTTCGATAAAGTTCTGTCCTGGAAGCCATTTTTTGAGCCATACCTTATTCATTATTTTGAAAAAGGTAGTGGCGGAGCTGACATTGGTCCGCTGGAAGGAGGCGATACGGTGCTCGCCGGATTAAGACCAGATTCCCAACGCTATTTCGATTATCACCATGCTGCGAATGATACTTTTGATGCGGTAAATAAAAGAGAACTGGAATTGGGTGCGGCAACGATGGCTTCCCTGGTTTATCTTGTAGATAAATACGGACTGGAATCTATTTCCAATACACCACAATTAAAGAAGTAGGAAGCGAATTATTTGAGGTCATTTCTTTAAAAGATATTTAAAGGCTCTACCTTTGCAAACTTAAATTCGAGCTTTGCAATTATCAGCTTATACGAAAGAATTCGGTAAAAACCTGAAAATCGCCTACCCGGTGATGCTCGGGCAGTTGGGGCATGTCATGGTAGGCCTTGTTGATAATTTGATGATAGGGAGATTGGGTGCCGCTCCGTTGGCTGCAGTTTCACTGGGAAATGCATTGGTTTTTATAGCAATGTCTTTGGGTATAGGTTTTAGTTTTGCTATCACCCCTCTTATTGCTGAAACCGATGGTGCTGATGATGTGGAAGGTGGTCGAAGTTATTTTCACCACGGTCTTATTCTCTGTACGCTTAATGGATTATTCTTATTTATCATACTGCTTGTCGCAAAGCCATTGCTGTATTATCTTGATCAACCACCAGAGGTAGTTGACCTGGCCATTCCCTATCTTAATATTGTGGCTCTTTCCATGTTGCCACTAATGGCCTTCCAGGCTTTTAAACAATTTGCAGATGGCCTCTCACAAACCAGGTATGCGATGTATGCGACCTTACTGGCGAATGTGGTAAATGTTGTTTTCAACTATATTCTTATTTACGGGATCTGGATATTTCCACGTCTGGAGCTTGAAGGAGCTGCCTGGGGAACCCTGATCTCAAGATTTTTTATGCTCTGGTTCGTTTGGGAGATACTCCGTAGGAAATCCAAATTTGCCGAGTACTTTAAATGGTCTAAAAAGGAAATGCTGAAATGGAGCATTTTTAAAAGATTGTTATCCCTTGGATTTCCAACAGCTTTACAAATGCTTTTTGAAGTAGCCATCTTTACTGGGACGATCATTCTGGCTGGAAACCTGGGAACGAATCCGCAGGCTGCAAACCAGATCGCTCTTAACCTGGCAAGTATGACCTTTATGATTGCGGTTGGATTGGGCGTAACCGCAACTATTAGAGTCGGAAATCAGGTTGGATTAAAAAAATATCGGGAATTAAGACGAATAGGAATATCGATCTTCCTTTTGGTTTTCCTTATTGAAGCTGTATTCGCACTCTTATTTGTACTGCTGAAGGATATTTTACCAACATTTTATATAGACAATGCTGAAGTAATCTCACTTGCCGCACAATTACTGGTGATAGCAGCCTTATTTCAATTGAGCGATGGCATACAGGTCGTTATCCTTGGCGCTTTAAGGGGACTGCAGGACGTAAAGATCCCCACGGTATTCTGTTTTATCGCCTACTGGATCATTGGCTTTCCGGTGAGTTTTTATTACGGCCAGCCAGAAAGGCTTGGTAGTATGGGAATCTGGCTTGGTTTACTGGCCGGTTTAACGGCTTCAGCAATTATGTTATATTTCCGATTCAATTATCTAAGCCGAAAATTGATTAGAACTAAAGAAGCAAAATTAAACACATAAACTATGGAATTACCAAAGTTCATATTAGGTGATAATACAGATTATCCTGAATCAATATTCGTGGTGCATACCGAATTTCCACGCTTTGTCATCGATCTTAAAGACGATGAAGTAGAATGGCTGGAAGAATTTGATAAAGAGGATGAAAAAGAATTATCTGGTGAAATGGAAGGCATCATTAAAGATGCGTCTGAATTTTATGACCGCGAAGTAAGCCGTTACGAAGAGAGCTAAATGGAGAAATTAGTAGCCCTGGACAAAGAACTTTTTCTGTATCTCAATAACCTGGGGGCAGAAGAGTGGGATTGGCTTTGGATCGCGATCAGTGATAAATGGATGGCGATTCCATTATATGCGCTATTACTCTATTTGATTTTTCGAAAATTCGGTTGGAAAGCCACGCTGCTAACGATGGTGGTAGTAACACTGCTTATTACGGCTACAGATCAGCTGGCAAATTTATTCAAGCATGGATTTGAAAGGCCCAGACCATGCCGACAAGAAGGAGTCATGGAATATGCAAGATATGTTGCAGAACGTTGTGGCAGGTTCGGTTATTTCTCTGCTCATGCTGCAAATTCAACTGGTGTCGCTGTTTTCCTCGGACTTTTATTCCGAAGAGCGTATCCTAAGATGCTTTTCTTGTTGAGTATCTGGGCACTTGTAGTTTCGTATAGCAGGATCTATCTGGGAGTACATTATCCGGGAGATGTCGTTACCGGGATATTGATAGGAATATGTTTTGGACTCTTATTCCATGCACTAAGGAAATATCTTTTTCTGAAGTTTCTGAAGGACTAGGATAACTTCAGCAGTGCACGGGCGGCAGTGAAAGCAGTAGTTTTATTTTCTTCGATTAATCTGAGTTGTTTTTCAAGTTCTATTTTAACTTTAGGATCATTATAGAACCGACTTTTCAGGTGATCATTAATACTCTGAAATAACCAGAACTTATTCTGTTCCTGCCGGTTGTGTTCGAAATGGCCGTTTTGTTCTGTGGAATTTTTAAATTCAGTGATCATTTCCCATACTTCGGAAATGCCATTTTCGTATAAAGCACTAATTAACTGTACCTGTGGTTTCCACTCGCTCGGTTTTGAAGGGTAAAGTTGAAGCGCACGTTTAAATTCAAGTCTTGCTTCACGGGCAGCTTTCTGATTCTCGCCATCAGCTTTGTTGATCACGATAGCATCTGCCATTTCTACGATGCCGCGTTTGATTCCCTGTAATTCATCACCGGCGCCAGCCAGTTTTAGAAGTAAAAAGAAGTCGGTCATACTATGAACTGTAGTTTCACTCTGTCCAACACCAACAGTTTCAATAAGAATGACATCAAAGCCTGCTGCTTCACATAGCAGAATGCTCTCCCTGGTTTTTCGAGCGACACCTCCTAAAGAATCGCCACTTGGCGAAGGACGAATAAAGGCATTTTTTTGAGTGACCAGTTTCTCCATACGTGTTTTATCTCCCAGGATACTTCCGTGAGATACGGAGCTACTGGGATCTACCGCTAGGACAGCAACCTTTTTACCCTGTTCTATAAGATAGGAGCCAAAACTTTCAATGAAAGTACTTTTTCCAACCCCGGGAACTCCGGTAATTCCAACGCGAATCGATTTTTTGGCGTGAGGCAATGCTCCTTCCACGATCGCTTCAGCCATTTCCTTATGCTTAAGTTGATTGCTTTCTACCAGAGTGATACTTCTTCCTAAAGCAGTTTTATTTCCTTCCAGCAAATCCTTCAGTAAAGATTTTCCCGAAGATTTATTACGGCGGGAATCTCTTATTCTACGGGCAGATTCTGCACTAACATTTCCGGAAGAATTATTGCTTTGAGATTCGCTTAGCGCAGACTTATGCTGATGTTCGTTCAAAATGAAGCGGTAATATTTATGAGAAAATTATGACTAGCTTTTTCAGGCATCTTTAAATGCTTGGTATATTGGAGAAAACTAAATTACTTAAATTATTTTACGCAATGAAGAATTTGTATAAAACTACAGTCACTACTCAGGGAGGTCGTAACGGGCACACTCGTAGTGAAGATGGTATACTGGATATGGAATTGAGAAAACCTAAAAGCCTTGGTGGTGATGGAGGTGACTATTCTAACCCGGAACAATTATTTGCAGCGGGATACTCTGCATGTTACGGTAGTGCCTTGGAGCATGTTGCCAAACAACACAAGATCGATCTTGGAGATTATAGCGTAACAGCTACCGTAAAACTGGGTCAGACAGATTCTGGAAATCTTCAGCTTTCTGCAATTCTGGATACTTACATTCCGGGAGTTGATGTAGAAACTGGTGAAAAGCTGGTAAATGAAGCTCACGAAGTTTGTCCTTATTCTAGAGCTACCAGAGATAACATAGATGTTACTCTAAACCTGATGCTGGACGAAGAATAATATCATCCAGATATAATAGTATTAGTTGAGGCGCCTGTAGGCGTCTCTTCTTTTTTTATAGGGATCTCTATTTTTACCTGATCCCAGGCAAGTTCCATGGAAACAAAGTCGCCGGCTTCTTCAAAAGAAATAGTGAATTGTTCGGTAATATCAGCAGATTTCTCAACTGGTCTCTCCAGTACCAGAGCGTCGTATTGCGGATCTCTATATGCTTTTTTATCCATGTCTATTCCCCAGGGATACATTTGATCGTTAAAGATCACTTTCCAGCTATCCTGCTTCGGAATGCTCCAAAGAGTATATTTTCCAGCCTTCAATAGACTTCCATCCACGAGAATATCTGAAGAGGTTTCAAAAGTTGTTGCTTCGTTTGCACCGGTTCGCCATACTTCATCATAAGGTACAAGTTTACCGAAGATCTCGCGATCTTTCATGTATGGCCGGTTGTAAAATACCTCCAATCCTATCCCGTTCTGCTCATAAGTAGCAACATCCTCAGGACTATGAGCTTTCGTAGTATATCTCATTATAAGCATTGTAAGTAAACCAGCGATGATCAGTCCTACGGCAATACTCAGGCCTGTTTTTAGTTTAGAGTTCATTTTCTAGCATTTATTATAACCTATCCAATAAACCTGCCATAAGGTTTACTTGCGCTAATCGCTTTAAATGTAAGAATATAGAGCGATTGTGAAATAAATTTCGGAATTTTTGCAACGCGGACTTTTATGGTTCGTCTTTAGAATGAACTAACCCATCAAAAACCAATCAAATTGATACAGCATAAGCTAATAGAAGCTTGCCAAAACAACAGCCGTAGGGCCCAGTTGAAGCTGTACAACAAATATTGTGACGGGATGTACTATGTGGCGTTGAGATTTATGAAGGATACGATGGAGGCCGAGGATGCCATGCAGGAAGCATTTATCAAAGCTTTCTCTAAGTTACATCAATTCAATGGCGAGGTCACTTTTGGTGCCTGGTTAAAGAAGATCGTGATCAATAAATGTCTGGACAAACTTAAGGCAAGAAAAATGGAACTGGTAGCCATAAATGAGCAAACGCTTGGCACCGTAGAAGAAGAGAATGACTGGCAGGTGGATGACGGGATCGGGATAGAAGAAGTGAAATTGAAAATGCAGGAGCTGCCCGAAAAATACAGGTATCCTTTGATGTTGTTTTTGGTGGAAGGATACGATCATGAAGAAATAAGCGAAATCCTGGATATTACCCAGGTGGCATCCAGAACTCTGGTGCATAGAGGAAAAAAGAAATTGCAGGAAGAATTAAAATACTTAAGTCATGGGACAGGATATTAGGAAGATGTTTCAGGAGAAGCCGGAACAGGAAGAACAGAAGCTTCAGTCAGGGCACCAACAACGTTTTGAAGAACGATTGAATAAGGCTATGCCTATGGAGAAAAAGAAGAACAATTTCTATTTTCTTCAGATAGCCGCAGGACTTATGATCGCGCTGGCTGTGGGAGCATTCTTATACTTCAGTAACAACGAAGCTGAAACAGTGAACTCACCGCAGATAGTCGAAACTCCTTCC
>NZ_JBLWIM010000012.1:1274440-1285966 GCF_048381525.1 Christiangramia qingdaonensis
TTCCCGGTACTGACTATAGGTTGAGCGATGTCTCCCCTGAGTTTAAGAAAATCGAAGATTATTATATGGCCAGTTTGAATATACAATTGGCTAAACTGGACATGACGCCAGGAAACAAAGAACTTATAGATGCATTTATGAGAAAACTGGAAACTCTGAACGATGAATATATCGCGCTTAATGCGGAAATTCAAGAGACTGGTTTGAATGAGGAAACAGTAGAAGCTATGATCGCGAACTTGCAGCTTAGACTGGATCTTCTAAAGAAATTGAAGAACAAATTAAATGAAATCGAACAATCAAAAGACCTTAAAAATGAAAACTATCAAGCATAAATATATTTTATTGATGCTGCTCTTTATCACAGCAGGATCATTTGCTCAAACAAGCAAACTGAAGAATTCCTATAAAACTTCAGCAAATGTGACCGTGGAACTGGATTCCAGGTATACCAATATCATTGTAGAGAACTGGGATAAGAACGAGGTTGTTGTGGAAGCCTATCTAAACGGAAATTCCGGTAACAAAAAAGCTACGAAAGAACTGCTGGAAAACTGGCAGGTAAAGACCTCCAAAAATGGTGACCGGGTTAAGATCAAATCCAGTGGAGGTGGGAACACAAATATCAACATGAATCTTGACCTGGACCTTTCAGGACTTGAAGAGCCTTTGTCTATGCTGCCGGAAATGCTGCAGCCTATGATGAATGAACTTGTGGGGCCTTTGCTGGCTAATATTGCGCAAAATCCGCTACCGGAAGGTTTTGCTGATAATATGGAGGAAATGAAATTCGATTATAGCGCTTATAAAAAAGACGGGGACAAATACCTTGAAAAATGGGAGTCTAAAATGGACAAGAAGTTTGGCAAGGAATACGAAGCGAAAATGGAGAAGTGGGCTGCCGAAGTCGAGAAGAATTCTGAAGAATGGGAAAAAGAATATGAAGTGAAGATGGAAGCCTGGGGCAAGGATTTCGAAAAAGATATGGAAGCATGGGGTGAGAAATTCGGAAAGAAAATGGAAGCCTGGGGTGAAAATTTTGGAAAACAGTTCGAAGCTAATATGGAAGCCAATGGTGGAAAAATGTTTGCTGGGAATAGTGACGGGAATTCATCTAAAAATCAGAAGACCATCAGGATCAAAGTTCCGAAGGATGCAAAATTGGAACTGAACGTGCGTCATGGCGAATTAAAACTTGGAAGTACAGTTAAAAACCTGAAAGCCGATCTGTCTCACAGTCGGCTGTCAGCTAATAGACTCACCGGACAAAATACTAGGGTGAAAGCGGCGTATACACCGGTAAAAGTCGCTCATTGGGACTATGGAGTGCTTTCAACAGAATTTGTGAAGAACTGTACAATAGACAAGGCGGTGAGTATCAAGCTAGAGTCAAATAGTAGCGATGTGGTGATCAATGAACTTCAAGAAACAGGGGTACTTAGTGGTAGTTTTGGAAAGCTGGAAATTAAAAATCTTGGTTCAGGATTTCAGGATCTGAATATCAGTTTGGAAAATAGCGATCTGGAACTCAGTGTGCCTGAGACTGCTTTTAATTTTAGTTTCAATGGAATGCAAAGTAATATAAAGCACCCTGCCACGATGAAGTTAAAATCCACGAAGTCCTATGATAATGAGATGCTGAATGGCTACTTTAAATCGAAAAACGGAAGCGGTAATATCACAATCAAGGCAAATTATAGCGATGTATTGATAAATTAGGAGTTAGCCCTTACATTTGGCTTACTAAGCTGAATGCAATGATAGAATTTTCCAAATTTATAAAAGGTCTTACTTCAGAATTCACACCGGTGATAGGTGGAGATTATGCACAGGAAGATTATGAATATATTGATCTCTCACAAAATAACAGGGATCTGCTGAAACTGGAGGTGGCATCATCTGCCGCTTTTTCGGTTTTTATAGATGAATATCTGAGAAACCGATCGGCTAAAGCTGCGTATGGTGGTTACAATGAACTAAGAACTTTGTATAATCGCAGCGAGTTATTCAATCATTCGAGCTCGAATAGAAACATTCACATAGGACTGGATGTGTGGGTTCCTGCGTATTCAGATATTATAGCTCCACTGGATGCTCACGTACATAGTTTTCAGGATAACTCAAATTTTGGTGATTATGGACCTACAATAATTTTAGAGCATCATTTTGATCGTCAGTCGTTTTTCACCTTGTACGGACACTTATCCCGCGCCTCACTGGATAATTTGGAAACAGGAATGCAATTCAAAAAAGGTGATAAAATTGCTGAACTCGGAGATTATGCGGAAAATGGTGATTATGCACCACATTTGCATTTTCAGGTCATCAAAGATATGCAGGGCAAGATAGCAGATTATCCAGGGGTGGTTCGAAAAGAAGAGCTTGAAGATTATTTGCAGAATTGTCCTGATCCTAATCTATTATTGAAAATTTAGAAGCCTCTCTTCGGAAATGTATGCTAAGTAAACTATTTTTTTCGAACGAAAAGCGCAACAATGGCTGAGGTCACCACTCCAACAACCAGCGCAAAGAAGAACGACTGAAGGATATAGGAAGTAAGATTAAAATATTCTTCCGCAGCTTCACGAGTCATACTACCTCTTTCAACTGCATGATCTATGATATTCGGAAAGTACTCCGGTGTTATGAAGGCGTGGGTAATATACTGTGCCAGCGGAGTTAGGATGGCCACGACGATGCTTACTACAATTCCAGATATGAATCCCTGAGACCAGTTCATTTTGCCTTCAAAGAAATTCTTTCTTTTATCCAGCAACGCCAATACGTAAATTACGATCGCTACAATTCCAAAGAAATTAGTGTAGATCGCATGTTTGGCGATAAGTTCATCATGCCAGCCCAAAGCCTTTTCCAGATACATCCATAATAAGGATACCACGCTGAAGATTATTCCCCATTTAATTTCGATCGCAAAGCGTTTCATACTGATGATTTAGTTTGTTAAAATTACTAAAAAATACATTAGTAGAAATTTGAAATCTTTTTAAAATCTCATGTTAAAAAGGGTTACTGACTCGTTTTTGGAGAGAGTTCTCTCAAAACTAGCGGAACTTCTCAAACATGACTTCAGATAATTCTCCAGAAACTATATTTATAGGCAGTTTACAGCACTGAGCCTGTCGAAGTGCGGTTTAATTAGTTATGTTCTTGACGGGATTCAACTATAGAGTAGCTCCTCATACTTGTTATTATGCAAGTGTTATATTCTAGGTTCTAATTTAGCCTAATATATTATTTGCTCATCCTTCGACAGGCTCAGGATGATAATAGCGTTGTTATAATCCATCCTTCGATTGACTTAGGGTAACACTCTCACAAGCAAACATTCCTTTTTAGCAGTCTGCAGCACTGAGCCTGTCGAAGTGCGGATTCAATTGTGCGGGCTCACTTTATTCCAGTCTTCGTCATGCTCCCGCTAGTGATCATGAAAGTATTATAGGTTTGGTTCTGATGTAGACATCCTATCTTGCTCATCCTTCGACAGGCTCAGGATGGCAACACTATCAAAAGCAAACATTCTTGATCAGCAGTTTGCAGCACTGAGCCTGTTGAAGTGAGGCTCAAGACCATTTCTTCTTGGTCAGTAGTTTGCAGCACTGAGCCTGTCGAAGTGCGGTTACATTTGTTCTGTCTATAATAATGCAGCTATGAAAAAGCTCATTCTGGCAGGTGTTCTAGATACCATAGTATCCATTAAGAATTATATTTTTTAATAGTATCTGAGTAAGCTGTTTTGTATTAATTTCAATTTTCAAAAATTCAGCAGTTCGGAGCCTTCCAAAGTTTGAAAAGATAAACGTGGAGTTATATTATGTATACATATTAAAATGTAATGATCACTCCTTTTATATAGGTATGACCTCCAATCTGGAAGAAAGATTATTACAACACCATTCAGGAAAATACCGTGATGCATATACCTTTAATAGAAGACCTGTAGAATTAATGTTGGTGCAGCAATTTACGGATCCCAATACTGCCTCAGAGTTAGAAAAGAAATTGAAAGGATGGAGCAGGAAAAAGAAAACTGCCTTAATTCTGAAAGACTGGGATAATTTACAGAAGTTTTCAAGAAACTATTCGCAATACGGAAAGCCTGGATAAATCTATTTTGAATATGGTTTCTGCGATTGCTCATCCTTCGACAGGCTCAGGATGGCAATAGCGTTATTATAATCCAGCCTTCGATTGACTCAGGGTAACACCCTCACAAGCAAACATTCCTTTTTAGCAGTCTGCAGCACTGAGCCTGTCGAAGTGAGGCTCAAGACCATTTCTTCTTGGTCAGTAGTTTGTAGCACTGAGGCTGTCGAAGTGCGGTTTCAATTGTGCGGGCCCACTTTATTCCAGTCTTCGTCATGCTCCCGCTAGTAATCATGAAAGTATTATAGGTTTGGTTCTGATGTGGACATCCTATCTTGCTCATCCTTCGACAGGCTCAGGATGGCAAGACTCTCAAAAGCATGTTATCTTCATCAGCAGTTTGTAGCACTGAGGCTGTCGAAGTGCGGTTTCAATTGTGCGGGCTCACTTTATTCCAGTCTTCGTCATGCTCCCGCTAGTAATCATGAAAGTATTATATGTTTGGTCCTGATGTAGATATCCTATCTTGCTCATCCTTCGACAGGCTCAGGATGGCAACACTATCAAAAGCATGTTATTTTCATCAGCAGTTTGCAGCACTGAGCCTGTCGAAGTGTGGTTTCAATAGTGCTGTTTTAATAAAATAACCATGGAAAGCTCAGTCCGGCAAACGCATAAAAAAAGCCTGAAGTTCTACTTCAGGCTTTTTTTATATCTAAAATCAGATTCTATTCGTCTACAAGAACCCAGTCTCCTTTATCTAACAATGGGATCGCTTGTTTGAATTTCATGGCTTTTGTTTCACCACTCAATACGTTCTTCAAAGTAACCTTATCGTTTCTTCCAATCTTAGGTCGGTCTCTAGTGATGGTTTCAGTGATCTCAGGTTTACGCTGAGTATTACCAACCGCTCGGCTTTGAGCAGCGCGTTCATCCATGTTAGGGATCTCTTCCTTCTTGGTTTCAACTTTTTCTTTTTGCTGAACCTGCCTTGCTTCCTGAATATTAGGAACGCTCGCCGTTGGAATCTCTCCCTTGAATAGGAAGGACATCACATCACGGTTCACGGTTTCCAGCATTGCTTTGAATAGCTCAAATGCTTCAAATTTGTATATAAGCAACGGATCCTTCTGCTCATGTACAGCTAACTGAACACTTTGCTTCAACTCATCCATTTTTCTTAAGTGAGTCTTCCAGGCTTCATCAATGATAGCGAGCGTGATATTCTTCTCGAAATCTTTGATTAACTGTTTCCCTTCAGTTTCATAAGCTTTCTGAAGATTAGTAACCACGCTTAATGTTTTCGTGCCATCTGTAAATGGAACAGAAATGCGCTCGAAGTTATTTCGTTCATCTTCATGAACCTGTTTGATGACCGGGAATGCACGTTCAGCATTATGAGCCATCTTGGTATCGTAATGTGAGTATGCAGCCTTATAAGCCTCTCCAGCTAGCTTCTGAGGCGTCATTTTCTTGAATTCTTCTTCAGAAACAGGAGAACTCATTGAGAAATTCCTGATCAGTTCAAATTCAAAGTTCTTAAAATCTTCAGCTCCTTTATTGGTTTCAGCAATATTTTCAGAAATATCAAAGATCATATTGGCAAGATCCACACGTAACCTGTCTCCAAAGAGAGCATGGTAACGACGTTTGTAGATCACCTCACGCTGAGCGTTCATCACGTCATCATATTCCAGCAAACGCTTACGAACTCCGAAGTTATTTTCCTCGACCTTCTTCTGAGCACGCTCAATAGACTTGGATATCATGGAATGCTGAATAACTTCACCTTCTTCCAGACCCATACGGTCCATAAGTTTGGCGATTCTCTCAGAACCAAATAATCTCATCAGGTTATCTTCAAGAGACACATAGAACTGTGAACTACCCGGGTCACCCTGTCTACCGGCACGACCACGCAACTGCCTGTCCACACGTCTTGAATCATGACGCTCGGTACCAACGATCGCCAGACCACCAGCTTCCTTCACTTCCTTGCTCAATTTAATATCGGTACCACGACCAGCCATGTTGGTGGCGATTGTTACGATACCCGCATTACCAGCTTCAGCAACAATATCTGCCTCCTGTTTATGACGTTTAGCGTTCAGTACGTTGTGAGGTACATTCCGAAGCTTCAGCATACGGCTAAGTAATTCCGAAATTTCTACAGAAGTAGTACCAATAAGTACCGGTCTGCCTGCATTCGAAAGATCGGTCACATGATCGATCACCGCATTGTATTTTTCACGTTTGGTCTTATAAACCAAATCTTCTTTATCATTTCTGGCAATAGGTCTGTTGGTTGGAATTTCCACCACATCAAGTTCGTAGATCTCCCAGAATTCACCAGCCTCAGTTACAGCAGTACCAGTCATCCCCGAAAGTTTGCGGTACATTCTGAAGTAATTCTGAAGCGTTACCGTAGCAAAGGTCTGCGTTGCATCTTCGATCTTCACATTTTCCTTAGCTTCGATCGCCTGGTGGAGTCCGTCACTATAACGACGACCATCCATGATACGACCGGTTTGCTCATCCACGATCTTTACTTTGTTATCCATCACCACATACTCTGTATCTTTTTCGAACAGGGTATATGATTTTAATAACTGGCGAAGCGTATGAATACGTTCACTTTTTACTGAATATTCTCTGAATAGTTCTTCTTTCTTTTCAGCTTCTTCTTCGGCAGAAAGACCTTCTTTTTCAATTTTTGCGATCTCCATTCCAATTTCAGGCATCACAAAAAAGTCAGGATCATTTTCTCCGGAAAGAAATTCAATTCCTTTATCGGTAAGGTCTATCTGGTTGCTTTTTTCTTCGATCGTAAAATACAGCTCGGCATCCACCTTCGGCATTTCACGATTATTATCCTGCATGTAGTGATTCTCGGTTTTCTGCAATAGTTGCTTTACACCTTCTTCACTCAGGAATTTGATCAATGCTTTGTTCTTAGGAAGACCACGATATACTCTCAATAGCTGGAAACCACCTTCTTTGGTGTCACCTTCCTTGATCAGTTTCTTAGCTTCAGCCAGTACTTTTACTAGATATTTACGCTGAACTTCCACGATATTGGCGATCGCAGGCTTCAATTCCATAAACTCATGCGTATCTCCTTTAGGTACGGGACCTGAAATGATCAATGGGGTACGAGCGTCATCAATTAATACTGAATCCACCTCATCCACGATCGCATAGTTATGCGGGCGCTGTACCAGATCATCGGGAGCATGAGACATATTATCTCTCAGGTAATCAAAACCGAATTCATTGTTGGTTCCGTAGGTAACATCAGCATTATAAGCTTTTCTACGTGCGGCAGAGTTTGGACGGTGGTAATCTATACAGTCTACACTTAAACCGTGAAACTGAAAGATAGGAGCCATCCACGCGCTATCACGTTTCGCCAGATAGTCGTTTACAGTCACCAGGTGCACTCCGTTTCCGGTAAGTGCATTCAGGTAAACAGGCAAAGTCGCTACAAGGGTTTTACCTTCCCCGGTATGCATCTCTGCAATTTTTCCCTGGTGCATAGCCACACCACCAATAAGCTGAACGTCATAGTGAATCATATCCCAGGTTACCGGCTTTCCAGCTGCATCCCAGGAGTTATTCCAAATGGCGTAGTCACCTTCAAGATTTACATAATCTTTTTCTGCGGAAAGTTCTCTATCGTAAGCAGAAGCCTGAACCTTTAATTGCGGATTATTACAGAAACGCTTAGCTGTTTCTTTCACTACTGCAAAAGCTTCGGGAAGGATATCGTTGAGAACTGCTTCAGAAAGCTCGTAGGACTTATCTTTAAGAGCATCAACTTCAGTATAGATATCTTCCTTGCGGGTGATATCATCAATTTCATCAGCTTCCTTATTTAGCGCTTCTATCTTATCTCTAACTTCTTTGGTAGCATCAGAGATCTGAGTTTTAAATTCAGTTGTTTTTGCACGCAATTCATCCAGGCTCAATGCCTCGAACTTTGACTCAAGTGCCTTGATCTTGTCTACAATGGGTTGAATTGCTTTTACGTCTTTCTTGGATTTATCTCCAACGAAAGCTTTTAATACGGTATTTAAAAAACTCATAGTGGTTTTTTTATTTAAGGGGTTCAAATTTACGCAAAAAAAAAGCCTCATGATTGAGACTTTTCCCTAATTTCTACGTGTTATATTTTAATATTCATCCTCATTCCAGAGGTAATCTTCATCTGTTGGATAATCCGGCCAGATCTCTTCAATAGAATCATATGAATCACCTTCGTCTTCTATTGCCTGTAAATTCTCGACAACTTCAAGCGGTGCTCCTGTTCTAATTGCGTAGTCTATTAACTCGTCTTTGGTGGCCGGCCAGGGTGCATCACTTAAATAAGATGCTAATTCTAAAGTCCAATACATTGATTAATCGGGTTTTAAATTTTGGCAAAAATAATTTTTTTGCTCTAATAGCCAAGAAAAAAATCTATTATTTACTCAATAATGATAAGAACATAAAGATTTCGATCATTATTTGCATTATTCACAATGAATATGACGAAAATCTAATTGATTTAGGATTTTTTTGGAATCCATTGAATTTCTTCAGCTTGCAAGGAATGAGACAACATCCGTGCCAGCACAAACAGGTAGTCTGAAAGTCGGTTTAAATAAACCAAAACCTGATCCTGAAATGGTTCAATGTCATATAAAGCGGTAGAAATACGTTCGGCTCTTCTACAAACGCAACGCGCTATGTGACAGAATGACACACTTTGATGTCCGCCAGGTAAAACAAAATGCGTCATCTCGGGCAATTCGGTATTCATCTCGTCCATCGCATGTTCCAATTTTTCAATATCAGCATCAGATACTTTAGGGATATTCAAACGATCCTTTCCATTTTTGAGTTTCTCCTTTTCAGGATCTGTAGCCAGTACCGCTCCAATGGTAAATAACCTGTCCTGTATTTCTATTAGTAACTGCTTGGTACTATCATTCACCGGTTGATCTCTTAGAAGACCTATGTGTGAATTTAACTCGTCTACCGTTCCGTAGCTTTCAATACGTATATGATGCTTGGGAACCCTGGTTCCTCCAAATAGAGAAGTGGAGCCCTTGTCCCCGGTCTTGGTATATATTTTCATTGCAAATTTTTATCAGGATAAAAGTACGAAGTTCGAGTAGCTAAGAAAAATAAAGCGGATAGCTTAACATTCAAAAAGATTAAAGAGTATCAGATTTATGCTCCTTTTTACGTTCGAGATAACGTTTTCTGAAATTCCTGTTCTTTCGTTCTTTTTTGATTTTTTTACTACGGTTGGAATTCCACAGAAAAAATGCGAGAATAGCTACAATAATAAGTAGGTATAGCCAGGTTTCCCTATCAAGGTCGATCATAAGAATTGTTTAGAGATCTAATTTACAAAAAACCTGAAAAATCTGATCTAAACTGTAGGAGTATGAACTTTTTTGCGTTCATCGGTCTCTATTCTGCCATCTTTTAAGCGGATTACCCGATGTGCATGCTCGGCGATCTCTTCTTCGTGAGTAACGAGGATTACAGTATTTCCTGCAGCATGAATATCATCAAAAAGGTTCATGATCTCTACGGAAGTTTTTGAATCCAGGTTTCCAGTTGGCTCATCTGCAAGGATGATGGAAGGTTTATTGACCAGCGCACGACCTACCGCCACACGTTGTCTCTGTCCTCCTGAAAGTTGATTGGGTTTATGATCCATTCGGTCACCAAGTCCTACGCTGCGAAGTACTTCTTCAGCACGTTCCTTACGTTGAGATTTTGTGGCTCCGGCATAGACCATCGGTAAAGCCACGTTATCCAAAGCTGTAGTTCTGGGAAGTAAATTAAATGTCTGGAAAACGAAACCAATTTCTTTATTCCGGATTTCCGCAAGTTCATCATCGCTCATCTTACTGGCGTCTTTTCCATTCAGAATATAAGATCCGGAAGTTGGAGTATCCAGGCAGCCCAGAAGATTCATTAAAGTAGATTTTCCGGAACCTGAAGGTCCCATGATCGCGACATATTCACCTCGTTCAATATCCAGATCGATACCTTTTAGAACTTTTACGACTTCCTGACCTAAAGGAAAATCTCTGGTGATGCTGCGAATTTCGATTACTTTACTCATGGATTTTAATTTACGCTTGTTTGACGGCGATTCAACTAATTTGTTACACCCTAATCGTAAAATGCTCCTTCACCTGTTCCCTTCTGAAGAATATAAGACCCCATTGAAAAGTATCGATCGAAACCCGAACCTGCGGATGTTCGATAATTTCTTTCCAGGCTTGCTGCATTTCAGCAGACCAGCGGATGTCATCAAATATAAAGACAGAATCATTGTGCGCAAGAGATAAAAGCTTCTGAAAATATTCGAGTGTCGCTTGCTTTTGGTGATTTCCGTCGAAATAAATGAGGTCGAATTTCTCTGAAGTTTTCTGTCCGATCTTTGTTGTTCGGTGTTCAGCAGTCAGATCAAAAAGAACATTTTCGATTTTATCAATTCTCAAATCAACATTTTTGAGATCGAACTTTTCAAACTGTTGTCGGGCGATTTTTGCAGTTTCTCTGCAACCTTCTATAGTGGTAAGTTTTGTGGATTTATTTGCTGCAATAGCTGCGGAAGCTATTCCTAAGGAAGTTCCCAGTTCCAGAGCATTCTCGATCTTTAAATAATTAACGATCCTAGATAGTAATTTCGCCCGAAATAGAGTGATTCCGGCATTTTTGGCAATTGCGTGTACCGGTCTTTGATTGGAACTAAAAACCCTGCTTCCCGCCCCAAAATCTTTTACTTCGATAATCTCTTTATTCCGAAGAAGATCATTGCGGTATTCTTTGATCAATTTATATTCCGAATGTTCCGAAGTATCATAAAAACATCTGGTCACCAGGTCATAAACAAAAGGGGAGTGGAGCCCGTGTTCATTCTGACTTTTTAAAAGGAAGTTTATATAGGATTTGAGTTGGAAGAGCATGAAATTGGTTATGGGTTCTCAGTTGTAGGTTATGCGTTTTAAGTTTCTAAATAAAGAATTATGAAAAAGAAAAAAATACTATTTCCATTCTCTTTCAACATATTTTATAAAAGAGTAGATTTTTGCACCAAGAATTTCATAATTGGCTTTGAGTTTTTTTGTCCCTTCAATTTTATAGATGCGATCAATCATTTCTAATTGGGATAAACACTCGAGCAACGAGGCATGAGAATAGATTAAATATTTGAGAAAATCCTGCTTATAAGTACGTCGGCCATAGCCTTCAATGATATTATTTTTAATGCTTTTAGAAGATCTTCGAATCTGGCTTCCCTGTTCATAAAGTTCGAATTTTGGAAGTTTTAAAGAAATGGCATGTACTTCCAGGGCATATTCAAATGCCAAATTGTAAATATCCAGATCTTTATAACTTTTCATTTTTTACCTT
>NZ_JBLWIM010000012.1:1286014-1287944 GCF_048381525.1 Christiangramia qingdaonensis
TAACTTTTAAACTACCCCTCCAACTTCTCCATCAATTCAAACCAGCGCATGGTTTTAGTTTCAATTTCGTCTTCAACTTTTTTCAGGTCTTTAGATCTTTCAGCAACCTCTTCAGCGCTAAGTTCTTCCAGGAAGCTTTGCTGAATTTTCTCTTTCTTCTTCTCCAGTTTTCCGATCTCTTTTTCCAGTTTACTGTATTCCTTTTTCTCGTTATAGGTTAGAGAAGTTCCGGAACTACTGGACTTATATTCTTTTTTCTCTTTTGCTTCAGAAGTCTTTTCTATTTGAATGTTTTCAGCTTTAGGTTTAGAAGCCTGGTATTCTCTGAAGTCGGTGTAGTTTCCGGGGAAATCTGTGATTGCACCGCCACCTTCGAAAACAAAGAGGTGATCGGTAATTTTATCCATAAAATAACGGTCGTGAGACACCACGATGATACATCCTGGAAAATCCATCAGAAAACTTTCAAGGACATTTAGAGTAAGTACATCCAGGTCATTGGTAGGTTCATCGAGAATAAGGAAATTTGGATTCTGAATAAGAACGGTACACAAGTAAAGACGTTTCTTTTCACCACCACTCAGTTTTTCCACAAAGTCGTACTGCTTTTTTCTGCTGAAGAGGAAACGTTCCAGTAATTGTTCTGCAGAGATCTGTCGGCCCTTTTTAAGGGGAATATAATCACCAAACTCTTTGATCACTTCGATCACTTTCTGTCCCGGCTTGATCTTAATACCTTTCTGAGTATAATATCCAAATTTTACAGTTTCACCAATAACGATCTTCCCGGTATCAGGTTCAAGACTTCCCGTCAACATGTTCAGAAATGTAGATTTTCCCGTACCATTTTTCCCTATGATCCCAATTCGTTCACCTTTAAGGAAGTTATAGCTGAAACCTTTCATCAATTGCTTTCCACCGAGTTCCTTGTAAATATTGTGGATCTCCACGATCTTGCTTCCAAGACGTTCCATATTGAGTTCCAGCTGAACCTTATGATCCTGCCGGCGTTGTCCCGCACGATGTTTGATTTCATGGAAATCCTCTATTCGAGATTTGGACTTGGTAGTACGCGCTTTAGGCTGGCGACGCATCCATTCCAGTTCCTTTTTATATAACTGCTGAGCCTTGTCTGTATTGGTAGCTTCCTGTTGATGTCGTTCTTCTTTTTTATCCAGGTAATAGGAATAGTTTCCTTTATAGGTATATAATTTGCCATCTTCCAGCTCCACGATTTCGTTGCAAACCCGCTCCAGGAAGTAACGGTCGTGAGTTACCATAAAAATGGTAAAATCCTGTTTTCTGAAATATTCCTCCAGCCATTCGATCATGTCCAAATCTAAGTGGTTGGTAGGTTCATCAAGAATGATAAAGTCAGGTTTTTTAAGAAGCATTCTGGCAAGGGCGAGGCGTTTCTTCTGTCCTCCAGAAAGGTTTTGAACGACAGCCTGCAGATCTTCAAGATTTAACTTGAAAAGTATTTGTTTGAATTCGGTTTCGAAATCCCAGGCGTTATTGGCTACCATGGCATCCATGGCTTTCTGAAGAGCATCAGAATCTTCAGGATTTTCCATGGCCTTTTCGTACTGAGCTACAACTTTTAGGGTCGGATTCTCACTCGAAAATATACTTTGCTCGATGGTAAGTTCGGGATCCAGATTAGGTTCCTGGGAAAGGAAAGCAACGCGAATGTCATTACGATAGATCACCTGCCCATCATCAGGGGAATCGGTTCCTGCGAGGATGTTCAATAAACTGGTTTTTCCTGTTCCGTTTTTGGCAACAAAACCAACTTTTTGATCTTTATTTATTCCGAAGCTAATTTGTTCAAAGAGAACACGTTCGCCATATGATTTCGCAACATTTTCTACTGAAAGGTAATTCATATTATTGTTATCGGTTCTATGTTGTCCGTTAGAGCCTCAAAAGT
>NZ_JBLWIM010000012.1:1287992-1289050 GCF_048381525.1 Christiangramia qingdaonensis
ATTTTGTTGGCTTGTTTGTCATTGCTTATCCTTCGACAGGCTCATCCTTTGACAGGCTCAGGAAGGCAATGAATTTTAGCAACTGTATTTTTCATAAGCTATTTGTAGCACTGAGCCTGTCGAAGTGCGGGTTTGTATGCACTGTATTGGTTTACTGAAAATTCCTCATCCTTAGACAGGCTCAGGATAGCAATGAATTAACTCTATCCACTTAACTAGGACTGTGTAGCACTGAGCCTGTCGAAGTGCGGGTTTGTAGGTACTGCATTCATTCCTGAAGATTACTCATCTTTCGACAAACTCAGGATGGCAATGAATTACTTCAATCCACTTAATTAGGACTGTGCAGCACTGAGCCTGTCGAAGTGCGGCTTGATATGCACTGCATAGGTTTACTGAAAATGCTCATCCTTCTACAGGCTAAGGATGGCAATGAATTTAAAACCTGTATTTTTCACAAGTTGTTTGCAGTACTGAGCTTGTCGAAGTGCGGTTTGTTAGTTACTGTATTGGTTTAACGAAAATTGCTCATCCTTCGACAGACTCAGGATAGCATCGTCTCACTGCTATAATTTAGTTTATTTTTTGTAGCACTGAGCCTGTCGAAGTGCGTGTTGGAATCCACTGAATTGGTTACTGAAATTGCTTATCCTTCGACAGGTTT
Source organism: Christiangramia qingdaonensis (assembly GCF_048381525.1). NCBI lineage: Bacteria > Pseudomonadati > Bacteroidota > Flavobacteriia > Flavobacteriales > Flavobacteriaceae > Christiangramia > Christiangramia qingdaonensis. The sequence goes on from NZ_JBLWIM010000012.1 coordinate 1,288,657, forward strand.
AGGATGGCACCACTCTCAAATTCAAGCATTCTTTTTCAGTAGTTTGCAGCACTGAGCCTGTCGAAGTGCAGATTGGTATGCACTGCATTGGTTTACTGAAAATTGCTCATCCTTCGACAGCCTCAGAATGGCAATGAATTTAGCACCTGTATTTTTCACAAGTTATTTGCTGCACTGAGCCTGTCGAAGTGCGCTTGATATGTACTGCTTTGGTTTGCTGAACATTGCTCATCCTTCGACAGGCTCAGGATGGCATCATTCTCACGGATATAATTTAGTTTATTGGTTGCAGCAATGAGCCTGTCGAAGAGCGGTGTAGTCTGATAAGATTTTAATAAACATCCTAGACCACCACTCTCCACTCTTCACTCTGGCTACACCTGGAATAACCTCC
>NZ_JBLWIM010000012.1:1289118-1292300 GCF_048381525.1 Christiangramia qingdaonensis
TAATTCCATCCCAAAGTTTCGTTATTTGCTCGTAAAAACTATATTTGTTAAAACAATGTGAAGCCCTTTATGCGATTTAAATCTTTTTTGTTTTTATTCGCTGCAGTACTAGCCTTAACCTCCTGCGTATCTACAAAGCAGATGTCCTACCTTCAGGAATATGAAGAGGATGTAGACAGCATAATCCAGGTTCAGCGATTGCGCAAGCCCTACCGAATTCAGGTAGGAGACCTTTTAAGTATAAGAGTTAAAGCATTAGACCAGGATATTGTAGGTATGTTCAATCCCATCGGGAGTGAAAACCCAAATGCAACTACAGAAGAATCAGTTTATTTCGATGGCTTTACGGTGGACGATCATGGGAATATTCGTGTTCCTACCATGGGAGAGATCAATGTTCTTGGATTTACTGAAAAGGAGGTGCGTGAAAAAATAGAAGAAAAATTACTTGAAGAATATTTTAAACAAGAGGCAAATATATTCGTTACTGTAAAACTGGCAGGAATACGTTATACCACTTTGGGTGAAATAGGTCAGGGGAGTCAGGTAGTTTACAAGGATCAGGTTACCATAATGGAGGCTATCGCGAATGCCGGTGGGATTTCAGACTATGGAGATCGTGAAAATGTGCAGATCATTAGACAATACCCACAAGGTGAAGAAGTTCATGAAGTAGATGTTACAGATATAGATATTATGAAAAGTCCCTACTATTATATACAGCCTAATGATATGATTGTAGTTAACCCATTACCAAGAAAGGCATTAGGCCTTGGTACAACTGGACTTGAAGTATTTAGGACTGTTGTGAGTCTTGTGACCCTGGCAACTTCAATTTATTTCTTAACTACCCGATAATGGCACATGAAGATGATCACATATCTGATGTAGGTTCCACCTTTGATTTTAAGGGGTTTATCCTTAAAATTATAAGTTACTGGAAATTAATTCTACTTTCTATTGGTATAAGTTTCGCGGTAGCCTACTATAATAATGTGAGAAAATTACCAGTATACCAGCTTGGTAATATGATATCGATTAAAGATGATCAGAATCCTTTCTTTACCTCAAATACAAGTTTAACCTTTAACTGGGGAGGTACTTCAGATAAGGTTAATACAGCTATGACCATTCTCAGGTCCCGTTCGCATAATGAAGAGGTGGTAGAAAAACTTCAATTTTATATCAACTATCTTCAGGATGGAGAGTACCAGCAGACAGATGCCTATGGGTATACGCCATTTAAGGTTTATGCAGATACTTCAGCTTTTCAGGCCAATAATGTGACCTTGATTGTTACGTCTATAGACGATTTAAGTTATAATTTGAAGGCTAGAGTACCTGCAAACCTAACCAGGACCAGTTACAGAACAAAGGAAACTGATAACAGACAGGTAGAAGCACGTAATTTTGAACGCAATTTTAAATTCGGTGAGCACCTAAACTTGCCATTTTTTTCAGGTATAATTGAGCGCACAGAGCAGCCGTTGCAGGCAGGTAAAAAATTTTATGTGAGTTTTACTCCTTTTAATGGAGCTGTGGGCAGGTACAGAAATGTAAATGTTTATCCTCAATCTCAGGGCTCATCAGTGTTGAATTTAAGTCAGGTTGGATTGAACAAACCACGACTAGTGGATTACCTCAACGGTTCGGTAGCTGTACTTAGTGAGAACATGCTGGAACGAAAAAATCTTTTTGCGACTAAAACAATTCGCTTTATAGATAGTAGCCTTGCTGTGCAGTCCGCAGAATTGAAACTGGTCGAGGATGAACTGAATGAATTTCGTAATGAGAAAGAAATCCTGGATATCTCTGCCGAAAGTGGTGAATTATCTGCAAAACTTTCAAAGCTTGACGTTCAGAAAGAAACTATTCGACGCCAATTAACCTATTATGATAATTTGGAAACTTATCTTCAAACCAGGGATGATTATTCTAGTGTTCCCGCTCCTTCCGTAGCAGGTATAAATGAGGGTAGTATTGCCAGCGGTGTTAGTAAAATTATTCAGCTAGCCGAAGAGCGACAGAATTATCAATATACCTTAAAAGAAAACTCCCCGGTTTTTGATGATATTGATCGACAGATAAATTCCGTTAAATCTATTCTTCTGGAAAATATCAATTCATCAAAAGGTCTTTTAAGATCAGAGCTAAATGATATTAATCGGCAGATGAGCCTTTTTGAGGAAGAAGTGAAAAAACTCCCTCAAGAGGAGCAGGATCTACTTAAGATACAGCGAAAATATAGTATTAGCGAGAATACCTATAATATGTTCCTCGAAAAACGCAGTGAAGCGGGGCTTATAAAGGCGGCAAACGTTAGTGACGTTATGGTTATCGATAAAGCCAAGGATACAGGTGGTGGGCAAATAGGCCCTGACACACAACTGAATTACGTTATGGCAGTTCTGGTAGGAGGACTTATTCCGCTTAGTTTTGTATTTCTGTTAGTTTTTCTAAATACAAATATTCATAATGCCCAGGAAATTACGAGGCTTTCACCTATTCCAATTCTTGGTTTGATAGGAAGAAATAAAACTGAATCTAACCTTTCAGTATTTAATTCTCCAAAATCCTCTATTGCTGAAAGTTTTAGAGGATTAAGATCCAGTTTGCAATTTATGTATAAACGCCAGGGAGTAACTGGTTCCAAAACTGTTATGATTACCTCTTCGGTTTCAGGAGAGGGTAAAACTTTCTGTGCCATGAACCTGGCTACAGTTTTTGCTCTGAGTGAAAAGAAAACCGTCCTGATAGGGGTGGATCTTAGAAAGCCTAAGATCTTCGATGATTTTGAATTAAATAATGATCTGGGAATCGTTAATTACTTAATAGATCAGGCAACCATTGATGAAATTATTCAGCCAAGTAAAATTCCATACCTTGATGTGATCACTTCGGGTCCGGTACCTCCCAATCCATCAGAATTGTTACTTACAAAAAAGATGGATAAACTTATAGATAACTTGAAGAAAGAATACGATTATATTATTCTGGATACTCCACCAATCGGGATGGTAGCAGATGCATTAAACCTGGTTAAACATGCTGATGCGACGTTATATCTGGTTAGACAGGACTATACAAAAAGAGGTATGCTGGAAACCATTAATCAGAAATATGCCAAGGAGGAAATCAAAAATATTAGTTTTGTGCTGAACCATTTTGTACACAGTGCAAAA
>NZ_JBLWIM010000012.1:1292347-1300228 GCF_048381525.1 Christiangramia qingdaonensis
TTATAATCGTTACGCTAAAGGCTACTATGGTGCTGCACCTACTAAGCTATCACAAATGAAGACTTCATGGAAAAAGTTTATGAGGAATTTTGAGTAAAGCATAAATTATCAATTATTTTTCTTACGAATTTCCGTTAATCTATGACTTGCAAAGCTTTCCTAATTTCAATCGGGATAAAAAACCTTTATAAAAATTTCAAATTATATAATGGTTATTTAAAGGAAACTGGATGGAACCATAGTGTCAAGCAAACTAGTTCCGTAGATAAATTCGGGGAGGCGATACCATGGTTTACATATCCTTGTTTCCGTTTTTTAAACACACGTCTGAAAAAAGATTTGAAAATTTTTGAATTTGGGAGTGGCAACTCCACTTTATGGTTTAGTAAGAATTCGCAAAAAGTTTTCTCAGTAGAGCATGATAAAGAATGGTTCGAGAAATTGAAAATCGATTTAAGTAATAGAGGAAACGTAGACTATGTGCACCGAACTCTTACTAATGGGGATTATAAAAATGAGATATTAGAATATGAAAACTTTTTTGACATAATTATAATTGATGGCAGAGATAGGGTTAATTGTATTTTTAATTCATTAGGTGCTTTAAAGAAGAGCGGTGTAATTATTTTGGATAATTCTGATAGGGATAGGTACTTGGAAGCAATTTCTTTTTTGGAGGAAAAAGGATTTAGGAGCATTGATTTTTGGGGTATTGGTCCTATGAACCATGAAGAATGGTGTACAAGTATTTTTTATCGATCAGGTAATTGTCTTGGAATTTAAGTTTATTTCAAAGGCCCATTATTTAAAAAAAAATTAATGAAGAATTTAGATAGTAGTGAAGATTGGCTCTATGAGATAACTCCTAAAAGAAAGCTTATTGATCTTAATTTTGGGGAGATATGGAGGTACAGAGACCTTCTTTTACTTTTCGTGAAAAGAAATATCGTCACTGTATATAAGCAGACTATTTTAGGTCCACTTTGGTATTTTATTCAACCTCTTTTTACCGCTATAACTTTCACACTGGTCTTTAATAATATTGCAAATATTCCTACAGGAAATGTTCCTCCATTCCTTTTTAATTTAACCGGTATTACTGCATGGGGTTACTTTGTGCAATGTTTTACAGGAACATCTAATACGTTTCGGGCCAATGCCGGCATTTTTGGTAAGGTATATTTTCCTCGGGTAATAATGCCTATATCTCTGGTAATAACTAATCTATTTAAATTTGGTATCCAACTAAGTATTTTGATCATAGCATATGTGGTTGTGGTATGGAGCGGAGTGGATTTATCACCTAACTTCAATCTTTTCTTATTTCCTTTATACGTTTTAATGATGGCCATGTTGGGATTAGGACTTGGCATGACAATCTCCGCATTCACTACAAAATATAGGGATCTTAGTGTTTTGGTAAGTTTTGCTACCTCTCTTTTAGTTTATTTTTCCGCAGTTCCCTATCCGGTAAGTGAAGTCTCAAAAAAAATGCCCGACGTGGCCTGGATTGTGGAGATGAATCCTATTACCCACATTATTGAAGGATTTAGATATATGGTGTTAGATACCGGTACTTTTAGCTGGAATGGGTTCTTTTATACCTTTGGAGCTTCGCTCCTAATATTTCTACTCGGACTGGTTATTTTCAATAAAACTGAGAAAAACTTTATTGATACTGTTTAAAGCTTAAATGTTTTTCAGTTTTCCTTTATAGCATCAATAATAATACTTGTATAGCGAGGTTTGCCATCTTTATTTCTATGGTCATATTTTAAAGACCTTCTAATCATTCCGTCATGAATGTCCCATTTTTGAGAATGGAAATTTTTCTTTCCGTCGAAATACTCTAATAAATTAATTTTAAAACCTTCCTTTTCAAGAAATGATCTTAAATTTTCATGGTTGTATAAAATTTTATGGTCATCTGCCGAAATACCAAATCCTCCTGGTTTAACCTGCTCGATATAGTTGGATGAGTTATGATATCCATCTGGAACAGCTATCCTTAATTTGCCGCCTCTTTTTAAATACTTATAGCAAATGGAAGCAGCTTTTTTTCCTTCTTCCAAAGAAAGGTGTTCCCAAACATGTTCTGCAAGAAGATTACTTATTTCATCTTTTTTGAAATACTTATTCCAGTCATCTTCCTTTAAAAGATCTAGGAATTCTTTTTCTGATCTTATCCAGTCTTTTTGATATTTACCAGAACTACCTATAACAATTTTAAGAGGGATACCCATTCTTCTGTTAAGAGTAACTTTTATACTAAATTGTTTTTGAATTAAATATCCGTTAATGGATCGGTAATAAGGTCTTACAAATTTTTTTATCTTGTTCAAGATCTAAGTTTTAAACTTAATTTAGTTCGATTGGGAACTCCTTTGTACAATATCTACCCTTGCCAATATAGTTATTAGGAAGGTGGTGCACTGCTGCACCAGATGGGGTAATCAATTTCCCATTATTTTCTACTAACGGGATGATAGTTTCTTTATATCTATCCATTTCCTTACCGTGCCATCCAACTGCTGCTTTAGCTCGAATGCCGTAACCCTCAAATTTAAATTTCCATTCCTTACTTTTAATGAAATTTTTAAGTTCTATTTTATCGTAAATCCAGAAACCACAATAAGGATTAAGATTGTTAATCAGAAATTTTTGACCTTCGATTTCTATGATATTGTCGAGAGGCCAATTTACATCGGTCATTAACTCTTTACCTTCATGATCTTTTTCGATCCTTAGAAAACCTAAATTGTAATCGTTAGGAAGAGTTAATTTTTTATACTTTAGCCAATAATCAAGATTATCCTGCTGAAAATGGATGTCATCTTCTAAATAAATTTGGATATCGTATTCATCTACAGACTTTTCTACCCATTTTCTATTTTCCCATGCTAGGAGAAATGGATGGATCATGAATCTTGGAAGAAATTTACCAATAGAATAATTTTTTATTATTCGAGGTAATAACCATCTTTTATAGCTGTATTTTTTGATGTCAACGTTGCTGAGATTTGAATAATCAGCTAGATGTCGATTTGTGTATATAAAAATATCTGGTTTTGGGTCAATATTTTGTAGGCTTTCAACAACCTTATTGAAATAGGGCATTCTTTCGGTAGAATGGAAATAAGTAATGTGCGCAGCTATTTTCATTAGAATGATCTAATTATTTGATTAGATTGTAATTATTCAAATATAAATATTATCTAAATAGTTGAGTTTTCATCTGTAAATAAATAGTTGTTTATTATAGCTTAAAAACTTTATTTTGATATATAATTTATGAAGATAAAGAAAGCTAATAATAAAGCTAGTGAAATACCATTATTCTACTGGAGCGAGATAAGATTCCTTTTTAAAAATAAGGAGAATTACGGGGATTTATTATCCCGCTATCTGGTTGAAAAGATCTCCGGTAGAAGGGTGAAATGGATTCATCCGAAAAAGCAGGCATGGTATAAAAGAAATAAAACCAATTTCCTGGCCATTGGGAGTATATTACCCCATGCCGATAAAAATAGTATAGTCTGGGGAAGTGGTATAATAGACCGAAAGCATAAAATAGAAAGGGCTGATTTCAGAGCGGTGAGAGGACCCAGGACAAGAAGTTTTCTACTGAATCTTGGATATAGCTGTCCTGAAGTTTATGGTGATCCTGCATTGCTTCTTCCGCGATACTTCCATATTTCTATAAAACCGGAATATAAGGTAGGTATAATTCCGCATTATAATGATTATCAAGAAGTAAAAGATCTATATAAAGATGATAATTCTATTAATGTTGTAGATTTGATGACCATGGATGTTGAACAAACTACCCGTGAGATCCTTAAATGCGAATCTACAATTTCCTCTTCTTTACATGGATTGATAGTATCTCATGCATTTAATATACCTAGCGTATGGGTTGAGTTTTCAAACAAAATTTTCGGTGATGGTGTTAAATATGAAGATTATCTTGAATCAATAGACATGCCTCTTTATCATCCACCATTTATTAATGAAAAAAAATCTGCTGTAGAATTAGAGGATTTCATAAAATCTCATCCAAACCTACCTGATCCAATAAAATTAAAAGCGTTACAGGAAGAACTTTTGGAAACCTGGCCTTTTCAATAATATGTTATTATATCCCATTTATTTATAATTTAAAGGAACTTTAATCAGTAATTTTATAATGAATATCGAAGATCAATACAAGGAGAAAAATAAGCTACATTATGATAAAATGTATTCCTCTTACGGTATTGATAATATTCTTTACTGGATCAATAATTTAAACATGTTCTTGGAAACTTCCTGTTCCACAGAAGCAAGTTGGTATGCGATCTATCAGGATGAGCTCAAAAATAGAATAAGAGGTAAAAAAGTTCTTGAAATGGGCTGTGGCGATTGCGTTAATGCCGCTGTAATGGCTGCGCTCGGTGCTGAAGTGTACGCAAATGATATTGCTTTAAATAGCGGGGAGATAATAAGGAGATTAAATGAGCAATACGATTTTGACTTTCCTATAAGATTTGTGGAAGGAGATTTCCTTGAGAACGAACTTCCATCTGATTATTTTGATTTTGTGATTGGTAAAGCATTCTTGCATCATTTAACCGTTCCTTTGGAAGAGTTATTTTTAAAGGAGACCGCAAGGTTATTAAAAGAAGATGGAGAAGCAAGGTTCTTTGAGCCAGCCGTAAATAATCTGTTTCTTGATGAAATCAGGTGGTGTATTCCTTTGAGAAACAGGCCATCAAAACTTCAAAAAAGCAGATTTAAGAAATGGAAAGAAAATGATCCTCATCCTGACAGGACTTTTAGTTCCAAGCATTTTGAAAAGGTAGGAAGAAACTTTTTTAAGGATACAAGAACTGTTCCTATAGGAACTTTAGAACGTTTTAGCAGACTTTTTAAATGGGGAGAGCCAAAGAATAAATTTAAGAGATGGGCTTTAAAGAATGAAAAACATTTACCAAAGGCAATTAATAGAAATCTCACCAGAAGTCAATTAATTGTGTTTAAAAAGCCTCTCAGCTCTTGATATGGGTGATATTTGTGTAAGCATATTTCTATTAACCTTTAACCAGGAAGAATTCATTGGCCAAACCATAGAAAGTATACTCGGTCAGCAAACAGATTTTAAATATCAATTGGTTATAGGAGAAGATTGCAGTTCAGATAATACCCGACAAATATGCGAGAAGTACGCTAGGGAAAATCCTAATAAAATAAAATTACTTCCTTCTGAGGTCAATCATGGGTTAATTAAAAATTTTATTAGAACTTATAAGCAATGTAATGGAAAGTATGTAGCCATTTGCGACGGAGATGACTATTGGAATGATCCTTTTAAGTTGCAAAAACAGGTAGATTTTTTAGAGGCTAATCCAGATTTTGGAATCGTCTTCACATCTTTCAAGTTGCTGTTTCCTGATGGTAGAATGTTTGAAAAGGACTATTCGAAACAGGCCGAGATTACAAATTTTGAAGAATTAATTTTAGGAAATTATATATGTTCAGCGACAGCAGTTTTTAGAAATAAAAAAAATATAAATGATTTTCCCGGCTGGCTGGATACCTGTCCTTATGGTGATTGGCCACTTTATTTATGGACCACGAAAAAAGGAGCAAAAATAAAATATCTGGATGAGGTTACTGCAGTATATCGGAGAGAGATCGGCGTTTCGGAAAGAATGAAGATTAGACCCATCTCGATACTCAAAGCGAATTGCAATATAGTAGCTCAGGCCTATAGAGATTCTAATTTTTCAAATAAGAAAGTAGTAATTAAAAATAGTTTACTTAATCATGAATTTGCTCTTTTAGCCAGTTATCTTAGGGCGGGTAAGAAACGAAAGGCATTAAAATATATAGCAAAACTAGGTGTAAAAAAACCAGGTAGATTGATAAGAATACTTCTTTATATGGGGAAATTAAAAATCGCTAAATGAGTTCTTCCATTTCAATTCTCGTAGCTAACCATCAATTAAATAAAATTGGAGGGTCTGAAACTTTTACGTTTGCCTTCATTGCAGCTTTTAAAAGAAAGGGATTTGACGTAGAGTATTTCACTTTTGCCAAGGGTTTAATATCTGATAAAATTGAGCATGATCTTGGAGTTGAATTTATGACTAAAAAGCGCTATGACCTTATCTTAGCTAGTCATACAACCTGTATTAAAAAGCTTTTTCATAGGGGATTTATTATTCAAATATGTCACGGGATATTTCCAGCGCTTGAGCAGCCTTCTGCTTATGCCGATTTTCACATATCAATTTCAAGTGAAGTTAAAAATCATTTGAAATCTTTGAATGTAGATTCTATAATTATCAATAACGGTGTAGATTGTGAAAGATTTTTTCCAAAGTTTCCGGTTAAGGAAGAATTAGGTTCTATTTTGAGCTTATGCCAGTCTTCTGAAGCAAATAATAAGATTCGAGAAATTTGCACAAAAAATAACTGGGAGTTTTTTTCCATAAATAAGTTCAAGCAGCAAATATGGGATGTAGAAAACTATATCAATAAAGCGGACCTGGTTATAGGACTGGGCAGATCTGCATACGAAGCAATGGCATGTGGAAGGCCTGTTCTCATTTATGATCATCGCCCGTATACGAATAGTTACTCTGATGGTTATTTAACTAATGTTCAGGAGAGCCTAAAATTTAATTGTTCAGGGAGAAGATTTAAATACTTTCTAGAAAAAGATGATTTAGAAGCTGAAATTCTAAAATATAGGTGTAGGGATGGTGAAGAAATGAGGAGTTTCGCCTTGGAGAATTTAAATATGGATAAGAAATGTCTTCAGTATGTAGATATTTTTAAGAAAAAGCTGGAAAGTGTACAGATGCAGACCCTAAGAAATATTAAAAGAAAGAAATTTGTAGAATTAAAATTGAAGGAAGTTTTACGTAGAGTAAGAAAAGCCTTTTAATAAACAAAGAAGGCTTCTTTTATTTTTTAGGAACAGTATGTTGAAATAGTTTTTAAAAATGTTAATAGCCTTATAATGGGAAATTAGTTATTAAAGTTTTTGAAGTTTAAATTTGTCAATAAGCTCTTCCTGTTTTGGATAGTAAGAAAGAATTTTTTGGAATGAACCAACTACATGCATATTTTAAGAACAATAGCGATAATTGTATAGATAAGTGGTTACACTATTTTGATATTTATGATTTATGGTTCAGGAAGTATAAGGATAAGCCCATAACAATCCTGGAAATAGGGGTCTATCAAGGAGGGTCTTTAAATATGTGGAGAGATTACTTTGGTGAAAAAGCCCAAATTTACGCCATAGATATAAATCCTTCCTGTAAACAATTTGAAACTGAAAATACCAAAATTTTTATAGGGTCTCAGGAAGATAGAACTTTTCTTCAAAAGGTTAGATCTCAAATACCTAAACCAGATATTATTATAGACGATGGTGGCCATTCAATGAACCAGCAAATCGTATCCTTTGAGGAATTATACGGGCATGTAAAAGAAGACGGTATTTATTTATGTGAAGATCTCCACACTTCCTATTGGCAAATATATGGAGGTGGGTATAAAAAAAGTGACAGTTTTATTGAATACTCAAAGAATTTCATTGATGCTATAAATGCATGGCATGCAGGCGATGACAAACTTAAGATTAATGAGCTTACTCGCAGTACCTATGGACTTCACTATTATCCTAGTATGCTGATAATTCAAAGGAAGGCGATGCAAAAACCGGTATCGAGAAGAAAAGGAAAAATGATTCTTCCTCCAGAAGATTTTCCAGCTCCTCGAGATAAAAGAAGGTTTTTTAAGAACATTAATAAAATTTTGAATAAGAAAGTAAAGAAATTCTTAGGAAGATAAATGGGATTTTAACTTACGTGAAATTTTTCGAATGAT
>NZ_JBLWIM010000012.1:1300257-1323246 GCF_048381525.1 Christiangramia qingdaonensis
TTCTGGATCTAAGAGTTGATAAAATAATCAAAAGTCAGTCTCACTTACAGCAAACAAATTTTGCATATAACCATATATCTCAGCTGTTTAATGAATCTACCTTTATTCCCTTTTCATCCTGGGCAATTTCCCCAAACGCTATTTTACATATTTTAAATGATATTGTAATTAATAGGCGTAAGGCAATAATTGAATTCGGAGCGGGATCATCAACATTTTACATTGCGAAGCTAATTGATAGTTTACAGCTTGAAACAACGTTTTATTCAATTGAATCTGATCCTGAATGGTCTAAAGAGCTTGTTAGGCAATTGAAAATTTTAAAATTAGACCACTGTGTCACAATAATTACAACGCCTATAGTTGAAGCACCTTCGAATTTATCACTAAAGGGTCAAAAAACATGGTATGATATAGAAATTATCAATTCTTATTTAGAAAAAGAAATTAAGTTCGATCTAGTAATTGTTGATGGACCTGTAGGAGCCAGTACCCCATTCTCAAGATATTCAGCAATTCCTTTTTTGAAAAATAGTTTGAAATCTCATTTTAGTGTTTTTTTGGATGATGTTAATAGAAACGATGAAAAAGTGATCATCGAAGAATGGAATAATATTTTAGGCTGTCACATCTTCTATTATGATCGCTATGCATATTTAACCAACAACGATAATTTTGATACCTTACCCTTTCAAATAAATTCCTAATTTGAAAATCTAACAGGTAATTTTTATCTAGAAACTTTGATTAATTGGAATTTTTCTGTGTAAGAAAATTGAAAAATGAGCATAATTTTAAAAGTAGAGGAAATTTCTAAGCAATATAGGTTAGGGACAGTAAATGCTGGAACTGTTGGAGATGATCTTAAACGATGGTGGTTTGCTTTAAGGGGAAAGGAAAATCCCTTTCTCAAGGTTGGTGAGGAGAATGCCCAGAATACTTTTTCAAAGCAAGACTATGTTTGGGCTTTGAGGAATATCAATTTTGAAGTTAAGCAAGGAGAGGTCTTAGGTATTATTGGTAAAAATGGTGCTGGGAAGTCTACTCTTCTTAAAATTCTTTCTCGAGTAACTTCACCAACAACCGGAAGTATTAAAACTAAAGGTAGAATCGCCTCGTTATTAGAAATTGGGACAGGCTTTCATGGGGAACTTACTGGCCGCGAAAATATCTTTATGAATGGTGCAGTGCTGGGAATGAATAAATCGGAGATTAAAAGTAAACTTGATGAAATTATCGCCTTTTCAGGCTGTGAAAAATATATAGATACCCCTGTAAAAAGATATAGCAGTGGGATGACCGTTAGACTGGGATTTGCCGTAGCTGCACACCTGGAGCCTGAAATTTTGGTAGTAGATGAAGTGCTGGCTGTAGGCGATATAGAGTTTCAGAAAAGAGCGATTGGCAAAATGCAGGATCTTTCTACTGGTGAAGGTAGAACGGTATTATTTGTAAGCCATAATATGGCTAGTGTAAAGAACCTGTGTACAAGGGCTATCTTGCTGAAAAATGGAAAATTACATTCTGAAGGCGATGTAACCGATGTCATTGAAGATTATCTGGATTTGGGAAAATCGCAGGAATATGGCCTCGAAGTTTTTGAATTTGAAAATCGTAAAGGAAATGGAATAGTTCAGGTAAAGTCTATAAGAATATTCGGAAATACTAAAGAAGAACTACCTTATAGTGGTGGTAAGTTACATATAGACTTTAATTTAGGAAATCCTAAGGGATTCACCTGCAATGAGATTCGTTTAGATTTCAGGATAGATGATAATATAGGTCAACGCGTTATTTGGTATAGCACGCAGGTACATGCGAATAAACAGGATCGAATCGTTCAACGCATCCGGTTCGAAACAGATAAATGTATGCTCAATAATGGCACCTATTATTTAACTGTTTACGTTAGTGTAAATAATACGGAGGCAGATTGGATCCAGAATGCCATGAGCTTTGAAATTCAGGAAGGTAATTTTTATACTTCAGCCGCACAGGTTCCTTCCAGCCAAAGTAAGTTGCTAACCAATTTTCAGTTAGGTTTTGATTGATACATTTTAAAAATTAAAATTTTTGGGTATGTTATTCTCGATCTTGGTAGCAAATTTTAATAATGGGAGATATTTAACTGAATGTTTTAGAAGCATAATTGATCAAGAATATAAGGAGTGGGAAGTTATTATAGTAGATGATAAATCTACTGATAACTCACTAAAAATTATTAATGAGTATATCAATAAGGATGAGCGTTTTAAGCTTTATACAAATTCTTCAAATAGAGGTTGTGGCTATACTAAAAATAAGTGTGCTCAATTTGCTAATGGACAAATATTAGGTTTTTTAGATCCTGACGATACGTTAACGCCAAATGCGTTAAAAATGATGGTAAAGTTTCATAAGGAAAAACCAGAGGTATCTATTATAACTTCCAAGTACAGATTATTTAAGGGTGAAAATGAAACCATAACCATTTGTGATCATGCAGGAAGTATTCCTGAGGGGGAATCCTATCTTAGTTCCTGTAAACCGCTATTAACAAGTTTTGCAACATTTAAAAAAAAATTTTACAAAGATACTATTGGAATCAATCCAGCTCTAAAAAGGGCTGTAGATCAGGATCTTTATTTAAAAATGGAAGAGGTTGGTGATCATTTTTTTTTAGATGAAATATTATATAATTATAGATCCCATGAAAGAAATATTTCAAGAAATGAAAATAGTCTAAAAGCAGAATACTGGCATACCTTGGTAATTAGAAACTCATATTTTCGAAGAATTAAAATAAAATCTCAAAATAAAAACTTGACTAAATCTCAATTGGAAAAAGTATTTTGTGATTATTATTTTAAATTGTTAAAAAGTAGTTTTCACAAATCTTCGATTAAATTGATATTGAAGTTTTTATTTCTTTTTACTCAAAAGTTCAAGATGAGAACCGCTTGTTGGTATTTTCTGTTTCAATTTTCAAGAATATTGTTCAAGAGAGGCAATCTATTTCGCCGAAAATTTATTGTTTCTTTTAATAATACATATTCGGAATTAGGCTATACTTTGTAAAGAAGAAATTCACTAAATGCATAAGAAATTTGAATAGTCTAATATCCATAATTGTACCAACATATAATCGAAGCTCGTATTTAAGAGAAACTCTAGAATCAGTTTTGCACCAATCTTACCACAATTGGGAATGTATTGTAGTAGATGATGGCTCTGATGATAATACCCATGAAGTAGTAAAATCTTTTAAGGATGATAGGATTAAATACTTTTATAAAAAACATGAAGAAAGGAGTATTGCAAGGAACTTTGGGTTATCTGAGGCTAAGGGAGTATATATTCAGTTTTTGGATTCAGATGATATTTTATCTAAAGACAAAATCGAGAAATCTGTTTTGAGATTCAATAATTTAAATTCAAATACTAAAAAAGTTTGTATTTCAAATTTTAGATGTTTTTACAACTCTCAAAATAATACTATAGATGCCTATTCTAAATTAGATTTGAAAAATTTTAATTTTAATGAAATACTTTATAATTGGGATGTTGATTTCACCATTCCAATACATTGTGGATTATTTGATAGTCGCTTATTGAAATACTTTCAATTTCCTTCGACTATTATTCAGAAAGAAGATTGGTTCCTTTGGCTTCATGTTTTTAAGCAGGAAAATCTCGAAGTTTGCTTTATCGATGAGCCACTTGTTTTATGCCGATTGTCTGATAGATCACAAAACACAATTAATAAATATTATGAAAATGAATTAATAGTTCTTCAAAAACTCAATAGAGAACTCTCAGACTTTGATCGGGCACAATATTTTTTACATCTTATTCGCGACAAAAATAAAAGAATCTTACAATTGCATAAATCCATTGAGAATTATAAAAAGACGAGAACTTTTAGATTTTCAAAGCTGATAAAAAGTCTTTTTAATAAATGAAAATGGATATAGGTCGTGTAACAGCTGTTATTCTTAATTACAATTCTGCCTTGGAGACGATAGCTTTATTCAAAAATTTAAAGGTCCACAATCCAAAAGTAAATATCCTCATAGTTGATAATGCATCTGAGGAAGCTGATCTAAGCTTACTAAAGAAGGAAATTAATTCACAAAATCTACTTTTAAATCCTGAAAATCTAGGATATGCAGGAGGTAATAATATAGGTATTAAAAGAGCCTTGAAAGAAGGAGCAGATTTTATCTGGCTACTGAATCCCGATATTAGGGTTGAGAAAAATACACTGCAAGGTCTTTTGAGTACACTTCAAGATGATCGGTCCCTCGCAGCTGCAGGTCCTAGGATATTAAAACGGGAAAATCCAGATGTCATTTTTACCGAAGGTGAAAAAATTTTTATGACCAAAGAATGCCTTACCCATCAAAAAAACCACAATAAACTCAGTGCTGAGGTAGAATCGAAAATAGATTATGATATAGATTATATTGATGGAAGCTGCATCTTAATAAATACTCAGGCTATTGCTGATGTAGGCCTTCTACCAGAGGAATATTTCCTATACTTTGAAGAGACAGACTGGTGTTTTAAAGCCAGGAAATTAGGCTGGAAGCTCGCTGTTAATTCGATGGTAAAAGTTTATAATCTTACTAGCATAAAAAAAGAAACCTTTCATTATTACTTTATGCGAAACAGGTTGATCTTTTGCAAAAAGCATCACCCTGATTTTAAGAGTGTTAGAAATTACTATTTTCAACTTCTATTAGAGGAATTCGCAAACAGATTCAAAGGTAAATATTTGAGACCTTATTACAAGAGCAGGGTGAAAGGATTACTTTCAGGAATTTATAGAACGTTTTAATTTTATGTTTTAATCTTTCTGATTCTTTTCAAAGACTTCTCCTTTAACTTTTGCATTAAGTAGCGAGAAAAAGTTTTAAAACTTTGAATCTCTCCACGTATTGTCAGACTCAAAAATCTTTTAGAAATCGAGGCCCGATGATGGTCAAATTTGCTCCATCTTTCGGGAAAGTAGTCGCTTTCATCTGTTTCCTCAGCATGCTTCCCTCTAAAATTCTTTATTGGTACAACTATTTTCGAGTCTTTCTTCTCACCCAACCAGGCAAGCCACCATGAGAATGTCGAGTTGCTTATTATAAAATCTTTACAGAATATTCCAAAGGCCAGTTGCTCTATGGCAGAAAGATTTTCAAGAAAATAAGAATTTGGTAAAAAAGAAAAGTGCTTTTTGCAATAAGCGATGTTGTCACTTGTAAAAATAAGTTTTCTATTTCTCCAGTCTGGAAAGTTTTCCGTGAGCGCGGTAAAATAATACTTATAAGATAACTGGTAAAACCATGGATGGTGTACAAAATCACCTCGACGAACCGAAATTAAAATATTATTATCATTATAGGTAAAGCCAGTTTTCTCCCGGATATCTTTTAAAAATTCTTTTTTAAAGTTAAAGGTATTTCTTACCAGATTTTGATCAAAATATTTTTCAGATTGTAAATATCCATATAGGTCATAATTTCCTTTTGAAACATTCCAATCATGATAATGGTAGAATTCTTCATTTACCTGAATACAATCAGGGCAATTGCCATGGGGAAGATTGGACTCAAAATATTCTTCATATTCCCAATAGGGGAAAACACAATCCTGATTATACCTTTTTGCTAAACTTAGTGTAGAGGCTAGCTGGAATAACTGATTGCCTAAGTTCCCTTTTTTTCCTAGTTTAGAAAAAGTAAGCATGTTATCAATTTTAAATTATAACTTTTCTTAATTATATGAGATTTTCAAATTTTTATATAGTTATACAAATAAATTATTCTTTAAAGAAATATCCGCAATTCTTATAATTTTATTTTTCTTTGACACGTGAAGATATTACTCCCATTAGGAAAAAATGAATATCATCCATACCTGGAAGAAATTCTAAAATATTCCAAGGAAGAATTTCTTTTTGGGAATATTGAAGAATATGACTCGAGTATAGATGTTGTGAATATTCACTGGCCTGAAGCTCTCTTTGATTGGAAAGAGCCTGCCGAGAAAGAACTGGAAGAACTTACCTCTTATTTAGAATCTTGGAAACAAACTGCCATAATTGTTTATACTAAACATGACTTTAGAAGAAATAAAGGAGAAACAGCCAATTTTAAGAAGTTGTTTGATATTATTGAATCTCATGCGGACCTTTTTATTCATTTAGGGCAGTTCAGTAAAAAATTATTAGAGAAAAAATATCCCCAAAAAAGTCATGAACTTGTTTATCATCCATTGCTAAAGGATGTTTTTAGACAGCAACCTAAAGCTGATTCTAGGAAAATTTTGGGTATAGATGAGAACTCTTTAGTTGTGATTGCGCCTGGAAAAATAAGGACCGATGAAGAACGAAAGCTGGTTCTTAAATCGTTTAACTCTATTGAAGAAAAGAACAAAGTTTTAATAGCGACCCACATGAGATCCGAACTTAAAATTGATTTTCGTGGTAGGGTGAGAATGAAAAAAATTTTCGATCTTCAAAAATTTTTAAAAAAAAAATTCAAGAAAAAGCATATGCCTCCTAAGTATTATTTTACTTACGAGACCTTGAATGAAGAAGAGATGTCTTTAAGAGTATCTGCGGCAGATATTGTTCTAATACCGAGAACAGATCTGCTAAATTCTGGTAGTGTTTTTCTTGGTTTTACCTTTAATAAAGTAGTAGTAGGACCGAGAATAGGTAATATCAAAGAACAGTTGGAAAGAGAACAGATGCCTACTTTTAATCCTAAATCTTTATCTTCACTAAAAGCCTCTCTGGGTAAGGCAATAAAAATGCTTGAAAAGGGTAAGTTTATTTCACCAAATTTCGAAAAATATCAACCGGAAAAAATAGCAATTAAGTATTCCCGGGTTTTGCTTAAACATTTAAAAAATTGAGTTCAAAGGTTTCTATTATTATAGCCTGTTACAACGATCCCGATGTGATTAAAGCTGTAGATTCGGCTTTAAAACAAACATATCCTAATAAGGAGGTTATCGTTATTGATGACGGTTCAAATCCAACGGTGGCGAAACTTATAGACAGCTTGGAGAATGATGTTGACCTGGTTATAAGGCAGGGAAATTCAGGACAAAGTTTCGCCAGAAATCATGGGATAAAAAAAGCGACAGGAGATTATATCCTGAACCTTGATTCTGATGATTTTTTTGAGCCATCTTTTTGTGAAAAGGCCTTAGTCTTAATGGAGAATGATCCTGAAATAAAGGTTGTTTGCTGTAAGGCGCGAAGGTTCAGCAAGGCCGGAGAGGTTGATATTTATAGCCCTGCAGGTGGAGACTTTAAAAACTTCCTCACCTTTAACGCAGCTCTGGGAAGCTCCATGTTCAGGAAAGCAGATTGGGAAACATGTGGCGGGTACGAAGAAAAACTGCCTATACTTGGTTTTGAAGACTGGGAACTCTATTTGAACATCTTGAAAAGAGGAGGCAGGGCTGAAGTCATTAATGAGGTGCTATTCAATTACCAGGTAGGTAAAAACTCAACTACCACCAGGATTAGACATCTGAAGCAGGAGAAATACCGTCAAATCGTTTTCAAACATAAAGAACTCTATAAAGAACATTTTGAAATCCTGGTCGATGAGCTTTTTAAGCGTATTAAAAAGGAAGAAAAGGAAAAGAACAGGATCGCGAATAAACCCGATTCGCGGGTAGGGAACAAATTACTTGCTCCATTCAGGATCATAAAAAAAATATGGAGCTGATGCAAAAGAAGTTTCAACCAGAGATTTCGGTGATCATGGCTACCTATAACCGGGACCGTTTTATAAAGGCAGCACTAGATTCTATTATTAATCAAAGTTTCACAAATTGGGAATGCCTGGTGATCGATGACGGAAGCAGCGACAGAACTGCTGAAATTCTGGAAGCGTATAATGGAGCAGATAGCAGGATTAAATATTTCAAGCGATCAAAAAACTATAGAAAAGGACTGCCTGGTTGCCGGAATATGGGACTGGACCTGGCTAAAGGAAATTATATACAATTCTTTGATGATGATGATATAGTTCACCCCGAAAATCTCCAAACCTGTTTTAAACTTCTGAAAGATAAAGATTTGTACTTCTGCCGTTATGAAAAGAAGCCATTTCTAGAGAAGGCTGAAATTTTAAATTTTCCAATTTCGGGAAAAATAAAAATACAAAAAATAGGGGATACAGATATTGATAATGTTGTCACCGGGAAAATTCCGTTCGCTTCCTGCACGGTTCTTTGGGACAGGAAGTGTTTTAGAAATATTCGATTTAACGAAGATCTTATGTATGCTGAGGAGTGGGAGTGTTACACGAAAATTCTTTCAGAAGGTTATGATGGGATTAGCCTTAACCAAGTATTATACTTTAACAGGAAGCATGCTGAATCTAATACTGGGGAGTTTTGGAATAAGGACGAAATGAGGATAGGATCATACAAAAAGGCTGCAATGCTTATAATTGATCAACTGGCAAAAAAGAAGCTTATCAACGATGAACTTAAGAAATTCTTCATCAGGTTGGGGTTTATGCTAGGATCTGGCAAAATTCTAAGAAGAATACTTTCAGCAACAGGAGCAGGGAAATTTGAAAAATTAAAATACCTTATGGGATTTAATGTATATCCTATTTTGAAACCACTATTCCGTTTAAAAGGAAAATTATTAAAGATTTGAAAGTACTTGTTTGTTTTGGCACCCGGCCAGAAGCGATTAAAATGGCTCCTGTGATTTATGCTCTAAAACAGCAGGATGTAGAATATAGAGTGTGCGTTACCGCTCAACACAGGGAAATGCTGGATCAGGTAATGGAATTTTTCAAAATTGAACCGGACTATGATCTCGATTTAATGAAACCGGGCCAAGACCTTAATATTTTAAGTTCTGATATTTTCAAAAGTATTCACGAGATTTTACTAAAAGAAAATCCTAAGATTGTGCTGGTGCAAGGGGATACCACCACTGCTTTTATTATTGCGATGGCTGCTTTTAATTCAGGAATTAAGGTGGGACATATTGAAGCGGGTTTACGAACCTACAATACGGAGTCTCCTTTTCCTGAAGAAGCGAACAGACAAATGATTAGCAGGATTGCTGATTTTCATTTTATTCCAACGAAAAAATCGGGAGATAATCTTTTAAAGGAAATGATCTCTGAAGATAAAATTTTCTTTACGGGGAATACAGTTGTAGATTCGTTAGAATTTGGAAAAAAATTATTGCAATCTGGTTATAAAAGTGAAGAGATTAGGGAACTAGAACTCAAGTTGATTTCAGGAAAGAAAGTAATCCTGGTAACCGGTCACAGAAGAGAGAACTTTGAACATGGCCTGTCTGAAATCTGTGAAGCCTTATTGGAAATAGCTAAGCGGGAAGATGTGCAAATAGTTTTTCCTGTTCATCCAAACCCCAAAGTTAAGGATATTGTTTACGAAAAATTAAATCATATTGCCAATATTGATCTTATTGAACCTGTAAGTTATCCCACCATACTTTGGTTGTTGATGAAATGTAACTTTATTATTTCAGATTCCGGAGGCATACAGGAGGAAGCCCCTAGCTTCAATAAAGTTGTTTTGGTAACCCGAGAGGAAACCGAAAGGATGGAAGCTGTAGATGCAGGATTCTGTATTCTTACAGGTTCTTCGAAAGATAAAATTCTTGATGAAAGTATTCAATTATTAAGTGATACTGGAAATGAGCCAACACCAACCAATAATCCCTTTGGTGATGGAAAAGCTTCAGAAAGAATAGTAGAAGTGCTTCTAATTGAATTTAAAGTCTCAAGTTGATCTTACTATTCCGAAAATATGTAAGCATTAAAAAACACAATTAAGAGTATTGATGAATAAAGAATTTTATTTGAAGACACTTTACAAACTTACTTTTAAATGTAAATTTCCAAAAGGAGATTTTCACGAAGATTACAATTTCTTTAAGAAGAATAGCCTGAGTTAGGTTGATAATATTAGTTTTATACAAATTTTATTTCTTGGAAAAGATACTTGTTATAGCAGAATCTATAAATGTTGAGGACAGTAGTGGTTCCAAGGCAAATGTTGCTTTTATCAAAAACCTGCATGAAGCTGGATTTGAGTTAATGGTTTATCATTATACCCGCCAGGAAATACAATTAAATGCCATTCCGTGCTTCGCTATCAAGGAAAATAGAAGAAGTCTTTATTTTTTCCTAAGCCGAATAGAACGACATCTTAGGAAGACACTTAAATTAGATATTCACAGACCTCTGGAAAATTTGTTTGGTTTTTCCTTTACACTTTTTAATGACAGGGATAGTATTGCCAAAAGTGTTCGTGAATTCAATGATTTTACGCCAGATTATATACTTACTTTGAGCAAAGGAGGAAGTTTCAGACCACATCAGGCATTATTGAAAATTCCGGAATTACATAGTAAGTGGATCGCATATATGCATGATCCATATCCCATGCATTTATATCCGCCACCTTTTGCCTGGGTAGAAGCAGGACAATTCAAAAAATGGGAGTTTGTAAAAAATATTTCTGAAAAAGCGGCCTATACTGCATTTCCATCAGAATTATTAAAAGATTGGATGGGAAGTTATTTTCCGGAATTCCTTACTAATTCTATCATCATTCCGCATCAAATTTCTAATATAGAATATAACGATATTAAGCTGCCGGAGTTCTTTGATGCTACTAAATTTAATATTTTGCATGCAGGTACCTTGTTGGAGCCCAGGGATCCAAAACCACTGGTCAATGCTTTTATTAAACTCGCGCAAAAATTTCCTGAGTCAGCTGTAGAAACAAATCTAATCTTTATTGGGAAGAGTGCGAATTATCAGGAATGGTTGCAAGAGAAAGCAAGGGCTCTTGAGAATTTGCATATCGTTTCCGGAGGGTTGTCATATGAAACTGTTCGTAAATTGCAGGACCTGGCTTCTGTGAATGTAATTTTAGATGCAAAATCTCAAATCAGCCCATTCTTACCAGGTAAATTTCCGCATTGCGTAGAGGCTAACAAACCAATTTTACTATTAGGTCCGGAGTTGAGTGAGTCTAAAAGGTTATTAGGCAAGAATTATCCATACTGGTCGCAGGTAACGGATGAAAACAGAATTACTGTTGTACTAGAACAAATGTACCTAGAGTGGAAAAATGGTGCAGAAGGATTCAGACTAAACAGAAAGGATCTCGAACAGTACTTATCTCATGGTCATTTGCGAAAAGTAATTAAATCTCTGCCCCAATGAGAATATTAATGGTTTCCATGTTTGCAAATCATTTTTTCAATTGGGCAGATCAGCTCAAAGATTCAGGTCATGAGATCTTATGGATAGATGTCTTTGACAATGGAGAACAGGTGGAAAGGATCAACTGGATAGATCAAACAGTGAACTGGAAGAGGAAATTAGATTATCCCGGCAGGCAGTTCATAAAGAAGAATTTTTATTCTTTTTATAATATCCTGAGTAGGTATTTTGAAAAATCACTTTCAGAGATTGTTGAAGATAAAATAATTGAATTTAAACCTGACGTGGTTCAAAGTTTTGTGCTTTTCTCAGCCTGCACTCCTATTTTAGAGGTAATACAGAAATACCCCGATATCAAATGGATATATTCTGCCTGGGGAAACGATCTTTATTATTTTCAGAATGAAGCCGATTATCTTAAGGATATTAAAGAGGTTTTGCCCCGCGTAGATTATATGTTCGCTGATTGTAAAAGAGATCATGATATCGCCGTAGAATATGGTTTTCAGGGAGAATTTCTGGGAGATTTTCCCGGAGGAGGAGGATATGATCTATCTCCGGTAGAAAAAATTCTTGTTCCAGAGGAAAGAGATCTTATTTTAATTAAAGGATATCAGGCTTTGTTTGGAGAGTGTATTCCGGTACTGAAAGCTATTGAAAAATTACAATCTGAATTAATTGATATTAAGATCAAGGTATTTGGAGCTGATCCAGAGGTTGTTGAGTTTGTAAAAAAATCGGAATTAAATCACTGGAATAATTTTGAGGTCTTTGAACAAATAGGAAGGGTTGAGGTGCTTGATCTAATGAATAAGGCTAAAATTTATATAGGGAATAGTATTTCAGATGGGATGCCTAATACTTTACTGGAGGCGATCATTTCAGGTGCATTTCCAATCCAGTCTGATCCCGGGGGTGCAACTTCAGAAATCATTGAAGACGGACTGAATGGTTTATTGATCCCAGACCCAATGAATGTTGATGGAATTAAAAATCTCATTTTGAAAAGCCTTGAGCAACCGGAAATTCTGGAAAAGGCTTTTCAATACAACCTCGAAATGGTTAGGCCTAAACTTGAAAGAACATTCGTTAAGCAAGAGGTCCTAAAAAAATATGAGCAGGTGGAGAAAGATCTAAATATGAGCCATGGATAAAAAGCTGAGTATCATTTATGCTTTCAGGAACAGAGACGTGGAGAGAGTACAGCTTTCTATGGAGTCGCTGCATGCTCAAAAATTTCAAAATTTTGAAGTTGTCTTTGTAGATTATGGAAGTGAAGCTGAAACAGCTGCTAAGGTCCAGAAAATTTTGAAGAAATTTGAATTTGCCAGGTATCTCTATCTTCAGGCTTCACATAAATTATGGAACAAAAGCCGGGCTCTTAACTATGGAATTAAGAATTCAGAAACCTCCAATATCTTTATAGCAGATGTAGATCTGCTTTTTTCGCCCAAGGCTACCGAGTTTCTGGAAAGAAAAATTTCCAATAATTCATTTTGTTTATTTAGCATGGCTTACCTAGATAAACAAACATCTCGGGAAGTGAGTAATAGCAGGAATTTTGAAAAGTTCAATTTTGAACGGACAGGTACTATCAATGGAATGATCCTGGCCTCAAAGGAGGTATTTTACGAGGTTTCAGGATATGATGAATTCTATCATTTCTATGGTTCAGAAGATGTGGACCTATATGCGCGATTGAAAAATGCCGGTTACCGTGAGGTTATTACAAATGAGATATATTTCTATCATAACTGGCATCAATCCTTTCAAAGCTCAGAGCAGGATAAATTAACAGAAACACCCAGGCTTAGTAACGCCATGCGTATAAATGAGCAACATTACCATGATAGCATTACGAATGGTATTCTGAAGCCTTCAGGTCAGAACAACTGGGGAGAAAATTTTGAGAAAGAAACAGCTGAAATTTTAAGTTCTCCAGATGCAGTAATAGAATTAGAGAATATAGCCGCATCTGTTGAGCATTTTCTTAATGAAGGAATTAAATTTTATGAGGATAAGGTAATAGAAGTTAGAATTTCAGAATCTGATTATTATCAAACATTAAAATATAAGATCAAGAAAAACCTTGGGAAGCAATCTCAAACATATATTACTCTTAAAGAGGTAAACGACCTTATCCTTAAAAAGATCATATTTAAATACAGGAACCATAACTATTCCTATAAGATTACGCCAGATCTTAAAACTATTATCTTTAAGATTGCACTATAACAAAAATCTGAATGCCAAAATTGAGATTCTTTTCTACAATATATCATTTCTCCCGAAATAAGATTTACGGCGGGCTGGAACGATTTCGCATCAGGGTGCGTAATAAAAGAACCAGAAACCTTAGATTATCGGGTGAGAGTGATCTAAAAAGATGGGTGAATTCAAATGAGCTTGACGAAAGCTGGGATGAAAGAACCTATATGATCGGATCCATGATAGAACCTAACTCCAGCATTATTGAATTTGGGGCAGGAAATATGAAATTAAGAAATAAATTACCTGAGAATTGTACCTATCAAGCTTCAGATATTATTTCCAGATATCCAGGGGTTATAGCCTGTGATTTAAATCAAGAAATTTCAATAGATCTAAGTAAATACGATACAGCGATCTTTAGTGGGGTATTAGAATATGTATATGATATTAAGGCCATAATTTCTCGATTGACAGAAGACGTTGAAAAAATTATTTTATCTTATGCCTGCAGGGATATTTCTAATGCACCCAGATTAGACAGAGGCTGGCTAAGTGATTACTCCCGGGAAGAACTAGAAAAGATCTTCACAACTTATAATTATGAAATCTTACAATACCGTGAGTGGCGAAATCAATCAATATTCAGCTTAAGATTAAAAAAGCTTAATCAATGAGAAAAGGCTCGAATCCCCAAAAAACTCAGGATAAAATTAGTTTAAGCAGTAATCATCGAGTGATTGTAGTGGTCTTTATTCCAAAACCGGAAGGGTATTATGAAAAGGTTCTGGAAGTTTTTAAGCTTTGTCTGGAATCGCTGATCAGAACAAATAATAAGAAATATAAAATCACGGTAGTGAACAATGGTTCCTGCAAGGAACTGGAAGACCTCCTGGCATCCTATTCAAGAGAAGAAATTGATTGTAAAATTCAGCATTCCAATAATATCGGGAAAATTGATGCTTTGATTGGAGCGGCAAGAGGTGCCAGAGAAGACTATATTACTTTAACCGATGCCGACATCATGTTCCTGGATAATTGGGATAATGAAGTGATGAAGGTTTTCAGGACCTTTAAAAAAGTTGGCTCAGTTTCACCAATACCTTTCAGACATGGACTTTTTTATGGAACCAGCTCGGTTTTCAGGCAGATCCTATTCCAGGGTTTAAAATTTAAATACGTAGAGGTTCCCGAGAACTTTGAAGACCATAACAGGTATTTATCCAGTATCAACTGGAATAATGAAGTTGATGCTCACAATAAATGGCCGGTGATCGAGAGAAATAATGTGAGGGCAGTAGTAGGTAGTGGTCATCAGGTCCTTACAGTAAAAAGAGAGGTGCTCTTTGAAAAAGTTCCAACCGAACCGTCCCTGACCCTGGTTGGAGGAGATTCGGAATATAAATATGTAGATGAGCCCATAGATAAGTCTGGAAGAATGCGTCTTTCAACCTATAAAAACAAAGCCTTTCATATTGGGAACGAAGTGGAACTATGGATGCATAGAAAATTAGAAGATTCCATTGAAAATGCCGGTTCAAATAAAAGTAGAGAAAGCTTTGAAAGCTTCGAGCCCAATAACAGCTTTACTTCTATATTCAATCAGAAGGTTTATGGACTAAGAAAGGCTATATTGAAAAAACTATTTCGTTTATATTATAAACAATAATGGCGAAAACTTTAATAATTGGACCATTTGGAGATCATGGAGGAAGAGAGCTGGAAGCAGGTTTTATAGCTTCAGAAATCAATGGTAAACATAAAGTACGTGTAATATCAACCTCAAATATATCTGCAAAATCACAAATTTTCCAATTTCAAGCAGGATTGCCCGTTACCAGCCTTAAACAATTATTGTATAGCAACTTTTTGAGTTTAAAGCCGGCTACCCTGTTCAGCTATTTCAGAAATAGAAAAAAGGAACCCATCTACTTCTATGTAAACAACCATTTTAATTCTAAAAGCATAAAAAGAAAGGAGAAAGTTTTGCTTTCTAAATTAATTGTAGAGTATGATTTAATTCTTATTGTGGCTCATTTGTTCACGTTAAGAACCAAGGAAATAATTGAACTATGTAATAAGAATAAAATTCCAGTAATATTCCGTACCACCGGAGAGATTAAATTTCAACCGGACTTTCCCGGATATTTAAGAAAAGTCAGTCATTTTATTCACCATTCTAGAAAAAATGCCGATAGTTTACATGAACAAATTAAATCAACTTCTTACTCAATTATAGATCAAACTACGTTTCTTCAGGATCAATTTTTGGAAATACCAGTATTAAATAAATGTGTTTCGAATTTTTTAGTAGTTGGGAGATTGAGTCCGGAAAAGAATTTAATTAATCTCATTAAATATTTTAAAGCATGTAGTACGGAAAATGATCAATTAGTAATAGTGGGAGATGGCGAACTTAAGGCAGAAATTAAGATTTTAATTAACGATTCAGTAAACGTACAATTAAAAGGGCAATTAGCTCAAAGGGAATTAATAAAGGTATATAAAAAGTGTGACTGTTTGATCATATCTTCATATACTGAAGCGGGCCCATTAGTCGGAATGGAGGCGATGGCATCTGGAAGATTAATATTAAGCTCTCATGTTGGGGCAATGCCTGAGAGATTAGAAAATTCTAAAAATGATTTTTGGTTTGATCCTGAGGATTTAAGTTCATTTAAGAATCAATTTCAAAAAATAAAGAATCTTGATTCAATGGAAGTAAGTAAAATTGCAGAAATCAATAGAAGCATATATCTTCAAAAGTATTCAACTAAAAAGGTTTCTGAAGCCTATTTAAGTGTAGTAGATAAATTTCTAAGTAAAGAAGAGTGAAATGTATATAATCGCTGAAATAGGCCAGGCGCACGATGGAAGTCTTGGTATGGCTATGAGTTATATAGACGCACTCGCCCAGACCGGGGTGGATGCTGTAAAATTCCAGGTACATATTGGTGAGGCAGAGAGTAGTATTTATGAGCCATTCAGGATAAAATTCTCTGAACAGGATAAGACCAGATTTGATTACTGGAAACGAATGGAGTTTACTCCTACAGAATGGAAAATCTTAAAAGAAAGATGTGATGAGAAAAATGTGGAGTTCCTGGCATCAGCTTTTAGTAATAAAGCTGTAGATCTTCTGGAAGATGTTGGGGTAAAAAGATATAAGATAGGTTCCGGAGAGGTTTCTAATTTTCTGCTACTTGAAAAAATTGCTGAAACAGGTAAGCCGGTCATTTTATCTTCCGGGATGAGTTCGTACGCTGAACTGGATGCAACGATCGAATTTCTTAAGGAAAAGAATATTTCATATAGTATCTTACAATGTACCACTGCATATCCAACCAAACCTGAACAGTATGGATTAAATGTGATTCAGGAATTAATAGAACGGTACCAGGTACCCGTGGGATACTCAGATCATTCTGCGAAGATGGAGACCTGTATTGCGGCGATAGCGATGGGTGCTGAGATCCTTGAATTTCATGCGGTCTTCAGTAGAAAAAGTTTTGGGCCAGATTCTTCTTCTTCCCTAGAAATTGATGAAATTGAAAAACTGGTTAAATCGGTTAAAAACATTTCCAACGCATTAGAAAATCCTGTTGATAAATCAGATAATAAAGCTTTCGATGAACTGAAATCAATATTTGAGAAATCTCTGGCGGTAAATAAAGATCTGAAGAAGGGACATATTATCAAGTTTGAAGACCTGGAAGCTAAAAAACCTAAAAGAAAAGGCATTGATGCAGCTAGCTTCAGAGAGGTTATAGGACAGGAACTCAAAACCGACCTTGCTAAATGGGATTTTTTAAACAAGGAGCATCTCCAATAATACTGAAGATGATTAAGAGAATGCTTATTTAAAAAGGGATTAGACCTGAAATCCCGTCATTTTTTTTAATTTTAAAATCACCATAAGTCCACTATAATGCCGAAACGTAAAATCTGTGTAGTAGTAACCGCCCGTCCTTCTTATAGTCGTATAAAATCGGCCCTTACGGCAATCAAAGCCCACCCATCTTTGGAGCTTCAGCTGGTAATAGCTGGCTCTGCTTTATTAGACCGGTACGGGAATGCTGCTGACTTTATTGAAAGGGATGGTTTTAAGGCTGCGGCAAAGGTCTTTATGGTTCTCGAAGGTGAGAATCCTACCACCATGGCAAAGACCACCGGAATTGGAGTTATGGAGCTTACAAATGTATTCTATAATCTTCAACCGGATGCAGTGGTCACGATTGCGGATAGATTTGAGACCATCGCCACTTCTATTGCTGCGGCTTATCAGAACATTCCACTTGTACATATCCAGGGGGGAGAAGTTACGGGGAGTATAGATGAAAAAGTAAGACACGCCAATACCAAGCTGGCCGACCTTCATCTTGTTTCCAGTGATGATGCCCGGGACAGGGTGATCAGACTTGGCGAGGATCCTGAAAAGGTGATCAATACGGGCTGTCCTTCCATAGACCTGGTGAAGGAAATCTGTACGGAAGAACAGTTGAATTTTGATCCTATTGAAAAATACGGAGGGGTTGGTGAGAACCTCGACTGGAAAAGCGGGTATATTGTTGTTATGCAACATCCTGTTACTACAGAATATAAGCAGGCCAGAGCACATATTCTGGAAACTCTTGAAGCTTTAAACAGCCTGAATCTTCCTGTGTTCTGGTTCTGGCCAAACGTTGATGCTGGCTCTGACGGAACCTCAAACGGGATCAGAACTTTCAGAGAAATGGTGAAGCCAAATAACATTCATTTTTTTAAGAATATGGATCCTCTTGATTTCCTGAGATTGCTTAAGCATTCCAAAGTGCTTGTTGGTAATTCCAGCGCGGGGATCAGGGAGTGTTCATACCTGGGAGTTCCGGTAGTAAATATCGGGATCAGGCAAAACCGAAGACTTCGGGGAAATAATGTAAAGGATGTTGCCCACCAGAGAGATAAGATACTGGAAGCAGTCAAGGAGTCTTTTAACTCAGAAAAACATCCCGCTTCACAAATATATGGTGATGGTGATGCAGGAACTAAAATTGCAGAGATCCTAGCGTCATCAGAGCTTAGCTTTTGCAAAACCATCAGTTACTAATGAGAATTCTTGGAATTATACCGGCAAGGGGCGGAAGCAAGGGAATTCCCGGTAAGAATATCAAGTTACTTGGAGGAAAACCACTTTTAGTCTACACCATAGATTCAGTTAAAGCATCTGAATTGCTTACAAAATGCATTTTAAGTTCCGATTCTGAAGAAATTATAAATTCAGGGAAAAAGTTTGGAGTGGAAGCTCCTTTTATAAGACCCGCTGAATTTGCTAAAGATGCAACTGCATCTATTGATGTTATAAAGCATGCACTGGAATTTTTTGCTGCATCTAATGAACATTTTGACGCGGTCTGTTTACTACAGCCTACAACACCCTTTCGCATTACAGGCTTGATAGATGATGCCATCAGGAAATTTGAAGCAGGAAATTTTGATTCCCTGTTGAGTGTTCGGGAAGTGCCTCACGAATTTAATCCGCACTGGGTATTTGAAGAAAAAAATGGCCGATTGCAGATCGCCACCGGAGAGAAGAACATTATTTCCCGCCGGCAGGAACTACCAAAGGCTTTCCACCGTGACGGAGCTGTTTATCTAACCAAAACAGAAGTGATACTTCAGGAGAATTCACTTTATGGAAACAGGATAGGGTATATCGAAAATTCCGATGCAGACTATGTGAACCTTGATACTGAAGCCGATTGGGTGAAAGCAGAAAAAATACTAAAAACTAAATCCTGATGTGCGGAATTGCCGGAATTATATCGCCTTATGACAGGAAGAAGACATTGGATAAAATGCTACAGGAACAAAAGCACCGCGGTCCCGATCATACAGGAACCTATATTGATAACGGATATGTTTTTCTTGGACATAACAGGCTTTCTATTATAGATCTTAGTGAAGCAGCTAATCAGCCATTTCCAGATAATTCATGTAGGTATTATCTCAGTTTCAATGGGGAAATCTATAATTATAAGGAGTTAAAAGCTGAACTAGGTTCAAAGTATAGTTTTAGAACAAATTCAGATACGGAAGTTTTACTTGCTGCCTACATTGTTTACGGTAAAGAATGTCTTGAAAAATTAAACGGTATGTTTTCTTTTGTTATTTGGGATGCGAAAGAGAAATCTATGTTTGCCGCACGTGACAGATTCGGGGTTAAACCATTTTACTATTCCGAAAATTCGGGAGAGCTATACTTTGCCAGCGAGATCAAATCGATACAAGCCGTAAAACCTTCAGCCCAAAACAAAAAAGTGTGGGCGAATTATTTCGCTTACGGTTCCTATGGAAAACCAGATGAAACATTTTATAAGGATATTTTTCAGTTACCTGCAGGCCATTTTCTAACCTTTAAGGACGGTCAACTTAATATTGAAAAATGGTACGACTTTGTGGAGAACGTCAACAAAGTTCAGGTTTCTGATGATTTCGAAAAAACTAAATCCCAATATCTTAAGATTTTAAAAGATAGCATTTCCTTAAGATTCAGGGCAGATGTAGTAATTGGTTTTAATATTAGCGGCGGAGTTGACAGTTCTCTTCTACTTGCTCTGGTAAATCAATATGAGAAAAAGGAAAAGATCAGGGCATACACTTTTTATACGGGGGATGAACGCTATGATGAGCTGCCCTGGGTGCAGAGAATGATCGATGAAACTCAAAACCCCTTGACAAAAGTAAGGTTGAATGTCAAGGAGATTGAAGAGCTTTCTGAAAAGACCAGTTGTTTTCAGGATGAGCCTTTTGGAGGCTTTCCAACCATAGCATATTCAAAGATATTTCAGCAGGCAAGGAAGGATAATATTCTGGTGCTTTTAGACGGGCAGGGAATGGATGAGCAATGGGCCGGATATGATTATTATGCAGGGAAGTCTACAACCACTATTCAGGGACAGAATGGGATTACCTCTACATTTAAGGAGCATTGTCTTAGTGAAGAATTAATGCAATATGCTGAAAATCCTGAGTATCCTGAACCTTTTGACAGTCATTTTCAGAATCTTCAATACAGAGACCTATTCTATACAAAGATCCCAAGAGCAATACGGTTTAATGATCGGATTTCCATGGCCCACAGTACCGAACTCAGGGAACCCTTTTTAGATTATCGTTTGGTGGAATTCGCTTTTGCACAACCGGATCACTATAAGATCAAAGGGAGCGTACATAAGTACCTTTTACGGGAACTGGTTAAAGACATGGTGCCTTCAGATATCAGCTATGCTCCAAAACGGCCTTTACAAACACCTCAGAGGGAATGGCTTGGGGAAAATCTGACTTCCTGGGTCGAAGAGCAATTAAATCAAATGGCCAGTAGTGAATACTCCAATTGGTTTGATCTGGATCAAATGCAGAAAGAGTGGGAAAAGTATAAAATAGGTGAGCGGCAAAGCAGTTTTCACATTTGGCAATGGATAAATGCAAGTCTCATTGCCTCTAAATTTCGGGAAACTTCATAGTTTTCTAAATTTGATTATTCTAATAGATTAAATTTTAATTTGAGATATAAAAAACTTTTAGTAATAATTCCGGATGGTGTAAGCCTTAAAAATTTCGCTTATACTGATTTTCCGATAGAAGTAAAAAAGCTTGGATGGGACTTGGTGTATCTGAACTTAACGAATTTTGACCTTACAAAATCTGGGATACGTGAAGTTAAAATAATTCCTAAGCCGAAACGCTGGACAGATCTACTAAAAAGGGCTAAAATCTTAGTTGAATTAGATCATTTTCAAAATAGATTTAACGATCCAGTCTATAATAAATATAAATTTGGTGCGTCTAAAAAGGGTATAAAGAATAAAGTAAAAAACTTCATCCTAAGAATTCTATTTAAAAAAAATCAAGGAAAAAAAGGCTTGAATAATTTAAGGTTCAAGATCCAGGAATCTGAAAAAGGATCAGCCTATTACCTAGAATGTATAAAGGTTTTCGAAGATGAAAAACCAGATATGGTTCTTTGTGCCAGTCAAAGACCGGTAAAGGCTGTGGCGCCAATTCTAGCCTCACAAAAATTAAATATACCTACAGCCTGCTTTATTTTCTCCTGGGATAATTTACCCAAGGCAACTAAAATTATAGACACTGATTATTACTTTGTTTGGTCTGATTTTATGAAAGAGGAGTTGAAGAAATATTATCCCTATATAAATGATGAACAAGTAAGAATTACCGGAAGCCCTCAATTTGAAATACATTATAAAAAGGAGGTAATAATTCCACGCCATGAATTCTTTGAAAGGTATGCGCTGGATATTAATAAAAACTATATCTGTTTTTCAGGAGATGATATTACAACGTCTCCACATGACGAGCTCTTTCTATTAGATCTGGCGGAAGAAGTTGAAGAGCTAAATAAGACAGGTAATAGCATTGGAATAATATTTCGAAGATGTCCTGTAGATCTGTCTGGTAGATATGATTTTGTTTTAGATAAATTTAAGAATCTAATTGTGCCTATAGAACCGGAATGGACAAGTAGTGAAACTGCCTGGAATGAAATTATGCCTAAAAAGGAAGATCTGATTTTACAAACGAATATCATTGAGCATAGTTTTATGGTCATTAATGTAGGATCTTCAATGATCTTTGATTTTGCAGCAAAGGAAAAACCCTGTGCTTATATAAGCTATATTCCGAGAACAGATAGATTAGACAAAGATATTCAGGAGGTTTATAATTATGTTCATTTTAGGTCAATGCCAACGAGCGATCCGGTATACTGGATACGAAATAAATCGGATTATAAACATGTTGTATTGCAACAGTTTAAGCAAGATAAACGGGTAGAAGTGTTAGCCAATGCAGTAAAATGGTCTAACATAATCAACCAAAATATGTCCAACTCCTCCCAAATGATGATAAAGGAAATTGAACAGATCATAGAATGATAAGGTTTTTGATTTATTGTTTTAAAATTTTGATTTTTACTATTCTGGGTGCAATTATTATACAAACTATTTCGGATGCAGGTTTGAAGGGCATTGAAAATAGTAGATTTGAAGAATGGGATAATATATTGCGGGGTAGAATCAATGCGGATCTAATCATTCTGGGATCTTCCAGAGGTAGTGTAAACTATAATCCTAAAATCATGGGACAATTAACTCATTTGGATAGCTATAATCTTAGTTTTGATGCTGCATCCCATAATATTCAAAAAGCTAAGTACAATATTTATTTAAAGAATAATTTGACGCCAAAGGTTATTATCTAGAATGTTGATCTGGCGCACTTCTCAAGTTCATTAATAATCCCTAATAAGAATCATTTTATACCGTTTTCAACATCTGAGGAAATTTATGCGGAATTTAGAAGAATAGAACCTTCATTTTTAGAGTATAATTTTATTCCATTATTGAATTATAATGGAAATGGAAGAATATTGATCTCTGGATTTACAAATCTTTTTAACCATAGAAATATGATCTTTCAGCATGAAAATGGTTTTGTACCAGTGAATAGAAATTTCCATAAAGATGTGAATAACCTAGAACGGCTAAAGATAATGGAAGCC
>NZ_JBLWIM010000012.1:1323285-1342069 GCF_048381525.1 Christiangramia qingdaonensis
TTAGAAGACCAATTAGAATCAGATAGAAGCATTTATTATTTTTTTACCTGGGCACCAGAGTATGAAGAAAGACTGATTATTAACCAGACTTCAGTTTCTAAAATCAAAATGAAAATTGAAGAGATTATCAGAGACTATCCGAATGCATATTTCCTTGATTACTCATCACATCCTTTATCGAAAAATGCAAATCTGTTTTATGATACATTTCATCTGAATGCTAAAGGAGCTAAAATCTTTTCGAAGATAATAGGAGAGGATATTAATCAAATATTAGAAAGAAACCATGCTCTTTAATTCTATAGCTTTCTTAATTTTTTTACCTACTGTTTTTATACTTTTTTGGTTTGTTCTAAAACCTTATCACAAACTTCAAAATTTATTGATAGTTGTGGCCAGTTATATTTTTTATGGCTGGTGGGACTACAGATTTTTATTTTTAATCTTTATTAGTACGATCGTAGATTATATAGTAGGCCTTTTCTTGGCAACTGAAAATAGACAGAAGGCCAGAAACTTATTACTCTGGCTAAGTTTATCTTTCAATCTTGGGATTCTCGGTGTTTTTAAATATTATGATTTTTTTCTTACTTCTTTAATTTCAACTTTTCAAAGTGCTGGAATAGAATTAAATATTCAAAGTTTAAATATTATACTTCCTGTTGGTATCTCTTTTTATACTTTCCAAACCTTAAGTTATACCATAGATGTTTGGAAAAGAGAATTAGAGCCAACAAGAAATTTTATCAATTTTGCCGGCTTCGTATCATTTTTTCCACAATTAGTTGCGGGTCCAATTGAAAGAGCTTCCAGTCTTCTGCCACAGTTCAATACTCATAAAAAGTTTAATAGTGATCTTGCCATTTCAGGTATCAATCTTATAATATGGGGTCTATTCAAAAAAGTAGTAATTGCAGATAACGCTGCAGTGTATAGCGATGCAATTTTTGAAAACTATGAGAATCATGATAGTTTAACGCTTATTCTTGGAGCATTTTATTTTGCTTTCCAAATCTATGGCGATTTCTCCGGCTATTCTGATATTGCCATAGGTACGGGTAGGTTGTTTGGTTTTCGGCTAATGAGAAATTTCAACTATCCCTATTTTTCCAGGAATATAGGTGAATTCTGGAAGCGATGGCATATATCCCTATCCACCTGGTTTCGTGATTATGTATATATACCCCTAGGTGGTTCAAGAATGAATAAGTTTTTTACAATTAGAAATATTTTAATTGTCTTTTTATTAAGTGGATTATGGCATGGTGCTAATTGGACATTTATATTATGGGGCGGGATACATGCATTTTTGTTTTTACCTGTATTTTTCCTCAAAAATTCTCGTCAAAAAACTTCAGACCATATTGAATTAAATTTAAGAAATCTATTTAGGATAATTTTTACTTTCAGCAGTGTATGTTTTGCATGGATATTTTTCAGAGCGGAAAATTTATTCCAGGCATTTGATTATATAAAGATTTTATTAAGCAACTTGAATTTTAAAATTGCATATCTATCAATAGAAAGATACAATATTGAATTAGTAGGTTTGATTGTATTCTTTGTGATATTTGAATGGTTGCACAGACATGAAGAACATCCCTTTTATGGGAAGTATAGAATCATTAAGCTTATTTTGGTCATTTTAATTATGCTTGTAATGGGTAAGTTTTTTGGGTATAATGAATTTATATATTTTCAATTTTAATGAGGCTGTTCTTAAAATATCTAATTATAATATTCCTTGCAGTATTAAGCTTGTCTTTTACTCTAGATCTTATTTATACCTCTATTTATAAGAAATCCTCGCCTCGCAATAAAGTGCAGAATCTTTTAAAAGTTTCGGATAAGCATTATGATATAGCTTTCTATGGTTCTTCCCGAGTGGAGAGGCATATAGACTGTGAATTGATTTCCAAGATGACGGGTAAAAAATGTATAAATTTTGGTTTTTCAGGAGCCTCTTTAGGAGATATACTCATCTTATCAAAAATTCATAAAAGAAATAATATAAGCTTTGATACTGTTCTTGTACAGCTAGATTATAATTATAATACAATTGGTTTGACTCCTTATTTTGAAGCTAATCTTGCACCTCATATGACCGATTCTATAGTTGCGAATGAATTTTTAAAACAAAAGGAGTACTTTATTTATCGGTGGGTTCCATTCTACAGGTACTTAAAAAACGAAAAAGTTTTGGGATTTCGAGAACTGATGAGTTCATTTAACACTACAAATTCTAATAGGAATATCAAGATTGGTTTTTCACCCAAATTCGGTACTGGTGACGAGTTAGCCGGGCGTTTTCCGAATACATTAAACTCAAATAATATTAGATTGGAAAAGTTTGAAGAGGAATTTCAAGATATTGCTAAGTTTTATTTTACAGCACCCTATTGTAAAAAATTAGAAAACAGATCAAAAATAAATGAATTGAAGAATAAGGTCTCTTCTTATAAAAATTACGCAGCTTTATTTGATAATAATTCTGAATACTATTTTAATTGTGGACATTTAAATATAAATGGAGCAAAAGCCTTTACTCTAAAGATTATCAACGATTTCGATTTATAGTGAATAGTATGCACATAGCCTTTCTTACCCCTGAATATCCTAATAAACAATTTGGAGCCTCGGCAGGTTTGGGAACAAGTATGCAGAATCTAGCCCTCTCACTGGTTGAAAAGGGTATAAAGGTGAGTGTTTTTGTGTATGGACAGAAAGAGAAGCTGGTCTTTCATGAATCTGGCATTAATTTCATTGGTATAAAGCAAAGAAAATATAGATTTTTCGGCTGGTACCTGTATCGCAAACATCTTCAAAAAGTAGTTAATGAAACAATTAAAAAGGAAAGAATTGATCTGGTCGAGGCCCCAGATTGGACGGGGATTACAGCTTTTATAAACTTACGGTCACCACTTGTTATAAGATTGCACGGATCGGATGCATATTTTTGCAGATTAGAGGGTAGAAAGCAAAAATTCAAGAACAGACTTTTTGAGAAAAAAGCTTTGAGTGATGCTGATCATTTGATTTCGGTAAGTGAATATGCTGCCAAACTCACTAAGGAGGTTTTTGGGTTGAAAAATTCTATTGAAGTTATTCCTAATAGTATTTCTTTAAACGAGTTTAGTGTATCTGCTAATGTTGAATTAGTGCAAAACAGAATTCTTTATTTTGGCAGCCTTATCCGGAAAAAAGGAGTTCTGGAATTAGCAGAGATCTTTAATTTGATCATTATACAAAATAATAGAGCAGAACTATTACTGATAGGCAAAGATGTAATTGATATATTCGAGAAGGTATCAACCCTTGAGCTGTTTAATAAGAAACTATCACCGGAGGCTTCCCTTTCTGTAAAATATATAGCAGAAATTCCTTATCAAGAGATTAAGAAATATATAGTTTCAGCTCAGGTGGTAGCATTGCCTAGTTTTGCAGAAGCGCTACCTATGACCTGGCTAGAAGCTATGGCGATGGAGAAGCCTTTGGTCACTTCCAATATTGGCTGGGCTAATGAAATTATGATCGATGGCAGCACTGGATATACGGTATCACCATTGAAACATGATATCTTTGCCAATCGGGTTCTGGACTTACTTGCAAATCCTGAGAAAGCTCAAAAGATGGGAAAAAAGGCAAGAGAGCAGATTAAAAATAAATTTTCAACATCAATAGTGGTGGAGCGGAATATTAGTTTTTACAGAGAAGTAATCAGCAAAAGAAAGGAATACTAATCTTCAATTGATATGATATTTTTTATTCATAAGAATTCCACTATCCCTGTAAAGGCAATTAGAAACGGGACAAATATTGATATTAGTAGTAAGTCATGCACAGAGTCTTTGTGGGAACTTGCAAATAATTTTCCAGATGAATTCCTAATCTGGGTAGAGGAAGAATTCCAGAATGACCTTCTAGCTGAGAACCTAAAAAAGATTTTTTACCACGATAGGATCATGGCCTCTTATAGTCTTAAAACGCAATATCTATCAGACGATATTGGCTATATAGATCAGTTACCATTTATAAATGTTGCGAGAGATGTAAAGTATCCTACATGGCAGATGAGTACCGATATTGGCGGAGTACATAGTTCGGTCCTCTTAAAGTTTCAATCTCAACTTGCAGAAATCCCGAGTTTGGGATATCTATTGGATTCTGTAGCTAAAACAGGACAGCAAAATGGTTTGTTCTGTTATTCAGATCCTGGTTTGATCGATTTGAAAGGGCAAAATAAACTTGGAGTAAAGGCTGACAACACAGATTTGTTTGCCTTCGTTGCACAGCATTATAAAGTCATTTGGTCCTTTGTACTTCTATATAGCCTTATAAGGTATGAGAAGAACTTTCCTCTTTTTGCATTTATAAATTCATTCTTTAAAGCAGATTTTTTTAAAATGCAAGTTGATTTATCTGACATTGAAATAGAAAATGCAGATAGAAGTCAGGTAGATTCCATAGATATTATCATTCCAACAATTGGCAGGCCTCAGTTTTTATATCAGGTGGTTAAAGATCTAAGCCAACAAAGTCTTTTACCCAAAAGGGTTATTATTATTGAACAAAACCCAGATCCAGAATCGACTTCTGAAATATCAGATTTAATTAATACTGAATGGTCATTTGAAATAATCCACCATTTTACACATAAGACAGGTGCGTGTATGGCAAGAAATATGGCTTTAAAAGAGGTGCGTTCAGAATGGATTTTCTTTGCAGATGATGATATAAGAGTCCCGGGAAAAGTATTGGAACAAACTATAAGTGAGGCAAAGAGGCTAGGAGTAGATTGTATAAACCTGAATTGTAAACAGCCGGGAGAAGCTACCGTTTTTAGGAAAATAAAACAGTGGGGAAGCTTTGGATCGGGCACCAGTGTGGTTAGAAGCAAGTTTGCCAGCCTTCATAGATTTTCAGAAGTATATGAGCACGGATACGGAGAAGATTCAGATTATGGAATGAAATTACGACAATCTGGTTGTGATATTATCTACCATCCAGATCTGGTTATTCAACATTTAAAGGCGCCAATTGGTGGATTCAGAAAGAAGCCAACTTTAGATTGGGAAAGGGAAAAACCATTGCCGAAACCATCTCCAACGATCATGATCTTTTCTAAAAGATACTTTACCAAAAAACAGATCAAAGGCTATAGGATTTCTCTAATACTTAAGTCATACAAAAATCAACCTATACGGAATCCTCTCAGTTATTTAAGGAGTATGAGAAAAAGGTGGGAATTAAGTGAATTGTGGTCCAGGGAACTTGTGACTAGAAATACGGAATAATTAAATACACCGGCTAATTAAATTATAAATTTGCTCCAATGAAATTTAGTCTGATCATTTGTACTTACCAGCGGCCTGAAGCTCTTCTAACTCTGCTGAATTCAGTAAGAGAGCAGTCCCTGTATCCAGATCAGATAATTGTAGTAGACGGTTCAAAGGATAATAGGAGTAAGATCGAGTTGGATAAGAATAAATTTTCAAATCTGGATTATTTTAAGGTAAGTTCTGAAAAGAGAGGTCTTACAAAGCAAAGAAACATAGGGGTTGATAAACTTCATGAAAATATTAATATTGCTTGTTTTCTGGATGATGATATTGTTTTAACCCCACGTTATTTCGAGAATCTAATTGCTGGATTTAAAAGATTTCCTAATGCTGTAGGATTTGGAGGTTATATCCTTGATGAATCCAATTGGGAGAAGAGAAATGGAGCTATCAATTATGATGAATTTGAAATAGACGGATTTGTAAGAAAATTAGGAAGCAGGAATTTGTTACGTAAGCAACTTGGACTTCTAAGCAATAAACCGCCAGGAGTCATGCCTGACTTTTCAAACGGACTTACAGTTTCTTTTTTACCTCCAACTGGTGAAATCTATGAAGTAGAGTATTTCATGGGGGGAGCAGCGGCTTATAATACATCAATTTTCAGGAAAATTAAATTTTCGTCCTATTTTGAGGGCTACGGATTGTATGAAGACATGGATTTTTGCCTGAGAGTAGGATCATACGGGAAACTTTATGTGAACACAGCAGCAACATTATATCATTATCATGAAGCGTCGGGAAGACCTGATTATTTTAAATATGGCCAAATGGTAATTAATAATGGATGGTATGTTTGGCATTTAAAATATCCCAGACCCACACTAAAGGCGTTATTAAAATGGGTTGGGACTGCTCTTTTACTAATTTTAATAAGATTAGGGAATACCATCAATACAGAACATAGATCTCAGGCATTGGGAGACGCCTTAGGCAGAATTACCGCATTGATCACAATTCCTCTTAATAAAAATCTTAAGCGATGAAAGTGATCATATATGCAGCGGTAGATGTATTTTATTATTCATTTTATATCGAAGGTTTTTATAAGGTTTTTGGCCGAAATAATGTAGATTTTCAGAGTTCAGCTTTTCCATCTTTTCCTGAAAGGACATTTGCGGCTATTGTTCAGAATAAAAATGAGGAGATAAAAGTTGCTATTGATGCCTTTGATTCACCAAGGATGAACGAAGAACTGGCTAATTGGAGTGATATCTATGGAAAAGTAAATTATCAAAGCGACAAGATCCCGACTGGGTTCTCAGAGAAGGTGAAGCCCATAGGACCTAGTTTTGGTATCAGAATATGGAATCTACCGCAACTTTTATATTATTCAGTAGTGAATTATAGAAAGGCAAAAGGGCTTATATATATGAAAGAGAATTTTTTTAAGAACTACTGGCGTCAGTACAGGCGTTTGCCTCTTAAAAAATACCAGCCAAATAACAAATCAGACCATAACTACATCTATTTTATTAGTAGTTTATGGAAAAAGGAAGATCGGGTAAATAGGAAAAGAGCTGAATTTATACTGGCTTGTAGAAGTATGGATGAAATCAATTTTGAAGGTGGATTTGCGCCAAGATCTGATGATGATACCTTAAGTTATGATAAACTAATCGCCAACAGAATAGGTTTAAAGGATTATATTCGAAAGATAAAAAAATCGATTCTGGTTTTCAACACACCTGCAGTTGAGGATTGTCATGGCTGGAAATTAGCCGAATACCTTGCTTTAGGGAAGGCAATTATAAGTACCAGGATGTTCAATGAATTTCCTGTGGATCTTGTTAACGGTAAACACCTATATATACTTGATAAAAATGAATACCTTGAAAAAGTAATACAGAAAATAAGTCAAAATCCGGATTTCAGATCTTCTTTAGAAAGAAATGCAAGATCGTATTATGAGCATAACCTCAGACCGGAGATAGTAATTTACAGTTTATTGAAAAATTCATAAGCAGGACAGAAAATGACAGATGAGGTCAATAAAAGGCAAAAGGAGTTTTATGAAAATAAGAGCAAGAATTCTATAACTAAAATATGGTCTTATTTTAGAAATGGAATTCTTAATAAAATCAGACAAAATATTGGGGTTCAAGACGAGATTTATCAACTTCATAAAAGTTGGCTGGGAGACCTTTCTAATAAGAAAGTGTTGGACTTAGGTTGTTATGAGGGTAATTCGCTGTCCTACTATCTAGCATCAAGTTCAGCCAAGTATATTGGAGTAGATCTAAGCGAAAAGGGTATAAATATTCTGAATAGAAAATTTGAAAGTCTGCCAAATGCCTCTGGGTTGAGTGTAGATTTTTTATCCTCAGATTTTGGAGAGAAAGATTTTGATGTTATTTATGCCTATGGCGTTTTACATCATTTCCAGGACACAGATCATTTAATAAATAAATTAAAGGAAAAGCTCAAACCTGAAGGTAAAATAATTAGTTATGATCCTTTACAAACCAGTTTGCCAATAAAGTTCATCAGGACTATTTATCGTCCGTTTCAATCTGACAGGGCATGGGAATGGCCATTTACAAAGAAAGTATTTTATAAGTATCAGAGATCTTTTGAGATCGTTGAGAAGAGAGCAATTCTGGGAAAAACAAAATGGTTCTTTTTGATAAACCTAATGCCTTTCTCAGCTGAATACAAACAATCAAAAGCACGTGAACTCCATAAAGAAGATTGGGAAAAATCTTCTGTTTCAGAAAAGTATATGTTCAATTGTATGCATCTTACGATGTTAATGCAAAATAGACGAGAAACTAAATGAGATTTGCGGTCTTTACACATGTTCCTCATTACCTTAAGGGTAACAGCAAATTTGCTTATGCTCCATATGTTAGAGAAATGGACCTTTGGTTCGAGCTAACATCTAAGGTAGAATTAGTAGCGCCTGTAGCGACCAACCTATCTAAGAAGGATCAGGCTTATAAAAGAAAGGATGTTTTATTTTCCCCAATTCCTTCTATCTCTTTTTTAGGAATAAGAGACACAATATTCTCTGTGATAAAAATTCCTAGGATAGTATTTAAAATTTTCAGAGCAATGCTAAAAGCAGATCATCTGCATATTCGCTGCCCCGGGAATATAGGTTTGCTATCATGCCTTCTTCAGATTATATTTCCAGGAAAACCTAAGACTTTTAAGTATGCCGGGAACTGGGATCCGTCTAGTAGTCAACCATGGTCCTACAGATTTCAGAAATATTTAATATCGAATACAAAACTTACCAAAAATGCCAAGGTTCTGGTTTATGGTGAATGGAATGGTAAGAGGAACTCAAATATTCATTCTTTTTTCACTGCAAGTTATCATTCTCATGAGATTATGGGAATAGAAAAAGAATTCTCAGCACCGTTTAGATTTTTATTTGTGGGTAGTATGACTTCCGGAAAAAGGCCATTGTTAGCCATACAGATCATTGAATTTTTAAGGGCTTCGGGAAGAGATGTTCATTTAGATCTTTATGGTTCTGGTACTAAGATAAAAGAACTTAGAAATTATATAGAGAGCAAAAGATTGGGTGCTATTATTAATTTGCACGGGGACCAGGAGCCATCTGTAATAAAAGAAGCATATCAGAACGCACATTTTTCAATATTACCTTCCAGAAGTGAAGGCTGGCCAAAAGCGATAGCAGAGGCAATGTTTTTTGGTTGTATCCCTATAG
Source organism: Christiangramia qingdaonensis (assembly GCF_048381525.1). Lineage (NCBI taxonomy): Bacteria > Pseudomonadati > Bacteroidota > Flavobacteriia > Flavobacteriales > Flavobacteriaceae > Christiangramia > Christiangramia qingdaonensis. The sequence goes on from NZ_JBLWIM010000012.1 coordinate 1,332,304, forward strand.
CAACAGCAATTTCATGTATGCCCTGGATGCTGGATAAGGGTAAACGAGGGATTCTGATTGAACCGGATGTTCTTTTTGCTACTAAAGCTATTCGAGAAATAATGGACGATCCAGTTAAAATGGAGAGAATTTCTAAAGATGCTATGAGATGGTCTCAGCAATATACTCTGGATTATTTTCAAGCCGAAATTAAAGAATTATTATGAGAATTCTACAGTTAATAGATACTCTTCACCCTGGCGGAGCAGAGCAGATGGCGGTAAATTATGCCAATGCTCTTACTGAGTATGGTATAGATTCTCAAATATGTGTAACCAGAGAAAATGGTCTTTTGAAGGAGAAAATCGATCCACGAATTAAGTTTCATTTTCTGAATAAAAGGAAAGTTTACGATCTTGCGGCATTATACAAACTATTGTCAATTATAAGAAAGGAAAAGATAGACATAGTTCATGCCCATTCCTCTTCCTGGTTTTTTGCTGCTCTTTGCAAATATACTGGAGGTAATTTTAAACTGATGTGGCATGATCATTATGGTAATTCTGAGTTTCTCGAAAACAGATCATTGCAACCCCTTAAATTCTTTTCAAAAAAAATTGATGGAATTATTTCTGTGGATGAGAAATTGAAAAAATGGGGAGAAGAGAATTTAAATTCGGAGCAGTATATTTCTTTAAACAACTTTGTTAAAATTCCTGAAATTAATAACCAAGTTTCAAATCCACTTCAGGGAGATTCTGAGTTCAATCTTATTTGCGTAGCCAATCTCAGGCCTCAGAAAGATCATTATACTCTACTGGAAGCATTTAAAATAGTTAATGAAAAATTTAAGGTCTCTCTTCATTTGCTTGGGAAAAAATTTCAAGATGACTATAGTGTGAAGCTATTGAAAAAAATTAACAATGAGGAAAATGTATATTACTACGGTTCTATGGATAATATTTTTCCTTATTTATATTATTCAGATATTGGATTGCTTTCCTCAAATTCAGAAGCTCTACCCTTAGTTCTATTAGAGTACGGGTATTCTAATTTGCCGGTAGTTTGTACTGATGTTGGTTCCTGTGCAGCAATACTTGGAAATCATGGTTCGATCATAGAGCCTTCCAATCCTAAGGTTTTTGCAGAAAGTATCATGAAACTACTTGAGAACGGAGAAAGGCGATTGCAAGAAGGAGCAGCATTAAACAGAAGAATAAAACAACTATATTCGATTGATAAAGTAGTATCTGCATATATAAATTTTACTAAGTCCCTATGATCAAGGACAATTGGAAAAATAATAAGTTCTATATCCGTATGCTAATACTTCATGTGGGGTATGGTTTTCTTATTTATCTTATTCCAGCCCTCGCAAAGGTCATTTTACTGGGAATTCTGGCAACATTCACCTTTATAATCCTAGACAGAAAGAATAAGGGAAATGAAGCATTAATGGCCGCCGCGTACATTGCGGGTGGTGAAGTATTTTTCAGACAAACAAGTGCAGTAATTTTCTATGAGACAGGAAAATATGCTGTAATAATTTTTTTACTCATAGGCATGTTCTTCAAAGGGGCATCATCTAAAACAGTTCCATTCTGGGTTTATCTGCTCATTTTATTTCCAGGTGTGGTCATGGTAACATTTACCATGAGCTATGATTTTGAATTTAGAAAACAAGTTGCCTTTAATTTAGCAGGACCAGTATGCCTCGGTGTCTCCGCATTATATTGCTATTACAAAAAGATTAAAAAAGAAGACTATCAGAGAGTATTGATTATGCTATTGATGCCCATCCTTGCTCAGATGATTTATCTTTTCCTGTATACACCAAGTATGGATGCGGTAAAAATTAATCTTCAGGGAAACTATTCTGCAACAGGTGGATTTGGACCTAACCAAATATCAACTGTATTTGGAATGGGGGCTTTTCTATTATGTACAAGATTATTTACCATTCGGAATAAATGGATCAATATTATAGATGCAATCTTATTAGTATCAATAGGGTATAGAGCAGTGATAACCTTTTCAAGGGGAGGAGTGTTAACTTCAATTATTTGTATTGTAAGCTTTCTAATTTTCTTTTATTATAAGCAAGACAGGAAAATTATGGAAGGCACCAATAAAAGAATTTTCGGGGTGCTGGGAATGCTTATTTTGATATGGGTATCTTCCTTTGCTCAAACCAGTGGATTAATTGGTAATAGATATGCAAATAGAAATGCTGCAGGGGAATTAAAAAGCGATATTTCTACTGGAAGGGTAGAATTAATAGAAACTGAATTGACGGCCTTTTACAAGCATCCAATTACTGGTATTGGTGTAGGGAAGGGTAGAGAATACAGACAGGAAACTTTAGGGATAGAAATTGCCTCGCACAACGAAATTAGTAGATTGCTGTCAGAACACGGAGTTTTAGGTATCTTTGCTTTAGCGATTCTTATCTTTGTTCCTTTAATATTCTGGTTTAAATTTCAAAATAACTATTACTTTCTGGCTTTTGTGGCTTTTTGGTTTTTAACTATCAATCACTCTGCCATGAGAATAGCTATGCCGGCTTTCGTTTATGGCCTCGCATTATTATATATAGTAGATGAAAAAAAGAATCCTGTACATAGGAAACGACTTACGTATTAATAGTTTTACCGTCACCTATATTTCTTTTTTCAGTAAAATGTTAAGGAAGGAGGGCTATGAGGTTAAAACTGCATCCACGAGATCAAACAAGGCCTTGAGACTTACTGAAATGCTTGGGTTGATCGCACGTTATAAGAATTCTACAGATATTGTTCTTATCGATACTTACGGGGCCCTGAACTTTTATTATGCCTATCTGGTTGGCAAGGCCTGTCAGTTATCAAATCTCGCATATATTCCTATTCTACACGGTGGAAATCTTCCGGAACGACTGCAAAGATCTAAATCATTCAGTGAGAGTCTATTTGGAAACTCAAAGGTTAATATAGCACCCTCGATGTTTTTAAAGAATGCTTTTGAAAAGCACGGCTTTCAAAAGACCAGAGTCATTCCTAACGCCATAAAAACGTCAAACTACCCTTTTAAAAGGCGTGAAAGTTTTCAGCCTAAATTGCTGTGGGTACGACGGTTTCAGGAACGTTATAATCCTATTATGGCTATAGAAGTATTGAAGTTCATCTCTGAAAAATATCCAAAGGCAAGTCTTTGTATGGTAGGCCCGGAAAAGGATGGAACTATGAAAACCTGTAAGAAACTTGTGGAGAAATATGATCTTGATGTTCGTTTTACCGGGAAATTAAAGAAGAAATACTGGTCTTCTCTATCTCAACATTATGACTTTTTTATAAATACCACCACTGTGGATAATACCCCAATAAGCGTCATTGAAGCGATGAGCCTTGGCCTGGTGGTAGTTAGTACGAATGTTGGCGGAATGCCACAGCTAATTGATCATTCTATGGACGGAATTCTGGTGCAGGATCGTTCTGCTCAACAAATGGCTGTTGCTATTCAGGACATCGTGGAAAACCCGCAAGTAGGGGTATTACTCTGTAAAAATGCTAAAAGCAAGGTAGATGAATTTGACTGGAGTTGTGTAAGAGATGACTGGAATCAAGTTCTGGCCTGATGCAAAGAATCCTCTATATAGGTAACAAACTTGAAAAATGGGGGAGAACTCCAACGGCAGTTGATACTATTCCAGATCTGCTCAAAACTGAAGGTTTAGAAATTGTATCGATCTCAACCTTTCAAAACAAATTCCTGAGACTTCTAGAGATGTGCCTGTATTGCTTATTTAGCAACTATCAAAAGGTTCTTATCGACACCTACAGTACTCAGAATTTTATTTATGCAAAACTCTGCGGGAGTATAGCCAGGCTAAGAGGGAAAGACTACTATTTTATTTTGCATGGCGGTAACTTATCGAACAGGCTTAGGTCCTCTGGTAATTATGTAACAAGTCTATTTCAGAACGCCACAAAATTAGTGGCTCCTTCAAGATACCTTTATCAGCAGTTTGATCAGCTGGGTTACGAGAATCTTATTTGCATTCCCAATGCTATTCCTCTTCAAAATTATACTTTCCAGCACCGTATTCATATCACTCCAAAATTGCTGTGGATTCGTTCATTTCAGCAACTTTACAACCCCAAATTAGCCATTCAGGTACTGGAAAATTTATCAGACCTCTATCCTGAAAGCGAACTCTGCATGGTAGGACCTGATAAGGATGGTAGTCATGAACAACTTAAGAATTATGTGGAGAAAAATGACCTAAAAGTTAGCTTTCCAGGGAAACTTTCTAAACCTGATTTAATTTCGCTATCTGAGGATTACTGTATTTTTCTGAATACTTCAAATGTGGATAACACTCCCGTTAGTGTCGTGGAGGCGATGGCTCTCGGCTTACCTGTGGTTTCAACAAATGTTGGTGGGATGCCATATCTAATCCAAAATGAACACACCGGTCTTCTGGTAACACCAGATGATGCTAAAGCGATGACTACTACTTGCATTAAATTGATATCTGAGCCTGGATTTAGCGCTCAACTTGCTAAAAATGCCAGAATCCAAGTAGAGAACTTCGATTGGGAACGAGTTAAACACCAATGGCTGGATTTGCTAAGCTAAAAGTTCTATATTTATCGGCACATTACCAGCCCTGCCGCAATGTCGAAAAAGCCTATTTTTCATTTTGAAATCTCTGAGCGAAAGTTTCTATTAAAACTTTTCGATATTCTCTTTGCCTTACTTTCTCTTACTATTGTCGGAATAATTTTTCAGTTTGACTACTTCAGAATTAATTCTGATACCTGGACGTGGACGCTGGTATTTATAGTTTATCTCAGTTTCTTCGGAAATGTATTTGAACTTTATGACCTTCAGAAGGCAGACCGGTTTGACAGTGTGTTAAAAAACGTCCTGCTAACTACCAGTCTTACTGTTCTGTTCTATATGCTAACGCCTTTGCTTACTCCAAGTTTGCCAGAAAACAGACTACAGATCATCTTTTTCTTTCTCTCAGTGGCCATTTCACTACTTATCTGGAGATCTCTTTATATCAGTCTGATTTCAAGTCCAAGATTCTATAAGCGGGTTCTCGTAGTAGGCGACTCTTTTGATATCAAGTTGATCGCTGAATCCCTGCAAAAAGCTGATCCTAATTATTTTGTAGTAGGCTACATTAATACCGACGAAACTTTGAAAACTGATATCGCCAGAGAAGATCTTTTAAGGTTTGAAGTAGAGGAACTCGTGCAGACCGTCAAGGATGAGCATATTAGTGAGATTGTTGTTACCAGTGCATTTCAACGAGGATTGATGTTGCCACTTTACAATCAGCTAAGCAAACTTCAGAAGCAGGGGTTTTCGATTCGTGATTATTCGCAGGTCTATGAGGAGATCACCCAAAGAATCCCGGTGCAAAATGTAGATAAAGATTTTTACCGCTATTTTCCCTTCAGTAGAAATCACCAGAATAAATTTTACCTGCTGGCCTTTCGGAGTTTTGATATCCTAGTTTCAATAGTCGGAATTCTAGTTGGAGTAATACTAAGTCCTTTTATTATCACCGGAAACCTGATCGCGAATCGTGGAAAGACCTTTTACTTTCAGGAGCGGGTTGGCAAGAATGGTGAGGTTTTCAAAATTGTAAAATTGAGAACCATGAATAAGGATGCGGAGATCTCAGGACCACAATTTGCTCAGAAAAAAGACCTCAGAGTTACTAAATTTGGCCGATTCCTGCGTAGATCCAGACTGGATGAAATTCCGCAGTTTTACAACGTGTTACTTGGAGATATGAGTTTGATCGGGCCAAGACCTGAGCGTCCTGTCTTCGTGGATGAACTTTCAGAACTTATTCCTTTCTACGATACCCGGCACATCATTAAACCCGGCTTAACTGGCTGGGCCCAGGTAATGGCAAACTATGGAGATTGCTATGACGATAGTCTGGAAAAACTTCAGTATGACCTTTATTATATCAAACATCGCGGAATCTTTCTCGACCTAAGTATACTTTTAAAAACCTTTAGTACCGTTCTATTTTTTAGAGGACAGTAAAAGCTAGAGGTTGTCTGTTTTACGTTTTGGTTGTTGTATGGTTCTTAGATTTAGGTAGTCTGCTTTCAGTCTTCAGTTGAAGTGAAAATGGAAAGAAGCTGGAATCTCAGCTCTTACGCAGGTCTTTTTCTATTATATTTTACTACGGAAAATAAGAAGATGAATAATGTTAAAAACTGAGCGATTCTTGCCAGGTAATCTCCGTATTGCGAATAAAAAGTTAGCTCATTCTGGATTCCCACTTGCCCTGAAATGCTGCCACGCTCCTCATATGCTAAAGTTTTTAATATATCACCGCGGGAATTTATGATCGCTGATATTCCGGTATTGGCACTTCTCGCTACGTATCTTCTATTTTCTATAGCTCGCAACCTCGCATAGCTTAAATGCTGCTGATGTCCTTGTGTGTCACCCCACCACGCATCATTGGTAATAATGCTTAGAAAATTCGCACCATTTTCCACATATCCGGTTACATACTCTCCGTACACCGATTCGTAGCAGATAATTGGTGCAGTTCCCAACGAGTCCTCAAAATAAAGCACTTCCCGCTTTTCCTGAGTGGTTTTCATCGCAACCGTGCCTCCAAGATCGATCATTACATTACCAAGTATTGGTTTCAAAATATCCTGATACGGGAAATTCTCCACGCCTACGACCAGTTTTGATTTATGGTATAATTGCAAACTATCTGCGTGATCACTGATCATAAATGCAGAGTTATAATCATCATACCAGTCGTTAGGACCGATTCTATTCGATTGTCTGCGGACTTTCCCAGGATCATTGAACCTTTCGTATAAGGTAATTCCTCCCAGAAAGGATAATTCATTATCTAGTTGGCTTATTTGCTCACCGTAAAATATTCCTTCAGAATTGTTGAGGTTCTTCAGTTGTGTACCATCAGCAAAAACCGTTTCCGGAGCAATGATCAAATCTGTTTCTGGGGTCACAGCTTTTGCAGATAGTTCAAGCAGCAGCTCCCCGATCTTTCGATCTGTAGTATTATATTTCTCAGTATAAGGATTGATATTTGGCTGAAGGATAACCACATCTATGAATTCCTCAGGTTCCTCGTATGTCCAGTATAGAACCCCAGAAATTAGCATTGGAATACCAATAAGCAAAAAGACCTTTACCGCGGCACTTGCTATGATCGCTTTGTCTTTAAATTCCCGGTATGATAAAATGGACTTGAAGATGGCGATGTTCAGTATCCATACCCATAATGTTCCTCCAAAGGTTCCTGTAAATTCGTACCATTGAATCCATGCTGGAACTTCTGAAAATACGTTCCCAAGATTAAGCCACGGCCAGGAAAAGTCCCAGTTCAAGTGTATCTTTTCAAAAACCATCCAGATGCTGATAAGGAATGCTGAAGCAGCTTTAAACCCAGTTCTCTTAGCTACAATATGGTATAAGAGAAAGACTGTAGACATCAAAAGCGAATTAGCCAATATGGCGAAAACTCCACCAAATGGAGTGGAGTTGTAAATCCACCAGGTAGTAATCACATTCCAGACAAAGAAAGTAAGATAGGAAAGAGCAAAAACTTTCAGTTTAACCTTGCTTTCAGAATAATTACGAATTTTAAATTCAGCATAAAGTAGGGGTACAAAACCTAGAAATATGAAAATTGGAAATCCATAAGTTGGCCATGAAATTGCCAGAATGATCCCGCTAAGAAGGGCTAGAAGAAAGTTTTTCATAGATGCTGAAGTCTGCTCAAAAATAATAAACTTATACAGGAAACATTATATTTAGCTGACTAGCTTTTCATATAACAGTATTTTTAGAGGCTTTTAAATTCAAAATGTTAGTTTAGTGGATTCTATTTAAAACAGTCAAATGGGCTTAAAAAAACACGTTCCGAATCTAATTACTTCTTTAAACCTGCTATCTGGTAGTATCGCAGTTATTTTTGCTGTACAGGGAAACCTGGTGCTGGCTGCTATATTTGTAGCTGCAGGGATATTTTTCGACTTCTTTGACGGTCTCGCCGCGCGTGCACTTGATGTAAAAAGTGAAGTAGGACTACAAATGGATTCGCTGGCAGATGTTGTTACCAGCGGAGTAGTGCCAGGAATCGTAATGTACCAGTTGATCGTAAAAGCTTTACCATCCAGCGGTAGCTTATCCACCGATTGGAATTCCTCAGAATTTGAGTTGAACCTGCAACCCTTTGCGCTTATAGGCTTATTAATTATAGTAGCTTCAGCCTATAGATTGGCAAAATTCAATGTAGATGATCGCCAAACCGACTCTTTTATTGGTCTTCCAACTCCGGCGAATGCTTTACTGATCCTTAGTTTACCGCTAATTCTTACCTATGAGTCTGTCCCAGTGATCAATCAATTGATCCTGAACGAATGGTTTTTAGTTGGATTAACAATCTTGAGCTGTATTCTTCTGAATGCCGAACTACCTTTATTCGCGCTGAAATTTTCAGATTGGGGATTTAAAGAAAATAAGCTTCGTTACTTCTTTATGATCAGTTGTCTAGTGCTTATTGTACTGCTGAAGTTTATTGCGATCCCTGTAATCATTCTGTTTTATGTATTACTTTCAGTAATTTCGAATAAGAAAGCAACAGCTTAATTAAAAATCTTTTTCTTTCTAAGTTCGAAGTTCTGTCCAAGATAAACTTTACGTACCATTTCATCTTCGGCAAGTTCTTCGGGCATTCCATGTTTTAAGATGCTTCCTTCGAACATAAGGTAAGTTCTGTCGGTAATTGCCAGGGTTTCCTGCACGTTGTGATCGGTAATGAGAATACCGATATTCTTGTCTTTTAACTGAGCAACAATTCTCTGAATGTCCTCTACCGCCACTGGATCTACCCCGGCAAATGGCTCATCCAGGAGAATGAAATTTGGATCTGTAGCCAAAGCTCTGGCAATTTCCGTTCTCCGACGCTCACCACCACTCAAAAGGTCCCCACGGCTTTTGCGTATGTGACCAAGTCCAAATTCTTCGATAAGCGATTCCATCTTCATTAGTCGCTCTTTCTTGGATAGTTTCGTTAGTTCCAGAACGCTGAGAATATTGTCCTCGATACTCAGCTTCCTGAAAACAGAAGCTTCCTGGGCAAGGTATCCAATTCCATGCTGTGCACGTTTGTACATGGGGAATTTGGTAATGTTCTGCTTATCCAGAATAATGTTCCCGCTATTGGGTTTGATCAAACCTACGATCATATAAAAGGAAGTGGTTTTACCCGCACCATTCGGTCCAAGTAATCCCACGATCTCTCCCTGATTAACTTCTACAGAAATTCCTTTTACAACATTTCTTCCTTTATAGGTCTTGATCAGATTTTCAGCGCGTAGTTTCATATTCTCAATTTATTCTGAATAAGCAGAAATTGTTCCGTTTTATTCCTGGGCTTCCAAAGCTTCCCAATATTCGTAAGCACGTCTAAGGTGAGGGATCACAATAGTTCCACCTATAAGAGTACCAATACTCAGGGTTTCCATTACTTCCTCTTTGGTAATTCCTTCATTATAACTCGCTTCCAGGTGATATCTAACACAGTCATCACAACGTAAAACCGTAGAAGCAACCAGTCCAAGTAATTCTTTGGTTTTTTTATCCAGGGCACCTTCAGTAAAAGCATTGGTGTCCAGATTAAAGATTCTTTTAATGATCTTATTATTGTCACCAAGAATCTTATCGTTCATCTTGGCACGGTACGAATTAAATTCGTCCACTTGATTTGTCATAGCTTAATTGTTGA
>NZ_JBLWIM010000012.1:1342097-1346076 GCF_048381525.1 Christiangramia qingdaonensis
ATACATGAACTTCGAAATGATAATACTCACTTCATAAAGTATCAATACCGGGATGGCGACGATGATCTGGCTCACGATATCTGGCGGGGTAATAACCGCAGAAAGAACCAGTACGATCACCAGTGCATATTTTCTGTATTTCTTTAGGAACTCTGGTGTTACTACTCCTACTTTAGTAAGGAAATAGATCACGATGGGAAGTTCAAAAATGAGTCCGCTGGCCAAAACAGATGCTCTTACCAGGCTTATATAACTACTAAGATCAAAATCGTTAAAAACGGTATCACTTACCTGGTACTTTCCGAGGAAATTGATGGATAGTGGAGTAACCACATAATATCCGAATAAAACTCCTAAAAAGAATAAAACCGAAGTAACGAAAATAAACCCTTTAGCATGATTTCTTTCATTGTCATGCATTGCCGGGGCGACAAATTTCCAGAACTCGTAGATCACATATGGAAAGGCAATGATAAATCCAGCTGTGATAGACGTCCAGACGTGGGCAGAGAACTGTCCTCCCATGGTTCTACTCTGGATTCGGAAATTCATTTCCTGGTCGCAAAAGCCACCATCTATTCCGAAGAGGCCAGATAGATCACATAATACTCGGTATGAGAAAAAATCAGGATTTGCAGGTCCAAAGAGCAGCACATCAAAAATAAACTCTTTCAAAACAAATGCTACACCTCCTGCGATCACTACGGCAAGTACCGCGCGAATCAAATGCCACCTCAATTCCTCAAGATGATCTAAAAAAGACATTTCATGTCCAGGTTCTTCCTGGGGGGCGATTCTTTCCATTATAAAATTCCTTCTCTTATTAAATTGTGCAGATGAACTACACCTGTATATTTTCCATTCTCAACAGCCAGTAGCTGAGAGATCTGATTCTTCTCAAGGATTTCCATAGCTACAACCGCAAGGGTATCCTGTTCGATCGTTTTTGGATCGGCACTCATAATATCCCGTGCCTTGAGTCCCTTTATTTCTCCGTGATCTTTCAGCATTCTACGAATATCACCATCTGTGATGATCCCGATGATACGGTCGTTTTCCAGCACTGCGGTCACACCGAGCATTTTTTCTGAAATTTCAATGATCACATTAGCTACATCGGTTTCCGCAGATACCATGGGCACCATATTTTGAGATACGATATCGCTAACTCTTAAATATAATTTCTTACCTAAAGAGCCTCCCGGATGATATTTTGCGAAATCCCTGCTGCTAAAGCCTTTCAGGTTTAGTAAACATACAGCAATAGCATCACCAATAACCATTTGTGCAGTTGTACTAGTAGTAGGAGCCAGATTATTAGGACAGGCTTCCATCTCAACATAACTGTTTAGAACATAGTCCGCCTGTTTCCCAAGAAATGATTCCTTATTTCCGGTGAGTCCAATAAGTACATTATGAAAATTCTTGATGAGTGGCACTAAAACCTTTATTTCAGGGCTATCTCCACTTTTAGAAATACAGATCACCACATCGTTATCCTGAACGATTCCAAGATCTCCATGTATCGCATCTGCCGCATGCATGAAAATGGATGGAGTGCCAGTGGAGTTGAGGGTGGCCACGATCTTATTGGCGATAATGGCACTTTTGCCAATACCAGTAACCACGACACGACCTTCAGACCTATAGATAACTTCTACCGCCTTAATGAATTCTTCGTCAATGTAATTTTCGAGATTCGCAATTGCTTTGGCTTCGTTGGAAATGGTTTCTTTCGCTGAAGAAATGATTTGCTCGCTAAGTTTCAAATTAGATTAAATTAAGAATTGCAGGTACTAAAGAAAACCGTATATTTAGTTATACAAATGTATGTAAAATTGTAACACAATTGAATGGGTTTGACCGAAATTGATTTACACAAAGAACTGAAGAAGTACTTTGGTTTTAGTCAGTTTAAGGGGCTTCAGGAAGATGTAATCACCAGTATCGTAAATGGCCATGACACATTCGTTGTTATGCCAACGGGTGGAGGTAAATCATTATGTTATCAGCTCCCTGCACTAATACAGGATGGAACAGCGATTGTTGTTTCCCCACTTATAGCTTTAATGAAGAACCAGGTAGATGCTATTCGTAGTATCTCTTCAGAATATGGTATTGCTCATGTTCTGAATTCCTCTTTAAATAAGACAGAAGTAAACCAGGTGAAAACAGATATCGATAATGGTGTCTGTAAACTGCTTTATGTGGCTCCGGAATCGCTGACCAAAGAAGATTATGTGGACTTTCTGAAGCATCAGAAGATCTCGTTCCTCGCCGTAGATGAAGCGCACTGTATAAGTGAATGGGGACATGACTTCAGGCCAGAATATCGGAATTTAAGGCATATACTTCAGCGTATAGGAGATAATATACCGGTAATTGGACTTACCGCCACGGCTACTCCCAAGGTTCAGGAAGATATTCTGAAGAACCTGGGAATCACAGATGCTAACACTTTTAAGGCAAGTTTTAACCGACCCAACCTGTACTACGAGGTACGTCCTAAAACCAAGAATGTTGATGCCGATATTATTCGTTTCGTAAAAAAGAACGATGGTAAATCGGGTATCATCTATTGCTTAAGCAGAAAGAAAGTGGAAGAGCTTGCCCAAACCCTTCAGGTAAATGGTATTAAAGCCGTTCCTTACCATGCCGGTCTCGACGCAAAAACACGTTCCAGACACCAGGATATGTTTCTTATGGAAGATATCGACGTGGTGGTGGCGACCATCGCCTTTGGGATGGGGATCGACAAGCCAGATGTTCGTTTTGTGATCCATCATGACATTCCAAAAAGTATAGAAAGTTATTACCAAGAAACTGGTCGTGCCGGTAGAGATGGTGGTGAAGGACATTGTCTTGCATTCTACAGTTATAAGGACATTGAAAAACTTGAGAAGTTTATGAGCGGTAAACCTGTCGCAGAACAGGAAATTGGTCATGCGCTATTACAGGAAGTGGTTGCTTTCGCTGAAACTTCTATTTCAAGAAGAAAATTCATACTGCATTATTTTGGTGAGGAATTCGATTCTGAAACCGGGGAAGGAGCAGATATGGATGATAATGTTCGGAATCCTAAGAATCAACATGAAGCCAAGGATGATCTGGAACTATTGCTGAAAACTGTAAAAGAAACAAATCAATTATATAAGTCTAAGGAAGTGGTGCGAACGCTTATTGGAAAAAGTAATGCGGTCATTCTTTCTCATAAGACCGATGAGCATCGTCTCTTCGGAAAAGGAAGTCACAAACATGCCGGTTACTGGATGGCACTTACCCGCCAGGCTTTAATTGCAGGATTCCTGAAAAAGGATATTGAAACTTACGGAGTGGTAAAACTTCCCAAGCGTGGGGAAGAGTATCTGAAGAATCCGGTGTCATTTATGATGACCGAGGATCATGTTTTTAATGATATTACTGAAGAAGTTGTTGTACCTCAAAAGTCGGCGAATACAGTTGATGATCAGCTGGTAAAAATGCTAAAGGAACTTCGTAAAAAGGTTGCCAAGAAAAAAGACCTGCCTCCATTTGTGATCTTTCAGGATCCATCATTAGAAGATATGGCTCTTAAATACCCGGTAAGTATAGAGGAATTGGGAAACATACACGGAGTAGGAGAAGGAAAGGCAAAAAAATATGGAGCCGATTTTGTAGATCTTATCTCTAGATATGTTGAGGATAATGATATTGTAAGGCCTGATGATTTTGTAGTGAAATCTACCGGAGCCAATAGTGCTTTGAAACTATTTATCATTCAGAGTGTAGACAGAAAATTACCATTATCAGATATTGCTTCTGCCAAAGGCATGCAAATGCCAGAGTTTATCAAAGAAATGGAAGCGATTGTCTACAGCGGAACTAAACTGAATATTGACTATTATCTAGATGATATTCTTGATGAAGATCAACAGGAAGAGATTCATGAATATTTTCTGGAAGCGGAAACCGATAAGATCGATGAAGCAATGGAAGAATT
>NZ_JBLWIM010000012.1:1346100-1359268 GCF_048381525.1 Christiangramia qingdaonensis
ATTACGATTATACCGAATCAAGTTTATAAGTCAGGTAGCGAACTAAAACAAAAACCCGGAATCTCTTCCGGGTTTTTTTATTACTATAAATCTAAATTTCATCTAGAGCGAATACGCTACACTCAGGATCCATTGTGATGGTCTTGAATCTATAGTGAAACCACTATCGGCAGCAAGATTTCCACCCAACGCCTGGTTATCCTGAAAAGCTCCTTCATATCGAATATCGAAACCAAGCCTGCCTAAATCCAGACCTGCTCCTAATTGATAGCCAACGCTAATCTCATTTTCCACATCACCAATACTCAAATTGGTATTTTCCAGTTCATTTTTCAGAATATATTGAAATGCGGGACCCGCTTTGATATTTAGAGGTCCTAGTACATTAATTCCTAAAAGTACAGGAGCATCTATCTTCTGAAGCTTATAATCAAATTGTGAATACTCGGTGTTCATTTCTGTATAAACCAATTCCGGGCGCAGAAAGATTCCCAGTATTTCGAACTGTCCAGAAAATCCTGCATGAAATCCGGTCTTGTTTTCTCCATCTTCAAATGAATCGCTAAAATCATCGGTTAGACGGCTAATAGATTCGTATTCTCCGGTTGCACCATAATTTAATCCACCTTTGATCCCAAAACTTACATCCTGTGCAGAAATATTCAGCGCACCGATCATTAGTGCAAACATCATTAACTTTTTCATAGGTCTAATTTTATCTTATTTCAGGCTATTATAACGCCTTGGGTTTGATGTTTATTTCAGTAAAAGTAGAAAAGCCTTCCGAAGATAAACTTCAGAAGGCTTTAATATGCTGACTTCTATGTTATAGAAGTATTATTTTCTTTTAATAGCTTTTTCCGCAGCCTTTACAATAGCAGCTGCATTCAAACCATATTTTTCCATCAGCTGAGCAGGAGTTCCGCTTTCCCCGAAGCAATCTTCAGTCGCCACGAATTCCTGAGGTGTAGGATGGTGAGAAGCCAGAGTTCTGGCAACACTTTCACCAAGGCCGCCAAGGAAATTATGCTCTTCAGCAGTAACCACACATCCAGTTTTCTTAGCTGAAGCGATCACAGCTTCTTCATCAAGTGGTTTGATCGTATGAATGTTGATCACCTCTGCACTAATACCCTTTTCATTCAGCTCCACAGCCGCTTGAATGGCTTCCCAAACTAGATGACCAGTTGCAATGATGCTAACATCGGTACCTTCATATAGATGCACCGCTTTCCCGATCTGGAAATCCTGATCATCTTCAGTAAAATTAGCAACCTTTGGTCGGCCAAATCTCAGGTAAACAGGACCATCGTAATCTGCAATCGCCTTGGTAGCAGCTTTGGTCTGGTTATAATCACAGGTATTGATCACCGTCATTCCAGGTAGCATTTTCATCAAGCCAATATCTTCAAGGATTTGGTGAGTTGCACCATCTTCTCCTAAAGTAACTCCGGCGTGACTCGCACAGATCTTCACATTCTTTCCAGAATAGGCAACACTTTGTCGAATCTGGTCGTAAACTCTACCGGTAGAGAAGTTTGCGAAAGTTCCTGTAAACGGAATTTTTCCACCAATGGTCATCCCTGCTGCCATCCCGATCATATTCGCTTCAGCAATACCAACCTGGAAAAATCTTTCAGGATGATTAGCTTTGAAGTCGTCCATTTTCAGGGATCCCGTAAGATCGGCACATAATGCAACTACATTCTCGTTAGATTGGCCAAGTTCTGTCAAGCCATCTCCAAAGCCAGATCTGGTATCCTTACTTCCTTTATTTATATATTCTTTCATGATATTCTTAATTTTGATTTTAATGAATTCGGCTTAGTAATCACCAAGGGTTTCAGGGTTCTGAGAAAGTCCTTTTTCCAACTGCTCGTCGTTTGGAGCTTTCCCATGCCATGCGTGCGTATGCATCATGAAATCGACACCATTACCCATTACCGTGTTCATTAAAATACAGACTGGCTTTCCTTTTCCAGTTCTGGTTTTAGCTTCTTTAAGTCCGTCGATCACCTGTTGAAGATTGTTTCCATCTTCAATTTCCATCACGTCCCAGCCAAATGCTTCAAATTTAGCTCCAAGGTTTCCTAGCGGAAGTACTTTTTCTGTACTACCATCGATTTGCTGACCGTTAAGATCTACTGTAGAAATAAGGTTGTCTACTTTATTTCCGGCAGCGTACATGATCGCTTCCCAGTTCTGACCTTCCTGCAACTCTCCATCACCATGAAGAGTGTAAACTATATGATCATCATTATTAAGTTTCTTGGCCTGAGCAGCACCAAGAGCAACGCTCATTCCCTGTCCCAGAGATCCTGAAGCGATTCTAACTCCAGGCAATCCCTCATGAGTTGTTGGATGTCCCTGTAATCTTGAATCAATTAATCTAAAAGTACTGAGTTCTTCTACCGGGAAATAACCACTTCTGGCTAGAACGCTGTAGAAAACCGGGGAAATATGACCATTGGAAAGAAAGAACAGGTCTTCTCCTTTACCATCCATGTTGAAGCTGGTGTTGTGATCCATAACTTCCTGGTAAAGAGCCGTAAAAAATTCAGCGCAGCCTAAAGAACCTCCAGGATGACCAGAGTTTACTTTATGCACCTGTCGCAGAATATCGCGGCGAACCTGAGTGACAAAATCTTGTAATTCGTTGATGTTTGGCATTTTATAATGTGTTGTTTCGTTGCCGCAAAAATAAGCGATTTAAAGCCTTTGACAAAGCAACCATACCCCAGTTATTAACTTTTTCAGCAAAATACTAACAGGCTCTGCGAACTGTGTCTTCCATTTGAGTTTTGAATGAGTATCTTTGCAGCGATTAAACAGAACTATGAAATTTGAACTTTTATCTACCGACGCCGGTAGTAAAGCACGTGCCGGAAGTATTACCACAGATCATGGCAAGATCGAAACACCAATTTTTATGCCGGTTGGAACGGTAGCTACCGTTAAAGGTGTACATCAACGTGAATTGAAAGAAGACATCAATCCAGATATTATACTGGGAAATACCTACCACCTGTACCTTAGACCTCAAACGGAGATTCTCAGGAAAGCCGGTGGACTTCATAAATTCATGAATTGGGATCGAAATATCCTTACAGATAGTGGAGGTTACCAGGTTTATTCCCTTTCAGCAAGAAGAAAGATCAAAGAGGAAGGAGTGAAGTTCAAATCTCATATTGATGGTTCATACCATACGTTTACTCCTGAAAATGTAATGGAAATTCAGCGTAGCATTGGAGCCGATATTATAATGGCTTTTGATGAATGTACTCCATATCCATGTGATTACAATTATGCAAAGAGATCTATGCATATGACGCATCGCTGGTTGGATAGATGTGTCAATCACCTGGAGAAAACACCTGAAATTTATGATTATAAGCAAACACTTTTCCCGATCGTACAGGGGAGCACCTATAAAGATCTTCGGAGGCAATCTGCGGAATATATCGCAAATGCCGGGGCTGAAGGAAATGCGATAGGGGGATTATCTGTAGGAGAACCGGCAGATGAGATGTATGCTATGACTGAAGTGGTTACTGCAATACTACCGGAAGATAAGCCACGTTATTTAATGGGAGTGGGAACGCCAATTAATATTCTTGAAAATATTGCCCTTGGAGTAGATATGTTCGATTGCGTGATGCCAACAAGAAATGGACGAAACGGTATGTTATTTACATCACACGGGACCATTAATATCAAGAACAAGAAATGGGCAGATGATTTTTCTCCAATAGATCCTGAGGGTGTTAGCTTTGTAGATACGGAGTATTCTAAAGCCTATGTTCGACATCTATTTACAGTAAATGAAATGCTTGGCAGGCAAATTGCAAGTATTCATAATCTTAGTTTCTACCTGTGGTTGACGAGAGAAGCCAGAAAGCATATATTAGCCGGAGATTTCACACAGTGGAAAGATAAGATGGTAAAACAAATGGATAAACGATTATAATTCCGGAATTTGAAAATTCTCGATTGGTATATACTTAAAAGATATCTGGGAACCTTCAGTATGATGCTGTTGTTGTTCATTCCAATTGGTATCACTGTAAACCTTGCTGAAAAGATCGATAAGATCCTGGATAATGAAGTGCCTTTTATTGAAGTTGCCTATTACTATCTGGACTTTACCATCTACTTTGCAAACCTCTTATTTCCTATATTTCTATTCTTATCGGTCATCTGGTTCACCTCGAAACTGGCCATGAATACCGAGATCGTTGCTTTTTTAAGTAGCGGTGTTTCCTTCTATAGATTTCTGAGGCCTTATTTGATAGGTGCAACCATAGTTTGTGTTGGTGCATTGATTCTTTCCATGTATCTCGCACCTCAGGCCAGTAAAGGTTTCAATGAGTTTAAATACAGGTATTTAAAACACGGGCAGGAAACCAGGGAAACTAACGACGTTTACCGGCAGATCAATGATAACGAGTTCATCTACGCCAACCACTTTTCACCAAGTTCAAATTCTGCACGTAACTTTACGCTGGAACACTTCGAGGATAACGAGTTGAAATTCAAGATCAGCGCTTCAAGTTTACGCTATAATCCAGAGGACAGTACGTACAGGCTTACTATGGCAGATAAGCGAATTATTGGAGCCAGAGGAGATAGCATTTTTAACTATAGAACCCTGGATACGATCCTACCATTCGAATTCGATGAACTTACACCTGAATCTTATATCGCTGAAACATTAAATTATACTGAATTAAAGGAATTCATCTCCAAGGAAAAGAGAAGAGGTTCGGGGAATATTAGCAGGTATGAAGTAGTGGCTTATAAGCGGTGGAGCATTCCTATTTCAGCTTTTATTCTAACAATAATTGCCGTTGCAGTTTCTTCATTCAAGAGAAGAGGAGGAATGGGAGTGAACCTTGCAGTGGGAATATGCCTGGCTTTTATTTTTATCTTTTTTGACAAGGTTTTCGGAACTATGGCAGAGCAGTCGACGTTCTCGCCCTTGATAGCTGTATGGTTTCCTAATATAGTATTTGGGATACTGGCCATCGTGCTTCTTATTCGCGCGAAGCGTTAATCCATATCTGTTGAAAATTTAAACTTTATCAGCCATTTCTATCCTTTCAAAGTTGTTATATTTGTGAGCTATTTAAATTAATAACCATAAGAAATATGGAGTATTTAGAATTTGAACAACCTATCAAGGAGCTTGAGGAACAATATGCCAAAGCCTGCAATATTGGACAGGAAAGTGATGTAGATGTTACGGCAACCTGCAAGCAAATTGAGAAGAAACTTGCTGAAACCAAGAAACAAATCTATAAAAATCTTACTCCCTGGCAGAGAGTACAACTTTCCAGGCATCCTAACAGACCCTATACCTTAGATTATATAAATGCTATTTGTGGAGATACTTTTCTTGAATTGCACGGTGATCGTAATGTGAAGGATGATAAAGCAATGATTGGTGGTCTTGGAAAGATTGATGATCAAAGTTTTATGTTCATTGGTCAGCAGAAAGGTTATAATACCAAAACAAGACAGTACCGTAATTTCGGGATGGCCAATCCTGAAGGGTATAGAAAAGCGCTTCGTTTAATGAAGTCTGCTGAAAAGTTTGGTGTTCCAGTAGTATGTCTTGTTGATACTCCTGGCGCATATCCTGGTCTGGAAGCTGAAGAGCGCGGACAGGGTGAAGCGATCGCGAGAAATATTCTTGAAATGACAAGATTAAAGGTGCCAATTATCGTAGTTATTATCGGTGAAGGTGCCAGTGGTGGAGCATTGGGAATAGGTGTTGGAGATAAGGTACTGATGCTGGAAAATACCTGGTATTCCGTGATCTCTCCTGAAAGCTGTTCTTCTATTCTATGGAGAAGCTGGGAATACAAAGAAATTGCCGCAGATGCCTTGAAACTGACTTCTATAGATATGAAAAAGCAGAAGCTCATCGATGAGATCGTGAAAGAACCTTTAGGAGGTGCTCATAGCAATCGTGAAGAGATCTTTAATACGGTAAAATCTTCAATTACCAAAGCATATTCTGAATTCAGAAACTTATCACCAGACCAACTGGTAGAAAATAGAATGGATAAATATTTAGACATGGGAGTGTTTAAAGGCTAACTGCTTTATTTATACATCATCGTTAGAAAATCCGGCAGTCAAATTCCGGATTTTTTTGTCTTATTAACACAAAATCGAAGTTATCAACAGGTAAATTGTTCATTACCTGTTGAGTACCTCAGGGCAATCTACTTAAGATTATCTTAACATTTTATTTACTTTCGTATCTATGGAAAAAATAAGCTCCCCCCAGAACATATCCTATAAAAAAACAAATGTGGTAAGCCTTGAAAAAGGTAAAGTTCCGCCTCAAGCTGTTGATTTAGAAGAGGTTGTGCTTGGTGCAATGATGATCGACAAAAAAGGAGTCGATGAGATCATTGATATTTTGGTACCGGATGCCTTTTACAAGAATTCCCATAAGTTGATCTATGATGCCATTAAAAAACTGTTCGATGCCTCTGAAGCGATTGACTTATTAACCGTTTCTAACCAACTTAAGAAAGATAAGGTGTTTGATAAGGTTGGAGGAGACTATTATCTTATTCAGCTTACTCAAAAGGTGTCCAGTAGTGCGCATATAGAGTTTCACGCGCGTATCATTTTACAGAAGTATATTCAGAGATCATTGATTAAGATCTCCAACGAAATAATTGAGGAAGCCTTTGATGAAGGTTCAGACGTATTTGACCTTTTGGATTCTGCAGAATCTAAACTTTATGAAGTAACTCAGGGGAATATTAAGCGATCCACCGAAACTGCGCAATCTTTGGTGATCCAGGCAAAGAAGAAGATCCAGGAGATCTCCAACAAAGAAGGTCTTAGTGGAGTTCCTTCAGGATTCGATAAACTCGATGATCTTACTTCAGGATGGCAACCTTCAGATTTAATTATCGTTGCCGCCCGTCCAGGTATGGGTAAAACGGCGCTTACCTTATCTATGGCGCGAAATATTGCGGTAGATCAGGGTTTTCCGGTAGCATTCTTTTCTTTAGAGATGTCTTCGGTACAGTTGATCACTCGTTTGATCTCTTCTGAAACCGGACTTTCTTCAGAAAAACTTAGAACAGGTAAACTGGAGCAGCACGAATGGGAGCAATTAAATGTAAAAGTGAAAGATCTTGAAAAAGCACCTTTATTTATTGATGATACCCCGTCACTTTCCATTTTCGATCTACGTGCAAAAGCCAGACGACTTGCCTCCCAGCACGGGATAAGACTTATCGTGATAGATTACTTGCAATTAATGACTGCAGGTGGTGGGCAGAAAGGTGGAAATCGTGAACAGGAGATTTCCATGATTTCCAGAAACCTGAAAGCTCTTGCAAAAGAACTCAATGTACCGGTAATCGCCCTTTCGCAGCTTTCTCGTGCGGTTGAAACACGTGGTGGAAGTAAACGACCACTACTATCCGACCTTAGGGAATCTGGAGCGATCGAGCAGGATGCAGATATTGTATCCTTTATTTATCGTCCAGAATATTATAAGATCGAGGAGTGGGATGATGAAGAAAGAACCCCTACGCAAGGTCAGGGTGAATTTATTGTTGCAAAGCACCGTAATGGTGGTCTGGAAAATATTCGCTTAAAGTTTATTGGAGAACTCGGTAAATTCGATAATTTAGAAGACTTTAGTTTCCCTTCTGAAATTCCTTCTAGTATGAATAGCGGAGATGGGGATGACTTCGGAAGTTTCAATTTACCAAATCCTAGTGCAGATGAAGCATTTGGAAGTTCAATGAATAGTGAGGATGATGATAGCGACGTTCCATTTTAATGATCTTAAACTGAAAAATATCAGCAAGAACAAACATTTAAAATATATTGTAAAAAGCAAAGTACTTCAAACTACTTTGCTTTTTTTGTTTCTCTTGTTCACCTGTGCTACTGCAAATGCCTCAAAAGTTCTTATACCGATGGATGCGAGTACACAAAGTGATCATTTGAAGGCATACGGAATGGTGTATTTTTCTCTTCAGAAAAGTTTCAAGGTGAACTGGCTGCTGAATTACAGAGGAGGTTCCTTCCTCGTTTCAGATCATCCAGATCTTCGGAAAGAATGTAAGATTCGTGGTGTGTCTTTCGAGATCATCAGTGATCAAAAAGCTGAAAGTATCCTACAGGAAATAAGTAGTCCTTCCCAGAATATGGAATCAGTTCCGCTGGAAAAGGCACCTAAAATTGCAGTTTATAGTCCGCAGGGAAATAAACCCTGGGATGATGCCGTTACTATGGCACTTAGTTATGCTGAAATACCATATACTACCATCTACGATCGAGAAGTTCTGGCAGATGGCCTGCTCTTGTACGACTGGCTTCACCTGCATCATGAAGATTTCACCGGACAATATGGAAAGTTTTATCGCAGTTTTAAAACTACTCCATGGTATATAGAAGACAAGAGGCAAGCTGAAAGACTGGCAAGAGAGCTGGGTTATGAAAAAGTATCAGAAGAGAAACTTGCGGTGGCCAGGAGAATAAGTGAATATGTAAAAGGTGGCGGTTTTATGTTTGCCATGTGTAGTGCCACAGATAGTTTTGATATCGCTTTGGCGGCAGATGGGGTAGATATCGCAGAAGCAATGTTTGATGGTGATCCAAGTGAACCGGCTTACCAATCTAAATTAAATTATGATCTCAGCTTTGCGTTTACCAATTTTATTTTGGAGAGAAGCCCGTTGGTTTATGAATTCTCTAATATTGATATGACTTCGAAACGACAAATGATCGAAAAAGAAAGTGATTATTTTACTTTGATGGACTATTCGGCGAAATGGGATGTGGTGCCTACCATGCTTACACAAAATCATACCCGACTGGTAAAAGGTTTTATGGGACAAACAACAAGTTACGATCCGGAAACGATCAAACCTGGGGTTTTAATAATGGGCGAATCCAAACTGAATGGTGAAGCCAGATACATCCATGGGGTGAAAGGCAAGGGATTTTTCACCTTTTATGGAGGACATGATCCTGAAGATTATCAGCACAGGGTAGGGGATCCAAAAACCGAACTACAGTTGCATCCAAATTCGGCAGGATACCGGCTTATTCTTAATAATGTGCTATTTCCGGCAGCTAAGAAAAAGGAACAGAAAACTTAACAAAATTGAATGGAAATTTATCAGACTGAAATGCGCTTAAAACCACGCAAACGTGGTTTCCACTTAATTACCGATGAAATTTTAAATCATTGTTCAGAAATAGAAGACTTCAAATTCGGATTCTTACAGATCTTTATCAAACATACCTCTGCTGGATTAACGATTAATGAGAATGCAGATCCAACTGTAAGAGAAGATTTCCGTAGTCATTTTGACAAAATGGTACCGGAAAATCAGGAGTATTACAAACATACTACAGAGGGAAGTGACGATATGCCTGCGCATATCAAATCTTCACTTACCGGGCCTTCTTTGCAAATTCCTATTACTAATGGTAGTTTGAACATGGGAACCTGGCAGGGCATATATTTGTGTGAACATAGAAACTCCGGAGGATCGAGAAAACTTGTACTAACGATCTATGGAGAGGAGGATATCTAGATTCATTTTCGGATTAATGGAAAACAAAAAATCCCGCAATTGCGGGATTTTTCTATAAGAGAGTATAATTGTTTATTTTACTTTTTCTACAATCGCTTTGAAAGCCTCTGGGTGATTCATCGCCAAATCGGCAAGAACCTTACGGTTCAATCCAATCTCACTGGTTTTGATTTTCCCCATAAATTGAGAATAAGATAATCCTTCTTGTCTGGCTGCTGCGTTAATACGCATTATCCACAAAGAACGGAAGTTACGTTTCTTAGCTTTACGGTCTCTGTATGCATAAAGCATCGCTTTATCAACCGCATTTTTAGCAACGGTCCAAACGTTTTTACGACGTCCGAAATATCCTTTTGCTTGCTTTAAAACTTTTTTTCTACGTGCCCTTTTGGCAACTGAGTTTACTGATCTTGGCATATTTTAAATTTTTTTGTAGTAGGCGGTCGTTTACCGACACTTTCAACTTAAACTTATCCTGAAGCACTATGCCCAGTCTAAGTGTTGCCCAACTCCATGGTTAAATAATTAATTAAACCTCAAGAGCTTCAATTTACTTTAAACGTAATTGAAGTTTGATATTTTGCTTATCTGCATCATGTACCAAAGTACTGTGAGTTAAGGCTAGCTTACGTTTCTTAGACTTCTTTGTTAAGATATGACTCTTAAACGCGTGCTTTCTTTTAATCTTACCTGTACCTGTTAGCTTGAAACGCTTCTTGGCACTGGATTTAGTTTTCATCTTAGGCATTACTGTCCTCTTTTTATAATTAACTCTCTTATTCTCTTATTTCGATTTCTTGGTAGGAGAGAGAAACATTGTCATTCTCTTTCCTTCAAGTTTTGGCATCTGTTCTACCTTTCCAAGTTCCTCAAGATCCTGTGCAAGTCTAAGAAGAAGAATTTCTCCTTTATCCTTGAACACGATAGATCGTCCTTTGAAAAATACAAAAGCCTTTAGCTTTGCACCGTCTTTCAAGAATTTCTCTGCATTACGTTTCTTAAACTCGTAATCATGATCATCTGTATTGGGACCAAATCGAATTTCTTTAACAACTACCTTACTGGCTTTAGCTTTCATGGCCTTTTCACGTTTCTTTTGTTCATAAAGAAACTTTTTATAGTCCATTACTTTTACCACTGGTGGTTTTGCGTTCGGAGAGATCTCTACTAGATCAAGACCCTGTTCCTCTGCAATTGCAAGAGCTTTCTTTACAGGATATACATCCATCTCTACGTTATCACCAACCAGGCGTACTTCGTCTGCTCTGATCTTCTCGTTGATTCGGTGCTGCTCTTCTTTTTGTCGACCGAACCTGTTCGGTTTTTTTCTACGTATAGCTATGGCTTAAAATTTTAATTAAACTTATGTTTTGAAAGGCTTTAAGGTACTACTGATTTCTGTATTAATCAAATCTGCAAAATCATCGATCTTCATCGTTCCCAAATCTCCTTCACTATGCTTACGAACAGAAATCGTACCATCTTTGGCTTCCTGCTCGCCGACAATCAACATATACGGGTATTTGTTTACTTCGGCTTCCCGAATCTTCTTCCCGATGGTTTCGTTTCTATTGTCTACAAGAGCGCGAATTTCGTGATTTTCAAGTAAATTTAAAACTTTTTGTGAGTAATTTTCATATTTCTCACTGAGTGAGAGAATAATAGCCTGTTCCGGCATTAACCATAGTGGAAAATTACCACCGGTATGTTCCAGTAGAATTGCTATAAATCTTTCCATACTTCCAAAAGGAGCACGGTGGATCATGACTGGTCGATGTGACTCATTGTCACTTCCTTTATATGTCAGGTCAAAGCGCTCTGGCAGATTGTAGTCTACCTGGATGGTTCCAAGTTGCCAGCTTCTTCCGAGCGCATCCTTGACCATAAAGTCAAGTTTTGGTCCGTAGAAAGCTGCTTCACCTTTTTCGATCACATAATTAAGACCTTTTTCTTCCGCAGCACTTAAAATGGCCGACTCAGCTTTTTCCCAAACATCATCAGATCCTATATACTTATCTTTCTTCTCAGGATCCCTTAGAGACACCTGCGCGGTAAAGTCATCAAAACCTAAAGATGAGAATACATATAAGGTAAGGTCAATTACTTTTTTAAATTCTTCGTCCAGCTGCTCCGGCATACAGAATATATGGGCGTCATCCTGAGTAAAGCCTCTAACTCTGGTTAAACCATGCAATTCTCCACTTTGCTCATACCTATATACAGTACCAAACTCCGCAAATCTCTTCGGAAGGTCACGATAACTCCAGGAATTCGCATTATACATTTCACAATGATGCGGGCAGTTCATAGGCTTTAGTAGAAATTCCTCTCCTTCATTAGGAGTCGTTATTGGCTGAAAGCTATCTTCCCCGTATTTAGCATAATGACCAGAAGTTACATAGAGTTCCTTATGACCAATGTGCGGACTTACGACCATTTCATAGCCTGCTTTCTTCTGAGCCTTCTTTAGGAAATTCTCGAGTCTCTCTCTAAGAGCTGCACCTTTCGGAAGCCATAATGGTAATCCCTGTCCAACTTTTTGTGAAAAAGTGAATAGCTCCAGTTCCTTCCCTAATTTTCTATGATCTCTTTTCTTGGCTTCTTCCAATAGAGCCAGATATTCTTTTAATTCTTTTTGCTTCGGAAATGATATACCATATACTCTGGTTAATTGAGGATTGGTTTCATCACCTCTCCAGTATGCGCCGGCAACACTCATCAATTTTACCGCTTTAATGATTCCTGTATTTGGAATATGACCACCGCGGCAAAGATCTGTGAAAGTATCATGATCACAGAAGGTGATTTCACCATCAGTAAGATTTTCGATAAGCTCTACTTTAAAAGGATTGTTCTCCTTCTTGTAGAATTCCAGCGCATCAGCTTTCGAAACTGAACGCAGTGCAAAATCATGTTTACCACGGGAAATTTCCAGCATACGATCTTCGATCTTCTTGAAATCATTTTCTGAGATCTTATTCTCTCCGAAGTCTACATCATAGTAGAATCCTCTATCAATCGCTGGTCCTATAGTAAGCTTGGCTCCCGGGTACAGATCCTGAATAGCCTGAGCCATTACGTGAGAAGATGAATGCCAGAATGCTTTTTTACCTTCATCATTAGACCAGGTGAAAAGAACAAGATCGCCATCGGTATTTAAAGGTGTTGTGGTTTCCACAGTTTCATCATTGAACTTTGCAGAAATAACATTCCTTGCAAGTCCTTCGCTTATACTTCTGGCAACATCCATTGGAGTAGTGCCTTTTTCAAACTCTTTAATACTTCCGTCTGGCAGAGTGATCTTGATCATTATATACATGTTTTACGAAGTCGCAAAGATAAGGTGTTGAGTTTGGTTGCACAATACATACTTACCTATATACTATATATAGGTGTTGATTATCTCTTCGGAAATGCATTATGAAATTATTTAGACTTTGATAATTCTGAAGTTCAACCACTTATAATTAATCTTGTACTTATTTTATATTTTTCTTGAAAAAATCATTGTGTAATTAAAATTGGGGTGTATATTTGCAGCCGCTTTGGGAGCAAGGCGTATGTTCGTTGAGAGTAGTAAT
>NZ_JBLWIM010000013.1:0-2054 GCF_048381525.1 Christiangramia qingdaonensis
GTTGCGGAGCACTTGTGTATAACGGTCTCGTATATCGACAAGTGGCGCGGAATTATGGATGCGGATTTGTCGGCTTAGTATATTGATGTTGGTCAAGATAATTATTCTCTTTCTAACGGTACCGCTTATTGGCGATTAACCGTTGTTGTAAACTGGAACAACACTATTTGCTTGTTTTGAAAATCTATTTCGAATAGTTCAAATTTTGTCCTAGTGTCTCAGAAATCAATTTTTTGTATTCCTGTACATTTTTGTCAAAATTTATTTTAAGCTGAAAGCCTAATAATGCTCCGATCGCTAATAATATTCCTGCAATTAGATATGTATAAGAGTTGTTACTATATTCCAGAATTATAGCAACTAAAAATCCTAACCCGAGAATAATATGTCCGTACATTATTAACTTTGATAAAGGATGCTGCGAGAAAGAGACTTTAATACCCGTACCTTTTCCTGGATCAATTCTAGTAATTTTTCCATTTACAATAATATTATTCTGTTTGTTTATCTCAAATGGAAGTAAAAGCCGTTTACGAATTTTAAAGTTTTCCAGATTTAGCTTGTCATCATTCATATTGAGCACAAATCTGTTAGCGTTCCCAATCGAAGATTCTAACTTTTGGCGAATCTCTTTCGGGCTATTTTTTACTTGAAAATTCCAGTCTTTCATAATTGTATTTTAAAGTAATACGTACAATTTGCACAATTCTTCATTTTGTAAATTAAATATACAGATAACTGCGTAAAAATAATTTTCTTCTTTGTCAAAAACTTGAAGTTGTTCTTGTTTACAACGGTTCCGGTTATCGCAAGTTGCGGGAGCAGGGACGCGGACTTGTCGGATTAACACTTTTCTTTACTGGTTACTAAAATTACACTTTTTCGGCTAAACCCGTTATTTGCGATGAACCGATGTTGGCAAGAGTTTTATAAGTTGTATCCTAAACTTAATTGTAATACTGTATTTGTAGGTTCAAATGTCATATTACTTATCTCAGTAGTAAATAGTTTGTTTAATCCTTGATATGCTCCTAACTCGATAAAAAATCTTTTAATATCGATTCCAAATCCTAAATTTAATCCGTAATCAAATGAATCTGGTTCACCTTCATAATTCATGAACTCTTTATTTAAGAGTACTCCAATTTGGGGACCAAATAGAATATATGGTGAGTTAAAGAATTTAAAGTCTAAAGGTAAATTGATGTAATTTAATTTATAATTCACAGTTGAAACATTGAACTCCCGGTTACCTTGCTGAGAATACATTAACTTAGGTCTAAACGCTATATTATTTCCCAGTTCTTTTTCCGCCACTATCCCTAAATGTAAACTTATTTGGTGATTCATATTAAATGATTTTGTCCCATTGGAAAGAGCAGAATTATTTATCCCTCCAAGAACACCATATTGCATTTGAGAGAAGGAGAAAGTTGAAATTAGAACAAAGGCGAAGAAAAATAATTTTTTCAATTGATTAGTTTTTTGGGTTAGTCCGCAAATAAAACTTAAAAAGTCGAAATCTTAAAATAAAATTCTTGCCAACGGTTGCGGTTATCGCAAGTTGCGGGAGTAGGGATGCGGACTTGTCGGATTAACCAATTTCTTTCTTGGTTTTTAAAATTACACTTTTTCGGTTAAACCCGTTATTTGCGATCAACCGCTGTTATTTAAAGTTGCACAAACTAAGAACATGTTTAGAGTTCATATTAATTGAAATATGATTCTACTATATTCTTCCAGTTAAATGCTAATAGGAAAGCGATTGCAAATAGTACAAATGGTATTGAGCTTAATACAATCCATTTCATATTTTTTGAGGCATCATTTCTTCTCAGAAGTTTCAGAGAGTTTATAAATGACATAACTACAACTCCAACAGTGAGTAGCACGAGAAATAATCTACTATTTTCAAATAGCCATTCATTTAAAACTCCTCTAAGGAATTCCGTTATACTGAATATTAGTAAAAGCGAGATACAGAAAATTGAGAAGATCCAAACAGAAAGCTCCTTATAGTCAGTTTTCTTAGAGATGTTGTTATTCATTCTTAT
>NZ_JBLWIM010000013.1:2088-7887 GCF_048381525.1 Christiangramia qingdaonensis
TGTGCAATTTTATATAACGGTTACGGTTATCGCAAGTTGCGGGAGTAGGGACTCGGATTTGTCGGCTTAGTTGTTTTCATAATTGATCTTTAAAAATACACATTTTCGATAATACCCGTTATTTGCGATGAACCGATGTTACACCTAGTTTTCTTGTTCAAATTTCAATATTGATTCGTTTTTTGGATTATATAATTCAAGAAATTTTCCTTCTAATTTTAGAACCTTAAAATATTCATTTTTGTTCTCACTTTGCACAATTAAATAATTGAGATCATCACTAATCTGCCAATAACCAAATAACTCCATTCCAAATGGTGCCTTGTTTTCAAAACTTCGATCATCTTTGAAATTATAACTTGTCAATTCTGTTTTTGAATGTTTAATTGCAGGAGCGGAATCTCCATTTTTTTTAATTGTTTCAACCCAATTCCATTTTCCGGCAAGTAGTTTTTCATCGATTTCAATTCCTTTAATTTTATCAAGATTGTCTACAAATTCAGGAATCTCAAAATCAGATTCCGTTCTCTTAAGTTTTAGACTCATATCGTTAAGTATGAAGAGAATTCTATCTTCTGATAACTCTTTAATAGAGACTTGATATTCGTAGCCTTTCGATGAAATAAAGAATATTCCATCTTCATCTTCTAACCAATTACCATTCTCAATTTTTCCCATCATTGATTGCTGATATTTATTAGAATCAAATGCCAGATACATTCCTTCGAACATCATTTCAGCCATTTTTTTTCCTTTCTCATCAATTTCTTTTTCACTTGAAATATCTTCGAAAATCCATTTTCCATTCAAATCTAATTCTTGACTGGAAACATTAATTACTGTGAAAATTGCAATTAGAAATAGTAATGTTTTTTTCATGTTTGAAAATTAGGTGTAACTGCTACGGTTATCGCAAGTTGCGGGAGTAGGGACGCGGACTTGTCGGCTTAGTTACGATTCTTTCCTGGTTTCTAAAATTACACTGTTTCCTTTAAAACCCGTTATTTGCGATGAACCGATGTTAGGCAAAGTTTTTATAGCGCCTTTTCTATAGAATATTCTAATTTTTTTATATTTTCTTTACTATATCCTCTTATAATATTTATCACTTCTTTGTTTTGATTAATAACTATATGAGTTGGAAATGAGGTTATCTGATATTCGTCACCCTTAATTAAAACTATATTATAAGAAAATGGATGCTTAGGAAGAAAAATTTTCATCAGATTTTCTTTTGATGTAGACACCGCAGGAGCAATAAAATTTACATTTTCATTTTTAAATTTATCTACTAATAGATTTAGTTCTGGAATTTCTTTAATGCATGGCGCGCACCAAGTCCCCCAAAAATTTAGTACAATAATATCATCTTTGGTAGATTCCGACGAAATTTCATTCCCATAAATGTCACTATAATTAAAAGGTGATATAATATCTCCAATGTTATAATTTATTCGTTTGCCAAAGTCTGGATCTATATAACTAGAAAAACTTATATCATAATCAGGAATATATTCTAGTATTTGATCAAATTGTATATTATTATTCATTGACTGCGAGAACTTCCATTCTTTACCTTGATTATCAGAAACACCTGCTATAAAACTTTTTCTTTTATCTCGAAAACTTATTTCGAATAACGATTGAAATTTATTATTTGATTTAGTGAGATATAAAAGCTTTTTTAATTCAAATTTGTCAGTATCATTTTTCAATATTTGGTTCCACATTTCTATCAAATCATCCTTGGCTTTTTTGTTGTTGCCAAAATATGCAGGTAATAAGTAATCTACATATTCGGAGATATTCTTATCATTGTAAAAATGAATCATTTCTTTTACTTGAATAGTAGCTGCTGCTCTTTGTTCGTCATGTTGCCCCTGTACAGCGTAAGAAAACAACATAATTATAAAAATTACTTTTGACCCTATCATTCTAGAATTATTCATTTTTCATGGTTAAAAATTTTGCCTAACGGTTACGGTTATCGCAAGTTGCGGGAGTAAGGACGCGGACTTGTCGGATTAACTATTTTCTTTCTTGGTTTCTAAAATTACACTCTTTCCGCAATACCCGTTATTTGCTATGAACCGATGTTGGCAATAGTATTACATTGAATATATTGTAATTATTGTTCAATTTCATCACAATAATATTCTATAGTTCTACTGATTCCACTTGTAATCGTGTCATTTTTAGTAAAAGTCTTCTTTATCCAATTTCCATGACGGTCAAATTCTTTTTCAATTTTTGTGATTGATTTCTTTTCAGGTTTTCCGGCTTTCATCATGTTGGGATCAATCCATTTCGAAACCTTTTTGTCATCGTAAGTGTAGGAATTATAATAGCTTTCTAATTCACCTTTGTTTTTGTAATATTTATGCTCAGATATTGTGGAATCTTTTGTTTTGATTATAATCCATCTTTGAAATACAAAGTTTTTTTCCTTGTTTAATTGTTCCTCAATTTTTACATCTACATTTTCATCATTATAAGTTTTTTCTCGAACTATTAAGCCTTTAAATCTTTCTTTTTCGACAATTATTGTATCTCCAACTTTTTTATAATTAAATAAGGTTGAATCATTTGGATTTAGATGTTTAGTTGGAGAGTTTCCAAGTTTATTTATTACACCAAATCCATTTTTCGTATTAATATTTAGTTCTTTGGTCAAATTTTTATTTGAATCATACTCGAATAATGTGTAGAGTCTTAAAGTATCATTCTCAATAATTTCTCTTCTTACGACTAAATCGTCTTCAAAATGATTGTCATATTTTCTTATTTCTACTAAATCTGGAGTAAAAATTTTAATTGAATCTGGTTCTGTCAAATTATCTTTGAAATATTGAACAACTTTTTCTCCATTTCCATCTTTTCTGTTGATTTCAATTTTCTCTACTCTTTTTAAACTATCATAGGTTACAATTTTGAATGGTGTTGAAAGACTTTCTCCATACATGATATACCTCTTTATTTGATCCTTATCATTATAAATAACTTTAAATCTGTTTGATAGATAATCCCTATTTCCAAATATTGAATCTTCCACAAAAATTGATTTTACAAAAGCTTTATGATCTGTATGCTCAATTTTTGTTAAGTACCGATCAAGAGGATTTTTTTGAGAATGAATAAAATTGGTTGAAATGATTATAATTAAGAATAATAGCTTTTTCATTTTATCTTTTAAAACAGGAGTAACTTGTAATATTATTGCCAACGGTTCCGGTTATCGCCAGTTGGCGGAGTAAGGGACGCGGATTTGTCGGCTTAGTATTGGTTTGTTGGTCAAGTTAATTATTTTCTTTCTAACGCTACCGCTTATTGGCGATGAACCGTTGTTGTTGCCAGTTTTTGCACTATAATTACAATTGGTAATCTAACTCCAATTTTCCATCTGTAGCTTTATACGGATCTAACTTTACATATTTTTTTGATTCGCCGTAATAGTCCATGCGAATTTCTTTTTCAAAATCACCAATGAAGTAATAATCGAATTTTTCATCTTCATTATTATCCGAACTGATATTTAGTCTGATTGAGTCATTCGAGTTTCCCTTAATTTTTACGTAAAAAACGGAATAACTTTTATCAGCCATGGGAACTAGACTATCTATAAATATTTTGTCGAAATCATCAATTTTCGCGTTCTTTTTATCAGTGCTAGTATCACAAGATGATAAGAGAGCAATTAGGGTTAAAAGTATAAGTTTCTGAATATTCATGTGGTTAATGTATTAATCGAAATCACACTGCAAATATTGGCTACAACGGTCTCGATTATCGCAAGTTGGCGGATTAAGGAACGCGGATTTGTCGGCTTAGTATTGGTTTGTTGGTCAAGTTAATTATTTTCTTTCTAACGGTGCCGCTTATTGGCGATTAACCGATGTTAGCTACAGTTTATTGTCCTTTCTCACTTTTTTTAAATGCATTAGCGTATCAATTATACTATAACGTCCACCACGTACATTTTCGAATCCAAATTTCTTAAAGTATTGTTGTACTAATTCGTCAATTCTATTTTGAATCTCTGTATGATTTTCTTGTCCCAGTTCTATAGTTTCTACAACCTTAATAGGCCTATGAAGCTTAGTCCATTTAGATGCTTTTCCATTCTGATGCTTTTTCAATGATTTGTTGAAGTCTACACTCTTACCAATGAAAAACTTTTCATTTTCTAGCATAAGAACAAAAATGACTTTTCTTTTTAATGTTTCATCTCTTTGAATTTCCTTGAAATATCCGTGACTGTGTAAATTTTTTAAATTAAGAATACTATTTATGTTGCAAAAATAACCACCTCTTACTTTGAACCAATCCTTAGCTTTCATTAATTCAATAGTAAAATGGTTTTCAAGATTATCTCTTTCCAATTTTGAGTTTATCACAAAATCATATGTTTTATAAACTCTTTTCACTTTGTTCATTTTTGTCCATTCAGACCCTTTACCATTTAAATGTTGTTTCAATCTTAAATCTAAATTTTTAGTGCTTCCTACATAGTAATACCCGCGTTCTAATTCTAATATATAAATGGTGATTTTCATTAATTATAAATATTCAGTCAAACTATTTCAGGAAAGTACATTCATTTAAATTGTAGCTAACGGTCTCGGTTATCGCCAGTTGGCGGAGTAAGGGACACGGATTTGTCGGCTTAGTGTTGGTTTGTTGATCAAGATAATTATTTTCTTACTAACGCTGCCGCTTATTGGCGATTAACCGTTGTTGTGTGTTGGTTTTCTTGTTACAATCTATTTGGATGTTTTAAAACCTTTACGGGTCTTCCAAAAGAACCAGAAATATCTTTAAATAAGTATCTCTTAGAATCAAGGGGTGTTGTTATTTGATTAAATCTTATCTCTACAAAATCGAATCTTTCGGAAATGGTTTGATTCGAAAATTCTAATAAATAGCTCCTGGAATATCCGTTGGAACAGTGTAATAGAAATAAAGCGGAAAGAGAATTTAAAGCGTTTTTTAATGTCGCTTCTTTTTTAGAATTAATACCGTCGTGTTTTATCAAATTGTATACATTCCACCAATCAGGTGGATTTTTTTCATCCAACCAATTTTCAAATGGTCTAATATCTTTATCTAGAGGTCGAACGTGTAAAAAGCTATTTTTTATATCTCGTTCTTTAAAAATATAATAATCTCCAAAATTCCAATTTTTAACTCCTTTTTTCTTCTGTGTTTTTCTGTTAAGTTGATTGTACTTTTTCGCTAAATCACAGTTCTCATCTTCAGAACATTTATACTTTCCCCATTCTTTGAAAAAAACTTCAATTTGAACACAAGATCTTATTATAATATCTCGCAGTAAAGGAGAATAAACATTAAAATGGTATTCTTCATCTATTGGGACAATTTTGATGAAATCAATAAAATCCTGTTCGATAATTTGATATTGTTCGTATGTTTCGCCATTACGTAGTGAACCACCTATATAATGAAAATAGCAATAACCCTCTTCGTAGATTTCTATTTCTGAACAATCAATATGTTTGCATTCTTCGATAGCGCTTAATTTTTAATTGAAAACTTACACACAACGGTTACGGTTATCGCAAGTTGCGGGAGTAGGGACGCGGACTTGTCGGATTAACTATTTTCTTTCCTGGTTCCTAAAATTACACTTTTTCGACAATACCCGTTATTTGCGATTAACCGATGTTGGCTCTTGTTTTATTCCCAGAACTAGTGGAGTACAAATAAGTGAGATTAAAATACTTGAAATAATTGAGACAATTATATTTCCATAAGCGTTTAAATCTAATCCTAGAAAAAATC
>NZ_JBLWIM010000013.1:7927-12917 GCF_048381525.1 Christiangramia qingdaonensis
CCAGTATTTATAATTTACCATACCTGCTTTATTTTGGTTCGCAGGTAATTTGTAGGTGCTCAAAGCAATTATTAAACCTCCTAATATTGTGCTTAAGTGTTGTAGAATTTTATAAATAGGGAAGTTGTAATTTCTTATTTCTATATTCTTCTGTAGATAGATTATTTCTGATACGAAAAATCCTGTTTTATGTGTAAAACTATCCCAGAATATATGAGAGCTAATCCCAACTAAAATAGATATAATCACTACTAAATAATTTGATTTGAAATATTGATTCCAATTGAAATTGTTGAAATCTATTGTTCGTGCTTTAATTATTTTCGGCGAATTTTCAATTAGTTGGTTTCTAACGATATTATGAAAAATAAACGTAAGTACTATTGCTAAAGGTAAATCGAAATAGAATATTCCTAATATGGAATGACTAAAATGACTTTCGACCTTCATTTTTATAAAATATTCAAAGTCTGGAGTAATACTTCCAATTACAAGTCCGGTCAATGAGAACCATTTATTGGATATAAATTTTAATGGTAAAACTATTGCTGGATGTGAGAATGTAAACGGCATTAATTAAGAACGAAATTTTAACATAAAATTGGAGCCAACGGTCTCGGTTATCGCCAGTTGGCGGAGTAGGGGACGCGGATTTGTCGGCTTAGTATTGGTTTGTTAGTCAAGTTAAATATTTTCTTCCTAACAGTGCCGCTTATTGGCGATGAACCGTTGTTACAAACTGGAACGAAAACCAAATGCTCATTAAAGATCTAAAATTTCAGATATCAGATTTTTGTATTCTTGAACATTTCTATTGTACTTTTTCTGGAGTTTGCTCCATAAGAATACGCCAATTGCTATTAATACTGCCGCAAATGTATATATAGCAATATTTGTATTATTATTTGCTATTAAGGCTATTATAAAACCAAAGCCCAAAAACAAATGTGTAAATATTACTAATTTCCATAAAAAATGCTGCTTGAAAGTGATTTCTACTTTCGTTGCATTTTTAGTTTCTGTTCCACCTAATCTACCATTCACGATTACGTTATTATGATAAATTATGTACCAGGCGTATTGCAGTC
This sequence comes from Christiangramia qingdaonensis, assembly GCF_048381525.1. Lineage (NCBI taxonomy): Bacteria > Pseudomonadati > Bacteroidota > Flavobacteriia > Flavobacteriales > Flavobacteriaceae > Christiangramia > Christiangramia qingdaonensis. The sequence goes on from NZ_JBLWIM010000013.1 coordinate 9,016, forward strand.
GTTTGTGAATTTTAAATGAAATTGAATTCTTTTTATCATTTTTAATATTGAACACAAATCCGTTAAATGACTCAAGTGAAGAATTTAATTTTTCACTTATTATGCTAGGAGTACTCTCCATTTTAAATTCCCAAGTTTTCATAATAGCATTTTTATTAATATGTGATGTCTAATTTTGACTTAATGGAGTTTTATGTTGGATACCATTTTTACTTCTAATCCTAAAACTCTCAGTCGTTCTTGTTTGTAACGGTTACGGTTATCGCAAGTTGCGGGAGTAGGGACGCGGACTTGTCGGCTTAACCATTTTCTTTCTTGGTTTCTAAAATTACGCTTTTTCCGCAATACCCGTTATTTGCGATTAACCGATGTTGTAATGCGTTTTTTTAACGTTGTATTATTTCACTTGGTATTTTTCTTTTCATTCTTTTGCTAACCTGCAGTAAGAACTTTTTCATACTATTCGGCGCAGCACCATTTACAAAATATTCTTCTTCATATCCAAAACTACTTTTTTGTGTGATTCTTAATCCATCTTGAGAACTGTAGTTTCTTATAAATTTCCAATCATCATCCTTCGATGGATTGACTTGGTCCGGAAAAGCAAGAAGAACGTCTTTGACGAGATCCAAATTCATAGCTGGGCAAAATCGATATTGATAAAGATTTTTTTCTAATTCGTGACTTATTCTTTCTTTATCAAATTCCCAATCACCTTCTGTATTTAGCCATTTTCCATATTTAAATAACTCTGAATGTTCTGTAAAAGCAAGCCTTGTTTGAATACATCCCCACAAATTGTAGTCGTAATTATTCTCGTATCCGAAGCAATATAAATCTGGCTTATAACTTGCTTTTCTTTGTTCATAACACCATTGATGACTGAACATCGTATCCCATTTAACTTTCTCTCCGTTGTGATAAACCTTTCTATTTCGCCAACCTTTTAAATTCTCTAAAAGTGGTTCAAGTGTTTCTATTTGGTCTTCTGTTACATTAACACGATAAATTGCTTTTTTATCTTCGCCAATCTGTTGATATGTAGTAAATTTTTGTGCCTCTTCTACCGCAAAATCAAAAGTTTGAGATGTAGAATATTTAAATTCAACTGTAATTCCAAATTCAGGAATTGGCTGTTGGATTAATTCTACTTTTATTTCGGGCTTTTGTTTTCCGAGTAAATGAATGCCACATTCTTGACAAAATTTAGAATTTGGTTCATTACTATATTTACAGTTTGGACATTTAATCTCGGTCTGATTTGAACCGCAATTTGGACAAAATTTGAAGCTGTCCTCAATTTTAGTTTCGCATTTAAAGCAATTTTTCATTTTAGTTCCTCAGTTTGATTAAAAATGCATTACAACGGTCCCGGCTATCGCAAGTTGCGGGAGTTGGGACGCGTATTTGTCGGATTAGGTGTTTCAATAATTGGTCTCTAAAATAACCATTTTCAGTCAACTGCCCGTTATTTGCGATGAGCCGTTGTTGGCAGCCGGCTTTATTCTCGAATCTATTTCTTTATTGATCGAATTCCAATCTTTGTAATTATCAAATGCTAATCTTTTATAGAATTCCAGTGTGTCTTTTAATTCATTTTTAATTGAATCAATATCTCCTATTATATGGGATTTAGCCAAGTAAAAGTCATTATCAAAATGATATAAAAAATCTCTTTCTGGTTCATTTATCTCTAAATCTCGGGTGTAATAATATTATTTATTTGCTGCTTCCTCTAAAGATATTTCTCCCTGCGAAACTTGATTATTTATCGAACTGATTAATAACCTAAATGATTTGTCAGTTTCATCATTCTGGGTTCTTATTATTAAGGCAAAATCAATTTGCCTTCCATCTGGTTCTTTTCCTTCTATTAAATCGAAAAGAATTGGATCGTATTTATCGGATAGTTCAATTGATTTTAAAGCCCAATTCCATATTTCTCTTTTTGAGATGAATCCATAGTTCATGGATAATCTAAGAGCTTCTAAAAAGTCAGATGGGATTTTGTCAGTTTTAAAGATTTCTATCATTTGAATTTTCTAAAAGCTTGCTGCCAACGGTTTCGAATAATCGTCAGTTGTGGTTGAAGGTATTCGGATTTGTCCGCTTAGGTTTTTGTTTGTTGGTTTCTAAAAATACTATTTTAATTCAAATGGCCACAATTGCGAATATTCGTTGTTATATGCTGTTGCGATACGTCCGAGTAAGAACGGGAGATTTGCCGCTGTCGGGAACCTCAAAATTTTAATGTGTAATTTATTTTCTTAACTGAAATCATTGCGCAAGAGTGAACGTCCGTTTTAGTTTAGCTATCAATCAGAAACTCCAGTTTGCTTTGCTTTAAGTTTGCTCCAGTAGATCCTGAAAATTCTTTAGCGTATATATTCAATTAAAATTCGGCGTTCTTTCCCATAAAATTTCGTTTGAAAGATACATGTAGAATCTCATTTCGGATCTGAATTATGTAAGTTATCGATTTACTAAAAGTTCTTACTTCGGATTTGTCATATGAGGGCTTCCAAGCACTTCATAGTCGGATTAGAAAAATTATTGTTCTTAGTAGCTAAAATTCTGCGGAGCAATAGCATATAACGGTTACGGTTATCGCAAGTTGCGGGAGTAGGGACGCGGACTTGTCGGATTAACTATTTTCTTTCCTGGTTTCTAAAATTACACTTTTTCTAAAATACCCGTTATTTGCGATTAACCGATGTTGTGCGACGTTTTCTATTCTAATTCAAATAACTGAACCATTACCTTGCGGGTATCTGTTATTTCAAATTTCTCTTTTTGGAGATCTTTCTTTTCAATAGGATCTAAATTTTCTGTTTCTAAAAAAGAATTAAGATGATCAATTGAATTTAAAGCGGTGAAAGTTCCTTTTTCGATATTATAAATTATTCCTGATAGATATACTTTTCCAATTCCCCAATTGGATACGCCTTTACTTTGAAAATAATTTTCAAAATAGATGTATTTTTCATTTATCAAATTGGCTAATGAGTAATCTTTCTTTTCTGCATTTGGTTTATCGAATTCTGAATTAGTAAATCGTTCTTCCATTGAATTAGTTCGCACATAAAGCTTTTGTTTATCTGATAAGGCAAAGGCCTCTTTTATCTTTTTTCCATTTTTATCTTTTATTCGAAAAGTATTATTGATGATGTTCCGATTTTGTTTTGTTGAAAATGTTTCTTTTGAAGTTGGTTCTTTATGTTGAAAATCTTCAAAGGTGTTATAAATTCCTGAAGGATAAACTTGAATTTCGTTTTGTCCTTGAACTAAAAAAGTATTTATCAGTAGGACGATAAATAATATTTTTTTCATATTGATTATAAAATTAATCTCGTTTGAAAATGACGCACAACGGTCTCGGTTATCGCCAGTTGGCGGAGTAAAGGACGCGGATTTGTCGGCTTAGTATTGGTTTGTTGGTCAAGTTAATTATTTTCTTAATAACGCTACCGTCTATTGGCGATGAACCGTTGTTGGCAATAGTAGGTTAAAATACTATTTCTTCTTATTAAATAGTGAAAGAAAGTTTTTTAGCAATTTATTTATTTCAGACAAATCATTTTTTACCGAATCTTTTTCAAATTGACTTGTCTTCGATTTAAAATCATCCCAATAAGAGGTAATTACCGAAATATCCGAATTGATAGAATTCTTTTCAAATTCACTTGATTTACTTTTTAATTCTTCTTTCAATTGGGAAATATGGATATCAATCTTCTTTGATTGTGAAGAATTTTTCCAAATTTCTTTCACTTCTTCCCATTCTATTTTCTGTGTCATCTTAATCTATTTTAGAAATTATACAATCTAAAAGTTCGTTTCTAATTCTTTTCATTTTTACAGCGATATGATTTTCGGTTAATCCTGTAATTTTTGCTATTTCT
>NZ_JBLWIM010000014.1:0-558 GCF_048381525.1 Christiangramia qingdaonensis
CTAAAAGTTCGTTTCTAATTCTTTTCATTTTTACAGCGATATGATTTTCGGTTAATCCTGTAATTTTTGCTATTTCTTTATAGGGTAAGTCTTCTAAGGAAAAAATAACAATAGCTTGATTTATTTTACTTAGTGTTTTTATGCATTCTTGAAGAGCCTTATATTTTTTCTCCGAATCTTGGTCTGGACATATTGATGTTGGCTGAAAATTAATTGTTTCTAATCTCACACTCTTATCGTTGGTCTTATTCAATCTGTTTTTCGAACGAATGCTTACATTTAATGTAATTCTATAAACCCAGGTATCTATGCTTGATCTATTCTCAAACGCAGGCAAAGCTTTCCATATCTGATAGGTAACTTCCTGAAATAAATCTTCTGGTTCAATTGGAGAAACAGCATAGATTTTACAAATTCTGTAGATCTTTTCTTTATTTTCACCAAGAACCTGCTCAAATGTTAGATTTTCCATATTGTCAATTAATGTCTTTCGACCTTCTATTATATTTAGTTACATGAATTGTGAAAATATGACAATAGGATTATAACTTTTTTAAA
>NZ_JBLWIM010000015.1:0-35751 GCF_048381525.1 Christiangramia qingdaonensis
TTACCAGAACCATTCAGAGTTACTGAAGTGGTAGCACAGGTAAGTTCCATGTTCTCACCAGCTTCTGCAGTAGGAGCAGTGATATCCTGAGTAACTTCAACAGAATCAGTTACAAAACATCCATTATCGTTATCAGTTACCGTTAGTGTATAAGTTCCAACTACAGAAACACCTGGCATCGCCTCAGAAGAAGTAAATCCTTCAGGACCCGTCCATGCGTAAGAAAGATCAGCATCAGTATTGGTTGAATCCCCAGAACCATTTAGTGTTACTGAAGTGGTAGTACAGGTAAGTTCCATGTCATCACCAGCTTCCGCAGTTGGAGCGGTGTTATCCTGAATTACTTCAACAGAATTCGTAGCAAAACAACCGTTGTCAAGATCGGTCACTGTAAGGACATAAACTCCGGCAGCAGTCACTTCTAAAGTAGCCTGGGTTCCCACTTCAGTACCATCAGCGGTATCCATCGTCCAGGAATAAGAAGGAGTTCCGTTCACTACAGATCCAGAAGCATCCAGCGTAATTTCAGTATTGTTACAGTTTAATTCTTCATTACCATCGATAGAAGCAGTAGGAACGTTAGCGTCCTTAGTTACTTCCACCGTATCGGTTGCAAAACAACCATTATCATTATCAGTTACAGTCAGTGTATAAATACCTTCCACAGTTACACTAGGAGTAGCCATATCAGAAGAAAACTCTCCTGGACCTGTCCATGCGTAAGAAAGATCAGCATCATCATTGGTAGAGTTACCAGAACCATTCAGAGTTACTGAAGTGGTAGCACAGGTAAGTTCCATGTTCTCACCAGCTTCCGCAGTAGGAGCGTTGATATCCTGAGTAACTTCAACAGAATCAGTTACAAAACATCCGTTATCGTTATCAGTTACCGTTAGTGTGTATATTCCAACTACAGAAACACCTGGCATCGCCTCGTCAGAAGTAAATCCTTCAGGACCCGTCCATGCGTAAGAAAGATCAGCATCAGTATTGGTAGAATCCCCTGAACCATTCAGAGTTACTGAAGTGGTAGTACAAGTAAGTTCCATGTCATCACCAGCTTCCGCAGTAGGAGCGGTATTATCCTGAATTACTTCAACAGAATTCGTATCAAAACAACCGTTGTCAAGATCGGTCACTGTAAGGACATAAACTCCGGCAGCAGTCACTTCTAAAGTAGCCTGGGTTCCCACTTCAGTACCATCAGCGGTATCCATCGTCCAGGAATAAGAAGGAGTTCCGTTCACTACAGATCCAGAAGCATTCAGCGTAATTTCAGTATTGTTACAGTTTAGTTCGTCATTACCATCGATAGAAGCAGTAGGAACGTTAGCGTCCTTAGTTACTTCCACCGTATCGGTTGCAAAACAACCATTATCATTATCAGTTACAGTCAGTGTATAAGTACCTTCCACAGTGACACTAGGAGTAGCCATATCAGAAGAAAATTCTCCCGGACCTGTCCATGCGTAAGAAAGGTCAGCATCATCATTGGTAGAGTTACCAGAACCATTCAGAGTTACTGAAGTAGTGGCACAGGTAAGTTCCATGTTCTCACCAGCTTCCGCAGTAGGAGCAGTGATATCCTGAGTAACTTCTACAGAATCAGTTACAAAACATCCGTTGTCGTTATCAGTTACCGTTAGTGTGTATGTTCCAACTACAGAAACACCTGGCATCGCCTCAGAAGAAGTAAATCCTTCCGGTCCCGTCCATGCGTAAGAAAGATCAGCATCAGTATTGTTAGAATCCCCAGAACCATTTAATGTTACAGAAGTGGTAGTACAAGTTAGTTCCATGTTCTGACCAGCTTCCGCAGTAGGAGCCTCATTAATCGTTATTGTAGCCGTACCAGTCTCAACCTCGTTCCCAGGACAGGTGTTATTAACGATGATTGCTCTATAACTGGTAGTAACCGCAACATCGGTGGCAGTATAAATATTAGAGGTATTAGCAATGTCTGTCCAACCTAAACCTTCATTTTTTTGCCATTTGACTATAGCCCCATAATTACCTGATAGAGTTAGAACTGTAGAGTTTTGTGTAGAACAATAAGAAGACGATCCATCTATACTTCCATTAACCGCAATATCTATATCAAAACTTTCATAATTACAGACATTGGCAGTGATACTTTTACCAGCAAAAGATATATAAGAACCGAGATTTATATTGAAGCCTTCAGCTAAATCGCATACATCGATTATTGAACCATCCCCGGATAATGGGATCTTTATTTCTATAAATTTGTCATCAGCTGGATCATAATCACCTACAGCTGCAATAATTCCGCTACCGGTATAATTTACTAAACTTGTTCCATTATACTTAAAAACAGAAGCCGTATTACCACTGGCATTCACCTGTAATACAACATCTGCGCCTGGAAAACTGTAAGATTCGCCTTTAAAAGTTTCGGAAACCAAATCCAGGGTAGGATCAGTATCTATATAATACCTGAAAGTCGCCTGACCTGCGTTACCATTGTAAAATCCAAGCAATAGATAGGGCCCTTCAATGTCACTCTTAACTATTGAATAAACCTGCTTTACATTACATGTTCCCGTAGCGTTTAGATCAACATCTCTTACCTGACCACCTGCATATTCACTCGCACTAAAATCACCATCTGGTGTAAATACTTGAGCATATGCACTATCTGCACTGAACAGGAAAATTGCCAGAAAAGCTAATATTAAGCTTTTAGCCAAAGTTAAACCTGTAGTTTTCTTGAAGGTATTTTTCCAAATCATATCAATAATGTTTAGAATTATCAATTCTATTTTTTCTCGGTCTTAGCGAGTTTGTTCGAATAATTTCAATAGTTGTGACTTTCAGAGAAAATCCTTTTTTTCTTCTGAATTGGGGAATGCAATAAAATTTGAAAGACAACCTGTAGTTTTGAGGAACTACTTTAGAGAAGTGTGGGGGTGACTCTATTATGGTGCTATTCTGAAGTAAAATTAGATAGAATTAAAGGTCGAAGTGTGTAATAATCAGCTTTTTAGATATAAAGCGTTATAATCTCGTTCAATGGCGGTTTCCAATCCTTAGATCGGGTGACAAAGTGCAAATTGAAAAATTATCTGTGAGAATTTTGTAGGAATTTAATAATTTCTGCAGTTCCAATTCCTTGTTTTTAAGATAATGACAAGGGATAAAGTACTGATTAGCAGTGCTGAAGTAAATAAAAATTTTGTAGTCCGTTAAATTTTTATATTGTCGGTAAAAAAGAAGATTTGTGTACAATATCCGACAAAATGCATGTTTTTTGCATCCATCATTAAATGTTTTAGAATCCGTCAGAAACATTTCTATCTTACTTTCGAAACTCGTAAATTGCAGGAAAAGCGGCCTAAACATGAACAAAAATCTAAACGATTACCGTAAATCCTACAAAAAAGATCGAATAGAAGATGATGCTATACCTGAGGACCCTTTACAATTCTTTCAGGATTGGTTCAACCAGGCTGATAACTTAGATGATATCCTTGAAGCCAATGCAATGAACATCGCTACGGTTGGAAAAGATATGGTCCCAAAGTCACGAATTATTCTATTGAAAGCTTTCGGACTGGAGGGATTTCATTTCTATACAAATTACTCTTCAGATAAAGGAAAGGCTCTGGCTGAAAATCCTAACTGTTGCCTGTCATTTTTCTGGCCAGAACTGGAAAAACAGGTCATCATCCAGGGAACTGCAGTAAAAATTTCCGAAGAAGAGTCGGAAGCATATTTTCATTCGAGACCTAAAGGGAGTCAGCTGGGGGCCATGGCATCAGATCAAAGTTCTGTAATTCCTTCGAGGGAATATCTTGAAGAAAAATTATCCAGTCTTGAAGAAAAATATGATTCAAAAGAAATTCCGAAGCCAAAAGACTGGGGAGGATATGTGTTCCAGCCAGAAATTTTTGAATTCTGGCAGGGAAGGGAAAGCCGTCTGCATGACCGCATACGCTACAAAAAAATTACGAACTCCTGGAACTACGAACGTTTAGCACCATAATCTATGAAGCGATTAATATTAGTAAGACATGGTAAATCATCCTGGGAGAATGAGCTTCCGGATCACAAACGACCATTAAAGAAAAGAGCTTATAAGGATGCTGAGCTGGTTCTAAAAAACTTCCGGAACTTCTATCAGCAAGGTGGATTGTTTTGGACCAGTTACGCAGTTCGCGCACATGAAACTGCGAAGCTTTTTAAGAAGAATCTGAATATAACAGATCCAGATTTTGAAGTAAAAGAGGAGCTTTATACCTTCAATCAAAACGAATTACTTAGAGAGATACAGCAATGTCCTGATGACCGGGATCAACTTATTGTTTTTGGCCATAATCCGGCTATGACAATCCTCGTTAATTTCCTTGGAGATAAGAAATTTGATAATGTTCCAACAACTGGCCTCACGGTGATCGATTTTGAAGCTGATTCATGGCGAAATATTGACAATGGAAAGACCATTTTACATCTATTTCCTAAAAATCTCCGCTAGAATTTATGGCTAACAAGAAATATACGAACCGCGAATTAAGCTGGTTAAGCTTTAATGCGAGAGTTTTACAGGAAGCGGCAGACGAAACAGTGCCCCTGATCGAGAGATTGAGATTCCTGGGAATCTTTTCAAATAACCTTGATGAATTCTTTAAGGTACGTTATGCCACCGTTAAAAGAATTGATCTTGCCGGGAAAGCCGCCAAAAGTGTTCTTGGCGGAATTAAAGCGAGTAAACTTCTAGAAGCAATTACTAAAATTGTTATAGATCAACAGTCTGAAAGTCTTAAGATCCTCGAAGATATCCAGGAAAAGCTGAAGGAGCATAATATCCATGTCATTAATGAGAATGAAGTGACCTACAAGCAGCAGGACTTCATTAAAAACTATTTTTTAAGCAAAGTTAGTCCGGCTCTGGTTACCATTATCCTGAATGAACTTCCTGAAATGCCGTCATTAAAAGATTCCGCAGCATATCTGGCGGTGAAGATGGTGATGACCGAAGAAGTAGAACAGAAAGATGGAATAGACAGGATCCTAAAGAGAAAAACGAAGGAAAAGCGATATGTTTTAATTGAAATTCCCCGGAATATCGAGCGATTTGTTGTACTTCCAGAGGAGGATGGAAAGCAGTACATTATCCTTCTTGATGACCTCATTCGGTATAACCTGCATACAATTTTTAATATTTTTGATTACGAAAGTCTTTCGGCACACATGATCAAAATTACGCGGGACGCGGGATTGGATCTGGATAGCGATCTTAGTAAAAGTTTTATAGAAAAGATTTCAGACAGTGTGAAGGACCGAATAAAAGGAGATCCTGTTCGATTTGTTTATGATAAAAATATTGATAGCGAGACTCTTACTTATTTGATGAATAAAATGGGTATCGAATCTACTGATAGTATCATTCCTGGTGGACGATATCACAACAGGAGGGACTATATGGATTTCCCAAGTCTGGGACGGCCAGAGCTACAATTCGAAAAACGGGAACCTTTGCCAATTCCCGGCCTGATTCTTCAAACAAGTGTACTAAAAGGTATTGCTGAAAAGGATTACTTATTATATACACCTTACCAAAGTTTTGCTTATGTAGTTAAATTCCTGAGAGAAGCAGCCCTGGATCCTAAGGTTAAAACAATTAAGATCACAATTTACAGGCTGGCAAAGATTTCACATATCGCCAGTTCCCTGATCAACGCGGTTAAAAACGGCAAAAAAGTTACAGTTCAAATCGAATTGCGAGCGAGGTTCGATGAAGTGGCGAATATTCGTTACGCCGAACAAATGCAGGAAGAAGGTGTCAATTTGATTTTTGGAGTTCCGGGACTTAAAGTACATTGTAAAACCTGTGTGATAGAGCGTGAAGAAGAAGGTAAACTCAAGAGATACGGTTTCATAAGTACAGGAAACTTTAATGAAAATACCTCGAGGCTTTATACAGATTATACGCTGTTCACTGCAGATGCTGCCATCCTGAAGGAAATAGATATGGTCTTTGAATTTTTTGAGACGAATTACAAGGTGAACAAGTACAAGCACTTGATCGTTTCACCGCACTATACAAGAAATGTTATTTATAGTCTTATCCAGGCTGAAATTGATAATGCGAAGAACGGAAAACCTGCAGGTATAAGGTTAAAGCTGAATAGTTTGTCAGACAATGGAGTGATCGACAAATTATACATGGCTAGCAAGGCCGGAGTAAAGATCAAATTGATCGTTCGAGGAATCTGTTGCCTGAATCCTGGCATTGAAGGGATTAGTGATAACATAGAGGCTATTAGTATTGTAGACAAATTTCTAGAGCATCCAAGGGTTTATATTTTCGAGAATGGTGGAAATCGTAAGGTTTACATTTCATCTGCAGATCTTATGACTAGAAATCTGGATCAACGAGTGGAAATTTCCTGTCCTATTTACGATGAGGATATCAAGCAGGAACTTATAGAAACCTTTGAAATTAGCTGGAGTGATAATGTGAAAGCCAGAACACATTGCAGAGGCATGGACAATCCCTATCGACGTACCAATGGTGAAAGGGTAAGATCCCAGTTCGCGCTATATGATTATTATTTAAGAAAAACTGAAATTTACGAATGATCAAACAAAAGAATTTCGCTGCTATAGATATTGGATCCAACGCCGTAAGACTGTTGGTGTCAACTATTACTGAAAAGGAAGGTAAAGAACCAATGTTTCGCAAAACCTCGCTGGTACGTGTTCCTATAAGACTTGGTGCAGATGTATTTCTGAAGAAGAAAGTTTCAGAAAAGAATACCATGCGCATGATCGATACTATGCATGCCTTTAATCTCTTGATGAAATCTCATGGTGTGGAGAAATACAAGGCTTACGCAACTTCGGCAATGCGGGAAGCAACTAATGGTAACGAGATTGCTGCTATAATTAAAGAGAAATCTGGAATTAATATTGAGATCATTGACGGATCTCATGAGGCTGCGATCATCGCCGCTACAGATCTTCACGCACTTATCCAGAACGATTGTAACTATTTATACGTAGATGTTGGGGGTGGAAGTACAGAATACACTATGTATAGTAATGGGAAAACGGTTGCCTCAAGATCGTTCAAAGTAGGAACTGTAAGAATGATGGAAGATCTTGTTGAGCATCATACCTGGGAAGAAATGCGGGAATGGGTTAAAGAAACTACCAGGGATTACGATGATATCGATCTTATAGGTTCCGGAGGAAACATCAACAATATTTTTAAAACCAGTGCAAAGAAGGAAGGAAAGGCTCTAAGTTTGAAGTATATGAAAGATTACGACGAAAAGCTGAATTCTTATACTTACGAGGAGCGAATCACCGAACTGGATCTAAAGAATGACCGCGCAGATGTGATCATCCCGGCTACAAAGATCTATGTAAATTCTATGAAGTGGGCTCGTGCCAACTGGATCCATGTACCTAAAATTGGACTTGCAGATGGTATCATTAAATCTCTTTATAATGATTCTAAGAGGAAAAAGGTCTAACCGTGAATACTTTCTTTAGTTCCCAGATCCTTCATGATTTTGGCCTCAAATTCCAGTAGATCCTCCCATTTCTGATCTACTATTTTCCGGTCTTCACCATACTGCCGGGCGAATTTCAGGAACATCGTATAGTGGTTCGCTTCGCTTATCATCAAATCCCGGTAAAATTTTGCCAGATCTTTATCTTCCAGTTCTTCAGAAAGTAGTCTGAAACGTTCGCAGCTACGGGCTTCGATCAAACCAGCGATAAGAAGACGATGTACTAGTTGAGTGGATCTGCTACCGCCTTTAGGGAAAAACTTTAAAAGTTGTATAACGTACTCATCTTTACGATCCCAACCCATCTTACATCCCATATTTAGCAGCCGGTCGTGTACCATTTTAAAATGTCCCATTTCTTCTCTTGCAAGCGCGGTCATGGCGTTTACCAGGTCAGAATATTCCGGAAAACTTACAATAAGGGAAATCGCTGTAGAAGCTGCTTTTTGTTCACAGTACGCATGATCAACAAGGATCTCTTCAATATTTTTCTCTGCAATATCAGCCCATCTCGGGTCTGTAGGTAATTTTAATCCCAACATAATTATACATCTAAATCAAAGGTTGCTCGCAATTGGTCGAGTAGAGGATTGGCCTCTTTCAGTTTTTCATATTTTTCCTGCGGAGTAAAGGCGTATTTTTTGGAAACAGCTTCATCTACATGAATGATCAGCTTTATATGCGTATTTCTAAGTCTGGCTTTTATAAAATTCATCAGTCTGTTCTCTTCCCGTTCAAGATCTATCTTCATCGTTTCATTCGGAAAGGTGAGATGAATATCTCTATTTTCAAGGCTGGGTGTTTGCGATTCGAAAATAGATGCGAGAATCTTTTCACCTTTATTCTTCAGTTTTTCTGAATAATTTTTCCATTCCCGTATCATATCTTCTTCGGAAAACTCATCATCCATTACCTCTTCAACAGGTAACATCGCTTTTTGTTTTTCCGCCAGTTCCTTTTTTTTACTAATGCTCTTTAAAGACAGGCCAGATACCTTTTCCCGTTTGATCTCAGGAAGAATCTTTTTCGTTCTAACAGGTTCTTCTTCAGCAACTTTTCTAAATTCCTGTACTTCGGTCTTTTCAGTAGAGTTCGATGTTTGCTTCGGAAGATTTAAAGAATCAAGGTTTGCATCGGTTTCAGGATTGGTTTCAGCAGCCTTAGTCTGAGTTGCGGCTGAAAATTCATTAGAATCTGAAGGACTCTCTTTTGAATAATAAGTTGCCTCTTCTGGTTTAGCACATGATTCCGGTGCTTTTTTAGGATCTGGAAGACCAATTTCTTCAGCAGGAGTAGAGCTGTCATGCTCATTTTCCCTTAGCAGTTCTTTCTTCTCATTCGATATTTGAACCGAATGCTGAGTGAAATGTTCCGGGGGAACTATGTTGCGTTCAGACTTTTTTTTTTGCGTCTCGAAAGTGATCGAAGCCAGTTGCATTAAGCAAAGTTCAACCAGCAATCTTTGATTCTGACTCGTCTTATACTTTAAATCGCAGGAATTTGCAAGTTCAATTGCTTCCATCAAAAATTGATGTGAAGTTTGTTGAGACTGTTCAAAATATCGAGCTTTTGTTTGTTCTCCCACTTCTAGCAATTGGATGGTTTTCTGATCCTTGCAAACCAAAAGATCTCTAAAGTGAGATGCCAGTCCTGCAATGAAATGATGTCCATCAAATCCTGTAGATAGGATTTCATTAAATTTCAGAAGTAATTGAGGAATATCATTCGCGAGAATCAAATCTGTGACCTGCATATAAGTGTCATAATCCAGAACATTCAGATTTTCTGTAACTGCCTGTCTGGTAAGCTCATTTCCGCTGAAACTGACCACACGATCATAGATAGACAATGCATCACGCATCGCACCATCGGCTTTTTGAGCGATAATATGCAAGGCGTCATCTTCTGCTTTTACACCTTCCTGTTCAGCGATATAACCAAGATAGTTCTTCGCATCTGTTACAGTAATTCTCTTAAAATCAAAGATCTGGCAACGAGACAGGATCGTTGGAATGATTTTGTGCTTTTCTGTCGTGGCCAGTATAAAAATAGCATGTTTTGGCGGTTCTTCAAGAGTCTTCAAAAAAGCATTGAATGCGGAAGCAGATAGCATATGCACCTCATCAATAATATATACCTTATATTTTCCAACCTGTGGCGGGATACGAACCTGGTCAATAAGATTCCGAATATCATCTACCGAGTTGTTCGAAGCCGCATCCAGTTCAAATATATTGAAAGCGAAATCTTCGTCTGGAGCCTGAGTACCATCATGATTGATCATTTTTGCGAGGATACGCGCACAGGTAGTTTTACCTACACCACGAGGTCCTGTAAATAACAAAGCCTGGGCGAGATGATTGTTATGGATAGCGTTCGCGAGCGTATTGGTGATCGCTTGCTGTCCAACAACATCTTTGAATGTTTGAGGCCTGTATTTACGTGCTGATACTACAAAATGTTCCATCAAAATCTATTGAACTACAAATATAAAAATCCCAATTCTAATCGAGGTGGACCGGGGTGTTTTTTATGAACAAATGACTTAAGAAATGAACATAATTTGACTTACATTTGCCGGAAGCAGGCCGCCTTATCGCTTCGACATATACCTCGGAGAGGAAAGTCCGGACACCACAGGGCAGTATAGTGGGTAACGCCCACCGATCGTGAGATCAGGACCAGTGCAACAGAAAGAATGTACAGGTTAAGCTGTAGTGAAACCAGGTAAACTCTATGCGGTGCAATGCCATGTAAACCGGCATTTAAGGATCGCCCGTCCGTTGCCGGAGGGTAGGCAGCTCAAGATTAGTGGTAACGCTAATTTTAGATAAATGATAAGGAATCCGATCTTATTATCGGATGACAGAATCCGGCTTATAGGCCTGCTTTTTTATTCTCTATTCGTTGGTACACTCGTACATAATCGATTTTGAATTTCTGCGGAAAATTTGAATCATCGATCTCTCCTGCCCACTTTCCTCCAAGTGCGAGATTGATCAATAGAAAGAATGGCTTTCTAAATGGATTGTTAGTAGTTCCGGCATCTGCAATTTCAAACGTATGATAAACTTCATCATCTACCAGGAATTGGATGCGATCCCTGTCCCAGTCTACTGCATATACATGGAATTTTTCTGTAACAATATCGACGTAAGTAGTATCAGTTTTTGAAACGATCTCATTCTGCTCATTTGCATAATGAACACTTCCATGAATTTCTCCCTGGTTTTTTCCTACATGTTCCATAATATCGATCTCACCAGCTTCAGGGTACTTTACGTCTTTGAAGTTTGAACCTAGCATCCAAATTGCAGGCCAGGATCCGGCAGACTTTGGTAAACTCGCACGAACATCTATTCGGCCATATTTAAAATCAAACTTTCCCGAGGTGTGAATACTACCAGAAGTGTAGTTGGTTTCCGGTGTGTTGATGCGATAATCTTTTATCGTAGGATCGTAATCAGGATTTTCAAAATACTCGTTTCTGGCGGTTATAATTAATTTACCGTTTTTAACGCGTACATTTTTTTTTCTTGAAGTGTAATATTGTGCCTCCAGATTTCTAATGAATCCGGTTTCATAACTCCATTTTGTAGGATCTGGTTTTCCCGAATGATCAAATTCATCCTGCCAGACCAGTTTCATTTGTTGGGCATTCATCATAAAACCTGTAAAAAATAGAATAGTAGTAGCGGTTAACTGTAGCCTTCTAAAACTTCGAATTCTGAGAAAGCATCCCATTGGCCCAGGCAAGAGCTTCAGATTTATTATCAAACATCTCGAAAGGAATTGTTGCAAATTGTTTTTCAAAATTAGCAGTAAGGGCACCATCATTTTCACGTAGTACAATTGCGATCCCAATTAAAGATTTTCTTTGAATTAGATCTATATAGATAACAGGATTAACGTTGTACTTGTTCTTCCTATTGCTTATATATACCCATTTTCTATCTCCAAAGTGATCGTAGAAGATTTCCCTCATTTCTTCGATCTGTTCCTTATCAAGAACCTGGTCTTCCTTAATCGTAGAAATCACATATTGTTCATGTAGTTCAAGATCAGCATACGTGAGGTTAAGTCTTCTTACCTGGTGTGTCATCGTATGAAGGTAGTAATTATTCAAAGAAACTAAAAACGCTACTTCCGTATTTTCTCTGATGACTATAATGGGGAAACTGACTTAGATCTGTGTGTTTAGAGTGTTCAATAATCAATGAACCATCCTCGTTTAACAGGTCACGATCAAAGATTATTTCAGCGATCTTTCCAAATTGATCTGTAGTAAAATCGTAAGGAGGGTCGGCAAAAATTAGATCAGATCTTGTAGCTCCTTTTTCAAGATATTTATAAACATCACTTTTAATAGCTATTATTGAAAGCTCCAGTTCTTCAGAAGTCTTCTTAATAAATTTAACGCAGTCAAAATGTGCATCTACAGCAGTAATATCTTTGGCGCCGCGGGAACCGAATTCAAATGCCAAATTGCCTGTTCCAGAAAATAGATCAAGTATTTTAAGTTCTGAAATATGATACTGGTTATTCAGAATATTAAACAGCGCTTCCTTAGCCATATCTGTCGTTGGTCTAACCGGCAGTTTTGAAGGAGCGGTAATTCGTCTTCCTTTATGCTTTCCTGATATTATTCTCATGATAGACTTTTAATGTTTAAATATTCGGCCAAAGGATATTTCGGCTTCGCTTCTTCGGAAAAACTGAAAGTATGGAATACGTCTAAAAAGGAAATATTCGTGATGTATCTGTACGCTATATTATATTCTTCTGAATTTTTTGTGATATCACCGAGCAAGATCAATTCAACCTCTTTAGGATCGAGCTCAAGTTGTTCCAGAGTGAATAGCAGGTAGTAAATAAAATCTTCTTTAGTATCAAATTCGAAACTATTAGCGAAGATCAATTTAGAGTTCTGGATCACTACCAATTCGTTATGATGTAAATGAGTATGTAAATAAATCTTGGGTTTTTCGGAAGATTTTATTTTCAGTAGGTTATCAATAAGAATACTCAGACTATGCCGGTATTCAAATTCACCGAACATATCAAAGAAATAATTGATGATATTGGCGTAGGGGATGTACACATTAACAAGTTCATTATTGATCTCGTCATGAGCAATAAAGTCGGTTTTAAGTATTTTGGTATTAAACTTCAGGAAACTTACTGCCTGATCTTCGTCAAACAATTCGGAAGGAACTAGTGTAAAAAGTGTATTGGTGAAAAATAAACTGGCTTCCTGAACCGGTTGCTGAAGAATGGGCTCTTCTTCAATAATAAGTTCTATCCTGGAAAGGACTTTTATAGGATCGAGTTGTTTTTCAAAATCAAAACTTTTCAAATATTCGATCTCCTGGCGCTCTTTATCCAGGATACAAAAAGAAAGTCCATCCAGGCTAACCTGAATGGACATCTTTTTATTTGCTTTGATATTACTAGTCGTTGTCGCTATCTCCACCATATCTGTCAAACCCATTACCACTGGTACTAACTTCTGTCATACTACCAACGCTAATGTATCTTCCGTTTACATCATCCACAGACTGTACTTCATTTTCCTGAAGAATTAGAGTTCTATCTTGATCTGATAGTACTACAGCTTTAGGAATTCTAGCTTCGAATACTGGAATTTTATTATCACCTTTTTGAATCGTACCTGCTCTAAGTTCGAACTTTTCGTTCACCCCTTCTACAGGAACATTCATCATGGTTTGATATCTTTCTTTATCACCTTTAAACAATGAGTCACTTACTGGCACGAAACCTAAAGTGTCAATGATCACTTTTTCAATGTTCTTATCTACACCGTAAGTTTTGGCGTACTCTTCGTCTAGCATTACAGTATCACGTCTTTGCGTGATCGCAAATTCAGCAGTGTCAAGGAAACGAACCAGGCTATCCCAGTTACCAGTGAATTTTCCAGTTACTTCCTGATGTGCAAGCTCAGCAGCTCTGATATCCTTAAGATTTTTAATTACTTTGGTATATCTCTTTTCCTTAATCTTATTAAATTGTAGTGGTTCGTAAACCGCGTTGAAAGTAAGATATGCCAGGAAGATAATAACCAACCAAAGAAGTATCTGAATTACAAATCTCATGCTTTTAAAATTTAGTTTAGTTTAAAGGTTAATGGGTTACACGCAAATCTACAACTTTTTTTTATTCGTAAAAGTTTCTGTCATAAAAATCCATTAGTATCTTTGAGTTTTTACGCACTTTCTATGGATATACCCACGCCGGATTCCTTCTTCAAATTACTTATTCAGGACCTTGAATTTCAACCAACCACAAAACAGGATATCGCATTACAAATGCTTTCTAAATTCGTGGTGGAAGGAGGGCGAGATAAGTTGTTCTTACTGAAGGGTTTCGCAGGTACGGGTAAAACCACCATAATAAGTACGCTTACTAAAAACTTATGGAAGATACGAAAGTCCGGAATTCTACTGGCACCAACGGGAAGAGCTGCCAAGGTAATCTCCAATTATTCCAATAAAGAAGCTTTTACCATTCATAAGAAGATCTATTTTCCAAAGAAATCGGGAAATGGGGGTGTTCAATTCACATTACAGCCTAACAAACACAAGAACAGCCTGTTCATTGTTGATGAAGCTTCCATGATCTCAGATGATGGTGGAAACTCCAAACTTTTCGAAAATGGATCACTGCTAGATGATCTAATCGAGTATGTCTATGCCGGGCACAATTGTCAGCTAATCTTAATTGGAGATACCGCGCAGCTACCACCAGTAAAAATGGATCTTAGTCCGGCGCTTGAGGAAGAGACGCTGGGACTTAACTATAATAAGGAGGTTTCTTTTATCGAACTTGATGAAGTAGTACGGCAAAGTGAAGGCAGTGATATATTGCACAATGCGACTCTTATCCGGGAAAGCCTGCAGGAGGAATTCTATGAAAGCTTTCAATTCGAGCTTTCCAGCAATGCCGATGTGATTCGATTAACTGATGGGTATGAGATCATGGATGCTATTCAGGATTCCTATGGCGAGAATGGACATGAAGATACCAGTATCATTGTACGGTCTAATAAAAGGGCGAATATGTACAATCAACAAATAAGATCCCGAATTCTGTTTCAGGAAGATGAACTTTCTCCTGGAGATTATTTAATGGTCGTGAAGAATAATTATTTCTGGATTAAACCGACCAGTGAAGCCGGGTTCATTGCAAATGGCGATATTGTAAAAGTGCTGGAGATCTTTGCATTTAAAGAATTATACGGATTCAGGTTTGCTGAAGTACAGGTGCAAATGGTTGATTATCCTAAAATGAGACCTTTTGAAACGGTCATTATGCTGGATACGCTTACCACGAATACACCTTCGCTTACTTACGAAGAATCAAACCGACTTTATGAGGAAGTCAAAAAGGATTACGCGCATGAAAGGTCTAAGTACAAACAGTTCATGAATGTGAAAAACAATAAATATTTCAACGCTCTCCAGATAAAATTCTCTTATGCTATCACCTGTCATAAGTCCCAGGGTGGCCAGTGGAAAAATGTTTTTATAGAGCAACCTTACTTGCCGAACGGAGTAGGGAAGGAGTACTTAAGATGGTTATATACTGCGATCACCCGGGCCCAGGAGAAATTATATCTGATTGGTTTCGGGGACGATTTTTTCGCTGGTAAGTAATTCCTATTTTTACATAAAATTTCTCACATGCAAGATTCTTCAAAATTACGTGTTATTGCAATGATCCCTGCGCGATATGAAGCTTCCAGGTTTCCGGGTAAATTAATGCAGGATCTAAATGGACAAACGGTAATTGCCACAACCTACAAAGCGGCTAAGAGTACCGGGCTTTTCGATGAAGTTTACGTGGTGACAGATGATGATCGTATTTATGATGAAGTGATCAAAATTGGAGGAAAAGTTGTGCGTAGCCAGAAAGAACACGAATGCGGGAGTGATAGAATTGCGGAAGCTGTGGAAAACATGGATGTGGATATTGTAGTAAATGTCCAGGGAGATGAGCCATTTATTGACACCAATAGTCTAACGAAATTACTGGAAGTTTTTCAGCAACCAGGTTCAGAAGCAATTGATCTGGCAAGTTTGAAAACTGAACTAAAAGACCTGGAAGAGATCAATAATCCTAATAATGTAAAGGTGATCACCGGCAAAGACCAGTCTGCGTTATACTTCTCAAGATTCCCAATTCCTTATCCAAGCGATACTTCGGTGGATACCGTTTACTATAAACATGTTGGAATTTACGCGTTCAGAAAATCTGCACTAATGGATTTCTATCGTTTACCAATGCTGCCTTTAGAGGCTTCAGAAAAGATAGAGTGCATTCGGTATCTTGAATATGGCAAGAAGATCAAAATGGTTGAAACCAGTGTGAAAAGTATTGGAATTGATACACTAGAAGACCTGGAGAAAGCCAGAAAACTGCTAGCTAATTACTAACAGCTTTCTTATAAGTGTCCAGAGCTCTTTCACGAGCTTCTTTATGATCTACCATTTTCTCAGGATAATCATCGGTGCCAAATTCCGGGACCCACTCCTTAATATATTTGTGGTCCTTATCATACTTATCAATTTGAGTGGTAGGATTAAAAATCCTGAAGTATGGAGTTGCATCCACACCACTTCCAGCAATCCACTGCCAGTTACCAACATTTGATGACATTTCGTAGTCTAAAAGCTTTTCAGCAAAATAGGCTTCGCCCCATCGCCAGTCGATAAGTAAATGTTTGCAGAGAAAGGAGCCAACTAACATTCTAACCCGGTTATGCATGAAACCAGATTTATTCAATTGTCGCATTCCGGCGTCAACCAAAGGATATCCTGTTTCTCCCTTTTTCCATTTTTCAAATTCATCCTTGTTGTTACGCCACTTGATCCTATCGTACTTTGACTTGAAAGCATCGGTTACTGTATCTGGATAATGATACAGAATTTGCATAAAAAATTCTCTCCAAACTAATTCCTCGAGAAAGGTTTTGTTATGATCTTTATCTGCATCTCTAACCATTTGACGCACGCTTACCGTGCCAAAACGCAAATGTGCACCTAAGCGTGAAGTTCCTTCCACAGCTGGAAAATTACGTTTTCCTTCGTAATCTTTGATCAAACCCGGAGTTACCTGGTAGTCTGGAACCTTCAAATCTGATTCCTTAAAACCTATGTCACTCAGACTTAAATTTGGAAGCCTGCTATTTTCATAGAGGTTATCCATAAATCTGGTCGTGTAGTGAAAGTCAAGATCCTTCTTTTTAAACTCTTCCATCCAGAGGTTTTTGTAAGGAGTATAAACTTTATATGGATCACCATCACCTTTAACCACTTCATCTTTTTCGAAGATCACCTGGTCCTTAAAGTCACAGAATTCGATCTCCTTCTTTTCCAATAATTCTGAAATCTCCTTATCACGCTCTTTGGCATAAGGTTCGTAATCACGATTGGTGAAAACCTTTTTAATATCATAAGATTCCAGTAGCTCCTTAAATATTTCCTTAGGCTTACCGTGAAACATTGCAATGGAGCTTCCGTATTTATCCTGAAGCTCGTCACGCATTTTTTGTAGGTTGTCGAAAATAAAGGTAACCCGGGCATCGTCCTCGGGAAGCTTGTCAAGAATTTCAGAATCAAAAATAAAAATAGGCAGCACGGGATGTTCATCCCGTAATGCTGCCTTAAATCCTGCATTGTCATCTAATCTAAGGTCCCTTCGGAACCAGAAAATATTCACTGTTTTCATTAATTAATGTTTAATGTAGACAGACCTCCATCTACTCCTAAAACCTGTCCAGTGATCCATGAACTTTTTTCAGTAAGTAAAAATCCGGCAAGATTCGCAATATCTTTCGCCTGTCCAACTCTTTTTAATGGATGACGTTGATCCATTTTCTTTTTCTTATCATCACTGGAAAGTAATTTTTCTGCCAGTGGTGTATCTGTAAGCGATGGAGCTATAACATTCACTCTGAAATTTGGAGCATATTCCGCCGCTAAGGATTTAGCAAAACCTTCAATTGCGCCTTTTGCTGCTGCAACGCTGGTATGAAATGGCATTCCAACTTTTACTGCTACAGTACTAAAGAACACAAGACTCGCCTGATCAGATTTTTTTAATTTAGGTAATAATCCGTGAACCGCCCTTACAAGTCCGAAGAAATTAAGATTCATCTCTTTTTCGAAGCTCTCAGGTTTCATCATTTTGAAAGGTTTTAAATCTATAGATCCTGGGCAATAAACCAGTCCGTCGATTTGATCCGGAAGATCTATCTCTGAAATATCATTTTCCAGCACATCAAATTCAAAATGCTTCACATGATCTGTGTCCAGATCTCCTTTCGATCTAGAAAGAGCATAAATCTCATGATCTGCCTTCAGCATTTCTGAAATTTCATTTCCTATTCCACTACTTCCTCCTATAATAACTATATTCTTTTTCATAATAATTAGTTTAAAATATCGTGTTTCTGAGTCTGGTTTTGAGTATCTGGTTCAGAATACTCTCCATATAACTCAGTAAGTTTTTCTCTTCTGTAATCAAAAATCTCCTTTAACTTAGGTTCTACTAAAATTGGATGAGCCAATCTTCCAAGAAAACCCATGGGAAGTTTATAATCTACTATATCTTCCATTTCCACACCGCCTGGTATTTCTTTGATAAAATGTTTGTGATGCCATAGGGCATACGGTCCAAATCTTTGTTCATCTATAAAGAATTCACGATCACGAACCTGTGTGATCTCTGTAACCCATTTTGTTTTGATACCAGCTACGGGTGTTACTATATATTGAATTAACTGACCTGGATACATGGGTCTATCGGCACCCGAAAGTATTTTGAAGCCCATATAATCTGGAGTGATAGTCTTAAGATTTCTTGGATCTGATAAAAACTGCCAGGCTTCGTCCACAGAAATTGGTAATTTTTGTTTGCTTTTCAGGGTGTAAATTTTCATCAGATTGTATTTTTCGTAAAATTACGCGCAAAGTTGTTTAAAGTAAAATATAAACAGTTAAACAAAATGTAAATCTGAGTATTATAGATAATTCGGTCTTGATTAGATATTGATTTTGTTAGCTGAATAAACTTATCTTTATTAAAATTTAAACTACTACACATGAAAAGATTATTAGCATTTGCTTTAGTGCTCTGCACTGGGTTTGCAGGGTTTGCACAGGTTGAAGCACCACAGCCAAGTCCGCTTGGGAAAATGGAACAAAAAGTTGGGTTAACCGATATCACGCTTGAATATTCCAGGCCTGCAATGAGAGGTCGTACGATTTTTGGAGATCTGGTACCTTTTGACAAGGTTTGGAGAACTGGCGCAAACCTGAACACGATCATTACATTCTCTGATGATGTAAAAATAGGAGGTAAGGAACTGGCTAAAGGTTCTTACGCTATCTACACCAAACCTCAAAAAGATCAATGGACAGTGATGTTCTACGAAACAACGAATAACTGGGGAGTGCCTCAGAATTGGGATGATTCTAAAGTTGCGCTTACCGCCACTGCATCCGTAGAGGAGATGCCATTTAAAATGGAGACTTTCACTATCGTGATCGACGAACTAAAAAATGATTCAGCAAATCTTAACTTTATATGGGAGAATACTGTAGCTATTCTACAAATTGAAGTGCCTACAGATAATCGTACCATGGCTAGCATAGATAAGGTGATGAATGGACCAACGGCTCAGGATTATTTCTCAGCAGCATCTTATTATCATGAAGCTGGCAAGGATATGGAGAAAGCATATACCTGGGTTAAAAAGGCCAACGAGATGAGTGAAGGTAAAGCATATTGGATGCTTAGAAGACAATCATTAATCGAAGCTGAAATGGGTAAAACAAAGGAAGCTATTGCTACTGCAAAAAGATCTCTTTCTGCTGCAGAAGCTGCTAACAATGCCGATTATGTAAAAATGAATAAAGAATCGATCGCAGAGTGGGAAGCTAAATAAGCTAAAACACTATTTATTAGAAAGGGCTTCAGTTTGAACTGAAGCCTTTTTTTAATATTCTAATTTAATCTCTTTCCTAATGGAATCCAGTAACTGCATTAATTCCAGTGTGTTCTCTGTAGACCAGATATCACTTTCGGTTTTATTATTCAGAAGCATTTCTCCCACATGCTCCGCTTCGTATGTATAGCCATTATTTTCTACTCCGTAATCACGCACTTCATGCTTCCCATTTTGATGGGTAGTGATCGAAGTTGGTTCATGAAACCTTGAATTCATGATTACTTTAGATT
Organism: Christiangramia qingdaonensis; assembly: GCF_048381525.1. Classification (NCBI taxonomy): domain Bacteria; kingdom Pseudomonadati; phylum Bacteroidota; class Flavobacteriia; order Flavobacteriales; family Flavobacteriaceae; genus Christiangramia; species Christiangramia qingdaonensis. Next base: position 19,803 of record NZ_JBLWIM010000015.1, read on the forward strand.
CTTCAAATTCTAAGACAGCTTCAGTAGGAGTCTTTTCCTTAAAAGTTGAAGTGAGTTCTACGTCAATATTCTGGTCATAGTGAAATTTGATATCACAAGATTCGTCAACTCCGGTTTCTGCTAATTGAGCTTCCGCAGTAATTCTATTGGGCATACCGAGTAAACGATAGGCGAGAAATACTGGATAGATCCCAATATCAAGAAGACTGCCGCCTCCTAGCGATTTATTGAACAGCCTTTTAGTTTCGTCGAATTCTGCTGGAAACCCGAAATCTGCTTTTAAAGATTTTAGCTTTCCATATTCCTTATTTTTAAACTTGGTTTCCAGGTCACGAAAGTGGGGTAGGAACGCGGTCCAGAGAGCTTCCATGATAAAAACATTCTTTTCCCTGGCAAGGCTTATCATTTCACTTGCCTGCTCATAATTTAAAGCAAAGGGTTTTTCACATAGTACAGCTTTACCATGTGCAATACATTTGATAGCGAGTTCATGATGGAAGGCATGGGGTGTGGCAATATAAACTACCTGTACCGCTTCATCTTTTAACAGCTCCTCATAGCTGCCATAAGATTTCTCTGCTTCAAATTTAGCACCGAATTCTTCGGCTTTGTTTAGATCACGACTTGCTACTGCATAAAGCTTAGCATTAGAGGCATGTTGTAATCCATCACAGAATTTTCCAGCGATCTTTCCAAGACCCAGAATTCCCCATTTTATTTTTTGACTCATGTTGTGCTTACTTGAGGTTTATCATTTCGAAAAAGTTGAATAAGTATCGCTATGGACATTACCAGTACGCAACCCAGAACATTCAACCATAAGTACGGCATTATATCCATTTTGAAAACAATGATCACGATGATCTGTGTGATAATGGCTGCTATAAAAACGGCATTGCTTCGTACATATTTTACGAAAAATGCCAGTAGGAAAATACCCAGAACATTTCCATAAAAAATACTTCCAATGATGTTTACTAACTGAATTAAGTTATCAAATAGATCGGCAAGACTAGCAAACAGGATCGCAATAGCTCCCCACATTAATGTAAACCATTTCGAAGCTGCCAGGTAATGCTCATCACTTTTATTCTCTTTATGATTTCTTCGGTATAAATCGATCACGGTGGTTGACGCCAGCGCATTTAATTCTGAAGCAGTGGAAGACATTGCAGCGGATAAGATCACAGCAAGCAGTAATCCAATAAATCCCCGAGGAAGATTGTTCAAAATAAAATGAATAAATACGTAATCTTTATCATTGCTTTCTGCTTTGACATCTGAAGCATCTATAAAAGTTTTTGCTTCTTCCCGAATTTTGAATTGTTCATTTTCGAGATTCGAGTATTGTTCTCTAAAATTGGCAGTTTCAACTTCATCCAGTGTAGTTCTCGAGGCAAATTCGAGTCCGAGTTTCTTTTTCTTCTCCTGGACATCATCATGTTCCAGCATAAGATCCCTGTATTGCTCGGCATAATCTGAATTTAAAACAGTTTCGGTCGCTGCGGGATTAAAATTTAAGGGAGCAGGATTGAATTGATAAAAGACAAAAACCATAACTCCTACCAGAAGTATAAAAAATTGCAATGGTACTTTAAGGAGTCCGTTAAAGATCATTCCTAATTGACTTTCCCTGACAGATCCACCAGAGAGATATCGTTGTACCTGGCTTTGATCTGTTCCGAAGTAGGAGAGCATAAGGAAAGTCCCACCAATGATTCCACTCCATATAGTGTACCTGTTATTAAAATCGAAGCCAAAATCTAGAACATCCATTTTACCGCTGGTACCAGCAATTTCAAGAGCTTTCGTGAAAGTTACTTCTTCTGGCAGGTAACTAAGAATTATAAAAAAGGCAACGAACATCCCGGTTAGGATCACGGCCATTTGTTGTTTATGAGTAACACTTACCGCTTTAGTTCCTCCTGAAACGGTGTAGATTATTACCAATACACCAATAGCGATCGTAAGATAGGTAAGGTTCCAGCCCAGAACAGCTGAAAGCACGATTGCCGGTGCAAAGATGGTAATCCCTGCCGCCAGTCCGCGCTGAATTAAAAATAGTATAGCAGTTAAAGTTCTTGTTTTCTGGTCGAAACGCGACTCCAGATACTCGTAAGCTGTATATACTTTTAATCTATGATAAATAGGAATAAACACGATACATATAATAACGATCGCAATGGGAAGACCAAAATAGAACTGGACAAAACCCATTCCATCGTGGTAAGCCTGGCCCGGAGTTGATAGAAAGGTAATGGCACTGGCCTGAGTAGCCATAACAGACAACCCGATAGTCCACCATCTCGCGTCTTTACCACCCCCTACATAATCTTCAACATTCGAACTTCCACGAGACTGGTAAACTCCATACCAAACGATAAACGCGATCGTACCAATTAGAATGATCCAGTCTATTAATTCCATATTAGGCGAATAGGTTCATGATGAAATAGAAAATTACGATATAAAGAACGTTGGCAATCAATACGATCGAGTAGCTTTTCTTCCACTGGTATGTTTCTGGCTTTCCCATTATTTTCCTATAGAGATCATATTAGCAAAAAGTCGATATGCTCCTGGAACTGCCTCCGGAAATTGTCTGAAAAAACTAAGTCCGGTATAGATATAATATCCTTTACCATATTTGGCGACGAGTAAACTTCCAGAAGTTGGTTCTTCATTAGGATCATTCATAAACAATGGAGCTTCAAATTCTGATGACCAGGAATCGGCGAAATATAAACCTCTTTCCTGCACCCAATTCTCAAAATCTGAACTTCCCAGTTTATTCGGGGAATTTAAGAGCTCGTGCTCAGGCAGGTTAAAACCGACTTCCGCATTTTCATTAGTTACTCTATCCCGAGAAAGCTGCAGGTTGAAAGGAGCAATCTGGTCTGTAACCAATCCACGATTGGTATTGTATTGCACAATAAGATTCCCACCTTCCTCTATGTAATTGAAAAGTTCTTGTTTCTGAAATTTCAGATCCTCAATAATATTGAAGGATCGAATTCCAAGTACCACAGCATCATATTTTTTTAATGAGTTCGCACTGATTGATGATGCATCGAGCATCTCAACTTTGTAACCCATCTGGCGTATCGCTTCCGACACGACATCACCGGCCCCGGCAATGTAACCTACAAGTTCGCCTTTTTTCTTAATATCTAATTTCACCAGTTCCAGCTTTGCCTTTTGAATGAGGTTCTGCCCGGGAATATAATCGTAGTCAATCGAAATAACATTTTGATCATACATGTTATTTTCTGTCTCAAGGACTGGATGTAAAGTTATTTCACTTTGACCTTCAGGAGGAAAAATCGAAAATGTAAATGTTTGAGCTCCACCTTTCTGAGCAATATTTACATTAAATTGATTTGGTTTGACGCTCCAGTCTCCTTCGGAATTTAATTTTAAAGTTCCCGTTAGATTTGCCTGGTTGGCTTGAATTGTAATCTTTGCAGTTTTAGATTCCGAAGAATTGAAGACGAGAATATCTTCATGTAAATTAAGTTCAGCCTTCGGTATCACCTTAAAGTTTTCATAAATTTCTCCGGAAACCGGATCGTTGAATTTGTAAAGGATCGGTTTCTCAAAAGTTATAGGCTCCCCATTAATTTCAAGATTGAATATTGCTTTATTCTGAAATGGTGTTTGAGGTAAACCTCTCAGATTTTGATCATCTACTTTATACATCCCAATTGAACCTTCAGATTTTAACCAGTATGGATTGGTAAAATCTGCATTGCGCGGAAGTCGGAATTCCAAATTCTCGTTCCAGGATGAATTATTGTTCAAACTTTCTGCTGGTTCTATTTTCGTATTATTCGGAACAAGCTCTACGGAAATTAATTTAACCTGAGCAGAACTTCTATTGATCGCTTCGAGTTTTACAGTAACTTCTTCTGAAGGAGTTACGGAAGCATGGTCTGCAATGGCTTCAAGATATAGTCCGGAACTGGCATAAATAATATCCTTGATCTGCTGGGTTTTTATCTCTCGCCAGTGTTTATCCTGAAGATCCTGAATGAGTTGGTAAGCTTTCAGAAGTTCTGGTAGACTTTTAGAAGGATCTTCAAAACTGAAATTTTCCTGAACCTTGTTTAAAATAGCGCCAATTTCCTGGCCTCCCTGAATCCTATTCCAGCTGGTATCAATTCCGTCGAAAATATTAGATTCCTCAGTCGGCATTTCACCTTTGATAAGTTCGATATATTCCATTTGCTTGCCACGACTACCGGTACTTCCAAAACCCTGTGATTTATGCTGACTTCTACTCAGACTTGCAATCTCGGGATTGGATAGTCCTTTTAATGGAAAGTACGTTCCGGTATCGAATGTCAGGAATCTCGATTTATCAGCTTCTTCAAATGCTTCGGCACCACCATAGAACCATGGTGAGGTATTGAAAAATAGTCTTTTTGGAGCATAGGTATCAACCAGTTCCAGTTGATCCTGATATTTGTTTGCATCACCGGCCAGTTCAAAAGCCTCCACGCTCAGCATGGCAGAAGAAGTGTGGTGCCCGTGAGTACTTCCCGGTGTGCGATGATCAAACCTATTAATGATCACATCTGGTCTGAATTTTCGAATGATCCAGACTACATCGCTAAGAACTTCATTTTTGTTCCAGATTTCCAGTGTTTCAGACGGAGTTTTGGAGTAACCAAAATCATTCGCGCGGGTAAAAAATTGCTCTCCGCCATCGATTTTTCTGGCAGCCAGTAATTCCTGAGTTCTTATCATCCCAAGCTGCTCTCTTAATTCTGGCCCTACAAGGTTTTGACCACCATCACCTCGTGTTAAGGAAAGGTAAGCAGTTCTGGCATTCACTTCATTCGAAAAATGAGAGATCAACCTGGTGTTTTCATCATCTGGATGTGCTGCCACATATAGAACAGATCCTAGGAAGTTTAGTTTCTGAATTTCTGAATATATATCTGAAGAACTCCATTTTTCAGGAGCCTGTGCATTGGAGAAAGTAAAGCCTAATAAGAATAGGGCAAAAAGTATTTTCCGCATTGAATAATAGGTTTCATCAAATATAAAAGATTTCAAATCGTCCTGAAGCCAATTTCAGATCTTTTAGGCTAGAGAGCATCTTTTCCTTCGTCTTTCCCATCCACCCGATGTTTCAGAGTAACTGCCTTTTGAAGAATAAGATTGTTGGGATACGTGACAAGTTCTCCTTCTCGTGTTCGAAGATGCAGGTGGAAAGCCTTAATATCCTCGATCTCTGCTTCTATATCCAGATCCTTGTCGTGGATCTTAATAGTATCACCGATCTTATATGGAAAGGAAAAGAATAAAATGATCCCACTGGTAACGTTGCTTAGAATAGACCAGATGGCGAATAATGCAACTCCAATTACCGCGAATACAGATGAGAAGATCAATGAAAGATCTGTAAGTCCTACACCCCAGGCAAGTGCTAGTAGGAAAGCAGCGATAAGAATGATAAGAATATTAATGTATTTAAACATCAACCTGGTGCGGGTGATGTTGATCTCACTTCTACGACCTACTTTGTTTGCGGCCGTTCTCAGTAAAAACTGTATGAGGAGTAAAATAAAAAGTACTGCAAGAGAATACAGCAATTCGTCGCGGTAGGTGAGAAGTAATTCCTTCATTAATCTAGTTCTAATTTCTCACGCAAATGTAAATCTTTATTCGAATTCTTATTCCAGTAATCGGTTCTTAATCGTGCTTTTTTAGTAGCAGTGGTCGTTAAAATTTCTGCGTTAGGACTCTTGTCTATCGGAGCTGATTCCTCCCATTTTTCAATAGGAAAAGGTGTCATTTTACCCAGATAAATCTTTAATGTGCGGTTTAGTTCTGGATAGTGTAACTGGTAGATATGATATTGCTCATTGGTAAGAAATTGTCCTTCAGCATTGAAAGCACGTACCGGTAGATGATTCAGTCTCAAAAATTCAAGGGATGGTAGTATTTTAAACGATCCTACCGGAACACGATCAAGGTCGATCCTAAGCAAATTCCATATTTCGTTTTCAAGATGTATGGGATTTAATTTTAAATATTGATCTGCTTCTCCAGCGAAATAGGAATGACTTGTAATATCAAAATCTTCCCGGTTATTTAATTGCATATAAACCTGGCCACACCATTCCTGTACTGAAGTTGAAATCTTTAGCGCATGTTCATTTCCGTCGAGTGGAAAGAAACTGCTTTGCATAATACTGTAAGGATAGATACCTGTATTGAAATTCTTGGTACTGTTCAGTTTGAGAACAGAAACTTTGTTGAAAGATTCATCGCTTGATTTCACCTGTTCTGTTGCCGAAAAGTCTTCAGTTACATAAATAAGAGTGGCGGTGCCTTTTCGTAGTTCACCATACCGGGATTGTTCGAGATCGTAAGTGGTAATTTCTGCTTTTCCGGAATACCAGTAGTCCTTAAAATCTTCAGTTAATTTGAATTCGTTTCCGTAGGATTCCCTGTCTGCACAGGAAATGATAAGCATTGAAATCGCGAAAAGTGTAAGGTATCGTTTCATCGTTATGATGACAATTTACGAATTTTCCTCTTTAAGTATGCGTTTCAGGGTTTTATAGACCAGATTCGTAGGTAGACCAACCACATTGAAGTAGCTTCCGCTAATAGATTCTATCCCAATTAAACCTATCCATTCCTGTATTGCGTAACCACCAGCTTTATCGAAAGGTTTATAATTCGTCACATAGAACTCGATCTCTTCTTGGGTAAGATCTGCAAATGTTACTTTGGTGGTGTAATTTAGAACTTCCTGCTTATTTCTGTATGTGAAGCATACCGAAGTGATGACTTCATGTTCTTTACCTGAAAGCAGGTTGATCATCTCCACGGCATGATCATGATCTCTTGGTTTTCCAAGTGCTTTAGCTTCACAATACACAATGGTATCACTCGTGATCAATATTTGATTTTCTTGTAGATCCTGGAATGCTTCAGCCTTTAATTTGGAAAGAAAATTTGTGATCTCTTTGCCTTCAAGATCTTCAGGATAGATCTCGTCTACAGAGCGTACATCTATGGTCACAGGTATGAGAAGATCTTCGAAAAATTTCTGTCTTCTGGGAGAGCCTGAAGCAAGAATGATCTCGTGGTCTTTTATTAAATTCTGGATCATAGTTAAAGGATTATAAATTGTAACAGGCCTATAGATAGTAAACCGAAAAATAATACTGCTTTTAGAAGTTTACTTAACCTTGAGTATTCAGATTTTTTTGATGCTGTCCAGATATTTACCTGGAAGAATAATAGGGGAGCGAGCAAGAGAAATAATGCGTAGACCACTGCAGCGGTGTTTCCGAAGAGATATTCATAAACATAATAGATCAGGAAAACTATAGGTACAAGCCCTAATAAGAACAATACCTGGTTTGTTCGTTTCTTACCAAGTGCGATGGGCAGTGTTTTATATCCCGCATTGTAATCTCCATCAATATCCTCCTGATCCTTTACGATTTCACGAAGCAAATTGACCAGAAAAGCGAAGATGGAATAATCGATCAAAATTGAGAAGATCGTGGATTGTGTAGCCTGATTCTGCGGAGTGATCGCAGGTAGCAGGTCATAAAGTCCAACACCAATTGGGATGAGGCCTACAATAAGGCTTACCAGAATGTTCCCTATAAGTATGCTTTGCTGAAACTGGGAATTATAAAGATATAAAATTGCCGAGCCAAATATAAAGAATGCTGAAAATCCCGGCACACCCACCATATTGGAAACATAAAAACCTAAGCCAACACCAATAATGCTCAATATGAAGAACATGCGGTATGCACTTTTTTCAGAAATACCGGTTTTAATATAGGTTTTGGATGGCTTATTTTTTTGATCGGCTTCCACATCAAATATATCATTGATCACGTAACCAGAAGCAGCAACCGAGACTACGGCCAGTACCAGCATGGAAAATCCAAATAGATTTAAGGTGATCGCCACACTAAATGGCTCGAACAAGCCATATTTAATAAGATACATGGTAAGCGCAATGAACAATAAGTTTCCTGGCCTTATCAGCTTAAAATAATCCAGCATCTAAGAATTCTTTTCCATCCATTTTCCCTGAACTTTCATCACTTGTTCGATCACGTCACGAACACAACCTTCCCCGCCATTTTTATGAGATACATACAATGAAATTTCCTTCAATTCTGGAACTGCATCCTGAGGGCAACAAGGTAGTCCTACTAATTTCATTGGATAGTAATCTGGAATATCATCACCCATGTATAATACCTGCTCCGGTTTTATATCGTAGATGTCAAAAAATTCATCCATTTGCTCCACTTTATCGTCCACTCCAAGGTAAATATCGGTAATTCCAAGGCCACGAAGTCGCTCGCGAACCCCTTCATTTTTACCACCGCTAATAATGCATACTGTAAATCCAGCTTTTAAAGCCATTTTCATAGCATAACCATCCTTCGTATTCATTGTTCTTAAAAGCTCGCCTTTGGTTGAAACCTGCAATGAACCATCGGTTAAAACGCCGTCAACATCAAATACGAAAGTAGTGATCTGGTTGAGGTATTCTTTATAACTTTTTTCCATGTGTTTTTTGAATAGAATCCGTTAGTGTTTTATAAACCATTTGTCTGTCCTCATTCAGCATTTGTAAATGAGTTTCTATTGTTTTTTCGTCGTTTCTTAAGGCTGGACCAGTTTGAGCATCGTATGGCGGCAGATCCTGGATCTTATCAAAAGTTTCCTGAATAAGCGGTCTTAAAATGTCAAATGGCAACTCATTTTCATGACAATAATCTGCCGCGATGGTGAACAGGTGATTTGTGAAATTATTTACAATCACTGCGGAAAGGTGGATGGCTCGGCGTTGTTCCGAATTTACTTCAAAAACCTTCGTAGATATAATATTTCCTAGTTCCTTCAGTTTCCCAAGGTTTTCTTCTGAATTAGCCTCGATACAAATAGGAATATCTGAAAAACTTACTTCCTTATTTTTACTGAAGGTTTGCAATGGATAAAATATTCCGAAGTTATCTAACATTGATAAATTCTCCATCGCCACACTGCCGGAGGTATGAACTACAAGTCCCTTTTTAATATTTAATTTTTGAGCAACTTCAAAAATTGCCTCATCGCGCACCGCAAGAATGTAAATATCTGCTTTAGCCAGCTCAGCATAATCACTTATGACTTCAGTAGTATTTCCAATAAAGTCCAGTTTGCTAGGTTTTCGGCTAAACAACTGTATTACATCAACTTCAGGAGTTAATTTGAAGCTTTGGTATAAGTGAATACCAACATTGCCCGCACCCAGGATCACTACTTTTATCATGCGGCTAAATTACCAAAATTTTCAAGGTTTAGAAATTAACAGGTGTTGACTTGAGATTCGCCGTTTTACCCACTTAAAAACGATAAAATATCGTTAAATTTGCAGCCGTTAAAACGACACTTTTTCATGCAGAAAAAAATAGCCTCTATCCTTTTTTCTACCCGAATAATGGCCGTCCTGTTTATCATCTTTGCAATTGCCATGGCCATGGGAACATTTATAGAAAGCTGGTACAGTATCGAAACGGCAAGAATTCTAATTTACAATACCTGGTGGTTCGAAGGGATCATGTTATTTCTTCTTATCAATTTCATTGGTAATATAAAGAGATATAAGCTTCATCAAAAAGAAAAGTGGAGTAGCTTATTACTGCATCTTTCCTTTATTCTCATCTTAGTTGGAGCATTTGTAACCAGGTATATTAGCTACGAAGGGGTAATGCCAATTCGTGAAGGTGAAACTACCAATAAGTTCATGACCTACGAGACGTATCTCACCTTTTTTATAGATGGTGAGATCGATGGGGAGGCGAGAAGAAGAGTGCTACAGGAAGACGTTCTTTTTGGTCCTGAAGTAGACAACGATTATGTTTTGAATACCGATTTTAACGGTACTCCTGTAAAATTTGAAGTTACGAATTTTATTCACGGCGCAGAAGAAGCGCTGGTTCCTACAGAGGATGGCGAGAATTATCTTAAGATCGTAGAAGCCGGCGATGGCTCACGACACGACCATTATCTTAAAGAGGGTGAGGTTAGTAATATTCATAATACTTTATTTACGCTAAATAGTCCGCAGGATGGCGCTATCAATATTCAGCTTACTGAAGATGGGGAATACCAGATAGATTCTCCTTTTGAAGGAACCTATATGCGTATGGCAGATCAAAAGCAGGGAACTTTGGTTAGTGATTCTACACAAACTCTTATGTTGAGGTCGCTTTATAATATTGGAAGCATGCAATTCGTAATTCCGGAACCAATAGTTACCGGAGAATATGATGTAGTGCCTACTAACCCAAAAACGAAGCAGGATCTTGATGCTGTAACGCTGGATATTACAGCTAATGGTAAAACAGAGACGATCACCTTACTGGGTGGACAGGGAACTGTAGCAGATCCACAGGCGATCAATTTTGACGGATTGGAAGTTTTTGTTAATTATGGCAGTATCGAAAAAGAACTACCATTTGCTTTGAAATTGAACGATTTCATTGCAGAAAAATATCCTGGTACTGCAGATAGAGCAACACCTGGTTACGCAAGTTTCAGGAGTGAAGTGGAGATCGTGGAAGATGGAGAAAAACCTGAGCCTTATTCCATTTATATGAATCACGTACTGGATCATGAAGGTTATAGATTTTTCCAATCGAGTTTTGATCCGGATGAAAAGGGTACAGTACTTTCTATAAACCGTGATTTCTGGGGAACCTGGATCACTTATATAGGTTATTTCTTATTGTATTTTGGACTTATGTGGATATTGTTTGATAAAGGTTCCCGTTTTGGTAATCTAAAAGTGATGCTGGAAAAGATCAAGGACAAGAAAAAAGCACTGGCAGTAATAGTATTAATGCTAATGTCTTCAGTTGGTTTTTCTCAGGATGATGATCATGCTCACAATCAGGATTCAAAACAGCAGATCGATAGTATCATTGTATCTAATGCAGTAAAAGAAGAGCACGCCGATCAATTTGGACGATTGATTATTCAGGATGCCGGAGGAAGAATGAAGCCTGCAAACACGTACTCTTCAGAATTACTTCGAAAATTAAGTAAAAGTGATACTTATGCCGGTTTGAGTTCAGACCAGGTGCTGGTTTCTATTACTGAAAACCCTACATTCTGGTATCAGGCACAGGTTATTTATGTAGAAAAAAAGAACGATAGTCTGCACCAGATCCTTGATGTAGAAGAAGGTAGAAAATACCTTGCTTTGATGGACTTTTTTGACGAAAAAGGAGGTTATAAACTTTCTCCATATCTGGAAGGTGCCTACAAAGCGGCTGTTCCGAATAAATTTCAAAAGGATTTTATAGAGACAGATAAAAAAGTAAATCTGTTATACCAGGCAGTACAGGGAAAAGTACTGAAAATATTTCCTATTCCTGAAGACGAGAATAATAAATGGGTTTCTTATCCTGAACTGGATGAAGTTAACTTCACTGGAATGGATTCGGTTTATACGAAGCAGATCCTTCCGCTATATATGAGTGCTCTTAAAACTGCACGCGAGACGGGTGATTATGAAAAAGCAGATCAGTATCTGGAAAGCATTCAGAGCTTTCAGGTGAAATTTGGTGGAGATGTAATGCCATCAGAAGATAAAGTGAACGCTGAGATTTTATACAATGAATATGATGTCTTTAGAAACCTGTTCTGGATGTACATGCTTGCTGGTCTGGCCATGCTGGTATTTGTAATTGTTCAGATTTTTAAGGACAATAAAATTATACGAGCTCTTATTTATACCGTTGCGGCGGCGATCATAATTCTTTTCGCAGTTCATACCGCAGGACTTGCGGCCAGGTGGTATATTTCAGGACACGCACCCTGGAGTGATGCGTATGAGTCGATGATCTACGTGGCTTGGGCTACTATGTTCTTTGGGCTGGCGTTTGGTAGAAAATCAAATCTTACCATCGCGTCTACTGCTTTTGTTGCTTCCATGATCCTTATGATCGCACACTGGAACTGGATGGATCCGGCAATTGCCAACCTACAGCCGGTACTAAATTCATATTGGTTAATGATCCACGTGTCTGTAATCGTTGGTAGTTATGGTCCGTTTACATTAGGTATGATCCTAGGCGTGGTTTCCTTGATTCTAATGATCCTTACCAATGACAAGAACAAGAAGAAAATGGACATTAATATAAAAGAGATCACGATCATTACTGAAATGGCATTGACCGTTGGTTTAGTGATGCTGACTATAGGAAACTTCCTGGGTGGCCAGTGGGCTAATGAGAGCTGGGGACGTTACTGGGGCTGGGATCCAAAAGAGACCTGGGCTTTGATTAGTATTATGGTATATGCTTTTGTGATCCATATGAGATTGGTTCCAGGTTTGAGAAGTAGATGGTTTTTTAATCTAATGGCTATCATTGCTTTTGCAAGTATTATGATGACCTATTTTGGAGTGAATTTCTACCTAAGTGGTTTGCATTCCTATGCGAGTGGTGATAAGGTTATCACTCCAACATTTATCTATTATACCTTAGGTGCTGTAGCAATTTTAGGTACTGTATCCTACTTTAAATACAAGAAACACTTCGCTAAGAAGTAGATAAATTTTTAAAAAATTTTGACATAAAAAAAGCCTGCTTTTAGAAGCAGGCTTTTTCATTTTTATTTAAAATTTGATTACTTAAGATTTCCAACCATATCTTTTGGATCTACCCATTCATCAAATTCTTCATTGGTAACATATCCCAGATTGGCAGCTTCTTCTTTTAAAGTAGTACCATTCTTATGAGCGGTGTTAGCAATCTCAGCAGCTTTATAATATCCTATTTTGGTATTCAAAGCAGTAACCAGCATCAATGAGTTATTTAGATGCTCTTTGATACGTTTTTCGTTGGCTTCGATCCCACGTGCACAATGCTCCTCGAAAGATAGACAGGCATCACCAATAAGCTGAGCACTTTGTAGCAAAGCGTTTGCCATTACCGGTTTAAAAACATTCAGTTCGAATTGTCCCTGCATTCCTCCTACGCTCATGGTTACATCATTCCCCATGATCTGGGCACATACCATGGTAAGCGCTTCACACTGGGTTGGATTAACCTTACCGGGCATGATCGAAGAACCAGGCTCGTTGGCTGGAATATTGATCTCTCCAATACCACTTCTTGGTCCGGAAGCAAGCATTCTGATATCGTTTCCAATTTTGTTCAGCGAAACAGCAATCTGTTTCAGGGCTCCATGAGTTTCTACAAATGCATCATGAGCTGCCAATGCTTCAAATTTATTTCCCGCAGAAATAAAAGGCATCTCCGTAAATTTCGCGATAAATTCAGCAACCCTTTTCGAATATCCTTTCGGAGTATTAAGTCCGGTTCCTACTGCAGTTCCACCTAAAGCAACTTCAGATAAATGAGGTAAAGTATTTTCCAAAGCTTTGATGCCATAATCTAACTGAGCAACGTAACCGCTGAATTCCTGACCAAGGGTTAGGGGAGTAGCGTCCATAAAATGGGTACGCCCAATTTTCACGGTATGCTTGAATTCTTCAGATTTCTTTTTTAGAGTATCTCTTAGTTTTTTCAAACCGGGAAGAGTATTCGTAGTCACTTTTTTATACGCAGCAATATGCATTCCGGTCGGGAATGTATCGTTTGAAGATTGAGATTTATTCACATCATCATTTGGTTGAAGTGTTTTTTCCCCTTCACCAATATTCTTACCTGCGATCTGGTGAGCTCGGTTTGCGATCACTTCGTTCACATTCATGTTGCTCTGTGTACCACTTCCGGTTTGCCAGATCACCAATGGAAACTGATCATCGTGTTTACCTTCCAGGATCTCATCACAAACCTGAGCAATAAGGTCTCTCTTTTCCACAGGGAGAACACCAAGTTCACAGTTTGTATATGCAGCAGCTTTCTTTAAGTAAGCGAAACCATATATAATATCAAGTGGCATGGAGGACGCAGGTCCAATTTTGAAATTATTTCGGGAACGTTCAGTTTGAGCACCCCATAATTTATCTGAAGGAACTTTAACTTCCCCCATGGTATCTTTCTCTATTCTATAGTCCATATTTTAAAAATTGGTTGTTTCGCAAAGTTAATATTTCGCTAATCTTATTAATCTAAAAAAACTTTAAAATTGGCGGTTCTTATATTCTGAATTAATTTGATGGCAAATGGGCTTTTGATCTTTTGAAAAAGCCCTAAAACTCTATATATTATAGATTATCCGTATGGTTTAAAATATTGTTATACAGTATTTTAAGTATTAAATAGGGGGAAAATCCCTTTTCATTGCAGCACAACTAGTTTTATCTTTAGACTATTGTTTAACTAAATTCATAATAATGAAAAAACAGCTAGTATTACTCGTTTTTTCATTAGTAGTTTCAATATCCCTCGTAAGTTGTAGTACTAATGATGATGGTCGTGCAGATTCAGATCAATTTCTGAATGCTGATGTAAACGGAGTTCTTTTTTACTCATCTAATAATTCTGCTGCTCTGAGCTTCCTTAAAGATTATAATTCCATGGGAACGGTTAGTTTGTATGTACGATCTATTTCTGATCGTGGCGAGATTCTCGATTTTCAGATCGATAATTTTACCGGGATTGGAATTTATCGACTCGGCTATCAGGTTTTCAACAAGAACTGGTTGAGTTTTAGTACTCACGATCAGGAGCTATGGGCAATAATGCCGAATGGTGCTCTAAACGACAGGACTAACTATATCGAGATCACGAGCAATTCTGATAATCGTATCGAAGGAAAGATCTCCTGTAGTAAATTATGGAACGAACAACAAAGTAGCTATGCACCAATTGAAGGGCAGTTTAAACTTAATATTCGGCTATAAATACATCAATCAAAAGACGAACAGTTCCCTAAGTTTATTAATTCTTTAAAAAGTGCTCAAATTCCTGTGATAAGCGATCAGGTATTTATATCTTTGACCTGATTTAAATCAAACTTTACCATTATGTTCGAATTCGATCAATACCTTGGATTTTTAGCGTTCCTTACGATATTAACGATGGGTTTCTGGCTTATGATCTTCCTGGTAGCTTTCGTTCCTTATTGGATCGGTGGGTCTGTTGGAGAATTGATCAAAGAAAAACGTGAAGCTCGTAAAAAAGCTAAAGCGGAAAAAGCATAAAAAAAAGGGACTTATTTAAGTCCCTTTTTTTATTTCCTATCATGCCAGATTATTAGTATGCCTCTTCATCGAAATCTTCGTCACCACTTCTACGGTTCTGTCTTTGTTTTTTCTGGTTGAATCTATAGATCATGGAAACTGTTACGTTCTGACCCTGTCTCCACTGGAATTCACTATCTCTTTCATACGTATCGGTTAATGTATAAGAGTCTCTTTTTCTGGAGTTCAAAAGGTCACGAACGTTCAAAGAAATCGTCGCCTTTTCCTTGAAAATATCTTTACTGAATGCCAGGTCTAAAGAAAGAATACCTTCTTGAGTTCCCTGTACACCTTCGGCTGCACCTCTGTAAAATGCATTTGTTTGCCAGTCAATCTTAGCAGGAAGCGTCACTTTAGAACTAAAACGAGCGAACCAGCTATTGTTTTCAGCGTCATAACTTCTACCGTTATAATCACCTTCAGTTTTAAATCTGAAGAAATTAAAACTACCATTCAGTCTTAGCCAGTCTGCAGGATTATATAATAAGCCTAATTCAGCACCTGTACGGTCATTACTGGAAAGGTTTACCGGGATCGTACGTACGATATTCGTTCCAGCAACATTGTCTTCAATTCTTTCGAAAGAATCGGTTTCATGTTGATAATATATAGAAGAGGTCAAGGTAAGCTTCTCCCATCGTTTCAGGTATCCAAGGTCAAACGCATTTGAGTATGCAGGACTTAGATTAGGATTCCCCTGGAATACATTATTTGTACTACTACGAGAAGGAAAAGGATTGATGAACCAGC
>NZ_JBLWIM010000015.1:35814-111340 GCF_048381525.1 Christiangramia qingdaonensis
AGATAAGGTTTACAGTTGGAAATAACCCCAGGTAATTATTGTCAAAATCTGTATCGATAGGTATACCAAAAGCTTCTTCTAATTGGGCATCTGTAAGTTCACTTTCGATCTTACCTTTTAACTGCGTATTTTCTAATCTCAACCCGAGTAAAAAGGATAATTGTCCAAATTTACTACCGTATTGAGTATAGAGAGCGTTTACATTCTCGGTGTAATCGAATTCGTTGGTTAATGTTTCATTCAGAATAAAATTACCGGAGTTCACATCTTCCTGAAACAATTCATAGTCTGTAACTTCATTTTCAAAATTACCACGGTAACCGGCTTCGAATTGAGAATCTTCCCCTAATGGAAGAACGTAATCTGTCTGGATCAAAATTTCTGTTTGATCTTCGATCTGGTTGACGTTCTCACCAATCAAAGCAAAATCTATATTTTCAGGATTGTTAAAAATATCTTCTGTAATTCTGGTAGCCTGAGTTTCACCATCAATCTCATACTGGAAATCTGCCGTAAGGGTATGGCCTTTATCGTCGAAGTTATTGATGTAGTTCAAAGCAAATTGCCAGCTGTTATCATCTTCTTCCTGTCTTTCTCGACGTTCAGTCTGCAGGGCAAGACCAGCATCACTCGTGAAGTAATCTGAATTATTAGTAGTTATATCCACATCATTACCACCTCTGTAGAAAATTGTTCCTGTTACAGATGATTGATCGTTCAGAAAATACTCCATTCCAAAGTTGGTGTTGAAATTCCTGCTCAGCCTATCGATATCCCTGTCTTCATAAATTCGGGAATAATCTGTAGAACTATTTTCAAAATATCTGGTATCAAAAAATCCGCCTCCTGGAGATTCATTATATCGAACTCCGGTCGTTGTAAATAAATTGAATTTTTCTGTACGGTAATTAAGGTTCGCATTTGCACCTGCATTTGTTGGTGTACCAACGTTCACCGTGAAAGAACCATTAAAACCTAGCGTTTCCTTCTGAGTAAGAATTATATTCAGAATACCTGCCGTACCTTCTGCATCATATCTCGCCGAAGGAGAAGTAATTACCTCCACACGTTGTATAGCATCAGCAGGTAAATTATTTAGAACATTGGTGTCACCAAATCCAGCCATAGCTGAAGGTTTACCATTAATAAGAATTTTCACGTTCTCATTACCACGAAGGCTGATTCCGCCATCGATATCCACGGTAACAGAAGGTACATTGTTCAAGGCATCACTAACAGTTCCACCAGCGGTGGTAAGATCTTTTCCAATGTTGTAGATCTTCTTGTCAAGTCTAACATCTACCTGGGTAGTTTCTGCCCGAACAACTACTTCATCGAGATTTTCAGATCCCAGTCCTAGTAGAATAGTTCCCAGGTCCAGATCTGAATTCACATTTCGGTTTTTAAATACTTTGGATTCGTAAGAGATAAATTCTACGGTGATCGTATAGGTACCTTCCTGCACCGTGATCTCAAATTCACCATCTATATTGGTAACAGTTCCATCTACTTTTGAAGGATCGTTGGTATTCTGAACTGCGACAGTAGCATATTCCAGAGGAACATTTAGCTCGTCGTCCAGAACCTTTCCGGAAATGGTGTATTTTTTAAGAGGTGAAGGGCCCTGAGCGTAAGATTTAAAACTCAGCAAGCCGATGAATAGGAATAGTAAACTTAGGGTATAGATCTTCCGATTGGTCATTATATATTTTTACCCTATGACCACAGGAAACTCACTTAGTTTAATGAACGAGGGTTAAAATATTGTTAAGCGCAAAATTTGGTTTAATAAACAATTGCAGCTATTTGTAAATCAGGATTTTCTGGTAAGCTGTTTATTTAGATGAATATATTTTTCGAATTGCTCCTCATCAAGAAATCTTTGAAGTGATTTGTATTCACTCTTCTGGATAGTTTTCAATTTATTCACTTGCTGACCAGTTCCTAAACTGGAATTAATGATCTCGTTTTTCTTAATCGTGTATTCTATGATCGCATCTTCCAGAAGTTGCGTCTGTCCTAAGGTCAGGTTTAACTGATTTTTCCAGGTTAGAGCAAGCTCAGCGGCGATCTCTCTAATTTCCCTGCGATTTTTTTCGTGAATATGGATCTGGGAGTATACGAAACCAGCTACTGCCGCAGCGGCCAGACCAATAATTGTAATCCTGTATTGTAGTTTCATATGAGTAGTAATTATAGCAATTTATCAATTTCAGTAGCAGGTCTTCCAACTACTGCATTTTTATCATTTTCAACAATTGGCCTTTCAATCAATTTAGGGTTTTCCACCATAATATGGATTAATTCATCCTCACTTAGATCTTTCCCTTTATAATTCTCTTTCCAGATCTTTTCTCCGGTTCGCATCAATTGAATAGGGGTATAACTCAATTTCGTGAGTAGCTGTTTAAGCTCTTTTGCTGAAAGTGGCTCTTTAAGGTACTCCCTGATTACAAATTCCTTACCAGAATTCTTCAGAAGTTCGAGTCCTTCTCTGGATTTCTTACATCTTGCGTTATGGTAAATAGTATATTTCATCAAGTCTTAATATAAACATTTCAGATTAAACAATAAAAGCTTTAATATGAACTAATCTTCATTTTTCTGACCCATCATCATCAGAAAAGCTTTCAGAAAAGGATCAATAGCGCCGTCCATTACAGCATCAACATTTCCGGTTTCTTCCGCAGTTCTAACATCTTTCACGAGCTTATAAGGATGCATCACGTAATTACGGATCTGTGAACCCCATTCTATCTTCATCTTAGAATCTTCGATTTCTCTTCGTTGCGCCTGTCTCTTCTGAAGTTCAATTTCAAATAACTGACTCTTCAATAATTGCATCGCCTTGTTCTTATTTTCAAGCTGAGACCTGGTTTCAGAATTTTCGATAACGATTCCAGTCGGCTCATGACGAAGACGTACAGCGGTCTCCACTTTATTTACGTTTTGTCCACCTGCTCCGGAAGATCTCATCGTTTCCCAGCTAAGATCTGAAGGATTGATGTCAATTTCTATAGTATCATCTACCAGTGGGTAGACATAAACAGAAGCGAATGAGGTGTGCCGTTTGGCATTACTATCAAAAGGAGAGATCCTCACAAGCCTGTGCACTCCATTTTCACCTTTTAGCCAACCAAAGGCGAATTCACCTTCGATTTCCAGTGTAACCGTTTTAATTCCAGCTACATCACCGCCCTGATAATTTAATTCTCTAATCTTATACTTACGCTTATCAGCCCACATCATGTACATGCGCATAAGCATTTCAGCCCAGTCGCAACTTTCAGTACCCCCAGCACCCGCAGTAATTTGCAAAACTGCACTCATGCTGTCTCCTTCTTCGGAAAGCATGTTTTTAAACTCAAGGTCTTCAATAAGATCAAGAGCTTCGTCATTTCTTTGCTGTACATCTTCCGCAGAAGCCTCATCCTCCTTATAGAACTCGTAGAGGACCTCAAGATCTTCTACTAAAGTTTCAGCTTTTTCATATTCATTTACCCAACTTTTTTCAGCATTGACCTCTCTCATTATCTGTTCAGCCTTTTTGGGTTCATTCCAGAAGTCTGGAGCAAAGGTCTTTTCCTCCATGTTGGTTATTTCAATCTTTTTGGCATCAATGTCAAAGATACCTCCTTAACGCAACCAGGCGCTCTTTGAGATCTCTTATGTTCTCGGTAGTAATCATATGTTCGATTTGATGTAAAAATAGAATTTAGGGGTGTTTCGGGAAAGTATTTAACGAATAATTTTTAGCTTTAGACGGCTTTAAAAAATCCATCTATGCGCTACTTCATATCTATCTTTCTGGCATTCAGTATATCCATGTCTATAAACGCACAATTCCTTGAGAAAAAAGAGGATCTTAAATCTTATGAAGGATTTTTTGATTTTCACTATAACGAAAATGAGGACGAGATCTACCTGGAAGTGGACAGCTTAAATACTGCTTTTTTGTATACCCAGTTCTTAACTACCGGAGTAGGATCAAATGATATTGGACTTGACAGGGGGCAACTTGGTAATACGAAGGTTCTGGAATTTAGAAAGGCAGGTAATAAATTGCTATTAGTGGAGCCCAATCAAAATTATCGAGCGATCACTTCCAATCAGGCAGAAAAGAATAGTGTAAAAGAAGCATTTGCAGAGTCGGTCATATTTGGTTTTGAAATCAAAGAGACTAAAGATTCAACTTATGTCATTGATTTTACACCGTTTCTATTGGAAGATGCCCATGGTGTTAGTGAGAAGCTTAAGAGAGGTAAATTTGGTTCTTACAGCCTCGACAAGTCCAAAAGTGCTCTTAGCCTGGATCGCACTAAAGCCTTTCCAGAGAATGTGGAGTTTGAAGCGCTTCTTACATTTTCGGGAAAACCTACAGGAAGAACAGTAAATTCGGTGGTGCCAGACGCCAATAATATTACCGTTAAACAGCATCATTCTTTCGTGAAGTTACCAGACGATAATTATAAGAAACGAGTATTCGATCCCAGAAGCGGTGCGATCTTTATTTCTTACCAGGATTATGCAAGTCCGGTTTATGAACCAATCACAAAACGTTATGCGATAAGGCATAGGCTGGAAAAAAAGACGCCAGATTCATTAGTAAGCGAAGCTGTTGAACCTATTGTTTATTATTTAGATCCTGGAACTCCTGAGCCCGTTCGCTCTGCTTTACTGGAAGGTGCATCCTGGTGGAACGAGGCTTATGAAGCCATTGGTTATAAAGATGCCTTTCAGGTTAAAATGCTGCCTGAAGATGCAGATCCACTCGATGTAAGATATAATGTGATCCAGTGGGTTCATAGATCTACCAGGGGTTGGAGCTATGGAGCAAGCGTTGTAGATCCAAGAACTGGCGAGATTATTAAGGGGCATGTTAGCTTGGGTAGTTTGAGGATTCGCCAGGATTTTATGATTGCACAGGCGCTTTTAGATAAGCCCTTTGCAGAATCTGATGATAATATTGAACCTATGATGGAACTTGCGCTAGCCAGGATTAGACAGTTATCTGCACATGAGGTGGGCCACACTATAGGTTTTGCTCATAACTTTGCAGCAAGTACTAGTGACCGAGCCTCTGTAATGGACTACCCTCATCCACAATTCAGTTTGAAGAATGGCGAAATTTCTGCGGAAGATGCCTACGCTGAAGGAATAGGGGAGTGGGACAAGGTTACCGTTCAATATAGTTATGGTGATATTCCGAAGGGAGAGAACGAAAGTGAATATTTAAATGAAACTCTTGAAGAAGCTAACAGAAACGGACTCATTTTTATATCTGATGCTGATGCCCGGGCTGCAGGTGGAGCAAATGCACTCGCTCACTTATGGGATAATGGTAAAAATGCGGTTGATGAACTTGAAGATGTTCTAAAGATTCGCAAACAGGCAATACAAAACTTTTCAGCTGATAATATTAGAAATGGAGAACCATTTTCTGTACTGGAAGATGTTTTTGTACCGTTGTATTTTTTCCATAGATACCAAACTGAAGCTGCAGTAAAACTTGTGGGCGGACTCGAATATGAATATGCGGTTAAAGGAGCGGATAACTTAAACGTGAAAATTCTGGATGGTAATATTCAGAAGAAAGCGATTAAAGAGATATTGAAAACTCTTAAAGCTGAAGAAATCGCAATTCCGAAGGAAAAGCTGGAGCTGTTTCCACCACGTGCATTTGGATTTAGTCGTGACCGGGAAAGTTTTAAAAGTAATACCGATGTTGCGTTTGATTTGTTAGGGGCGCCTGCGACTGCGGCAGGGATGACCATGCAATTCCTTTTTCATCCAGCGAGAGCTGAAAGATTAATTCAGCAAAAGGCAGTAGATAAAAACAATCCAGGTCTGGAGTTTTTGTTGCAGGAAACTGTTCGCAATACAATCAAGTCAGTTTATAAAGATGAATACCTTAATAAGGTTCAGCAAACAGTAAATTTCGTGGTTTTTAAACACCTTCTCAATCTTGCTGCCAGTGATAAATCCACGAGCCTGGTTAAATCGGTTGCAAACGCTGAAATTGATGGGCTACGACAATGGCTTCAGAAGAATGATACCTCAGTAAACAGAGAAATGCTGAGAACTATCAAAGAATTCAGGGAGCATCCAGAACAATTTCAGTTGAAAATGAATATTCCGAAGATACCCGATGGATCACCTATTGGTAATTAATCGGTAATTCTTAGTATCGTGCAATTTGAGGGGTTTAAATTTGAAGTATTAATACTGCGACCCATAGAGTGCCCGTGCATTGCGCTCATTCTATTTATGAATAATGTCCATAGCAAATAGATGTGCCATTTATTCAATTTGAAATACCGCTGAAAGAAATTTTAAGTTTTTACCTTAGCAAGCAGCAAAACTTATTTGATGAAAGAAATAGATTTACGAAGTGATACCGTAACCAGGCCAACAAAAGGAATGATGCAGGCGATGATGACTGCGGAAGTTGGGGATGATGTATATAAAGAAGATCCGACTATAAATGCTTTGGAGAAAAAGCTAGCAGATATGTTCGGAATGGATGAAGCTTTATTTTTTCCTACGGGAAGCATGGCGAATCAGGCTGCGATTAAACTACATACGCAACCCGGAGAGCAACTCATTTGTGATAAGTGGGCGCATGTATTCAATTATGAAGGTGGTGGTGTTTCCTTTAATAGTGGTGTTTCCTGTAAGCTTGTGGATGGAGATCGCGGGATGATCACTGCTTCCCAGGTAGAAGAAAATATCAATGCTCCAGATTTTTACCATAGTCCGTTGACTACTCTTGTCTGTCTGGAAAATACTACGAACAAAGGAGGTGGAGCATGCTATGAACTTGAAACCATCCAGGAGATTCGTGAAGTGTGCGATCGTCATGAACTTGGATTACATCTTGATGGAGCCAGACTTTTCAATGCTTTTGCTGAAAAAGATTATACTCCCAAAGACTTCGGAAAAGTTTTCGATACCATTTCGGTTTGTCTTTCTAAAGGTTTAGGGACTCCAATGGGTTCAGTGCTTATTGGTAAAAAATCTTTGATGAAAAATGCCATTAGAGTTCGAAAAGTTCTGGGTGGAGGAATGCGCCAGGTAGGTTTTATGGCTGCCGCAGGAATCTACGCTCTGGATAATCATCTTGAGCAGCTGAAGAAAGATAATGATCGCGCATTAGAACTTTCAGAATTATTGTCAAAACAGCCTTATGTAAAGAGTCTTGAACCAACCGAAACCAATATTATCATATTCTATCTGAAGGATGATGTTAAAGAACTGGAGTTCATGCAAAAGCTGGATGAGAAGAACATACGAATAAGTAATATGGGACAGGGAAAACTTAGAATTGTAACTCATCTGGATTATAGTGAGGAGATGCACCAATTCTTTAAGGAAACCTTGCAGAAAATACGTTTCTAGAGTTTCTTAACTAAATATTAGCAGGGCTTTATCACAGAAGAAATAGACTTTCCTGTAATTTTCGGAAAAACTTAAAGCAATGAAAAATTTAAGACCAAGACAGGCAGTTCCAGAACTTATAGTAAAAACTACTAATGGTATGGACTGGAACCTTAGAGATAACCAACCTGAGAATTTCACCATGCTTATTTTTTACCGAGGTATACACTGCCCGGTTTGTAAAAGCTACCTTGAGGAATTGAACACTATGGTAGACGATTTTAAAGATAAGGGCGTCAATATCATTTGTGTAAGCTCCAATACTAAAGAGTTAGCTGAGAAAACTGTGGAAGAATGGGATGTTGATAATCTCACTATAGGTCATAGTTTTGATGTAGAAGATGGAAGAAAGTGGGATTTGTATGTATCTGAAGGGATTAAGGATTCTGAACCTGCTGAGTTTGTAGAACCAGCTTTATTCCTAATAAGACCTGATAGTACCTTATATTCAGCGAGTATTCAGTCTATGCCATTCGCAAGACCACAATTTGTGGATCTTATAAAATCGATCTCTTTTGTAAATAAAGAAGATTACCCTGCCAGGGGAGAGGCATAGTAATTTTAGAATAAACATAAAAAAAGCGGGCTGTGCCCGCTTTTTTTATTTGAACATATCCATTCCTGGAATGTCTGGCATTCCATCTTTAGCTGCAGAACCAATTTCAGCTTCGTTGATATCTGTCGCCTTTTTGATCGCTTTGTTCATCGTAAGAACCAGGTAATCTTCCAGTTGTTCTTTATCATTTAGTAATTGCTCGTCAACACTAATATTTTTGACTTCTCGATTTGCTGTGATGGTCACTTTTAGCAGTCCATCTGCAGATTGTTCATCTATTAATACTGTATCAAGTCTCTTCTTGGTTTGCTCTACTTTTTCCTGGGCTTCTTTCAGCTTATTCATCATGCCCATCATATCTCCAAACATATATATATCATTTTAAAAATTGGTAAGCTCAAAATTACTAAATTAAGGTTTGAAATATGCCATTATGAAAAGACTATTCGTTATTGTGTTAGGATGCATTACATTTGCAAGCGCTCAAAAAAACAATGATTTGGAAAAGAATTTGCAGGCTCCGATCGCCAAAAAGATCGAGAAAAAATTAGAGAAGCATGGTGATGTGCGTATCGATAATTATTTCTGGATGAATCAGCGGGAAGATCAGGAAGTACTGGATTATTTGAATGCTGAAAATGCATACAACGATCAAATGACTGCTCATACTAAAGATCTTCAGGAGAAATTATTCCTGGAGATGAAGGGCCGCATTAAAGAAGATGACGAGTCTGTTCCTTATAAGTTAAATGGTTACTGGTATATAACCCGGTTCGAGAAAGGATATGATTACCCGGTTTATAGTCGTAAGAAGGAAACTCTTGAGGCAGACGAAGAAGTGATGTTCAATGTGAACGAGATGGCGAAAGACTTCGACTACTATAGCCTTGGAGGTCTTAATGTTTCACCAGATAACACAATGGTGGCTTTTGGAACCGATACGGTAAGCAGAAGACGGTATACCATCAGGATCAAAAACCTGGAAACAGGTCAGATCTACGATGAAAATATTGAAAATACTACGGGTGGTTCAACCTGGGCGAACGATAATAAAACGCTTTATTACACTAAAAAGGATCCTCAAACTTTAAGATCTTTCAGAATTTACAAGCATATTTTGGGAACAGATCCTGAAACCGATGAGCTAGTATATGAAGAGGAGGACGAAACCTTCAATTCCTATGTTTACAAATCCAAATCAAGGGAATATATTATCATAGGATCTCATAGTACTTTAACTACCGAATACCGGATTCTTGACGCTAATACGCCGGACAAAGAATTTAAAATTTTCCAGCCTCGTGAACGCGGACTTGAATATAGCATCGCCCATTACAAGGACAATTTTTATATAGTCACCAATAAGGATGATGCCACGAATTTTAAATTAATGAAGACTCCGCTTGCTAAAACTGAAAAGGAGCACTGGGAAGATGTGATTCCTCATCGAAAGGATTTCTTGTTAGAGGATATCGATATCTTCCAGAAATACCTTGTAGTTAGCGAGAGAACAAACGGACTTAACAAGATAAGGATCATCGAGTGGGAAGGGAATAAAGAATACTACATTCCGTTCGATAACGAAACCTATACTGCCTACACTTCCATAAATCCTGATTTTGACACAGAATTGTTGAGGTATACTTACAACAGCCTTACTACTCCAACTTCAGTTGTGGAGTATAACATGAAGACCGGAGACAAGACAGTTCTAAAAGAGCAGGAAGTACTTGGTGGAAATTTTGATAAAGATAATTATACTTCAGAACGTATCTGGGCTACAGCAAAAGATGGCACTAGCATTCCTGTTTCATTAATTTACAAAAAGGGACTTCAGAAGGATCAAAAAAATCCCCTTCTGCAATATGCTTATGGTTCTTATGGTTCTACAATTGATCCATACTTTTCAACTGTTCGATTGAGTTTACTGGATCGCGGATTCATTTACGCCATTGCACATATTCGAGGTGGTGAATATCTGGGCAGGGAATGGTATGAGAATGGGAAACTTTTTCAGAAGAAAAACACATTCACAGATTTTATAGATGTTTCTGAATTTCTGATACAGGAAAATTATACTTCTTCCAACCATTTATATGCCATGGGAGGTTCAGCAGGAGGATTACTGATGGGTGCAGTGGTGAATATGGCTCCAAATTTATATAACGGAGTAATTGCCGCCGTGCCATTTGTAGATGTCATTACTACAATGCTGGATGATAGTATTCCTCTTACAACAGGCGAATATGACGAATGGGGTAATCCCAATGAAAAGTCATACTATGATTATATGAAGTCATATTCTCCATATGATAATGTAGTAAAACAGGATTATCCCAATATGCTAATTACTACAGGTCTTCACGATAGCCAGGTGCAATACTGGGAACCTGCTAAATGGGTTGCGAAACTTAGAGAATATAAGACAGATCAAAACGTTCTGTTATTACATACCAATAAGGATGCTGGTCATGGTGGTGCTTCAGGACGGTTTGAAGCGCTTAAAGAAGTCGCGGAAGAATACGCGTTTTTGCTGGATCTTGAAGGTATTAAAGAGTAATTAAAAAATTTGACTTAAATTTGTCGATTAGTAAAATGTGTGAAAATGCATTTTATTTAAAGATCATTTTATGAGAGAAGATTTGCATGTTTACGATAACGTATTGCAATTAGTTGGAAACACCCCGTTGATCAACTTAAATAAAATCACAAAAGATTTCCCCGGAAAATACTCCGCAAAGATCGAAGCTTTTAATCCAGGTCATTCCTCGAAGGACAGGATCGCTTTGTATATCATTGAAGAAGCTGAAAGAAAAGGAATTCTGAAGCCCGGAGATACTATTATTGAAACAACTTCAGGTAATACAGGTTTTAGTATTGCGATGGTGAGTTGTATTAAAGGTTACGATTGTATTCTTGCGGTAAGTTCAAAGTCTTCGAAAGATAAGATCGATATGCTGAAGACAATGGGAGCAAAGGTTCATGTATGCCCGGCGAACGTTCCAGCAGATGATCCACGCTCTTACTATGAAGTTGCAAAAAGACTTCATTCTGAAATTAAAGGTTCGGTATATATTAATCAGTATTTTAATGAGCTAAATATTGATGCTCACTTTAATTCAACGGGACCAGAAATCTGGAAGCAAACTGAAGGAACTATAACGCATCTTGTTGCCTGTAGCGGTACTGGTGGAACAATTTCTGGAACTGCGAGATATTTGAAGTCTAAAAATCCTGAAGTAAAGATCCTAGGAATCGACGCATTTGGTTCAGTATTGAAAAAATATCATGAAACCAAAGAGTTTGATAAGGATGAGATCTATCCTTACAGGATTGAAGGTCTTGGTAAGAACCTGATCCCATCAGCTACAGATTTTGACATGATCGATAAGTTCATGAAAGTTAGTGACGAGGATGCTGCGCATACTGCCAGAGAACTTGCGCGTACCGAAGGTCTATTCGTAGGCTATACCAGTGGAGCAGCAATGCAGGGATTGAAACAATATCAAGAAGAAGGTGAATTTGATGAGAATTCTAAGGTGGTATTGATTTTTCCAGATCATGGTTCAAGGTATATGAGTAAGATCTATAGCGATGACTGGATGAATGAGCAGGGTTTTCTTGACACACAAAAAGATTCGAAATCTCAATCCATAGAAATCATCAAATAAAATATTAACAATTATTAACAAAAAGCATCCTGTTCTTTGCAGGATGCTTTTGTTTTTGTTAGATTTCGATGTTTATAATTTACCTTGTAAAATTGGGCCAATTTTCAGTATTTTTGCGGCTCGTCTAAAAAATGACCGATGAAGGATTTATTTGATAAAATTTACAAAGACAAAGGACCGTTAGGAAAGTGGGCGGAACAGGCAGAAGGATATTTTGTATTTCCTAAACTTGAAGGACCTATTTCCAATAGAATGAAGTTTCGAGGTAAGAATGTAATTACCTGGAGTATTAACGATTACCTTGGTCTTGCCAATCATCCTGAAGTCCGTAAAGTAGATGCTCAGGCAGCTGCAGATTATGGATCGGCTTACCCAATGGGAGCCAGAATGATGAGTGGTCATACAGATCTTCATGAAAAGTTGCAGGATGAACTTGCTTCTTTTGTAAATAAACAGGCAGCATACCTGTTGAATTTTGGATACCAGGGAATGGTATCTACTATAGATGCTTTAGTTTCCAAGCAGGATGTTATTGTCTATGATGTTGATGCTCACGCATGTATCATTGATGGTGTTCGTCTTCACCTTGGACAGAGATTTACTTACAAACACAACGATTTAGAAAGTATCGAGAAGAACCTGCAGCGTGCAACTAAGATCGCTGAACAAACAGGTGGCGGTATCTTGCTAATTTCTGAAGGAGTTTTCGGGATGCGAGGAGAGCAGGGAAGACTGAAGGAGATCGTTGAATTAAAGAAAAAATATAATTTCAGACTTTTCGTAGATGATGCCCATGGTTTTGGTACTCTTGGTAAGACAGGAGCCGGAGCAGGTGAGGAGCAAGGCGTACAGGATGATATTGATGTATACTTCGCAACTTTTGCCAAATCCCTGGCAAGCACTGGTGCATTTATCGCTGGAGATAAAGAGATCATGGATTATTTGAAATATAATCTGAGATCTCAAATGTTCGCTAAATCGCTACAAATGCAATTGGTAGTTGGAGCTTTAAAACGCCTGGATATGTTAAGAACAATGCCAGAACTTAAAGAAAAACTTTGGGAGAACGTAAATGCTTTGCAAAACGGATTAAAAGATAACGGGTTCGATATTGGAACTACGCAAAGTTGTGTGACTCCAGTTTATCTGAAAGGAAGTATTCCGGAAGCGATGGCTCTCGTAAAAGATCTTCGTGAAAATCATGGTGTTTTCTGTTCGATTGTAGTTTATCCGGTAATTCCTAAAGGTCTTATTCTGCTTAGAATGATTCCAACAGCTACGCATACGTTACAGGATGTTGAAGAAACCTTAACTGCTTTTTCAGCAATTAGAGAAAGACTTGAAAATGGTACGTACAAAAGACTTTCAGCTTCAGTAGAAGCAGCGATGTCTAATAAATAAGGAGTATCAACTATCATAATAAAAAAAGGCCGGAATTTCCGGCCTTTTTTTATTGATCGTTATCTTCAGAATCTTCCTCAGCTTCACGGCTTAGTTTCCTGCTCCTTGCACGTCTTTTATTTCCTTCATTGGACTCTTCCAGGAATTCATCTACTTTGTGCAAATCCAATCGATATGATACCCCGAGGGCAACCTGCCAGCGGGAAGGAGTGTCTTTGAAGTTTACCAGTCCGCTTACATCAAACTGAAGGTTTTCACCCACAAGATAAGCAGCACCTCCACGAAGTAGATCATCAGCGTACAGGTCACTTTTAATTCCCTGGTATTCTCCAAAAATCGCAAAGTTAGGTGTGATCGTATGGGTTACTGTTGCAATTCCTGTGTAGGTTCTATATTCCTCGGTTAGCTTATCTGCAATGATATTCATCACCAATACCCACCGTCCCCAATTATTTTGAGTGATAAGAGCTACCTTCGGACTAAATTTATTCTCTCCTTCGACCAGATAAGGATTATCACCAAAGGCGAAGTTTGCCCCGGCGTAGATCGAAACTGCAGGAATCAGGGTTTTCCACTTAAACTTTCTGTTCGCATACCAGCTTCGAATGTTTGGTTTCTCCTCTTCCATATTCTTATATGGATCATAGAATAGATATTTAAGACCAAGTGTATTTGACTTAAAATTTCTACCCGAAGTTTCTACTGTATTCCCAAGAAAATTCCGAACGATATCCTGATTCTCAAAAGCACCAGTAAGATTGATTTCAAGGCTTTCCATCAATAGACCGTATCGCAGTTGATAGTCTACTCCCCAAATGTCGATATCGGCGCCCAGACCTTCATGCATATCGTTTCCAAGGTAGAATCCGGATTCCAGCTGAATCACATTGGTTCCTACAGCGAAAGCGCCCTGTGATTGTCCCGGGCGGTTGGAGTTTATGGTTTCAGTATATTGGGCCTGAGTGGTGAAGACTGCTAATAGCAGAATCAGGCTGAAGATGCATGTAATGCGCATAACTTGCGGAGTTAATTCAATCAAAGATATAAGTTTTATTATAATTTTATTGCTGAAGCTACTTCCAATCTAAGCGCTAATTTTTATTTTTGTCAAAAGCATTAGAATGTTAGAAGCATCCTTATCTGGAGTATTAAAATTTGTACTTGTAGTATTACTTATATATTTCGGATTCAAAATAATAATTCGATTTTTCGGCCCTCTTATTCTCAAATATTTTATGCGGAAAATGGGTAAAAAGTTCGAACAGCAGTTTGGCCAACAATTTGGTCAGCAGTTTGGCGGCGCGGCATCCAAAAAGTCAAAGTCAAATCCTACAAATATTGGTAAGGAACCTAAAGCCAAACCCAATAAGGATAAAAAGGTAGGCGAATATATCGATTACGAAGAAATTGATTAATTTCGATACTTAGCAGGTTTTAGATCCTGCTTTTAAAATTTTCAGTTTCAAAAGACTCGTGAATGCCTGATATTAAGAAATTCATACCACACCTGCTGGTCCTGGCAGGATTTGTTGTTTTATCCCTATTCTACTTTCATCCTGTCCTACAGGGAAAGGAAATTTATCAAAGCGATATCATTCAGTATATCGGGATGGCCAAGGAGCAGAATGACTTTAGGGAACAAACGGGAGAAGAACCTTATTGGACAGACTCTGCTTTTGGAGGAATGCCTACCTTCCAATTAGGAGCAAACTATCCGCATAACTACATTAAAAAACTCGATTCTGCATTGAGATTTTTACCCCGGCCGGCAGATTACCTGTTTCTTTATTTTATAGGCTTTTATATTTTACTTCTCTGTCTAAAAATAGATTACCGGGTTGCCTTTGTAGGCTCTCTTGCATTTGGTTTTTCCACTTATCTCATAATAATTCTTGGAATTGGTCATAATGCCAAGGCTCATGCCGTTGCCTATATGCCCATTGTGCTTGCTGGTATCATTTCAATATTCAGAAATCGAAATGTTTGGGGCTTCCTGCTCTTAAGCGTTGGAATGGCTCTCGAGATCCAGGCAAACCATTTCCAGATGACCTATTACCTGTTGCTTCTGGTCATAGTTCTTGGCATCGTTTACTTTATAGATGCGTTTAAAAAGGCCTGGATAGGCAATTATTTTAAATCACTCGTAGTTATGGTTCTTGCGGTGGTTCTTGCCCTGGCTATGAATGCAACCAGCCTGCTTGCTACCAGTGAATATGCCAACTACAGCACCAGGGGAGAGTCAGATCTAAGCATAGGTCCAGACGGTGCTCCTAAGACAGAATCTGGTCTTAGCTACGATTATATCACGGAGTATAGTTATGGAATTCTGGAGAGCTTCAATTTAATGGTTCCTCGGTTACTTGGCGGAGGTAGTTCAGAAAATATTGGTAGCGATTCCAATTTATACGATGCTATATTAAAACTTGGAGCTGCACCGGCTCAGGCCAAAGATTTTGCAGAATCGGCTCCAACTTATTGGGGAGATCAACCATTTGTTGGCGCACCAGCATATATAGGAGCGAGTGTCATTTTTTTATTCATTTTTGCCCTATTTCTTATAAAAGGAAGATTAAAATGGTGGGTAGCTGGTGGCAGTATACTTGCTTTGATTTTGAGTTGGGGAAAAAACTGGTTTGCCGGTTCCAATCCTATCACCAATCTTTTTATAGACTTTGTACCATTATATGATAAGTTCCGTGCAGTGTCATCGATTCAGGTGTTGCTGGAATTATGTTTACCCCTATTAGCGATCGTAGGACTACATAAATTACTATCTAAAAAAATATCTTCGGAAGAAAAATTAAATGCCCTAAAATATTCAGGGTTTATTTCCGGAGGCCTGCTTATTTTGTTTTTACTGCTGAGTTCAGTATTCGATTTTGCCGGTGCTAACGACTCGTTGTACAGGGAGCAGTTCGGCATGGATTTTATCAATGCTTTGAAGGAAGATAGAAAAGATATCTTCTTCAGTGATGTGATGAGATCCTTACTTTTTACCGGTATGGGAGTTGGTTTGATCTGGGCATATCTTAAGAGTAAGTTACGGTCCAATCTACTTATTGCAGGTTTTGCAGTGCTTATACTTGTCGATTTAATTGGAGTGGACAGGCGTTATGTAAATAGTGATGACTTTGTGCAATCCAGAAAGATCGATCAGCCATACGAGCGATATGCTGCAGATGATCAGATCCTGCAAGATACTACGCATTATCGCGTGTTTGATGTTTCCGGAAGTCCGTTTAATACAGGAAGAACTTCTTATTATCATAATGCATTAGGTGGTTATCACGCTGCCAAACCGGGCAGGATACAGGATCTATTTGATTTCTATATTGCTAAGAATGATATGGAAATTCTAAGCATGCTAAATGTAAAATATTTTATTGTTCCTACGGAAAACGGAATACAGGCGCAGGAAAACCCGCAGGCCTTTGGAAATGCCTGGGCGGTTGAAACCATCAAATGGGTGGAAACTCAGAACGAGGAAATTCAGATTCTGAAGGATGTCAACCTGATGAACACCGCTGTTGTTAATTCTGAATTTAAAGACGAGGTGAGTAATGAATTTGTGTATAGTTCCAGCGCTAAAATAAATCTAGTATCACAAAAACCGAATGAACTCAAGTACAAATACGAAGCAGATACCGCTCAGTTTATCGTTTTTTCTGAAAACTATTATCAACCCGGCTGGCAGGCTTATATCGATGGACAGGAAGTTGATCATATTCAGGCGAATTATACACTAAGAGCTATGAATGTGCCTGCAGGGAATCATGATATTACTTTTAAGTTTGAACCTCAGGTTGTGGAAACCGGAAGCACGATCGTTCTTGTAAGCTCTATTCTATTTGGTTTGATATTATTGGGCGGACTAGGATACGAGATCAAAAATCGTGACCAAATTTAAATCTCTGAATGAAGAAGGCTCTTATTGTTACCTATTATTGGCCACCTGCCGGTGGACCGGGAGTTCAACGCTGGTTGAAATTCGTAACTTACTTAAGAGATTTTAGTATTGAACCTGTAGTATATATTCCAGAAAATCCAAATTATCCTCTTTTAGATAAAAGTTTGGTTGCAGAAATTCCAACGGGAATTAGAGTTTTAAAGCAACCAATATTTGAACCATACAAATTTGCAGAGATTTTTTCCAGAGGTGATTCTAAAACTATAAGTTCTGGAATTATAGCCAAAGAGCAGGAGCAAAGTGCCATTCAGAAGTTAATGTTATTTGTTCGGGGAAACTTTTTTATCCCAGACGCCAGAAAATTCTGGGTCAAACCTTCGGTGAATTATTTAAAGTCTGTGTTGGAGAAAGAGATGTTTGATGTTCTTATTACAACCGGACCTCCGCATAGTCTGCATTTGATTGGTCTTGAGCTTCAGAAAAATTTAAACATAAAGTGGATAGCAGATTTTAGAGATCCCTGGACAGAGATTGGTTATCACAAGAAACTTAAACTCACTAGGTCTAGTAGACAAAAGCATCAAAGCCTTGAGTCTGAAGTGCTCAGTAAAGCTGATCATATCATCACTACAAGCTATACTACCAAAGCTGAATTTGAATCTAAAACTACCAGACCTATTCGCGTAATTACGAATGGTTTCGATAAACTTCAGGAGGAGTCAATCACTTCAGAGGATTTTGAGATTTCACATATTGGTTCTTTGCTATCAGGTAGAAGTCCTGATATTTTATGGAAGGCTATCGCAGAGATCTTAGAGGATGACCCAACCTTCAGGAATAAATTAAAAATTCGTTTAGCAGGAAAAATAAGTTCCGAAGTAAAGGAAAGTATCGAAGAGCTGGGACTTCAGAAGTATCTTCAAATTGAAGGTTATGTTAGTCATAAAGAAGCTCTGGAATTACAAAATAGAGCTTCAATTCTACTACTTCTGGAAATTAACAGTTTAGAAACCAGGGGAATTATACCAGGGAAAATCTTCGAATATTTTGCTGCGAAAAGACCAATTCTGGCTATAGGTCCCGAAAACTGGGAGGCAGGTAAAATGGTTCTGGATACACAAAGCGGCACTTACTTGTTATTTGGTGATAAGGAAAAAGTCAAATCCTGGATTAAGGATCAGTTTTATCAAAAAGAATCACAGGGAACTAAGCGAATGAATAGTGATATTTCACAATATCATCGTAAAGAACTTACAGGTGAACTGGCAGATTTAATTAATAAGATCTAATGGGAATAATTATTAATCAGTCCATCAAAAATATGGTGACTACCTACCTGGGTTTTGCCATTGGAGCTGTTAATACCTTGTTTCTATTCACCTATTTTCTTACTAAAGAATATTATGGATTGGTAAGTTTTCTCCTTTCTGCAGCAAATCTTATCTGGCCGTTTTTGGTTTTTGGGGTGCACAGTACGCTAATCAAATTCTTTACTTCTTACAAAACACGAAAAGAACAGGATCGCTTACTTACACTAATGTTGATTCTACCGGCACTGGCGGCTTTACTACTGGGATTAGTCGGTGTAATATTTTATTCGGAATTGCTGGAATATTTTAAGGGTGAGAATGAGCTCGTCCAGCCCTATATCTGGTTGATTTTCCTGATCGCTTTTGCAACCGCTTATTTTGAAGTATTTTTTGCCTGGTCTAAGATCTACTATAAAAGTAGCTTTGGTAATTTTATGAAAGAGGTCTTTCATAGGTTTTGCATTAGTGTTCTCCTGCTTATGGTTTATAAGAACTGGATCAGCGTTTCTGCTTTTATCTATGCTATATCCGGCGTTTTCGTATTTAGGATGATTGTAATGGCGTTATATGCTTTTTCCTTACATCCACCAAGAATTAGCCTGCAAGCTCCTGAAAACCTATCCAGATTACTCAAGTATTCCGCTTTAATACTTATTGCAGCCTCTGTTGCTACCGTGTTGCTGGATCTTGATAAAGTGATGATAGAATACTATATGCCTATCGAGAATGTTGCTATCTACGGAATTGCAGTCTATATCGCAACTGTGATTTCTGTACCCCAAAAGGCAATGCATCAGATCACACATCCATTGACCGCCGAAATGCTGAACACTAAAGATAAGTCAGGACTGAAAAACCTATACCAGAAAAGTTCTCTAAACCTTCTAATAATTAGCGCGTTGATCTTCATCTGGATAATTACGAATGTAGAAGCCTTATATGAACTTATTCCGCAGCAATATCAAATTTCAGTAGTTGTAGTAATTCTGATTTCAATCGTTAAACTTTACGATAACCTGCTGGGGAATAACAATAGTATTTTATTCAATTCAGATTATTATAGAATTGTTCTTGGTATTGGTGTCATCCTCGTACTGCTAGCGTTTATCCTGAACTATTTCCTTATACCAAAATTCGGACTCGAGGGTGCTGCTATTGCAAGTTTTCTTGCTTTCTTTATTTACAATACTTCGAAAATATTCCTGGTTTATATCAAGTTCAGGATTCAGCCTTTTTCGAAGTCTACCTGGTTGATGTTATTGTTAACTCTTGTCTTAACGGCTGGCTTTTATTATATCGATATCTCGACGCTACCAATTCTGAATATATGTTTGAAGGTTTTAATTTCCGGAATTATCTATGGACTAATCATCTATTTCTCCAAGGTTTCTTCGGAAATAAATAAGATGATCGACAAGGTTCTGAAATTGTCATAAACGAGAAAACCCCATCCGCAAGGCAGCATCAGGGGTTTTCTAACTAACCAACCAAAAAATTAAATTATGAACTTGTCATCTATTATATATTATTCATATTTCGTGCCGAACTTCTACTTCTTGAAGAATTATTTTTTCTTTCATTCACAGAAGACTTAGACCTGCTCGAAGATCTTGCTCTGGTCGACTCAGACTTCTGTCTGGTTGGACGTTGAGCTCTTGCATTCCTTTCAACAGAACGAGTTTTATTTTGAACTTTAGGAGTCCTTTCAGTGTTTCGTACTGATGTAGAACGATTGGTTTTCTGAACTCTGTTTTTAGCAGACCTTGTATCTAATCGAGAGTTTCTATCTATCGTCCTGGAACTAGTTTTTCGATTATCTGAAGATATACGCCCTTTAGAATTTGTACTTCTTTCAGATCTCGCTCCGTAATCCTTAGACCTATTATTCTTAATAGGAGAACGTTCAGCAGTGCTTATTCTATTGCTTCTTGAAATATTTGATCGATTCTCATAAGCTTTGGATCTTGCAGCTTGTTGTCTGTTACGAACTAATTGATCGCTTTTACTGGTACGACCACGATATTGAGTAAGATCACGTTTCTGTTTTACCTGCTTTCCGTAGTGATATTGCGCAACACGCTGGGAAGGTCTATAAAAATTTCTTTTCTGCTTATGTGTGCTGTAATAGTTGTTATAAATCGTTGTATACTGGTTGTAGCTTACACGATGTGGCTGATAATAAGCTCTGTACGGCTGATTAAATACAATACTAACATTTACCGATGGGCGACGATAGTATGAATGCCATGGTCTGCGAACATAATGGCGGTTGTAACTGTTTATATAGCCTGTTCGTTGAATTACTCTGCCAAGATTGTTATAATGTAATCTTAAGGATCCAACACTAGCAAGCATTCCATAACTATTATAATTCATTACAATATTTCCAGCCTGGATGATTCTACCAT
Organism: Christiangramia qingdaonensis; assembly: GCF_048381525.1. Taxonomy (NCBI): domain Bacteria; kingdom Pseudomonadati; phylum Bacteroidota; class Flavobacteriia; order Flavobacteriales; family Flavobacteriaceae; genus Christiangramia; species Christiangramia qingdaonensis. The sequence continues at coordinate 56,505 of NZ_JBLWIM010000015.1, forward strand.
AATAATCGTAGTAAACCGGAACACTTTCGATCTGGATTACAGCTCCATAATCATCATATTGAATAAATGGTTCATAGTTGTAACCAGAATTATAGCTAATGTTTACGTTGGGTGTAGAGATTCTTACAGCATTTCCTCTTCGGAAATCGGGATTATAGAAGAAATCGAACTCTCCATTAGGATATACCGCAAATTCAACACCGCCTTCAACAAAAATAAAAGAGTCATTGAAAAGATTAGAGTAGGTAGTAGTTTTGGATATTTCAGAATGCGGATTTTCAGCGCTAACTGACCATCCTACAAAAAGGCAAACGATAAATAAGGTCAGATTTCTCATAGTAGTAGTATTTAAATTAAGAACATTTCTTAACTAAATACAAAGCTCATGCCAAAACCTGAAAATACTGCATACGACGTATTTATCAGGCCCCAGAATAGAGTTTAATCTACTAAAAATCAATTTATTATATTAATTCAACTTTTCTGAAAGGTAGGGTGCGGTAACCGATCTTTTATTTTTAGCAACTTCCTCCGGAGTTCCTGTGGTAATTAAATAACCACCGTTTTCACCACCTTCCACTCCCAGGTCAATCACATGATCTGCACATTTTACAAGATCCATATTGTGTTCAATAACTACTACCGAATGCCCTTTAGATATCAGAGCATTGAAAGATTTCAATAATTTCTTTATATCGTGAAAATGCAAGCCGGTGGTTGGTTCGTCAAAAATGAAGAGAGCTTTGGTTTTGGTAGTTCCTTTAACCAGGAACGAGGCCAGTTTGATACGCTGAGCTTCACCACCTGATAGAGTAGAAGAACTTTGGCCCAGTTGCACATATCCTAAACCTACGTCCTTTAAAGGCTTCAGCTTTTTAACGATCTTATCCTGATCATGATCTTCAAAAAATGCGGTTGCATCATCGATAGTCATATTTAAAACATCATCAATATTCTTATCGTAAAAGCTTACTTCAAGCACATCTTTTTTGAAACGCTTACCATTGCAGGTTTCACACTCGAGATGAACATCTGCCATAAATTGCATTTCAATAGTAACTTCGCCTTCCCCTTTACAGGTTTCACATCTACCACCGTCTACATTAAAAGAGAAATGCTTCGGCTGAAAACCACGTAATTTCGCAAGTCTCTGGGAAGAGAAAAGATTCCGAATATCATCGTAAGCCTTTATATAAGTTACCGGGTTCGATCTTGATGATCTACCAATTGGATTTTGATCTACAAACTCAACACTGCCAAGGTTTTTAAAATTGCCCTCTATTCCTGAAAATTGTCCTGCTTTCTCTCCGTAGCCGCCTAATTCTTTCTGAATGGCTGGGTAAAAGATCTTTTTGACCAATGTGCTTTTTCCACTTCCCGATACTCCGGTGATCGCAGTAAAAACTCCTAATGGAATTTCGACATCTATATTCTTCAGGTTGTTCTCTCGTGCTCCCAGTATTTTGATGAAATTCTTAGAAGTTCTTCGCTTTTCAGGGACTTCAATATTTTTCTTACCGTTAAGATATTCCGCAGTAAGAGAATTAGATTTGAGAATTTGTTTAAGATTACCCGTAGCAACCACGTGACCACCATTAGTTCCAGCTTCCGGTCCAATATCGATAATCGCATCTGCAGCATTCATAATTTCCTCATCATGTTCCACCACAATGACCGTATTGCCAAGATCTCGTAAATGCTTTAAAACACCAATTAATTTCTCTGTATCCTTAGGATGTAATCCAATAGAAGGTTCATCCAGGATGTACATGGAACCAACAAGGCTGCTCCCAAGAGAGGTGGCAAGATTGATCCTCTGAGATTCCCCGCCAGAAAGTGTATTGGATTTACGATTTAAAGTTAAATAATCCAGACCTACATTGGAAAGGAATTGAAGTCGGTTTCTTATCTCCTGCAGCAATCTCTTCGCAATTTTCTCTTCGTATTCATCCAGAGTTATATCATCAAAGAATGCTCGGACTTTATCCAGAGGTTTTTCTACCAGATCGGTGATATTGAGTCCGTTTATTTTTACATTGTGTGCTTCCTTTCTAAGTCGTTTTCCTTTACAAACTGAGCACCTGGTTTTACCGCGATATCTTGAAAGCATCACCCGATTCTGAATCTTGTATGCCTTACTTTCCAGAAACTCAAAAAACTGGTTTAATCCTTCGAAATACTGATTTCCATTCCAAACGAGCTCCTTCTGTTCATCACTCAATTCAAAATACGGTTTGTGTATAGGGAAATCAAATTTATGCGAATTCTTGATCAATTGATCCTTATACCAGCTCATACTATCGCCTCGCCATGGAAAGATCGCATTTTCGTAAATGGATAAACCTGTGTTAGGAATCACAAGTTCCTCATCAATTCCTATAACATCGCCATAACCTTCACACTTGGGACAGGCTCCATAGGGATTATTAAAGCTGAATAAATGAACGTTTGGTTCCAGAAAATTGATTCCATCCAGTTCGAATTTGTTACTGAAGTGTCTCGAGCTGTTATCTGATAAGTTTTCAATGAATAATTCGCCTTTACCTTCGAAAAAAGCTGCTTCAACCGCATCTGCCAGTCGGTTGAAAAAGTCTTCTTCATCCTTTGTAATAATTCGGTCTACTACTAGAAAAGTATCTTCAACTTTTGCTTTTGATAGATCAGTTTCATCGATACGCACTACTGAATCACCTAGTTTTATCCTGCTATAACCCTGCTGAGCCAGTACTTTTATTTTGTTCTCCAGTGTACGACCTTCTTCCAGATGAATAGGGGAGAGAAGAAGCAATTTTTCGCGTTCAGGAAAGGCTTTTACATAATTGATAACGTCTGTAACAGTATCCTTTTTAACCTCGTTACCAGAAACGGGAGAATAGGTTCTACCAATTCTGGCAAATAATAATTTTAGATAGTCATAGATTTCCGTAGAAGTACCAACGGTAGACCTTGGGTTAGTAGAATTGACTTTTTGTTCAATGGCAATTGCCGGGGCTATACCTTTAATATAATCTACTTTTGGCTTATTTAACCTGCCAAGAAACTGCCGCGCATAGGAACTAAGACTTTCAACATAGCGCCGTTGACCTTCTGCATAAAGAGTATCAAATGCAAGACTGGACTTTCCTGAACCCGATAGTCCTGTGATAACCACGAGTTTGTTTCTGGGAATTATGGCATTTATGTTCTTAAGGTTGTGCAGCTTTGCACCTTTAATAATGATATTTTTCTTAGGATCAACATTGGCTATATCTACGGTCATTCTCTCTGGGATAAGGTCGCAAAGTTACTCATTATCAAGCGGAGAAGAAAGCCGGGAAAAGCCTATAGTATTGTTAAAATATTAAGCTTTTGTTTGCATTTCTCAAATTTTAGTTGCTATATTTGGTGCATAACCAAAATTCATAGGCCTATAAAGCACAGTTACTTTTAAACTCTAAATAACCTAACCTCAGGATCTGTTCCTGAAATTTAAAGTAACTGGTATGAATAACACTAAGGTCACCGATGCCTCACTTGTACGTGATTATCTGGAAGGAAACGAGAATGCGCTAGGAACACTTATTAGCCGTCACCAACAAAGAATTTATAGTTTTATTTACTCAAAGGTCTACGACAAAGATATTTCTGAAGATATTTTTCAGGATACTTTCATTAAAGTGATTCGTACTCTTAAGAGAGGTAAATACAATGAGGAAGGTAAATTTCTCCCGTGGGTAATGAGAATCGCTCATAATCTTGTTATTGATCATTTCCGAAGAAATAAAAGAATGCCTAAATTCGATAATAGTGGGGATTTCAATATTTTCTCTGTACTAAGCGATGGTGATCTAAATGCAGAGACCCAGATCATTAAAGATCAAATCGAATCAGACGTTCAGGAACTTATTAAAGAGCTTCCGGAAGATCAATTGGAGGTTCTTACTATGAGGATCTATAAAGACATGAGTTTTAAAGAGATTTCAGATCGAACAGGAGTTAGTATTAATACCGCTTTAGGTAGAATGCGATACGCTTTGATCAATCTTAGAAAAATCATTGAAAAACGAAATTTGATCTTAACAAACTAATTTCGCAATATTATGAAGTAAATGCCGTTAATTTATAAATACCAAAAAATAACGGCACATGGGGAAACTCTACTTTAAAAAATCTTCGAAAGAAGAAAAAAATGTTCAATCACGTCCAGCAAAGGAAACGATTGAGTTTTTGCTCAGTTATTCCAAAGCCCTGAACGTTGTGGAATATCAGAACATGAAGTTTGAAACACTTTTGAACTAAACAAAAACCTGTCATTATTGGCAGGTTTTATTTTTTTATCTTCTTATTATATTCGGCAATTACACTTTTTCTGCCAATAGTTTTAGTAATGATATCCTTATCCAGATTCCAGGCGCGTGCCGGAGAGTACTGTCTCCCATACCAGATAATTTGCAAATGAAGTCGGTTCCATAGATCCTCCGGAAAGAGTCTTTTAGCATCCTTCTCTGTTTGCACCACGTTTTTTCCGTTCGTAAGATTCCAGCGATACATAAGTCTGTGAATATGCGTGTCAACAGGAAAAGCAGGAATATTAAACGCCTGTGCCACTACTACGCTGGCAGTTTTATGACCTACCGCTGGCAGTTCTTCAAGAGCTTCAATGCTTTTCGGCACCTCTCCATTATACTTGTCCAGTAGAATCTGGGAGAGCCCATGTATACCTTTGGACTTCATCGGAGAAAGCCCAACAGGCCTGATAATATCGCGAATCTCCTCTACGCTCAATTTCACCATTTTTTCAGGAGTATCTGCAATCTCAAATAGTATCGGAGTGATTTGATTGACTTTCACATCGGTACTTTGAGCAGAAAGCAACACAGCGATTAACAAAGTATATGGATCTTTATGATCTAAGGGTATAGGAATTTCGGGATAAATTTCATTTAAAGTATCAATTACAAACTGAACCTTTTCCTTTTTGGTCATAAAGCTTTATTTTTAAGCAAAAGTAAGAATTATGACAACATTAAAGGAAGGGGATAAGGCTCCCGATTTTAAAGCTGAAGATCAGGACGGAAATACCATCACATTAAACGATTATAAAGGAAAAAAGCTGGTTCTATTTTTCTACCCGAAAGCGAGTACGCCTGGTTGTACTGCGGAAGCTTGTAATTTGAGTGATAATTATGAAGCGATGAGTGCGAAAGGTTATGATATACTAGGGGTTAGCGCCGACTCAAAAAAAAGACAGCAAAACTTTAGAAATAAGTATGATTTTAAATATCCATTACTTGCAGATGAGGACAAGGAAGTAATCGAAGCCTACGGAGTTTGGGGACCCAAGAAATTTATGGGCAAAGAATACGAAGGCATTCACCGAACCACTTTTATTATTGATGAAAATGGAATGATCGAAGAAGTAATTCAGAAAGTCAAAACCAAGGCTCATGCCGAGCAGATCATGGAATAATTTAGAGGAGATAGCGGTCGATTTATTCGGCCGTTCTTATTTTTAATTTCTGAATCGTAGCAATACTATCGCAATTCTGTATTCTGAATTCTAATTCTTCAGATTGACGTGTTCCAATAACAAAATAGATATTGCAGGGTTTCGCATCAGTATCACTTAAGTTAAAATCAACGTCTCCATTTTCAAGCACTTCGGAAATATAGGAGGTGTCAATTTCACGATCCGTGAAAAAGCTCAATGATTCTTCGGACCACTTTCTCTCTTTGATCTTAATATTTTTCAACACACGGGCATTAGGAGAGTAATCGCAGGAAGCTTTTTTACCACCTAAAAAAAATATTAATAATACAATTCCGAAGAATAGTCCGACACCAAAATAACCAAAGCGATGTATAAGTTTCATTAATTAGAAAATCAGGAGATTTATATCACGGTAAGAAAGATTGAACCATTCTGCTATCGATTTGTTGGTCAAAATTCCGTGGTAAAAATACAAACCATTCCGTAAACCGCGATCAAATCTTAGAGTATTTTCCAGGCCACCTTCTTCACCAATATGCAACAAATACGGGGTGAAAATATTACTTATAGATAGAGAACTCGTTCTGGCGTATCTGGAAGGAATATTTGGAACGCAATAATGAATGACATTATGCTTTTTAAAAATAGGTTCATCATGGCTCGTGATCTCGCTGGTTTCCACACAACCTCCCATATCTATGCTTACATCAATGATCACAGCGCCTCTTTTCATACTCTGCACCATGTTTTCGGTAATGAGCACGGGACTTCGATCCTTTCCACGAACAGCACCAATCACAACATCTGCACGTTTTAGCGCTTTTGATAAATTTTTAGGCTGAATGGTACTGGTGTAAAACGTATTGGTAAGATTCGCCTGAATATTACGCAGTTTCGTAAGGGAAGAATCGAATACTTTGACACTTGCTCCCAGACCAATAGCCGACCTGGTAGCGAATTCACCTACAGTACCTGCCCCGATAATAACCACTTCAACTGGTGGTACACCGCTAATATTACCAAACATAAGTCCATTTCCATCGGCATGATTACTCATGATCTCTGAAGCTATAAGTACAGAAGCAGTTCCTGCAATTTCGCTCAAGGCACGCACAATAGGATAGGAACCATCATCATCCCGGATAAATTCAAATCCAAGGGCGGTAATTCTTTTCTCTGCAAGCTTCTGAAAATACTCTTTACACTGAGTTTTAATTTGTAGCGCAGAAATTATGGTTGTTTGCGGATTGATATTTTCCAGTTCCTCCAGGGATGGCGGTTCGATTTTCAAAATGGTGGGGCAGGAGAATACCTTTCGGGTATCTTTGGTAATTTCTGCTCCGGCGTCTGAATAATCTTTGTCGCTAAAGCGTGCCCATTTCCCAGCACCGGATTCTATCATTACTCGATGCCCATGTGCGGTGATGGCTGCAACAGCATCAGGACTTAAACAAATCCTTTTTTCCTGGTAAGCGGTTTCTTTGGGTATTCCTATGAATAATTCACCCTTTTTTTTGTAGATCTCAAGAGTTTCTTCCTGCGGAATTAGTTGTTCTTTAGTAAAAGGTGAAACCTGCTGTTTGCCCATAGTTATTGGTTAAAGCAGTTAAATTACAACTTAATATGGAATTGAAAAATATAAACTAAAGTTTACGGTAGTAGTCTTCAACAAGTACATTAGAATGTTCGATTCCGTCATCATCTTCCTGGAACTCTCTTAGATCTTTTCGATCCTTATCAGAAATATTTGAGAATACAGATACCTCGGTTTCATCTAGTTCTGAGAGATCAAATCCATAAATGCGATCAAAAATTTTAATACGGATCAAATACACTATGGACAATATTAATATAAAAAATGGAGCTAAATAGAAAAGATCATTAGCATCCATTATAAAAGTTTCCAGATAAACATCGTCATACACCGTACCTATCAATTGAAAAGCATACATCGCAGCCGGTACTAAAATAACATGATACCACCAGTGCTTGCAAGTAAAAAACCATATCAAGAGTAGAAAAAGAGGTACAAATTTACCCAAGTAAGTCCAAGCCGCAGTAAGAACATCCTCATAATACATACTCTCATATGTAAAAAAAGAAGTTTCCCAAACGCGAGCGCTTGGGAAAATTTCATATAAATAGAATAAATAAGGTGAAAACGCGATAAGAATCGCGATTATACTACCCGTGAGTAGGAACCCTGATGAGCCTTTTGTCAACGGCTTGCTTTTGAATTTCATCCTTATTGGTATCATTATCTGAAGTTGAAGTTACAAAAAAACTTGCTCCAAAAATTGCTGCTGCGAAAAGTACTGCTTTAAGTTTCATAATATTAGATTTTAATATGGTTGTTTCGTTTTGTTCTGAGACAAACATAGAACAACTTAAAATCCTGTGGGTTAAAACATTAATCGTACCTTTGCGCCCTTTTTCAAGGTATAAAACACCCGAAAAATCGCATAAAAAACTTTAAATATGTTAGTTTAAATCTGTTTATAAATCGTTTAACGAATATAAATTAATAAATCAGGTTTATAAAATATCTGCAAAAGTAATAATATTCTTACAAATAATTTTCAGCGTTAATTTTCCGAAATTTTGATTTCGTTAACTTAACTTTAACATTCTAGAATTCTCTGAAACTACCTGTAGATGCACTTTTTGATGATCATCACTAAGTAGTTTCCCTACTTTTTGTGGCCATTCAATCAAATTCCATGCTCCAGAATCCAGGTAATCTTCAAATCCAATATCTAATGCTTCAATATCTGATTCGATTCTATAAAAATCGAAATGATATACAGCACCCTGATCTGACTCGTAATGGTTAACTAAGGAAAACGTTGGACTGGAAACGGCGTCTTTAACGCCTAATGCTTTAGATAACTCTTTAATTAGAGTCGTCTTGCCTGCACCCATCTCGCCGTAGAAGAGTAGTGTTTTACTCTTTGTATTACGTAGAATGTAATCTACTGCTTGATCCAGTTCGTGAAGTTCGTAGGTTAACTCCATAAATTCAATATGTCAGATTTGGGATGATAAAGATATATAAAAAAAGGATATACTGCTGTATGTTTTTGATAATCAATTAAGTACATTCTTATGTTATGTATTTCAACGTGTAAAAACGTCGTTTATCGATTATTTTGGGTTCAGGACTACAAATGGGATTACAACTTCTTCTAAGGAAATACCGCCATGCTGATATGTATTTCTATAATAACTTACGTAGTGATTAAAATTATTAGGATATGCAAAAAATAAATCCTCCTTAGCGAAAATATAAGAACTGCTCATATTGATCGTCGGCAGATGTACCGATTTCGGATTCTCTATAGCGAAAACTTCTTTCTTCTCGTAAGTCAGACTTCTGCCTGTTTTGTATCTCAAATTTAAACTTGTATTCTTATCACCAATGACCTTTGAAGGGTTCTTTACATTGATAGTTCCATGATCTGTTGTAATGATCAATTTAAAGCCTTGTTGCTGTGCTTTTTGTATGATATCAAGTAATGGTGAATTTTTAAACCAGCTCTGCGTTAGGCTCCGATAAGATTTATCATTTGATGCCAGCTCTTTTATTACTTCCATCTCAGTCTTAGAGTGAGAGAGCATGTCTACAAAATTGTAGACGACTACCGTAAGATCGTTGAATTTCTGACTCTTAAAATTATCTGCTAGCTTTCTTCCCGCCTTTAAACTTGTGATTTTATGATATTCGTACCTCAGGTCTTTTCCCAATCTTTTGAGCTGTTCCCTGAGAAAATCAGATTCGTGTAGATTTTTACCTCCTTCTTCGGTATCGTTCTTCCAGTATTCTGGAAAAAGCTTTTCCATTTCACTTGGCATCATTCCAGAGAAGATCGCATTTCGAGCATATTGTGTTGCAGTTGGCAAAATACTGAAGTAAGCATCTTCTTTCTCTTTCTTATAATGCGTCGTTATAATTGGTTCCAGTGATTTCCATTGGTCATATCTTAAATTATCCACTACAACCAGCAACGTTGGTTCTCCAGATTTGATTTCTGGCAGAATCTTTTTCTTAAATAAAGTATGTGACATCACCGGAGGCTCACCACCTTGCTGAAACCAATCCTCGTAATTCTTAGATATGAATTTGAAGAACTGATTATTTGCCTCCTGTTTCTGAGATTCCAGAATTTCAAACATACCAGAATCTTCAATTTCTTCCAACTGGATTTCCCAGTAGATCAATTTCTGATATAACGATACCCATTCTTCATAGGAATTCACCTGAGACAATTCCATAGCAATTTTCCGGAACTCCTGCTGGTAGTTGGAAGTTGTCTTTTCAGAGACGAGTCGGGAATGGTCCAGGTTTTTCTTAAGGCTCAATAGTATCTGGTTTGGATTTACCGGTTTGATAAGGTAATCGGCGATCTTAGATCCAATCGCTTCCTCCATAATATACTCTTCCTCACTTTTTGTAATCATGACTACCGGAACCGTTTCGCGACGCTCTTTAATTTCAGCAAGGGTTTCCAGACCAGTAAGACCCGGCATATTCTCGTCCAGGAATATGATGTCAAAATTTTCTTCTTCGATAAGTTCAAGCGCTTCAGTTCCACTTTTACAGGTTTGCACCTCGTAGTTTTTCTTCTGAAGAAATAATATATGTGGTTTTAGAAGGTCAATTTCATCATCGACCCATAATATCTTTATCGTCATAATTATGATTATTTATGGCTTCCGAAGAGAACCATTATAATTGAAATAGAACTTATTACCGGGGCTAAGTTCATATATGTATCTTTGTTTTGAACATTAGATCATAAAAGCTTGGCTTCACAAACTAAACTCAAAATATTAAACGATCCAATTTACGGTTTTATTACCATTCCTAATGAACGGATCTTTAAGATTATCGAGCATCCTTACTTCCAGAGGTTACGTAGAATTTCCCAAATGGGTTTATCCTATCTGGTCTATCCAGGGGCACATCATACAAGGTTTCATCATGCTCTTGGTTGTGTACATTTAATGCTGAAAGCAGTTAGGATACTCAGGATTAAAGGGGTGGAGATTTCAGAAGAGGAAGAAGAAGCATTACTTATAGCAATTTTGATGCATGATATTGGTCACGGTCCTTTTAGTCATGCGATGGAACACAGCCTGGTGGAAGGAGTAGATCATGAGACCATTTCATTGCTTTTCATGGAGCAAATGAATATTGAATTTAACCAAAGTTTAACTCTGGCAATTCAGATCTTCAAAGGAAGTTACGATCGCAAATTTATGAACCAGTTAATTAGTAGTCAGATGGATATGGATCGTCTGGATTATCTAAAACGCGATAGTTTTTATACCGGTGCTGTAGAAGGTAATATCAATAGTGAACGCCTTATTACCATGCTGAATGTGGTGAATGATGAACTGGTGGTTGAAGAGAAAGGTATATATTCTGTAGAGAAATTTTTGATAGGTAGACGCTTAATGTACTGGCAGGTTTATTTACATAAAACCAGTCTGGTGGCAGAGCAATTGCTAATACGGGTATTAAAGCGGGCCAAGGAATTGATTGGTGAGGGTCATCAATTACATGCCAGTGGTAGTCTATTGTATTTTCTTCAGAATAAAGTAGAAAGACATAATTTTGATCAGCATACCCTTGAGATGTTTTCGAGGCTTGATGATAATGATGTGATCTCTGCAATGAAGGAATGGATGTATTCAGATGATTTTGTACTCAGTAATTTGTGCGAAATGATTATTAACAGGAAACTTCTGAAGAGTAAAATCAAGAAGAAACGACCTTCCCAGGAAAAGCTGGATCAACGTAAAAAAGCTCTTCAGAAGAAATATAATATTTCAGAAAAAGAAGCATCCTACTTTGTATTCGAGGGAGAAATCGCAAATCTTGCCTATAAACGAGAAAAGGATAATATCAATATTTTACATAAAAATGGTAAAATATGTGACGTAGTAAAGGTTTCAGACCAGTTTAATCTCAAAGCTCTTACAAATACTGTGACCAAATACTATATGTGTTATCCAAAAGTTAAAGATTAGTTCATTTTTTTTACTTTTGCCAGAATGAAATTTAAAGCAAAACAAATTGCCGAGATATTGGAAGGTAAGGTGGAGGGAAATCCTGAAGCCGAAGTTTCTGAACTTGCTAAAATAGAAGAGGGGAGTGAAGGCTCACTAACCTTTCTAAGTAATCCTAAATATAACAGCTTTTTATATACCACGAATGCGAGCGTTACGATCGTTAACGAAAACTTCGAGGTTGAGCAACCGGTAAATACTACATTGATAAAAGTAAAGGATGCCTACAAGGCTTTTTCAACCTTACTTGAATATTATAACCAGATCAAGTTAAATAAGTCAGGAATTGAGAATCCTAGTTTTATTGCTGAATCTGCTACTCATGGTGACGGACTGTACCTGGGTGCTTTTGCATATATAGGAGAACAGGTGAAACTGGGCGAAAATGTAAAGATTTATCCGAATGCTTATATAGGTGATAACGTGCAGATAGGAGATAACACGACTATTTTTGCCGGAGTGAAGATCTATTCTGAAAGTATTATAGGAAATGATGTAACCATTCATAGTGGCGCGGTAGTGGGTGCTGATGGTTTTGGATTTAGTCCGGGAGAAACTGGTGCTTACAGTAAGGTTCCGCAGATAGGGAATGTTATTATTGAGGATCATGTGGACATTGGTGCAGGAACGACTATAGATCGTGCAACCTTAGGTTCTACGATTATTAAAAAAGGTGTGAAACTGGATAATCATATACAAATCGCACATAATGTAGAAATAGGAGAGAATACTGCTATTGCTGCACAAACTGGTGTTGCCGGATCTACAAAGATTGGAAAGAACTGTCTTATTGGAGGACAGGTAGGAATCGCCGGGCATCTAACGATTGGAGACCGTGTGAAAATACAGGCCCAATCTGGTATTGGTAGAGATATTAAGGATGATGAAATGCTTCAGGGGTCGCCAGCATTTGGTTATGGTGATTATAATAAGTCCTACATACATTTCAAAAACCTACCGAAAACAATGAAATTAATTCACCAACTGGAAAAAAAGATTAATAATGGCTAATAAGGTTTCAAAACAAAGAACCATAAGGGAAGAGATTTCTCTTGAAGGCGTTGGCCTGCATACTGGAAAAGAAGTAACGCTAACTTTTAAACCAGCACCTGTAAATACAGGCTATGTTTTTAGAAGAACAGATCTTGAAGGATCTCCTGAAGTAGAGGCAGATGTCAACTACGTTGTGAATACCCAACGTGGAACTAACCTCGATAAGAAGGGTGTTACGATCCAGACTTCGGAACATGTACTTGCTGCCTGTGTAGGTCTTGAAATAGATAACTTATACATTGAACTTAATGCTCCGGAACCACCAATTATGGACGGTTCTTCCAAATTTTTCGTAGAAGCTCTTGAGAAAGCTGGTACTGAAGAACAGGAAGAAGACAGAGATGAATTCGTGGTGACCGATATTATTTGTTATCGTGATGACACCGGATCTGAAATCATCCTTATGCCTGCAGATGAATATCAGGTAACGACCATGGTAGATTTTGGAACCAAAGTACTGGGTACTCAGAATGCTTCAATAGAACATATTTCAGAATTTAAGACTGAAATTGCCGATTCCAGAACATTTAGCTTTCTGCATGAAATTGAAACTTTGCTGGAACATGGACTTATTAAAGGTGGCGATCTAAACAATGCGATCGTATACGTAGATAAAGAGATTAGTGAAGATACTCTTCAGAAGTTAAGAGTAGCTTTCGACAGAGATGATATTTCAGTAAAACCTAACGGGATTCTGGACAACTTAACATTACATCACCCTAACGAAGCAGCAAGACACAAACTGCTGGATGTTATTGGGGATGTGGCTTTAGCAGGTACAAGGATTAGAGGTAAAATCATTGCTACTAAACCTGGTCATTATATTAATACAGAATTTGCTAAAAAATTAGCGAAGGTTATCAAGGCTGAAAAACGGAACAATGTACCAAAGATCGATCTCTCACAACCGCCACTAATGGATGTGAATGATATCATGAATACGTTGCCGCATAGATCTCCGTTTCTTTTAGTAGACAAGATCTATGAGCTTACAGATACTCACGTAATCGGGATGAAGAATGTGACCATGAACGAACCATTCTTTGTTGGTCACTTTCCTGGGAAACCAGTCATGCCTGGTGTTTTACAGGTAGAAGCCATGGCTCAAACGGGTGGAATTTTGGCTTTAAAGTCGGTTCCGGATCCCGAAAACTATCTAACCTTCTTTATGAAGATCGATAACGTGAAGTTTAAAAGACAGGTAGTGCCTGGGGATACTCTAATTTTTAAGCTGGAGTTGCTGGCTCCTATACGTCGTGGAATTTGCCAGATGCAGGGCTATGCCTATGTAAACGGACAATTAGCGACGGAAGCCATCCTAATGGCACAAATTGTAAAATCAAAATAAAAACTATGAACCAACCTTTAGCATATGTGCATCCGGGAGCAAAGATCGCCAAGAATGTGGTGATCGAGCCTTTCGCGACCATACATAATAATGTAGTGATTGGAGAAGGTACCTGGATTGGTTCCAATGTTAGCATCATGGAAGGTGCACGTATTGGTAAGAATTGTAGTATTTTTCCAGGCGCAGTTATTTCTGCGGTGCCTCAGGACAAGAAATTTAATGACGAAGATACGCTAACTGTAATAGGAGATAATACTACCATTCGGGAATGTGTCACCATAAATAGAGGAACTACAGATAGAATGAAGACGGTAATTGGGAACAATTGCTGGATCATGGCCTATTGCCACGTTGCTCATGATTGTATTGTAGGGGATAATTGTATCTTTTCAAATAACAGTACCCTTGCAGGTCATATAAACGTTGGGGATCATGTGGTTCTCGCAGGAATGGCGGCAATTCAGCAGTTTTGCAGCATTGGAAAACATGCATTTGTTACCGGTGGATCTATGGTTAGAAAAGATGTCCCGCCATTCGTAAAAGCGGGTAGAGAACCTCTAAGTTATGTAGGAATTAATTCTATCGGACTTAGAAGAAGAGGTTTTTCTACGGAAAAGATCCGGGAAATTCAGGATATTTATAGAATATTATACCAGAAGAACTACAATAATTCCCAGGCGGTCGCAATCATTGAAGCTGAAATGCAGGCAACTGCAGAGCGGGACGAAATATTAGAATTTATTAAAAACTCACAAAGGGGTATCATGAAAGGATACTTCAGTTCAAACTAAAAACTTATGGCTAGTACCAGTGATATCAGAAACGGTTTATGTATTCGTTACAACCACGATATTTATAAGATCATTGAATTTCTACATGTAAAACCAGGAAAAGGTCCTGCTTTCGTAAGAACCAAGCTGAAAAGCGTTACTACAGGAAAAGTTCTTGATAATACATTTTCTGCAGGGCATAAGATCGAAGATATTCGAGTTGAAACTCATAAATATCAGTTCTTATACGAAGATGGCGAATTCTGGCACTTCATGAACGTTGAAGATTACACACAAATTCGACTTACAGAAAATGCTCTGGATATGCCAAAGCTTTTGAAGGAAGGTGAAGTGGTAACTATTCTTATCAATACCGAGGATAATATGCCACTTTCAGTAGAAATGCCCGGAAGTGTAGTATTAGAAGTTACGCATACAGAACCTGGTTTGAAAGGAAATACCGCTACAAATGCTACAAAACCAGCAACTGTAGAAACTGGTTATGAAGTGAATGTTCCTCTTTTTATCAACGAAGGTGATAAGATCAAGATCGAAACCGAAAAAGGTACTTACAAAGAGAGAATTAAGGAATAATCTATGAAATTCCCTCAAGAACATAAACTTTCTCAGATAGCAGATCTTATAGATTGTTCCTATGTAGGGGAAGCAGATTTTCCTGTGCTGGGTATGAATGAAATTCACGTAGTAAATCCGGGAGATATCGTTTTTGTAGATCATCCTAAATATTACGATAAAGCACTGAACTCTGCAGCGACTGTTATTCTAATTAATAAAAAAGTGGACTGTCCTGAAGGCAAAGCTTTACTTGTTTCTGAAGATCCTTTCCGCGATTTCAATAAGCTTACACGCTATTTTAAACCATTTGAAAAACTGAATGCTACTATCGCAGAATCTGCAAAGATAGGTGAAGGATCTGTCGTGCAACCAAATGCCGTTATTGGAAATAATGTAACTATTGGTAAGAATTGTCTTATCCACGCAAATGTTACCATTGGTGATAATTGTGTAATTGGGGATCATGTGATTATCCATAGTGGAACGGTACTGGGCGGTGATGCTTTTTATTATAAAAAGAGACCAGAAGGATTCGATAAATTACTTTCCGGTGGTAGAGTAGTAGTGCAGGACCGTGTGGAGATAGGAACAAATTGTTCGATAGATCGCGGCGTTACCGGAGATACTACGATTGGTGAAGGTTCCAAGCTTGACAATTTAATTCAGATAGGACATGATACTGTTATCGGAAAAAATTGTTTATTAGCATCTCAAATTGGAATAGCTGGTTGTGTGATTGTAGAAGACGATGTCACTATCTGGGGACAGGTTGGAATTAGAAGTGATGTTCGAATTGCTACCGGAACGGTTCTTATGGCACAATGCGGAGTTTCAAAAGATACAGAACCTGGCACAACCTATTGGGGCACGCCTTTTGGTGAAGTTCGAACAAAACTTAGAGAATATGCGGCGATAAAACAGTTGCCGGAGATTGTCAAAAAATTAAAATAAGATTTATGGATCTAGAGACTAAAGATATTGTAACCAAATTTTATGAATCCAACTTCTATAAAGATGAAGAAGTGTTGAAAGCCTTTCTTCATCCAGATGTTGAATTACGATGGTACGGTACTACAGGATTCAGAAAATTAAATTTGGATGGTATTTCTGAGATTACGAAAGAGATTTCAGAATCATACGAATCATTGCGGGCTGAGACTGAAAAGATCATCTCTAATGGGAATGAAGCTGCAATCCATTTTACCTATTTCGTTAGAACTATAGAAAACCCCGAAGAAGAAATGCCGCTAGCGCATTTTGTCGCTATGTGGGAGCTGAAAGATGGAAAACTATACAAGGGCACCCAAGTTAGTCAGCTAGGTGAAGAGATCGATGATGATCCCTGGTCATAAAACTTTAAACCCTCTGATTTACAGAGGGTTTTTTTATAATTAAACTATTCTATGTTTGTAGAATCAAATAATTATTCTACATTTGTAGAGAATCAATATCTGTTTTATGTTACTTTCTAATGCTGAAGAAGAATTAATGCAATTGCTCTGGAAACAGGAGAAAGCTTTTATGAAAGATCTCATCGAAGCTTATCCCGATCCAAAACCTGCTACGACAACTATTGCAACTTTGCTTAAAAGAATGCAGGATAAAAATTTCGTTGCTTATGAGCAGATAGGCAGGTCCAGAGAATATTATCCAAAAGTGAGCAAGAAAGCTTATTTCTCTAAAAGAATGAATGGGATGATCAAGTCCTTTTTTGATAACTCTGCATCGCAGTTCGCGTCTTTCTTTACTGAAGAAACAGATCTTACTGACGATGAGTTGAAGAAATTAAGAAAACTGATTGATGAGAAATTAAAAAAAGATTGAGATGCGGGAGTATATCTTAAAATCTGCGGGATGTTTGCTGGTTCTTTTTGCCTTCTATAAATTTTTTCTGGAAGCTGAAAAATCCAACAGGCTAAAGCGTTTTTATCTGATCTTCATGCTGTTGTTTTCAGTGATCCTACCATTTATTAGCATTTCTTACGAGGTTGCTGCGAAAGAGTTCGTTGACACTGCGCCGATGATAGTAATACCATCTGAAAACTCATCAGAAAGACAGGGAACAGGTTTTTTAGAACAATATGGGAGTCAGATTTTGCTAGCAATTTACTTGATTGGTTTTATCGCATTTTTACTTCGGTTTTTTTGGAACCTTAATAAAATGCGGTTGACTATAAGAACAGGTCAGCTTAAAAAAGAATTACCGTATATCTATGTACTGCTTGGTAATTCCATCAATCCTTTTAGTTTTCTGCATTATATATTTTTCAGTAGAAAGGAATTTAAGAACGCTCAGATTTCAGAAGCGGTGATAGCACATGAAAAAGCACATGTAGATCAAAAACATTCCTGGGATCTGCTATTTCTTGAATTGGTACATGCGATTTTCTGGTTCAATCCTATATTTATATTTATCAAAAACTCCATCAAATTAAACCATGAGTTTCTAGCAGATGAGCAAGTACTTGCAAAGCATCAAAATCTAAAGGATTATAGTGAACTTCTTTTAGGTTACAGCCGGGGACAGGATCATAATGTTCTGGCAAGTCCCATCAATCATTCATTAATCAAAAAACGAATACTTATGATGACAAAAAATCTTTCAGCCAGAAGGCTGAGTATGAAAATGCTGCTTTTGGCACCTATTCTTGGTGGTTGTATCTATACTTTCAATGAAGAAATTGTAGCGAAGCCAGTGCTATCAATTGATGAAAACTCGGAATTGATCGAGTTTCAGAAGAAAAATTCGGTTTATATCACAGTGAACAATGAAGATATTCTTTTGTATGACAAGCCTGTATCCCTAAATGATTTTGCAGAGGAGTTGGATAAGCTTACTAAGAACTGGAACGACTGGCAGTTGAAAAACCCATATTTTTATGCAGACTTCGCTAATTCAACTACCGGTTTTATTGAAAAACTTAATGCTGAGTATCGTAAAACTGAATTATCCAGAATTTCAGGAACTGAGTTTCTAGCTCCAAGCACTCCAGACACAGCCGCAACGCCACCACCACCTCCGCCACCAGCTGTACGGGCTATAGAAGGCAGAGAATCAGCCTCCAAAAGCTCAAATTCAGATTTTAGGGCACATAGGGACAATCTCTTCAGTATACAAATAACCGGGAAATTGCTTCGAGTTAATGGTGTGAAAACGAGTCCAGATAATTTAAGTGAAAAACTGGATAAACTTTCCGAAGGGAAAACAGACGAGGAGTTAAAAAATTATAATTTTAGAATGCAAGTGATTGACCCTGCGCCTGGGTTTATGGAATCATTGAACAACGAATTTAGAAAAAGCAGAATCTCCAGGGTTAGCGGTCATAATATTCTTCCTCCTCCACCGCCAGTGCATCCTGGTGAAAATCATCATGTTCCAAAGCCACCAAAACCGCCTAAATCAGCAAAACCACAAAAGGCTCCGAAACCACCAAAACCACCCAAGAGTCACAAGGCTGCAAAACCAGGGAAATATGTTACAGTTGAGGAAGAGTTAGTAGCCGCTGAATCCTTAGAGGTCATTTACGCTAAGGAAGAGAACGACATTAAAGATAAGAAGCTAAAGAACAAGTCTAAAATTAAGAATAAGAACAAACAAAAAGCGGTGCCAAATCCTCCAGGACCGCCAGCCGCTCCAGATCCATTAAAGACAATCAAAGAGATCAATGCAGAGGGTGGAAGTTTTTTCTATAACGGCAGAAAGATATCGGCTAAAAAAGCAACTAAGATTATAGAATCAAATAACTATAGGAAGATTGTTGTTAATCAAACAGGAGATTCAAATGGTTTAATGAAGATTATAGGAAGTAGATAATTTTAGAAATCCCGATGCAAACTCATCGGGATTTTTCATTTCAGGTTAATTTTATATCAACTTTAAGGTTTTTTATCGCAATAATCTATAAAATGACTTTAGGTTTTATATTTAAAAACATACTTTTGTGTTCCAAAATTAAAAGACATTTATGAGCGTTTTAGTCAATAAAGATTCTAAAGTAATCGTGCAGGGTTTTACCGGTAGTGAAGGTACTTTCCATGCTGAACAAATGATAGAATACGGTACAAATGTAGTTGGTGGAGTTACTCCTGGTAAAGGAGGACAAAAGCATCTTGACAAGCCAGTTTTTAATACAGTTTCTGAAGCTGTAGAGCAGGTTGGAGCAGATGTTTCTATCATTTTCGTACCACCAGCTTTCGCTGCAGATGCCATTATGGAAGCTGCCGATGCAGGAATTAAAGTGATTATTACTATTACTGAAGGAATACCTGTAGCAGACATGGTAAAGGCTTCAGATTATATTAAAGACCGTGATTGTAGATTAATTGGACCTAACTGTCCAGGTGTGATCACTCCGGGAGAAGCTAAAGTTGGTATCATGCCAGGTTTCGTTTTCAAAAAAGGAAAAGTTGGAATTGTTTCTAAATCTGGTACGCTTACCTATGAAGCTGCAGATCAGGTTGTAAAACAAGGTCTTGGTATCACTACTGCAATTGGTATTGGTGGGGATCCAATAATTGGAACTACTACGAAAGAAGCTGTAGAATTGTTGATGAACGATGATGAAACTGAGTGTATCGTAATGATCGGTGAAATTGGAGGTCAGCTTGAGGCTGATGCTGCACAGTGGGTAAAACAAAACGGTAACAGAAAGCCAGTTGTTGGATTTATCGCTGGAGAAACTGCTCCTGCTGGACGTACAATGGGACATGCTGGTGCGATCGTTGGAGGAAGTGAAGACACTGCTCAGGCTAAAAAGAAAATTTTAAGAGAGAATGGAATCCACGTGGTTGATTCTCCTGCTGAAATAGGGATGAAAGTTGCTGAAGTTCTAAAAGGATAAGCAAACCCTAAATAATTTAAAACCCTTCTTATACTCTAAGAAGGGTTTTTTTATGCAAAGCCTTGGGCTTTTGCTATATTTGGAAAGACAATTAACCAAGATCAAGTTATATGAAATTACTACAAGGAAAGAATGCCATCATCACAGGTGGTAGTAGAGGTATTGGAAAAGGAATCGCTCAGGTTTTTGCCGAGCATGGAGCCAATGTCGCATTCACCTATAATTCTTCGGCACAGTCTGCTGAAGATCTTGCAAAAGAATTAGAAGCTAAAGGTGTAAAAGCTAAAGCCTACCAATCTAATGCTGCCAGTTTCGAAGAAGCACAGAAATTAATCGATGATGTAAATGCTGAATTTGGATCTATAGACATCGTGATCAACAACGCTGGTATTACAAAGGATAACCTTTTAATGCGAATGAGCGAAGCAGATTTTGACAAGGTGATCGAGGTTAACCTGAAGTCTATATTTAATATGACCAAAGCCGTACAAAGAACCATGCTTAAGCAACGTTCTGGTAGTATCATTAATATGAGTTCTGTAGTAGGGGTGACCGGAAATGCCGGACAATCAAACTACGCAGCGTCTAAAGCCGGGATCATTGGATTCTCAAAATCGATGGCTCAGGAACTTGGTTCCAGAAATATTAGAACAAACGTAGTAGCTCCAGGTTTCATCGAAACCGAAATGACCGAAAAGCTTGATGAGAAAACAGTACAGGGCTGGAGAGATTCTATTCCTTTAAAACGTGGTGGAAAGCCTGAAGATATCGCGAATACGTGTGTGTATCTTGGTAGTGATTTGAGTTCTTACGTGACGGGACAGGTGATCCATGTTGATGGCGGAATGCATACTTAATTGAATATTCCTGTGAATCTAATATTTAATTGGAGTCAATGGAAAGGACTTGCGATCATGGTCTTATCTGGAATCGCCACATATTTGTTGCCTCAGGATTCTCTACTTCAGACTCTTTCGGGAGCATTGATGGGAGTGGGGTTGGCCTTTCTTCTGAAATTTATTCCGTTTAAATGGAGTGAATTAAATTTTAGAAGAAGATCTGCTAATTAAGTGTATGAAACTCAAGGTTTAAAATTAATCGAGCTTTGTGGCTTACAGAATTTGTAATCAGTCTATAATTCGTATTTTCACTATACCAACGTGAATTAATGAACATTCAAATAATATTATTGATAACCCTGGCGCTTTTAATAGCTCTGGGGTTTTCTTTTTACCTGAATCTATATAAAAACACGAAAAGTTTCGGGAATTTTGCACTTTTCGGACTTCGTAGTTTTTCTATATTGCTGATTCTTTTACTACTCGTGAATCCCAAGATCACTCACAATGAAAGCTTCCGGGTGAAAGAGAAACTGATAATATTATCCGATGCTTCAGAGTCCATTAAAATTCTGCAGAAGGATTCTGTGGTTCAGAATTTTCAAAACAAGATTCTCTCTTCAGAAAAATTAAATAATAAATTCGAAATTATCAATTACAACTTCGGAGAGGAACTTATAACATCAGATAGTACTTCTTACTTCAGTGAAGACCTCACCAATATTCAGCAGTCTTTGAAACAGGCTGAAGAGCTAATGAATAACAGCAAAGGTGTACTTGTTTTACTTAGTGATGGAAATCAAAATACCGGCAGAGACTTTCGATATTATAAATCTTCTGGAACTACTGAAATACTACCAATAATCGTTGGCGATACGAGTAGTTTTGAAGATGTAGCTATTCAGCGCATCAATGTAAACAGGTATGCCTTCCTGAATAATAAATTTCCTGTTGAAGTTTTCCTGAACTATTCTGGATCTAATGAACGTACTACAAAGTTGCAGATCCTGAACTCTGGAAAAGTTATCTTTCAGAAGGATATAGAATTTTCTGAAAAGAATAGATCATTGATAATAAATGCTGAACTGGAAGCTAAAAGTATCGGACTCAAAAACTATACGGCCAGGCTGAGCAAATTACCAGATGAGAAGAATTTCCGAAATAATACTGAAAACTTCTCCGTCGAAATTATAGACGAAAGTTCTAAGATAATGATTCTAAGTCCAGGTCCTCATCCAGATCTGGGAGCTTTGAAGGCTGCTATAGAATCGAACTCACAACGTAAGGTTGAGATACAATATATTCCTGATTTTAATAATAATGAAATATCTGATATACAGTTATTTGTACTGTACAATGTAAACCAAAACTTTCAGAAAAATTTGGAGTCAATTTCTGGTCTTGAGGCAGGTAAGTTATTCATTACAGGACCCGAGACCGACTGGCAATTTCTGAACGAATTCCAATTAGGGTTCTCCAAAAACAGCATCGATCAGGAACAAGATGTTTTTGCTGTAAAGAACGACAATTTCACCATTTATCAACCAAAACATTTGGCATACGAAGATCTACCGCCTCTACAAATCGCATTCGGTAAAACTGAGGTCGATGCTAATCGTTACGCAGTACAGTTATACCAGAAAATTCAGGGAGTCGAAACTGATAGTCCGCTTCTTGCCGTTTCCAGAACCAAACCAAAAATCGGTTTGCTTACGGGTGAAAATATTTGGCGTTGGAGAGCGGCAAGTTTTCGAAAAGATCAGAATTTCGAGCAGTTCAATGGGTTTATTAGTGATTTGGTACAGAATTTAAGTGCTGTGAAATCTAATGAAAGATTAATCGTAGAGCATCCGCAATCATTTCTGGAGAATGAACTTATAGAAATAAGTGCTGCTTATTACGATGAAAATTACAGCTTCGATTCCGGAGCTAATATTAATATCAGTATTTCGGATAGTCTGGGAAATACTGTTTTAAAAACTAGCCTTGTAGTCAGGAACCTGAAATATGTGGCAGAGATCGGGAATCTTGCACCTGGGAATTACACTTATAAATTACAGGCTGAAAATACGAATCTGCGAAAAAATGGAGCTTTCAACGTGCTCGATTATAATGCGGAAGAGCAACAGCAAACAGCAAACCTGGCATCCATGCAATTCCTGGCCACGAACAATAATTCAACTGTTTTTTACGAAGATCAGTTTAAAACCTTTGAAGACTATTTGTTGAAGAATGATAGTCACAGGCCAGTTCTTAAAAGCGAACAAAAAACCGTACCTTTGATAGACTGGTACTACCTGCTATTTCTTGTTGTATTTGCCCTTGCCCTGGAATGGTTTTACCGAAAATATAAGGGTCTAATTTAAGTTCAAAAATTTATATGGAAAGATTACCTAAAATTGGTATCCCGTTATTTATTGGGTTAGTCATTGTAATAATTTTATTAGCAAAATCTACTGTAACTATTGATTCCGGAGAAGCCGGGGTTCTATACAAAACATTTGGAGGTGGTGTTGTAACTGAAGGAAGTCCTCTTTCTGAAGGATTTCACGTAGTTGCACCCTGGAACAAAGTCTTTGTCTACGAAGTGCGTCAACAATCCATCGATGAAGAAATGACTGTATTATCTTCAAACGGTCTGGAAATTAGCCTGGATGCTTCCGTATGGTTTCAGCCAGAATATGAAGCTCTTGGTAAATTACACCAGGAAAAAGGAGAGGCTTACATTCAACGTTTACTTCAGCCAGCGATAAGATCTGCAACCAGAGCTGTGGTAGGACGTTACAATCCGGAGCAACTTTATGCCAGTAAGCGTGAAGCAATTCAGAAGGAAATCTTCGACGAAACAAACCTGCTTCTGGAAGATCAATATGTTCAGGTAAATGAGGTTTTAGTAAGAGATGTTTCCTTACCGTCTACGATCAAAGATGCGATCGAACGCAAACTTAGACAGGAACAGGAATCGCTTGAGTACGAATTCCGACTTTCAAAAGCAGAACAGGAAGCTGAGAGACAAAGAATTGATGCTGAAGGTAAAGCGCGCGCAAACCGTATTCTTAGTGAATCACTTACAGATAAGGTGTTACAGGAGAAAGGAATTCAGGCTACCGTAGAACTGGCAAAATCACCAAATAGTAAAGTGGTTGTCATTGGATCTGGTGAAGGTGGAATGCCTATTATTCTTGGTGACAATTAATAAACAAATATTAAAAATTAAAAAACTGGTTTTATAATTCAGATTTTTATTTAGCTTTGGCATCACAATGAAGAATTTTAATGTACATCATCATCATTTTTTACTCCACGCTCAAGCGAGGTAAATTTGATATGTTGTAACACTAACTATAATATCATAACCCGTTTGAGAAATCAAGCGGGTTTTTTTATTCCTAATATTAACTAAATTATGAGTCAGCAAAAATTAAGAATCGCAGTACAGAAGTCAGGAAGACTTTTTGAAGATTCTATCAAGGTTTTAAAAGATGCAGGTATTTCCATTGATAATGGGAAAGAGCAGCTAAAAGCATCATCGAGAAATTTTCCATTAGAAGTGATGTATTTGCGTAATGGTGATATTCCTCAATATTTGAGGGACGGTGTGGTAGATGTTGCCATTATTGGCGAGAATGTGCTTATCGAGAAGGGAAAAGATATTATTAGAGGAGAGAAACTTGGTTTCTCTAAATGTAAAGTTTCCCTCGCGGTTCCTAAGTCTTTTAAATACAACAATATCAAGGATCTTGACGGACTCAAAATCGCCACTTCCTATCCAAACACGGTGAAAGACTATTTGCAGGAGAAAGGTATCTCTGCCGATCTTCATATTATTAATGGTTCTGTTGAAATTGCTCCTAATATTGGGCTTGCAGATGCAATTTGCGATATTGTGTCCAGTGGAAGTACACTTTTCAAAAATGGACTTAAGGAGGTTGAAGTAATGCTGAAGAGTGAAGCGGTATTAGCGATTTCTCCTAAGATTTCTGAAGAGCGCAAGGAAATACTTGAAAAACTGCAATTCAGATTAAAATCTGTATTGAATGCGCGAACTTCAAAGTATATTCTACTGAATGCTCCTGATGATAATTTGGAAAAGATTATTAGCCTGCTTCCCGGGATGAGAAGCCCAACTGTTTTACCTTTGGCAGAGAAGGGCTGGAGTTCGATCCATACCGTGATCAATGAAGATAGGTTTTGGGAAGTTCTTGATGAACTGAAAAGTAATGGTGCTGAAGGAATTCTGGTAGCACCAATAGAAACTATGGTACTTTAATTTACAATGATGAATACGATCAACAATCCTGACAGATCTAAGTGGAACGAAATTTTAAAGCGTCCAACTCAAACGGTTGCCGACATTGAGCAAACGGTGCACAAAGTTTTTGATGAGATCAGGCTTACAGGAGATACGGCAGTTCGAAAATATACGCAAGCTTTCGACGGAATCGACTTGGATACGTTTAAGGTTTCGGCTTCTGAAATGAATGCAGCTTCAGATGAAATTTCTCAGGAATTAAAAGAGGCGATAGCACTCGCTAAAAAGAACATCGAAATATTTCACGCAGCACAGAGAACTGAAAGAGTTGTTGTGGAAACTATGAATGGAGTAAAATGCTGGCAGGAAAAAAAGGCGATTCAGAAAGTAGGACTTTATATTCCAGGAGGAACTGCACCTTTATTTTCCTCTATTTTGATGCTGGCAACTCCAGCAAATATTGCCGGTTGCGAGGAGATCGTACTCTGTACACCGCCAGATAAGAATGGAAACGTAAACCCTGCAGTTTTATATACAGCGAAATTATGCGGAGTAACACAGGTTTTTAAAATTGGTGGAATTCAGGCGATTGGAGCAATGACCTTTGGTACCGAAATTGTACCCAAAGTTTATAAGATCTTTGGGCCAGGGAATCAATTTGTTACCGTGGCAAAGCAGCTGGCTACAAGATACCAGGTAGCGATAGATATGCCTGCTGGACCATCAGAACTGCTGGTGTATGCAGATGATTCAGCGAATCCAGCTTTTGTTGCTTCAGATCTATTGAGCCAGGCAGAACATGGATTGGATAGTCAGGTGATTATGGTAAGCACTTCAGAAAAAATGCTCGATAGGGTAAGTGATGAACTAGAGAAGCAGCTTAATGAATTGCCTCGAAAGGCCATTGCACAGCAGGCGATTGAAAACTCCAAACTTATTCTGGTAGAAACTGAAGAGACAGCGTTGGATCTAATTAATGAGTATGGACCAGAGCATTTTATAGTATGTTCAACCAATGAGAATTATTTTGTGGAAAATATTGTGAATGCAGGATCTGTTTTTATTGGGAATTATGCTCCGGAAAGTGCCGGTGATTATGCTTCAGGTACGAATCACACTTTACCAACCAATGGTTATGCAAAACAATATAGCGGGGTGAATCTTGATAGTTTTATGAAGCAGATCACTTATCAGAAAGTTACAGAAGAAGGAATTAAAAATATTGGCCCTGCGATTGAATTAATGGCAGAAGCTGAAGGATTACAGGCTCATAAAAATGCTGTAACTCTAAGATTAAAATCACTGAAACAATAATGAACTTCGATCTGAATAATCTCGTAAGGGATAACGTGAAAAATCTTCTGCCATATTCATCTGCCAGGGATGAATATAAGACTGATGGCGAGGCGATGATATTTCTGGATGCGAATGAAAATCCATATGAAAACGGACTGAATCGATATCCGGATCCACAGCAAATACTTTTAAAATCCAAAATCTCAGAAATTAAGCAGGTTTCTAAAAAACAAATGTTGCTTGGGAATGGGAGTGATGAAGTTCTGGATCTCATATTCAGGGCATTCTGTGAACCTGAAACGGATAATGTTATAAGCTTACCCCCAACTTACGGAATGTACAAGGTGCTTTCTGAAATTAATAATGTTGAAAATCGTGAAGTGCTGCTAACTTCAGAATTTGAACCTGATGTGGAAGCGATCCTGGAAGCTGTAGACGCAAATACTAAATTATTGTTTTTGTGCTCTCCAAATAATCCTTCTGGAAATTCTTTCAATGCTGAACTGGTAAAGAAACTTTTAGAATCCTTTAATGGTCTGGTTGTGATCGACGAAGCATATATAGACTTTTCAGACATTGCAGGATGGTCTCAATCGCTTGATACATATCCAAATCTTATCATTACTCAAACCTTCTCCAAAGCCTTCGGAATGGCCGGAATCAGGTTGGGAATGCTATTCGCTTCTAAAAAGATCATTAAAATTCTGAATAGGATCAAGCCTCCATATAATGTAAATGAACTTACACAACAAAGAGCTTTAAGAGGTCTTCAGAATTATTCAGAAATAAAAAAGCAAGTCATTGATATTAAGAATGAAAGGGAGCGCTTATCTAAAGCTTTAGTTCAACTAAAATATGTTTTCAAAATATACCCTTCAGATGCCAATTTTCTACTTATAAAAGTGGATGATGCAGATCAAAAATATATGGAATTGATCGGTAAAGGTATTGTCGTTAGGAATAGAAGCAAGCAGCCTCTTTGCGAAAATTGTCTTCGAATTACAGTAGGAACCGCATTAGAAAATCAGAATTTACTCAAGGCCTTCAAAGAATTAGAATCATGAAAAAAGTATTGTTTATAGATCGGGATGGAACTCTTATCCACGAACCTGAAGATTACCAGATTGATAGTATCGATAAGCTTGTTTTTTATCCCCAGGCGATCACTTACCTGAATAAAATAGCTAAAGAACTGGATTATGAACTGGTGATGGTCACCAATCAGGACGGACTTGGAACCGACAGTTTCCCTGAATCAGATTTCTGGCCTTATCAAAATTTTATTATAAGAACTTTTGAAAGTGAAGGCGTAAAATTTTCAGAACAGTTGATAGATCGCACGTTTGCTAAAGACAATGCGAAGACCCGCAAACCCAATACCGGATTGCTGGAAGAGAAATATTTAAACAATAAAGAATATGATCTTCAGAAATCATTTATGATCGGGGACAGGCTTACAGATATGGAATTTGCCATGAACTTTGGAGGAAAAGGCATCTTTATAGATACGCATGAAGCTCTGGCTGCAGATGAAATTTCGAAGGATGAAGAAGAAGTACGTCAGCATATTGCTTTAAAAACCGCTTCCTGGAAGGAGATCTATGAATTTTTAAAACTTAAAGATCGTACAGCCGGAATCGAGAGAAAAACGAATGAAACAGATATTAAGATCGATCTAAACCTGGATGGTACCGGGAAAAGCGATATTAGTACAGGTATCGACTTTTTTGATCATATGCTGGATCAACTAGCCAGGCATGGACAAATGGACCTTACAATCCAGGTAAAGGGTGATCTGGAAGTGGATGAACACCACACCATCGAGGATACAGCCATTGCCCTGGGTGAAGTGTTCAATAAAGCACTTGGAAATAAGCTCGGAACGGAACGATATGGCTTCTGTTTACCAATGGACGATTGTCTTGCCCAGGTTGCTATTGATTTTGGTGGTAGAAACTGGCTGGTTTGGGAAGCAGAGTTCAAACGTGAAATTATTGGTAAAATGCCTACGGAAATGTTCTTTCACTTCTTTAAGTCCTTTACAGATGGTGCCAGAGCTAATTTAAATATCAAAGCTGATGGGGCTAACGAGCATCATAAGATCGAGGCGATATTTAAAGCTTTTGCCAAGGCGATAAAAATGTCGGTTAAACGAGATACAGAAAAAATGATCCTTCCATCTACAAAAGGAATGCTATAATGAAAATTGCGATTATCGATTATGGGGCAGGAAATATCCAGTCTATAAAATTTGCTGTTCAAAGATTGGGTTTTGAAGCTGTTCTTTCCAGTAATGCCGAAGAAATTCAAAATGCTGATAAAGTTATTTTTCCTGGGGTTGGAGAAGCTGGTAGCGCTATGCGAATGTTGCGATCCACTGGTTTAGACAAGCTCATTCCAGATTTGAAACAACCGGTACTTGGAATTTGCCTGGGAATGCAGTTGATGTGTAAATCTTCGGAAGAAGGAAATACTGCGGGATTAGGTATCTTCGATGCTGAAGTGAAGAAATTTAACGCAGATCTAAAGGTGCCTCAAATTGGTTGGAATACCATTACCGAATTGGAAGGTAAACTTTTTGAAAATGTTTCTGCAGAAGAATATGTTTACCTGGTGCATAGTTTCTATGTTCCGGAATGCAGCGATGAAATTGCCAGAACGAATTACGGTGTCGATTATTCCACTGCTTTAAACAGGAATAATTTTTACGGTGTACAATTCCATCCTGAAAAGAGCAGTAAAACCGGAGAACAGATATTAAAGAACTTTTTGAATTTATAGTATGCGAATTATCCCTGCGATCGATATTATCGACGGCAAATGTGTAAGACTCTCTAAAGGAGATTACAACACAAAGAAAATATACAATGAGGATCCTCTGGAAGTGGCAAAATCCTTTGAAGCTCATGGAATCAAATATCTTCACCTGGTAGATCTCGATGGAGCTAAATCCAGTCATATCGTCAACCATAAAATATTGGAATCCATCGCCTCAAAAACTTCTTTAAAAGTGGATTTCGGTGGCGGACTCAAAACAGATAAGGATCTGGAGATCGCTTTTGAATGTGGTGCGAACCAGATTACCGGTGGGAGTATCGCGGTAAAAGATCCGGAGATTTTTAAGTCATGGCTTACCAAATTTGGAGCTGAACAGATCATTCTTGGAGCAGATGCCAGGAACAAAAAGATCGCGGTTTCAGGTTGGCTGGAAGAATCCAAACAGGAGGTGATTCCATTTATTCAGAACTTCGAAACTGAAGGTATCAAATATGTGATCTGTACAGATATTAGCAAGGACGGTATGCTTGAAGGTCCATCTTTTGATCTTTATGCTGATATTCTGGACGAAACTAAAGATATTAAATTGATCGCTTCTGGTGGAATATCTCATTTCGATGAACTTCCGAAACTGCTGGAACTTGGTTGCGAAGGCGTGATCATAGGAAAAGCGATCTATGAGAATCGTATTAGTCTGAAACAACTTGAAAATTATATTTTAGAAAACGAATAGGAGTAGACCACTTAACTAAGAACTACTCAAAAACCTTGAAATTTAAGACCTGTGCTTACAAAAAGAATAATTCCCTGTCTGGATATTAAAAATGGCCGAACGGTAAAGGGCGTCAATTTTATTGACTTGCGTGATGCTGGTGATCCTGTAGAACTGGCCGCTGCTTATGCTGAAAAAGGTGCAGACGAATTAGTATTCCTGGATATTTCAGCTACTGAAGAAAAACGAAGAACGCTGGCGAAACTTGTTCTTAATGTTGCAGAGCAGCTAAATATTCCATTTACTGTTGGTGGCGGAATTTCTTCCGTAGAAGATGTAGACATACTTCTGAAGAATGGTGCAGATAAGGTGTCTATAAACTCTTCCGCAGTAAAGAATCCTGATCTTATTAATCAATTATCAGAAAAATTTGGGAGTCAGTGTGTTGTGGTTGCTATAGACGCTAAAAATATTGATGGCAAATGGACGGTTCACCTGGTTGGAGGAAAGGTTCCAACAGAACTGGATCTTTTTGAATGGGCTAAGGAAGTAGAAAGCCGTGGGGCTGGAGAGATCCTGTTCACTTCCATGGATCACGATGGTACAAAGAATGGTTTTGCGAATGAAGCATTAGCCAGACTTTCAGAAGAATTGAATATTCCGATCATTGCCTCTGGAGGTGCAGGAAATATTCAGCATTTTGAAGATACCTTTAAGGAAGGTAAAGCAGATGCCGCTCTGGCTGCAAGCGTTTTTCACTTTAAAGAAATTGAAATTTCAGATCTAAAAAACAGTCTTAAAAATTCCGGAATTCCGGTAAGAATATAATATTATGGATATCGATTTTAATAAAAATAACGACGGACTCGTTCCTGCGATCATTCAGGATCAGGATACTGGAAAGGTTTTGATGCTTGGCTATATGAATGAGGAAGCATACCTGAAAACCAACGAATCCAAAAAAGTAACCTTCTTCAGTAGAACCAAACAGAGACTCTGGACCAAAGGTGAGGAAAGCGGAAATTTTCTGAACCTGGTTTCTATAAAACTTGATTGTGATAAAGATACTTTACTAATCAAAGTTCGCCCTGAAGGACCAGTTTGCCATAAAGGAACAGATACTTGCTGGGCTGAGGAAAACGCTACCGAATATGGTTTTCTTTCAGAATTGGAAGGAATTATAGCCAGCAGGAAGAAACTGAGTGAGACACCTAAGGAAAACAGGCAGGAAAATGAGAATAGTTATGTGGTTTCATTGTTCGATAAAGGGCTCAATAAGATCGCACAAAAGGTTGGTGAAGAAGCTGTAGAAGTGGTTATTGAAGCCAAGGATAATGACGAAGAGCTTTTCCTGAATGAAAGCGCAGATCTGTTGTTTCATTATATGATCTTACTCAAAGCCAAAGGTTATGGACTTGAGGATATTGTAATGACTTTAAAGCAAAGACATAAATAGTTAAAAATGGGATTTGAAAAAGACTCATTTCAAATCCCATTTTTAAGTTCATGTACGAATATTACTTACTCGCAACCCTAATAGCTATTTTCTGAATTTCACTAATACTCGTTATTAAATCATCGATTTTATTGCTATTTCCTTCTAATTTATAGCTGAAAGAACGAGTCATTTCTACATTATTTACCTTTTCTGGATAAATATATTTTAAACTAAATTCAATTTTTTCGTCTGGTTTCATTTCGTCAAAAATCTCTCTTAGATTTTCCACTTCAAATTCCTTAAGTTCTTTTAGACTTTCCATAGAAACAGCAATTTTCAAGTTGCTCAAGTTCATCTTTTCTACTTCTGTACTTTCTACGTAGTTAATTGAAGAAGCAGTACTGTTCGTTTTTTCTGATTTTTGACCAACCATTAGAGTTGAAAATCCAAGTGCGATAACAAAGAATAAAGTTTTCATAATTTAAGTTTTAATGATTTTTACTGATACAAACTTCAGCATCATTTCCTTTAATGCTGGTTAACTAGTGTTATCGAGTGTTAACAGATTCGTATTTAGTCTTTTAAAAAAATTAAATTTGACTTATGAACGCGCAGAGATATAAGTATGCTATATATGCCATTATCGGAATAATCACTGTAGTGATAAGCATTCAGATATATTGGAATGTATTAAATTATCAGAATAATAAAATTCAATTAGTGAATGATGTTCAGGTAAGCCTTGATAATGCTGTGAATACATATTTCACTAATGAAGCTGAAAAAAACACATTGGCACTTGAGCCAAATGAGGGGTTTGATATTTTTGAAGATGGAACTCTAGACAGCATTACCAAAAGAATAGACAGAAGTAACAGTATTGCGGGAATTGATTCTGTTGAAAATTTATCCTCAGATAAGGTAAAGATCTACCAGGGGAAGCAAGCAGATTCTGCAAAGCGGGCTCTGGAACTGAAAAATTCGGGAGCTGGGTTCAATGTTGATAACACTAAATATAACGAGGATGGTATTGAAAAAGGTTCTACTAATTTAAGAATTCCTGAAGTTACAATGGAAGACTTAAAAGCTATGGATGAAGACACTTCAAATATAAAGTCAGCGCTGGATATTGATTTTCTAACCTCGCAAATCATCATCACCTACACTTCAGATTCTATTCCACTTAAAGTGTTTGATACAATTGTCAAAAAAGAGCTAGCTCGCAAAAATATTAAATCTTCTTACGGATTGGAGTTTATAAAAAAAGACAGTACAAGTTCATTTTTTAATGAGAGTATAGTTGAAAATGCTGAACTCGAATCACGGTCTGAATCTTCTTTTCTTCCTAAGGGCACTTCTTTACTAATCTATTTTGACAATCCCAACCAGGAAGTTTTTTTAAGAAGTTTAACTGGTATTTTTATTTCAGTAGTATTGATATTGGGAGTTATAGGTATTCTCTTTTATCTACTGAAGATCATAAATAATCAAAAACAGCTTGCTGAAATGAAGAATGACCTTATCAGCAATATCACTCATGAATTTAAAACACCTATTGCCACGGTCTCTGCGGCAGTTGAAGGAATGAAGCATTTTGATGCGTTAAAGAATAAGGAGAAGACCAGAAACTACCTGGATATTTCTGAAGTTCAACTTCGAAAGCTAAATCTTATGGTAGAGAAATTATTGGAAACTGCCAGTCTGGATAAAGACAATTTGCAATTCCAGGCTGAGAAAATTGATCTGACGCGATTAATTCAAAACTGTGTTGATAACCATAGAATGCATCTTAAGGAGAAAACCCTTGAGCGAAGAAATATTTCTGGAGTGATTCATTTCATTGGGGACCCTTTTCACCTTGAGAATGCGATGAATAATTTGATTGATAATGCAGTTAAATATGGTGGTGATATAATTCATGTTGTGCTCAACAAAAATGCAGATTACATTAATATTGAAGTTTTTGATAATGGTACTGGATTAAAGCAGAAAGATCTTGATTTGATCTTTGATAAGTTTTACAGGGTGCCTAAAGGAGATATACATGATGTTAAAGGATTTGGAATCGGTCTATATTATACGAAAAAGGTTATTGAAAAACATGGTGGAACTATTGAAGTAAAATTGCAGAAAAATGGAACCAGTTTTAAAATAAACTTACCTGATGGAAAATAAAATCAAGATATTACTTGCCGAAGATGAGACTTCCCTGGCTTATATTACAAAGGAGAGTCTTGAAAGCAGGAATTTCAAGGTACAACACTACGAAAATGGCGAGATAGCTTTACAGGCTTTTAAAAATGACAAACCAGATTTGTTGGTGCTGGATGTAATGATGCCTAAGAAGGATGGATTTACACTTGCGAAAGAGATCAGAAATTTTGATGATACGATCCCGATTATATTTCTTACGGCAAAGTCTCAAACTAAGGATGTAGTAGAAGGATTCTCAATTGGTGGGAATGATTACCTGAAAAAACCATTTAGCATGGAAGAATTGATCGTTAGGATCAATAATCTTCTATCAAGGAAGAAGGTACAGAAGAATTCGGAAAAAATTGAAATAGGAACTTATACCTTTGATTTCCCAAAGCAGATTCTAAAGTATATGAATGAAGAGGAGGTAAGACTTACTCATAGGGAAGCACATCTATTATTTAATCTTTATAAAAATCGCAATAAAGTTCTTGATCGAACCTATATTCTTGAAAAGTTATGGGGACATGATGATTTTTTTACTGCTCGGAGTATGGATGTATTTATTACCAAGTTACGAAAAAAGCTTAAAAAAGATGAGTCGATACAGATCCTCAATGTTAGAGGCTTTGGGTATAAACTTACTTTTTAAAAAATCCTTTGTAGTAATTCAATACCTAGTTCCACAATTATCTTTTAGAGAGTCTGCGGAATATGTTACTACTGAATGACCTTTTCTATAGAGTTTCCAATATTTTATACCGCACCAATTACTTTCTCTACTTTCATAATTACACCGTCGGGATCTTTTACCTACTCTCGATATCGAAATATTATACTGTCCTGGTGTTTCTTATCGCAATTTCTGAAGATGCTAACAAAGTAATGTCAATTCTCAAAATGCTATGAACTTTGATCCTCATCTACAATAGCAATTTCATTCTCAGGTCTATTTATGTGATTTTAATAGATGTTACCTTAATCTAAAGGTTCTAAGGTTGTATTAGCAGAGATTGTAATCACTACTTTGTAAAGTTTAGTCTAATTGTATTGCAATAATTGAAAAGAAAATTCTGGATTCCTAAACCTTATCAAGTTTTAATTAAGTGAATACAAATAAAGTTTTATAAATGATCGCACGAACGTATTTTTACAGTATGCTGCGACGCTTTTTATTCGTTTTAATATTTCTGCAATTTTCAGGATTTGTTTTCTCTCAAAGCATTCAGGTCGATCAGGATAGATATACTGCACAGGAACTTATTGAAGATGTACTAATTCAAAGTGACTGTATTACAGAGGTGGTTGTGACCAATGTTTCCGGAGCAAATTTTTCAGATGGCAGCAAAAGTTATGGATATTTTGATGCAGCAGGAACAGGATTTCCAATTAGTACTGGACTGGTTCTAAGCACAGGAAAGCTAAAGACCATTACAGAACCTACTTCCAACCTTGCAAATGATTTTCATCCCGCTTGGGATGGTGATAGTCAGTTAGAGGAAGAACTTAATATCGACTCCTATAACGCCACGGTTATAGAATTTGATTTTGTGCCTAATGTAGCCGGCATTAGTTTTCGCTATCTTTTTGCTTCGGAAGAATATCAGTTTGATAATTCGGTGACTTGTCATTTTTCTGATGCTTTTGCCTTTTTCATTCGGAAGGCAGATGAAACTACATATGAAAACCTTGCAGTAGTTCCGGGTACCCAAACTCCTATTTTGAATACGACCGTTCATCCTTTTATCTCTGATAATTGTCCGGCCGTGAACGAAGCTTATTTTGATCGCTTTAATTTTGATGCTGAAACGATTTTCGATGGTCAGACGAAAGTTTTGAATGCTGTCGCAGATGTCATCCCTGGTGAAACCTACCATGTGAAGCTAGTAATCGCTGACGATCTCAATGATAAATATGATTCTGCAGTATTCCTGGAAGCCGGAAGTTTTCGATCCAGTGCAGATCTAGGGCCAGATCGATTGGTTCAGAATAATGATGCTATTTGCCATGGTGAAAGTTTATTACTTACGCCGGCTACAGCAACTGGAGATCAGGTCGAGTGGTACAGAGATGGTAAACTATTGCAGGATGAGACAGAGAATCAACTTCTTGTAACCGCACCAGGTGAATACTCAATTAAATTAACTTCTACGGAAGGCTGCATTGCGCAGGGTAACGCGATAATAGAATATTATCCTCAAATAGATTATAGCCCGGCAGAACTTGTCGCATGTGGTTTTTCTGATACTGAAACTGTCCGCTTCAACTTGCTTGAAAGTGCTTCCCAAATTTTGAATCCGAGTCAGAGAACGGTTGTAGAAGAGTTTTTTATGAATAGGGCAGATGCTGAAAACGGAGTTAATCAGATCAGCGACCCTGAAAATTACAGTTCTGGTCTGGCAATCGTTTACGGGACTGTTCATGATGGTTTTGGATGTTCTGAAATCGCAGAGATAAAACTTACTATAGCTTCTGAAACCATTTTGAACGCTTTCACAATTTGTTCAACTGTAGGATCTGGTGATGCTGAGTTACAAATCAACGAGCTTAGAGATCATCTTTTTGAACAAAATAATAATGCTTCCGACTTCCAAATTTACTTAAGTAAAGAAAATGCCTTAAACGAGGAATCTGAAATACTAACAGATATTTCATTTTCAGAATTAGAACAGGAAAAGCTATACGTAAAAATTCTTGACCAAGAAGCTTGCTTAGGTTTTGCGGTTTTACCAATTCAAAATGCGGGTGTGGCTGAACTTCCGGAAGATTTGGTATTAAGTTTATGCAATGCTAATGAAGAACAATTGTTGCTTGATTCTGGTCTGGACTCGAATGCTTCAGAAGATTTTTCAATTGAATGGTTTTACGAAGAGGAGCAACTTCCGCAGTCATCCTCGAAAATTTACATTTCTCAATCAGGAAATTACAGAGTAGAAGTTACAAATCAAAATTCCTGTGTAAGTTCAAGATACTTCGAAGTTAACTTTATAGAAACAGCTATCATTCGGGATGTGAATATAAGGAACCTTACTAATGGATACGAGGTAGAGGTTGATATCACCGGAAATGCAACCTATGAATATTCGCTAGATGATACCGGACAATTTCAGCAAAGTTCGATCTTTAGTAATGTTTCGCCTGGAAATCATACTGTATATGTTCGAGATACCAAGTCTTGCAGTTTGATTTCGAAAGAATTATCCATATTTGGATATGATCATTTCTTTACTCCAAACGGTGATGGTCTTAATGACACCTGGACTATTCATGGAATATCTGCAGATTATGTCGTGCAAATCTATAGCAGGTATGGTAAGTTATATACCGTGTTGGATCCTAAGAATGCCAGGTGGAACGGTAAGTTTGAAAATGTAGATTTGCCCGCTGGAGAATACTGGTTTAGTCTGATCCAAAACGGCGAAGTTAGCTTGACCGGACACTTCAGCTTAATAAGATAGATTGAACCGGAAAAAATTTGAAATTAAACTAATCCCAGCTACCCATTTTTCCAGAATGAAAATCATCATAAGCCTGCCTGATTTCATCTTCAGAATTCATTACGAACGGCCCTCCAAAAACAACATTTTCATTTAATGGTTTGGCATGACCAATCAATAGTTTACTTTGTACTGAAGCACTGATGTTCAGAATTTCAGAATTATTGGAGAATTCAGCCAAATGTAAGTCAGGCACCAAGATATCATTTACATTTAGTTCTCCAGAAATTACATAAAAGAAGATCGTTTCATCTCTAGGAATTTCCAACTCTAGTGTCGTGTTTGCATTAAAGTGTACCACAGCGAGATCAACGGAAGTTGGAGTATCAAAAGCTCCACGAATTCCTTTGAAATTTCCTGATACGACCTGAGCATTAATAGATTTTTCATCATTTTCCCAGACGGAGATCTGCTCCTTCTGAAGTCCTTTATATTGTGGTTGCATCATCTTTAGTCTTTGAGGAAGATTCACCCATAATTGAAGGATCTCAAGGTCACCACCATTCTTTTTAAATTCTTCTGAAGAAACTTCGGCATGTAAGAGTCCGCTTCCGGCAGTCATCCACTGCACGCCTCCAGCTTCAATTACACTTTTATGGCCACCGGTATCCTTATGCATGATATCACCATCAATTATAAAAGTAACGGTTTCCATACCACGATGAGGATGCGGGCCAAATGGCAATCCCTGGTTGTTCGCATTACAGGTTTGCGGACCATGATGATTTAAGAAAAGAAAAGGATCCCACATTTGCAACTCCCTGGTTGGCATAGGAGACCAGGTCTTAAGATCCCCGATAGGGCGATATTCGGCCTTATGTAATTTCTTAATATTCCGCATTAGCATCTATTTATTTCGAACATATATAAGCTTAAAACGGGAATTGGAATTCTCTCTGGATTCTATTTCAAACTTTTCAATAGAATCTATCATTGGAGTCAGCTTCTGAAAACCATAGTTACGCGAATCAAAATTCGGTTGTTTTTTCTGAAGTAAACTTCCAACATCTCCAAGGAACGCCCAGCCATCTTCATCGGCAACATCAGAAATCGTTTGTGAAATAAGTCGGACCACTTTTGGAGTGATCTTGTCTACATTCTGTTTTTTACTCTCCTTGGTTTTTGCCTTATCATTCTCATTTTCATTCTCCTTAGAATTATTCTTCAGGATTTCAATATAGATGAACTTATCGCAGGCAACAATGAACGGATCTGGAGTCTTTTTCTCACCAATACCAATAACTTTCATGCTAGCTTCACGAAGTCTGGTTGCAAGACGTGTAAAATCTGAATCACTCGAAACCAGACAGAAGCCATCAACTTTATTAGAGTAGAGGATGTCCATGGCATCGATGATCATTGCAGAATCTGTAGCGTTCTTTCCCTGGGTATATCCATATTGCTGAATTGGCTGTATGGCATTTTCAAGAAGTACACTTTTCCACTTGTTCAGGTGAGGTTTGGTCCAGTCTCCGTATATTCTTTTGATCGTAGGATTACCGTATTTGGCAATCTCTTCCATCATTTCTTTTATATGTGCTGAAGGAATATTATCTCCATCAATGAGCACGGCTAAGTTTGTATCCATTTTTCTGGTTTGGTTGGATAAAGTTAAGGCTAAATTCAGTTTTTGCTAAGAAGTGGGAATAAAAAAGCCCGGAAAATGTTTCCGGGCTCTATTATTTTTTAAAATTTTTAGAATCGGAATAGCGCATTCATTTTAGATTCTTTTTCAGGCATTAAATAATCCTGGATTAAATAAACGTTTCCACCCATTTCAATGGTTTTCTTCGCCGCCAGATTCATAAGAGAGGTGTTTTCGCTGGTTTGCTCATCATCAATCTCTGTTTTCATCTGATCTTCGTCGTAAGTTCCCCATATTTCGGCTCGATTTTCAACAAACAACGTATCGATTCTTCCCTGGTGTATTGCCGACATGATATCACTTGGTGCAGAAGAGGTATTCTCTGTTTGACTTTGTTCTTTATATTTCTCAAGCTTGCTGTCGCGATCCTTATCCAGAAATTTTTCTGCGATTTTCAGGGACTTTTCATGTACTCCCAGTAGATCTGAGTCGTTCGGATTCCCATCTATGACTTCATCCACAAGGTGGTTATAGGTATTAGCCTCTTTGTAAATTGAAAATAGATAGTCCTGACAGTAAACGATCAATGGCAATTTTTCCTTATTTAGATAATTTTGAAGCCCTTGATCGACCGCACGAAAAAATTGTTTGATTTCATCTTTTTCATCTCTATCACTACCTCCGTGACCGTGAAACTGAGTTTTTTCTCCTCCAGCTCCCTGCGTTCTAAATTGCAGAGCTTTTTCTTTATAATCATAACCTACACGTTCTTCAAGTTCTGAAGGTGTAAGATCATCGATATCTATTGGAGTTATAGAATATTTACTGGCTTCATATAACTGCACATCACTTATCTGTAAGGATAGTACATGGAATTTACCATCACCATTCATTGCCGGTATTAATGGTTTCACATAAAATTCTTCGGAAATATACGTGTAAGCTTCAAAATTTACAGGAAGACTGAAAGTTTTGAAATAATCTGGAGCAGCGAAAACTGCCAGTCCATCTGACTGGTGTCTCCAGAAATCTTTGTCATCCAGAAGTTCTTCAAACTTCTTAGACATTGTATCTAATTTACTTTTATCAATTCCCTGAGCTGAAAGTTTTTTGCTTGCTTCAGTCCAAAGTGAATGTAAATGCTTGAGATTTTTCTGTTCTAAAACTTCTTTTCCACCACGTTGTGTTGGAATGAAAATAGACACACAAGTGTCATTTTTAAAGTTTGCTAGCTCCTTGAATTCCTTTTCATTTATCATAGACATATCTTTATATTTTTTGGTAGTTAAAAGGTAAGTCTATTGTGAAACACTTCAAAGCGAAAGCCCCGTCCTTACTACTAAATCTTTCTTAATTAGTCTCAAAATATTGTGAACTAGCTTAAAGTTCATCGTCTGGTTCTACGTGGATTAGCACATCTGCGACCTGGGGAACATTTTCCAGGACCTGGTCCTTGACTTCATGCGCAATATCATGACCCTCTTTAACGGTGATATTCGCATCCACAGCAATGTGTAGATCTATGTGGTAGGTCATACCTGTCTTGCGTACGTAACATTTCTCTGTTTCTACCACTCCTGGAACTCCCAGTGCGGCGCTTCTAATATCCATTTCAATATCCTCGTAACGATGCTCATCCATTACTTCTCCTAGAGCCGGTCTAAGTATAAGGTAGGCATTAAACAGAATAAATCCTGAAGCAAAAAGTGCCGCCCAGTCATCAGCATTTTCATATCCATCACCCATTATCAGAGCTATACTTATCCCAACAAAAGCCATAAATGATGTAATAGCGTCACTTCTATGGTGCCAAGCATCTGCTTTAAGAACAGAACTATCTGTTTCATCGCTTTTTTTGGAAACGAACCTATAGGATAATTCTTTAATAATAATGATGACCGCGAGAACTATGAGTGTGTAGGGTTCAGGAACTTCGTGAGGGGTCTGTATGTTTTCAATACTTTCATAAGCAATGATCGTGGCTGAGACAATCAGAAAACCAACAACCATGAACGTAATAAGAGGTTCTGCTTTCCCATGCCCGTAAGGATGATTTTCGTCAGCAGGTTTGTTAGCATAGCGAATACCTAAAAGAACAAGGAAAGAAGAAAAAACATCGGTGGTGGATTCTATGGCATCTGCAATTAACGCATAAGAGTTGCCAAATATTCCAGTAACTGCTTTAGCTATTGCTAATAACGCATTTCCCGCTATACTAAAATAGGATGCCTTAACTGCCTCTTTGTATTCGGGACGCATAGAAGTGAATTGAGCTGCAAAGCTATCAATTTTAATTATTTCAGCTGATTGTAGATCAATAAAATCCCGCTAACGACCATCAAAATGATCAGTAGCTTCCGGAAGCTTGAACTCTTCATACTACTCAGGAATCTTTTTCCAATGATATTTCCTATTACCGCTCCAAGTCCTAAG
The DNA here is from genome assembly GCF_048381525.1 of Christiangramia qingdaonensis. Lineage (NCBI taxonomy): Bacteria > Pseudomonadati > Bacteroidota > Flavobacteriia > Flavobacteriales > Flavobacteriaceae > Christiangramia > Christiangramia qingdaonensis. The sequence goes on from NZ_JBLWIM010000015.1 coordinate 97,661, forward strand.
GCAATTCCGTAGATCCATAATTCGGTATAAAGAAGTCCGAAGAAGGTATAACTGCTAATTTGTGCGATACCAAGGAAGAATGAGTTCGCAGTTTTGGTCGCGATCAGCTCTTCTTTATCCAGCCCCAGATTCAGATAAAAAGGATTGAGAACAGGTCCTAGCGCACCAATTACAGTTCCCAGAATAGAAACTATAAACCCCAATGGTATGAAGTACCATAATCTAACAGGAAATGATCGTTCTTTCTTTCCGAAGCGATATTGAAAAACTGTACTTATCAAAAATATTCCAACCAGAATTTGTAACCAGCCAGCATTGATTCGAGTAAAAAACCAACCGGCGAGTAAAGCTCCAAGTAGAGCGGGAGGTACGTAATACCAGAAAACCTGCCAGTTAATATGTTTCCAGAATAGGATAAGTCGGGCAGGTCTGCCAATAAAAGTACCCAGATTTAATACGGGCGGTGTTTGTGGAGTTCCAATTAGAAAGTTGAGAAATGGTACAAGAACTAATGCGCCACCACCACCTGAGATCGTTGAAATAATAAATGCTACAATTCCTGCCAGGAAGAGAATAAGCAAATAGAACAGATCTATATTTTCAAACATGGATAAAGCGAGTATCATTTCCACCAAACTACAAAAAACCTTGAAAAACGATCCTCATGCTTCATCCAGATCAGTGGTGATTTTTTCTTCTGAAAAAGCCCGGAAATTTCTTCTATTAGATCAGAATACGAATGCCATTGATTACAGGATTCCGGCTTTGAGCTCCATAAATTTTTCTTAGGAGCATAGAACAATGCATTATTTTTTTCCAGTTGCTGAAATTCCTGAAGGCTAAAATATTGATCACCTTGCAACGTAGCATTAGGATCATTAGAATATAACTGAGCCTTAAAGCATATTTGTTGCTCTATTTCTTCCAGGTTCAGATCGTATTTCTTAAGATAGATCTGAGTTTCCGGATGCTTTAGTAACGGTAACTGCCTAGTAGTGATCTTCTCCATTTTTTCCAGAAAAGAATCTTTCCTGTTGGGACCTATTAGCATTTTCTCATTTTGACCTACTTCCGGATCCAGAATATAGATCTTATAAACCAGCTCTACATGTAAAGGTTTAATATCTTGATGATCGTAGAGTAAAAAGTCAAGCTCTCCCAGGGTAATCTTTTCTTGATTGACCTGGATATTGGAAGCAATAAGTTCGTAGCGATTGGAAAATTTAATCGCAATTTCAAAAAAACTTTCCATTCTTTTCCCTAAAACTGAATTCCTGGGGTGATCAATTTTTTCAAGTTCAGCTATTAATTCCTCAGTGATATCTACTTCGGGAAATTCAAAAACAGGAATTTCAGAACCGTATTTATTTCTGATATCTGGCGTTTGTAAAAATCCTGTAAACTGACTTAAAAGGTCTACTTCCGAAGTATTGGATAGCATAGAACGTATGGCTATTTTGGACTAATCGGGATGTAAATATCTTCGAGAGATTCAGGATCATCTGGTCCTTTATAATCACTTCCCATGATCTCAAAGTGGGGGCGGTGATCAAGCTGATATTCAGATTTTGGAAGCCAGTCCTCAAAGATATATTTCGCGGTTCCGGCAAAGTTTTGTGCGGTTCCACGATGTCTGAAAACGGCATAAAGTCCGCCTTCCAGCTCAAGTTTTTCTAGACCTTCAGGCAATTCTGTATAATCATCTACCTCAACAGCGGCCCATTTTTCAAATTTTGTTTGAGGATCGAATTCGCCTTTTAAAAATGCTTTTTTATATTGTTCTACAGAATACAGATCCCGATTCGCCAGAGATGGTGTCTTTACTTTAATGCTCATAAAACGTTTCCAGAGTACTTCTGTCTTATCATTTGCCATACTGGTTTCCTTGCTTATGCCAGCAAGTTTAACAGCGTCAATTTCTTTTATCTTTGGTTGCATTTATTAAGATTTTGGTCCCAATTCATAATTCTGTGGGGGAGTGGCATTCATCAAATGTTCCACAAAATAATCCCAGCGTCTTCTCATCATATAATACGAATCTTTTCCGAAGCCATGACGCGCATGAGGGAAAATTATCAGGTCGAAATCCTTATTGGCTTCAATAAGGGCATCAACCACCAGATATGTATTATAAGGTGGTACATTATCATCCATTGCACCATGCGCCAGAAGTAATTTACCTTCCAAATTCTCTGCCATGTTCTGGTTGGCTTGTTTTGCATAATTTGAACTACCATCTTCATCTTTGCGCAATAAACCTATATAACGCTCGCCCCAGTCATCCTCATAATTACGGTTATCATGGTTTCCAGATTCAGAAATACCTACCTTATAGAATTCGGGATAGTTAAAGAGTGCAGCTGCAGTGGCAAATCCACCACCAGAATGCCCCCAGATTCCAACGCGATCCAGATCCATATAAGGATACTTTTCAGCTAACTGCTTTAAACCACTTATCTGATCTTCCAGTGTATTATCGGCCATATTTCCGTAGCAGGCATCGTGAAAAGATTTTGAACGATTCGGGTTACAGGTACCATCAATGATAACGACTATAAAACCGAGTTCTGCCAGTGCCTGGTGATCACTCCTGCTTGGATAGAATGAACGGGAACCAACGCCTCCGCCTTGAGGTCCTGGATATATATAGTTTACTACTGGATAGGATTTGGTCTCATCCAGGTGTGTTGGCGTAAACATCAGGCCATAAAGATCCCAATCTCCACTTCTTGACTTTACACTTATTCGCTTAGCAGGTTTCCAGCCATCCGCTTCCAGATCTGTTATATCTGCTTTCTCCAGCTCGGTAACTTGTTTTCCATTTATTTTTTTGAGGACTGCCTTGTTAGGAGTATCTGGTTTGGAATAATTATCTACAAAGTACTTCGAATCTGGAGAGATGCTTATTCTATGATTAGCATCTTCAGGAGTAAGATTCTGTAATCTTTTGCCATCAAATCGAATACTGTAGAATTGAGCAAAATAGGGATCCATAGATTGATCCTTCCCATTTGCCATAAAATAGATCATACGATCTTCAGCGTTAAATTTTAAAACTTCAGTAACAACAAATTCACCTTTGGTAATCTGGTTCTTAAGTTTCCCGGTATTAGAATCGTAAAGATATAAGTGACCCCAATCATCTCTCTCAGAATACCAGATGATCTCACTGCTTTCAGGGAAATATTTCCAGTTAATGCTCCCCTGTCCAGACTCATACTGAGTATCTACGTTTTCTTCAAAAACTTCACGAACTTCTCCCGTAGTTGCATTGGCAATTCTGAACTTTGCTATTTTATGGTCTCTTGAAGTTGAAACAAATGCCAGTTCCTTGGAATCCTCGCTCCACTGGTTATCATCGAAAGCTCCAGAGCAACTAATGTCATCGCAAAGAGTTCCTCTTCTTGGATCCTGCGGAATTTTTAGTGGAACGATTTCTGAATTCTCTGTATCTATAATAACACGCTCGATCTGAATTACCTTTTCATCACCCGGAAGCGGATATTTCCACTGCTGAAGTTCTGGTGCTCCAACTTTAGTTGAAGCAAGGTACATATCGCTTACATGACGCTGGTCCTGTCTGAAAGTTGCGATCTTTTTAGAGTCCGGAGACCATAGCAGGATTGGCTTATCACTTTTTCTCCAACCGGCATTATCTGTGGCATAACCATAATTTTCGATTCCGTCTTTAGTTAATTGTGTCTCCTCACCAGTTACAGCATCTTTGATCCATAAGTTCCAGTCCTTGATATAAGCTAATTTATTTCCATCTGGCGAAGCAACTTCTATACGCGAATACCTTCCATTTTCTTCGGAACCTGATTCGATGTTTACAAGTAATTCTTCTTTGGTAGTAAAAGTGCTTTTGGCACCAGTTTTACTTTTAACCAGAACGAACTCGGAACCATCCCGGGTAGTAACTCGATACCAGAAATCTCCATTTTCCAGCCATTGTGGATAAACGTAGCTCCGGTAAATCTTTTTATTAGTATTGTAACTTAAGAACTTTTCAGCATTTGCGTAATCTTCAGCAGTGATGCTATCCTGGTTCTGTGAATTCACATTGGAGAACGTAATAAAAACAATAAGAACTAAAAGGTAGTTTTTCATATTCTATACTTTGAGGATTGGTTTAATTTTAATGTTGATCTTAAGGTTTTTGTAGCATATTCATTCCTTATAAATTCTTCCGAAGGGATTAGATGCCAAATAATTTTTTGATAGGTTTATTCTGAAAACTCTTATCAGGACTACAATTTAAAGATAATTACTGAAATCTCTGAAACCTGAAGCTCTTGAATCTTTGAGTAACTAGGAATGCGGTTCATTTTGGATATCTTTGCGGGAAAATCAAGCGTTTGTTCAGGAAAAGATTCTTTTATTTTATCAAAGTACAGTATTTAGGCTACCGTCTACATGGGTGGCAAAAACAGCCTGATGTAAAAACTGTTGAAGGACTTATCACTAAAACATTTGGCTGGATCATGCCAGACGCCAAATATAAGATTCTTGGAACCAGCCGTACAGATGCTATGGTATCTGCAGAGGAGTCGGCTTTTGAATTGTTTCTTGATCATGAACCTTTGGAAAATCTTCAGGAATTCCTTAAACTATTAAATAAAAATCTACCTCAGGATATTCGAGCTCTAAGTATCGAAGAAGTAGATGATAAATTCAATATCATACAGGATTCGAAAACCAAGGAATATGCCTATTTGTTTAGCGTTGGTGACAAATTCCATCCATTTTGTGCACCCTTTATGGCGAATTTTCAGGAAGACCTCGATATTGATAAAATGAAAGAAGCCGCTAAGATCTATCAAGGCAGGCATAACTTTAAGAATTACTGCGTGCGGGTATCTGAAAAAAGCACTTTTGAGCGTGAAATGCTAAGATCTGAACTGGTTGAGAATACGCTATATACTGCAAATTTCTTTCCTGAAAATTCCTATATCTTTCATATTCACGCATCAGGTTTTTTACGCCATCAGGTTCGCTTAATGATGGGAACGCTTATTCAGGTAGGACGCGGAGAATTAAGTCTTGATCAAATTGAAGAAAGCTTAAAGCCAGATACCCCGCATTTACAAATGGATTTTATCGCCCCGGCATCTGGATTAATCCTTAAAAAACTGGAATTCGATTAGCAATCTATTTATCAGCGATAATCTTCAGCCCTAATTTTATCGTTTCATAAGGGATGGCTCCTTCAAAATGTTCAAAGTAAGCTTTCAATGAATTAGGATCATTAAGATCAGATTTTGCTTTTTTGATCGCTTTGAGATCAGATTTTGGAACGAACTGATGCAGGTTGATTTCCTCCTTCTCGTCATAAAGTTTGATTAGGTGTGCGTAGATCGTATTGGTTGAAACGCCTTTTTCCTTTGCCATTTCCTCTATACTCAATCCGCGGTCATATAATTCCAGTGTTTCCTTAAAGGTGTTGGACTTTTTAGAACGCTTCGTTTTCGGTTTTTTCTCTCTTTTATCTTTACTGAAGGCAATGATCTCTTTGATAAAGCGATAGCCATAGTCTTCCATTTTTTTACGACCTACTCCGTCTATCAGCAGGAATTCTGCATCAGACATTGGACGTTGTTTTTCCATGTCCTTTAATGCTGCATCATTAAAAATGAGGTAAGCAGGAATATCTTCTTCCTTTGCGATGGAAAGTCTCAACTGTCTTAGTTTTTCGAATAGCGAATTAGAAGCTGACTCTTTTTTATCCTTTTCAGCTTTCTCCACTTGCTGCTTAACATCTGCCAGAAAGACCTTCTCTTTACTGAATAGAACTGACTTTGCATTTTCAGTTAACTGAAGATGATTGTTTTTATCAAAAGCGATTTCAAGCAAACCAAGATTGATCAATTGTATAATATACTGCTGCCAGTTTTGCCAGGAAATATCTTTCCCGATACCATAGGTAGAAAGCTCCTGGTAATTATTCTTTCGAACCACTTCATTTTGTGAACCCCTTAGTACATCGATAACTACAGAAATTGGTTCGGAAGCTTTAAGTCGGTAGATACATGAAAGTGCTTTTTGAGCGATGATCGTGCCATCAAAGAATTCCGGTGGATTCCTGCAAATATCACAATTACCGCAATCCTCCTGAAGGTACTCTCCAAAATAACCAAGCAGGATCTTCCTTCTACAGGAAAGTGCTTCAGAATACTGTTTCATTCTGTCAAGCTTTGCCAATTGTACCTCTTCATTCTTTGCATTCGAAGCAAATTTTTGAAGCTGGATCACATCAGCATAAGAATGAAACAAAAGTGTTTCAGATTCCAGTCCATCTCTACCGGCACGTCCAATTTCCTGGTAATATCCTTCCAGGTTCTTTGGCATGTTATAATGAATGACCCAACGGATATTAGATTTATCGATTCCCATTCCAAAGGCGATGGTTGCACAGATGATCTGTTTTTCATCATTGATAAAGTCATCCTGTATCTGCGAACGTTGATCATGATCGATTCCTGCATGATAGGCTTCAGCTTTGAATCCTTTTGCTTTCAGTTTGGCAGCAAGCTCTTCAGTAGTTTTTCGGCTTAGACAATAAACGATTCCACTTTCAGAAGTACGATTTTTGAGAAAATTAGCGATCTGCTCAAACCGCTTGATCCCAGGTTTTACTTCCAGGCTTAGATTCTTTCTGTCAAAAGAAGCAATATGTTTTTTGGCTAAAGGTATATTCAGCTGTCGGCAAATATCATTTCTAGTAGCTTTATCTGCAGTTGCGGTAAGCGCTAGAATTGGAGTTGAAGGGAACCTGTTCTTAAGATATCCAAGTTGTGTATAGGCCGGACGAAAATCATGTCCCCAACTCGAGATACAGTGTGCCTCATCGATGGCGATTAGACTAACTTTTCCATCTACCAGAAATCGATCTACGATTTGAAGACTTTCCGGAGCAACATAAATGAGTTTAAGCTCTTTATTCTCAATTTGCTTGAAAATAGCTTCACGTTGATCTTCGGTCTGGCTACTGTTGAGATAAGCGGCAGGAACACCATTGGCATTCAATCCATCTACCTGGTCTTTCATGAGTGCTATTAGTGGGGAGATTACCAGCGTAATTTCAGGTAATAAAATTGCGGGAAGCTGGTAACAAATAGATTTCCCACCACCGGTAGGCATGATCACCAGGTTATCTTTTCCATCGAATACAGACTGTATGATCTTCTTTTGTAAAGGTCTAAACTTCTCATATCCAAAATACTCCTTCAGAGTATCTAGCAGCTTAACTTCATTCATGTTACAAAGGTAAAATTAAAGGCTCAGAACAACCAGCTGCAAGGTCAATTTTCAGCAGGAATAAATATTCTCTTACCGAATGTGAAACCGAGAGTATTGACAGATTATTCCTATTTTTATGAAAATTAAAAGTTTATATGGCGAAACGAAGAAAGCTGTTGCTAAGGCGTCCTAAACATACAAAGACGGTAAACCAGGTGCCTGGAACAATGACCTATGTAGGGCATAAAGAATCTTCAGAAACCAAACTGGAAGTGATCGATTATAATGCCGATCAGTACGAAAGGTATACTTCCAATTCGCCAGATGACGCCTTTAATTATGTAGATGAAAAAAGTGTAACCTGGTTTAATATTGACGGGCTAAATAATATTGGTGAGATCGAAAAACTGGGGGATTACTATGAATTGCATCCCCTCGTGATGGAAGACATCGTAAATACCGGGCAGCGACCTAAAATTGAAGAATACCAGGATTATCTTTTCATAGTTGCGAAAATGCTTTACCACAAGGATGGTGAAATAGAAAATGAGCATATTAGTATGATCGTTGGTAAAAATTATGTCATCACCTTTCAGGAATCTGATGGTGATGTTTTTGATCCTATCCGTGAACGTCTGGAAACTTCAAAAGGAAGGATAAGAGGTAAGGGAGCAGATTATTTAATGTTTGCTCTTCTTGATGCCATTATAGATAATTATTTCCTGGTGATCGATGATATGAGCGATCGTATTGAACTGCTGGAAGAAAGTCTTTTTACTAACAGACCAAGTGATGATATTGTTTACGAGATCCAAGATCTTAAAAGAAACATTCTTAGAATTAGACGTGCTGTTTTTCCTTTGCGGGAGGTGATAAGCCGACTGGAAAAAATGGAGAGTGAGATCATAGACCCACATACCGGAAATTATATTAGAGATCTGTACGATCATATAATTCAGATCTCAGAGAATATCGAAATCTATCGGGAAATGATCTGGGGTCTTATGGATATGTATATGACTACGATTAGTAACAAAATGAATGAGGTCATGAAAGTACTTACCATTATGGCGAGTATCTTTATTCCACTTACCTTTATCGCTGGAATCTACGGAATGAATTTCGAATATATTCCGGAGTTGCAATGGAAGTATAGTTACTTTGTACTTTGGGGAGTAATGATCATCATATTCCTGTTAATGCTTTATTATTTTAAACGAAAAAAATGGCTTTAAAATTCACTAAGATCGTTAAGATTACTGCCTGCAGTGTATTTATTCTGATAAGTTCTAATACTTCAGCTCAATCTGAAGCTGTTGCAGACAAGGAAATGAATAAGATGTATGTAGGAACTTATACAAAGAAAGAAGGCCATGTAGATGGTAAAGCTGAAGGGATCTACTTACTACATCAGGATCCTGATAATGGGAGTCTGACTAACTGTGGGACCCAGGCTAAGATCGTTAATCCTTCGTTCGTAAAGGCAGGAAGGCAGGGGAAATTTCTTTTTGCGGTTAGTGAACTGGGACCGGGAGACGATAAGTCTGGTTATGTATATTCTTACCAGATCCAGGAGAATGGAAACCTTAAGGAAATTAGTAAACTTTCTACTGGAGGCTATGCTCCCTGTCATATCGCCCTGGACAGATCTGGAAAGTTTGTATTCGTTAGTAATTACATGGGTGGGGTAGTAGCTACTTATAAAGTTAAATCTGATGGAGCCCTTGAAAAGGTGAGTGAATTAAAACTTCCTGAAGCTGAAACCGCTCACGCACATACAGTTAAAATAAGTGGTGACAATAGAACTGCATATGTTGCAGACCTGGGTAATGACCGACTTTTAGTGTACAAATTTGATGTTGCCAGTGGAACACTTTCAAAGCACGAAGATTTCCAGGTTCAACTTCCTGAAGGAGCTGGTCCAAGGCATTTAAGTTTGAGTAGAAATGGTAATTTCGTTTATAGCATGAATGAGCTGAATTCTACAGTGACCACTTATAAGGTCTTAAAGGGAGGCGCACTTGAAATTGTACAAACTCTTAGTACATTGCCAGAAAGTTATTTGGATAAGAATTCTGGAGCAGATATCCATATTGGTAAAGATGGAAAATATCTATATGCCAGTAATCGCGGTCATAACAGTATTGCTATATTTAGTATAGATCAGGTCAACGGAAAATTGAAGAATGTAGATTTTGTTCCGGTAGCGGGAAAGACACCACGAAATTTTGCCATATCTCCTTTCGGAAAATACTTATATGCCGCCAGTCAGGATACTGGAAATATAACCACCTACACGATCAATCCTGAAAATGGAAAACTAAAGATTCAGGAACCGATTTTTGAGATTAAAACTCCGGTATGTCTGGAGTTTCAGAAATAATAAAAGCAGCCATATGGCTGCTTTTTTTCTATACGTCCTGTACAACAAAGAAACCATCGTTTCCCTGTGACTGGTATAGCGGCATGAAAATATAAGCATCCCATTCGCTATAAACTTTCTCGCCGTTCTGTTCCGCTAGTAGTTCGCCTTTTTCAATTTTCTGAAAATTCTCATAACCTTCTTTCATTTTGAAAGTATCTCCATCCTCCAAACCATGGCGGTGAATTATTTCGAAGGTCTTTTGATCTGGAGCATTCTTTTTACTGAACCTTTCCACACACTCCGGATAGGTGGAGATTTCGGAAAGATCTAATTTATTTGCTTCCTTCAGAGCTAACCAGATCACCCCTTCGTGATTTTCTTCCGAAGTATTATCTGTATGCTGTCCAGCTTCGAACACAAAACCAGTCATTCCGGTTCTACTTAAATAATGGTCGATGTCTCCCGTAATGATATCACTAAAACCTCTAATGATATAAGTCGGGAAATTATGGGCCCAATCATCATTATCGTTCACTTCCTGCACCGATACATACGGTAAACTTGCAGATGAGGTAGTATGGCAATCCAGAAAATACCTTTGCGTATGTTCTTTTTCAGAATATTCATTTAGTACCTCAATGATCTCGAACATTTCTTTTTGCTCATGAGTTTGAGGATCATTTCTTTCAATATTTTCTTCTGTCCAGGTTCTGTTGAGGTCCTCGTCAATATAACGTTTGTTCTCATTAAGTGCTTTCTGATTCCCGGAAACTCCTACAATCTTTCCTTCGATCTCAGGTTTGGTTTTATCCAGTTGTTTAAAAACTTCCTTCAGGGCGAATACACCACTTGGTTCATTTCCATGAATTCCAGCTGTTACGAATAATAACGGTCCCGGTTTTCCTGAAGAATATTCTCCTATGATCCTGTCTACATTCTCTTCTAGCTTCTCTTTCATAAATTAATCCATTGTGGCCAGAGTCCTGTTGCTCAACTGACCTTTATACATATTCTTATACTCAACTTTTCTTTCGATCGCCTCGATGATATAATCTGTAAAAGGTGAAAGTCCGATATCCTTAAAATGCTCCATTCCACCAGGACTTAGTACATTGATCTCGATCAACTTATCCTTTACGATATCAAGTCCCACGAAAAATAATCCATCACGAATTAATTTAGGTGCTGTTAGATCAACGATACGTTGCATTTCCGGAGTTAGTTCACTACTATCTGCTGTAGCACCAAGACTGAAATTACTACGGAATTCGCCTTCGCCTGCGACTCTTCTAATAATTGCTTTTTCGCCATCTCTTTCCATGATTTTACCATTTAGTAATAAGACACGTACATCACCATCTTTTACATCTGGTAAAAATTCCTGCGCAATTACGTATCCCTGAGAGCTTAAATGATCAATAATCTGGTTGGTATTTTTCTCATGTTCATCTATAAGATACACATCCTGTCCTCCTGACCCTTCCAGGGGTTTCAATACCATCTTTTTATTCTGTTTCTCCCAGAAATCTAAAAGTTGATCCTTATCTCTCGTAATGATAGAGGCAGGTTTGATTTCCTGAGGTAACTCTTCGAAATACAACTTATCTATAAAGGCATGCGATAGGGCATAGGCATCATTTAGAACAAGAACATCCAGTTGCTGGATCATTCTACCAAATGCTACTCCAGCTTGCTCAGCCCATTGTCTGCCTTCTTCTTCGGTAGGATTGTTTCTAATAAAAAGGACATCCAGTATCGTGCAATCAATTTGCTTTTTTATAGCCTTGGGACCCTGTAAGGCCTCCAGAAATTTCTTAGTAGACTTGGTTTTGGTATCCTTTGGGGGTTGAGTAGAATTTATAGTGATAGGTTTATCATGATGGAAGTTAAAATCGCCAACACCCATTGCATAAACTTCATGACCTCTTTGATGAGCCATCTGCATTAGCGCGTTCGATGTACCATCTTTCTCTGTTGCGACATCATTTAATACAAAACATATTTTCATTTACATACCATTTGTGGAAGGCTTAAACCATTCCTGATTAATTTCAATTTTTCGAACATTTGTTCACTATGAAGAAACCGGGGTTTTATCCTTAACGGTTCCAGAACTTTTCTGTCTGTTAATTCCCGGATTATATTTGTGTGCTTAATTCCGTATTTACCGGCTAGCAGAATATCATAATCATCATTATTCTTAAGGTGTTCTTTCAGTAGAACAAGCCCTTTTAAATAAATAATATCTTTAATAAATCCACCGCCCTGCATGATTCGGGAAGTGATATTGAATGCTCTTTCCGCAGAAAAGCCGTAATCCATTTTTAATAGTCTGAATATTTCCTGGAAATTCGCACCGTCTATAACTGCCTGTCCTGCCAGCACTCTTCCGGCAAGGATTCTAAGTCTGTTAGCCGTAAGACCATCTACCATAAATTCAGACATTACTGCCAGACCTTCCTGCAGTGGATCATAATCTGCAAGACCAATACTTAATTGCTTAAGCGGTTGTCTGCTTCCATTGTAATGTGTGAGAATATGTGTTCCAACTTCGTGCTGGATGAGTGCCTCCGCCTCGATACGGCTCATTTCATAATCTGCAGGAATGTATAATTCTCCATGCGAAACCATCATTACGTTCACATCTTTCCGAATATGCACCTTGCAGTTAAAGTTTTCATCCTGTTGTTTAAAATAATCGAACTCCTTACGGGCAAGGCTACTAAATGCTTTAGCGTCAAGAATATCATTCGATTCGCTATAAGTTTCTTCCGGTACTTCGTTAAGTATGTTCTGAGCCTCTTCACATAATTGTCGATCCACACCTTTATAGAGTCGGATGCTATCATACATAAAGTTGCTGGATCCACGTTCACCAAGCATAGTAATCTGCATATCAAGCTCTTCACGTTTTTCGCGGAATAGAAAGGACATGGCTGGATCGTCAATGTCTTCGATCTTAAGATTGTAAAGTCTGCGTTTTAAAATATCAGGATCAACCGGTAGCAGGCGATAATGATAATCCAGAACATTCTGGTAGTTACTTTTAAAGAACTCTTCCTTGATCTCGTGGATATTTGCAGGTGAAACCAGCCATAGGAATTGATATGATTTTTCGATATCTGCCAATTGCTTATCAATATCGAATACCACCTGCTTTAGATATTTCCTTCCCAGAGCGTTAAAGCTGGCTACGCCGCCCGTAGTTTGTACCCTGATAAAATCAAAGAAGGACCTGTGCATGGCCTTGATCAGGAAGTCTTTAAAATTTCTAAAAAAGACAGGATATAATTTATTATTCTCATTTCGGTATATTGGCGGAATTTCAAGGCTAACGAGAACAGCTCCGCAATTTTTAGCTTCCTCAATACTCATAAGATCTTCGGAATCTTCCGCATGCCTGTGTATGGTATCTACAATCTCTGTATCCAGATACAGGCCAGTAAATACTTCATTTATGGTTAATAGATCCTTCTGAAGGGTTTCTAAACTGGTAGGAAGCTTTTCAGCAGGACCCTTAATACGCAGTTTCTGAGAGTCCTCGGCTCCCGCATAGATCTCGAATAACAAATATGATTTCATTTCTACTGAAAGAAAATCGGAAATAGCAATCAGTAATTTTTGATAGCCGGCAAAATCTGAATTTCCTATGACCATATAGGAGGATTCACTGGTTATGAACCTTTTAGTTCCTTTATCATTCGATTTTTTCCGGTAGATAACCAGGTAGGGTAACTCTTTTTCAATATGCAAGATTCCCATACCGGGAAGCATGCAGCTTATCTCCTTCTTTTCTTTAAGGATTGTTAAGATTTGTTGAATGGAATTTTCAGATAGATCAGGTATTTCCTGCATAATTTGAAAACTTATATTTTAATCTTCTATAAACGCCATGTTTAGAGAGGATTTGATTGGTTTTATAACATTTAGCTTACTCCAATTTAGGAAGAATTAACCGTTCAAATCCTGTCTGTGATCTTTTGACAAATTTTTATGACAGGCTTAATATAATTTAGGAAATGGGGAGCAGACTATAGAAAACAAAAAAGCCTTCCGTGAGGAAGGCTTTTCGTGAT
>NZ_JBLWIM010000015.1:111410-189605 GCF_048381525.1 Christiangramia qingdaonensis
GATTTGCGGTTGCAAATATAAACCACTTTATAAATTAAACAATGCTTTTTTTGGGAAAAGTTCAGGTAAGTTTAAAAAAATAAAAACTCCCAATCGGAAGTTTTTGATTTTCAGTGTAGATACGGTTTTAGAAGTTTAGCTTTCTCTGATCAATTTTTTTTCCAGACCAACGGCAGCAACTACTAATTGGTGCAGTAAACTTGGATTTTCTTCCATTTTTTCAAAAACCTGTATATATAAATGATTGAATCTTCTTATTAATTCAAGTGTTTGAAGTGAAACACTAAAAAAGTTCCCCGATTCGCGAAGCTCTTCGATAGATTCTTTTACAGATTCAATATGAGATATTTCTTCCTCGGTACTCTGGATGTAATGTTCTTGCTGTAGCATACCACTAGTTATTTGGTTAGCCAAGGCAGGTGTATTCTAATAGATTGGGTATTCAAATATAATTTGATATTTTAATTTATCCCTGAGCCACAGCCACTTTTAGTTGAAGTATGAGAAAAAATCGGTAAGAGGTAAAATATTCCTTAATTCGAATAATATTATACATTTGTGTTTTCGGCCAGAAATATTCCAGAACATCAATCAAACTATCATTTTCCATTGCACTGCAACTCATATAATTTCATAAAATCGCGATATACAGAAGTATGAACGATTGGATAATTTACCTACTGGGATTTATTGCTCAACTACTTTTTTCAGGGAGAATGATCGCACAATGGTTGCTTTCAGAAAAGAATAAACGAGTGGTTACACCTCAATTCTTCTGGCATATTAGCTTGCTAGCATCTTTCTTATTATTCATATACGGATACCTGAGGGACGATTTTGCCATTATGCTGGGTCAGACGCTTACCTATTTCATATACATCAGGAATTTACAGTTACAGGGAGACTGGAATAAGGTAAATAGGTTTGTAAGAGTTTTTCTCTGGATTTTTCCCTTGTTCGTGGTGATCTATGGGTTTAATAACAATCAGTATGACGCTGCAGCTTTATTTAGAAATGTGGATATTCCAATGTGGTTATTGGTCGTGGGAACTGCAGGACAACTTATATTCACCCTTAGGTTTATCTATCAATGGGCTTATTCTGAAAGAAGAAAATCTTCATCCTTACCACTTGGCTTCTGGATTCTGAGTTTGCTTGGATCATCTTTGATCATCTACTATGCGATCCTTAGAGAAGACCCTGTGTTACTAGCAGGTCATAGTTTTGGTGTTATTATGTATCTTCGAAATATTTATATTCAGAAGAATGAAGTTAAAGGATAATTACTTTCTGCTTTTACTGATTGTTTGCTTCGCGATATTCTTTGTGAATCTCGATGCCATTTTTGTAAATATCATGGAAGCAAGAAATTTTGCAACGGCTCGGGAAATGATCAATCTTGATCACTGGATCTTCACGACCCTGAATAATGAACCACGCTATGAGAAACCGCCTTTACCAACGTGGTTAACTGCTATAGCCATGATGCTCTTTGGAATGAAAAACCTGATAGCCGCAAGATTACCAGCCGCAGTCATGGGAAGCATAGTAAGTATCTTTTTGTATAAACTAGGCTTCAAATTTACTAATAATAGCAAGTACGCGTTCATTAGCGGACTTATAGGCGCTACCAGTTTTTATATACTCTTTTCAGGTCGGGATGGCCAATGGGATATTCACACTCATGGCTGGATGATCATGGCGATTTATTTTTTGTTCCAGATTTTTCAGGATTCAGGAAATACCCTGAAAAATGCTGTTTTAAGCGGAATCTTTATTGGATGTTCTTTTCTAAGTAAAGGTCCGGTATCGATGTATGCGCTTCTTTTACCATTTTTGATCTCTTTTGGCTTCGTATATCAATATAAAAGTTTAAAACATTACTGGAAGCCAGTATTGCTAACAGTTAGTATCGCACTGCTAATTAGTGCTTTCTGGACGATCTATGTATATCTTCTGGATACCAGCGCGATGTCTAAGATTACTGAAAAAGAAACGGGACGCTGGTTAGATTATAACGTAAGACCATTCTATTATTACTGGAGTTTTGTGATCCAAAGTGGTATCTGGACAATTCCGAGTTTCGTGGCACTTTTATATCCCTATCTAAAGAATAAAGTTTTTGATAAGAAAGCTTATACGTTTACCCTTATCTGGACTCTTTGCGCAGTAGTCCTTCTATCTATAATACCCGAGAAGAAGTCCAGGTATTTACTTCCAGTTATGCTTCCAATGGCATTGAATACAGCCTTTTATATAGAGTACTTATTCCGTAGGTTCGATATGATTTCGAAGAAAGAATCCTGGATCGTATATTTCAATTTTGGACTGATTGCGTTGATCGGACTCTTATTTCCGCTTGCGGGATACTTTTATTTTGGTCAGCAGGTTCAGAATTTTCTCGGCTGGTATATTACGATCTCTGTGACCCTATTCACAATTGGAGTCATGATTTTATGGTATTTAAAGATTAGAAAGATCAAACCAGTTTTCTATCTTACCGTATGGTTTATTATTAGTGTCATATTCTTTGGTTTACCTATAGCTTCTAAAATTGAAAAGAACCCAGCATATCAAAGTATTTCTATTGTTGATGTTTACAGGGAGCGCATGGGTGTTAAAGTATATGAATTTAGAGGTTTTACTCCGGAAATGATATGGGAATATGGCCAGCCAATAGAAATTCTGTATGATGGAGAAAGTTATATAAAACCTGCAGAGTCTCAGTTTTTGTTACTGGCTACGGAAGAGGAGAAAGAAGAAGTGATCGAAACTTTTGAAGGTTATACTATTGAAAAAATTGAAGAGATCGATATGAATCCTGTTGGTAATAAACACAAGGAACGGTTATACAGAGATCTTTACAAAATTGACAAATTTTAAAAAAAATTCAGGCATGGTTGATTATCCTATTAAATTCAGACCAATACTTCAGGAAAAGATATGGGGCGGGAACAAGCTTCGTGATATTCTGAATAAAAAGACCGATAAGGAGAATGTAGGTGAAAGCTGGGAGATTTCCGGAGTAAAAGACTTTATATCTGAAGTTAGTAATGGTTCAGAAGAAGGAAAAAAACTAACAGATCTTATTAAGAAGTATAAAGCAGAATTAATGGGGGAGGAGATCTATAAAAGATTTGGAGATGATTTTCCGCTGCTTATCAAGTTTATTGATGCTAAGACAGATCTTTCTGTTCAACTACATCCTAATGATGCATTGGCTAAGCAAAGACATGATTCCTTTGGGAAAACCGAAATGTGGTATGTGATGCAGGCCGATGAAGGTTCTAAATTGAATATTGGTTTTAATAAGAATACCAATAAAGAAGAATATGTAAATCATCTCGAAAACAAGAAAATTCTCGATATTCTTAATTTCGAAGAAGTAGATAAAGGAGATTCGGTTTTTATAAATACCGGGAAGGTTCATGCGATAGGAGGAGGGATTTTACTTGCAGAAATTCAGCAAACTTCAGATATCACCTATAGAATATATGATTGGGATCGTGTAGATAACGAGGGTAATAGTCGTGAACTACACACAGAACTTGCGCTGGATGCTATAGACTTTGAGAAAAAAGATGATTATAAGCTGGAATATGAGCATGTAGAAAATCAATCTTCAGAAATAGCCAGCTGTGAATACTTCACTACGAACTATCTTCCGGTGAAAGGTAAACTGACAAAGAACCTTTCAAATCTGGATTCTTTTGTTATTTATATGTGTGTTTCCGGCGAAGCTAAAATTACAATCGGTTCTAATTCCGAAGAGCTTAAAGCTGGAGAATCGGTTTTAATCCCAGCAAACACAAATGAAGTGGAGATTTCCGCAGAAAGCGCAGAACTTCTGGAGGTCTATATCAAATAGATTCCAGAAGTTCTGAAAATATCAAAAATTGAGAATATTGTCTATTTCCTTTAGTTCTTCTGTACTAAAATGAATATTCCTGATAGCTTTCAGGTTGTCCTCTAACTGAGACTTTCTACTAACACCAACTAAGACAGACGTTACTCTTTCATCTTTTAGAAGCCATGCTACAGCCATTTGCGCAAGACTTTGTTCACGTTTTTCAGCTAACTCGTTCAGCTGCTGAATTTGTGAAACAACTTCTTCTGTAATTTGTGATTTATCCAGATAACTACCTTCTTTAGCAGCTCTTGAATTCTTCGGAATGCCATTAAGATATTTGCCGGTTAGAATCCCTTGTTCAAGAGGAGAAAAAACTATACTGCCAAGTCCGTTTTGTTCCAGCGTATCCATTAATCCGTTTTCAACCCAACGATCGATCATATTGTAACGGGGCTGATGAATTATAAATGGCGTTTTAAGCTCCTTCAGAATCTTGGCAGCTTTCGCTGTGTCTTCAGCATTATATTGTGAAATACCAACGTATAAAGCTTTTCCATCTCTTACGATTTGGTCCAGAGCACCCATGGTTTCTTCCAAAGGGGTTTCCGGGTCTGGCCTGTGATGATAAAAGATATCTACATAATCAAGACCCATTCTTTGCAGGGATTGATCTAAACTCGCGATCAGGTACTTTCTGGAACCAAAATTTCCATATGGTCCGGGCCACATATCCCATCCAGCTTTGGAAGAAATGATTAGCTCATCTCTGTATTGCTTAAAATCCTGTTTAAAGAATTTTCCAAAGTTACTTTCGGCAGAACCGTACGGCGGGCCGTAATTGTTAGCCAGGTCAAAATGCGTAATTCCATTATCAAATGCGGTATGAAGTATTTCCCGCGCATTATCCTGGTCATCATTATCTCCGAAATTATGCCAGAGACCTAAGGAAAGTAAAGGCAACTTTAAACCACTTTTACCACATCTTCTATACTCCATAATATCATATCGGGAGTCTGCTGCTTTATAATTACTCATATTATGATTTTCCCGGCAATTTAGAGATTTACCGGGCAATGCTAAACATTATGCAACTAATTAATTTCTGACGAAAGATAGATATCCGGAATTGCCCTCAGCATTTTCCTCCAGCTTTAAGTTTATCTCAGCACTATTAGCAGAGATGACATCATAAGCATTGGTAAGATCTCCCAGTTTTCCATTAGGGGTGAAAAAGATCATAAAATCGAGATCATTGGAGGGATCAAATTCGGTTCCGTTATCATTGGAGACTCTCCAGGTTCCATTAAAAGATCCCAGGTTAGAATCTGCAATCAGTTCATTCGAACTTTGAAAAATAAATGTATAATTTTTAAGATCATCGGTCTTATTCTGACCGTTTTCAGTAAAACTGGTGATTCGCCATTCAGAATTCAGTAAAATCTCATTTAGAGCGATCATTTCTGTTTCTACCAATTCCATATCATCATTGTCTGTGTCGCAGGATACGATAAAAAACATAGCGAAAATTAATAACAAACAGTTCAATCTTTTCATAGGGTGGGGATTTTTTTGTTCGGTTTAAACGTAAAGTTATAAAGAGAAATAGAATAAATTAAGATATATTTAAGAATTAACATTTATAGTCAATTACTACATATTCAGCTGAATAGCCGTCAAATTTTTAAGGAGGTCAAAAATTTTAGGATTTCAGTTATAATTTTAAGATACCGGATTTACTTCAATGTTTAGTCTAATTCGTACGCATAGCTAATCTTAACAAAGCCTTAGGCTAAAGCATACGCATTGTACCCTAATTTTGCTGTTTAGTTTTCGAATCAGTTAAAGCAAATTTATTAAGGACGATGAACCTGGTTAATATTTCCAAAGAAGAGAATTGTTATAAGATCAAAAGTGTCAAATATGTAAAGGTGTTTGGAGCAACTTTGTATAGTTATGACAAACTATTTGTGAAAGAAACAGAATCAGCTCAATGGATAAATCAGAATACAAAAAAGAAAGCTACACAAGCTGAATCTTTCAAATTAAATAAATGGTTGAAAGACCATCGAAAATTTATCGAAAAAGGCTGATTTCTTAATTTTAATGACGAAGGCGTCAGTCTTGAAGCTCAATTAAGCTAAAATTAGCCTAAAGTTTGAGGTATTGTTTAGTCAGACGTTCAATTTCCGATAACTTTAAAATTGATTAACCAATCAAATTAATTAAAATGAGTAGTAAGAAAAAGAATTTTGCGCGGTTTGGAATGGCTGCGAAAGGTGCAGTTTATTGCCTAATCGGAGTATTAACGGCTATGGCTGCGTTTGGTCAGGGCGGACAAAAATCGGGAAGTAAGGGTGCACTGCAATATTTAGCACAACAGTCATACGGGCAGGTTTTACTTGTAGTTATGGGAATCGGACTTCTTGGATATGTATTTTGGAGAATGTACCAGGTATTTTATAACCCAGGAGAGTTTGAAGACAATCTAAAAGGTTATGGAAAGCGGATAGGATATTTTATTAGCGGACTCATCTATGGTGGTTTGGCTTATTACTCTTTCAAATTGGCTTTCGGTAGTAGTAGTTCAGGTGGTTCTGGCGGAATGATGGGTGGAATCATGTCTGGTTCTAACGGAGATACGATCGCTATCATTATTGGTATAGGTATGGCGATAAAAGCTATCTATGACTTGTATCGGGCATACTCTGGAAGATTCCGAGAGGAAGTGGAAGAAGCAGGAATGGATCAAAAAGAGCAGAAGTTGCTTATTAATGCCGGTAAATTTGGACATACCGCCAGAGGACTAGTTTTAGGTCTTATGGCTTATTTAACATTAAAGTCCGGACTTTCCAGTGGTAGCAATGTTAAAACTCAAACCGATGCATTTAGTTATATTCAGGCAGAATTTGGTTCGGTTGCATTAGGTATAGTTGCCATAGGTCTGGTAGGTTATGGAGTTTATATGCTAATAAAAGCAAAATATCCTTCTATTACTGTAGCCAGTCTTAGATAGAAGCAATATTAGATATAAAAGAAGCCTGCTAATTTAGCGGGCTTTTTTTATGAGTGATTTTATCTGATACCTTACTGATCTCGATTGATTACTCAATAAAACACCGTTTTTTCAGGTCAATCATAAGAAAATAGTTGTAAAGAGATCTACAAATGGATTATGCCGGATGATGCTTAAAGCGCCTGATAATAAACATTTATGCAATACCTAAAAATTTAAGTGTTTGATCTCGTGATACCTCAAGCAAGCTTTAATACACTCCTTTAGTTCATAGATAGGTATTTCCAGATCTAAATTAAGAATAATAGCTCTGTTTCCTTCAAATCTCAATTTTGGTTCGTATAATAATCGAAAAGTTTCAATCAACCTGCTGGAGCATTGAAAATAGAGTGCATATTGTTCGGGATTTTTTGATTTCCAGTCTATTCTTAGCGTACTTCCAATATTACTCCTGAAAGCGGGTTCGCTCCACTTTAAATTAAGATCTAGCTTGACAACACCTTGAGTTT
This sequence comes from Christiangramia qingdaonensis, assembly GCF_048381525.1. Lineage (NCBI taxonomy): Bacteria > Pseudomonadati > Bacteroidota > Flavobacteriia > Flavobacteriales > Flavobacteriaceae > Christiangramia > Christiangramia qingdaonensis. The sequence goes on from NZ_JBLWIM010000015.1 coordinate 118,783, forward strand.
CCTGAGCAGTTTGAATGATCAGTTCACGTAAGTATTAGAGTCTCTTTTTGGGCACCTTAGGATAAGCTTCAAAAGCAGCTTTAAATTCATGAGAGGTATGAATCTCTATTTTCGTTTGCACTTCAGAATAGCTTAGGTGATAAGCTTCTAAATTAACTATTTTTTTAGTCAGTTGTGCTGAAGATAAAGTAGATCGCCAATTTTCTTTACTGAAATTATGGATCCTAAGATTAGAGAATTTTGTTCTGAAGGACTGTTTGGATTATACCAGAAGAGCAATTGGTTAATGAATGCCTGTAAGGTATAATGATCTATCAGATTCTGAATAGAACGAGCCTGGAAAAAGCACAGAAGAAACCAGAAATGAAAAAAGCCTGTCAATCATAAGATTAACAGGCTTTAGTCGGGGTGGCAGGATTCGAACCTGCGGCCTCCTGCTCCCAAAGCAGGCGCGATAACCGGGCTACGCTACACCCCGAAAGGTCAATTGTGTTTTTAGTCTTTTCCGTTCCAAACTATCTTAAAAGATATCCGGGAAGCGGAGGAAATTTATTCCAATTTTCCGGTCGAAAAGAGAATAAAAGAACCACAGACTAAGAATCTAGCGGAGAGTATGAGATTCGAACTCATGCGACAATTGCTCGTCGACAGTTTAGCAAACTGCTCCATTAACCACTCTGGCAACTCTCCATTTATTTAAGAACTTCGCAAGTAATTTTGCGGTTGCAAATCTAAGTTTTACTTACGTACCAACCAAACCTTTTTTATTTTTTTGAAAGAAAATTTAAGCTAAAATTGAGCTGCTTCCCTTAAACTACTTGACTTCAATTAAATAGCCGAAATAATATTATTGAAACTTTTCTGAATATAAAAAGTTGTGCAAATTTTTGATAGCCTTCTCATGATTTCGAACAAAAGGATTCTTATTATCCCAAACATATCCTGCAAGTACAGAACAAATTTGCATTTTAATGTTTTCACTCGCATTATCAGTAAAAAATATATCCTGTAATCTTCCTGTATACCATTCTTTTACATAGGTGGCGAAAACATTAATAGCCTTTTGTATATGCTCAGTATACTCTTTATCCCAGTTTATAATTTCTCCAGACAATTGCCTTGCCACTAGTTTTGCACTTAATAATCCGCTTTCTGTCGCAAATGCAACCCCGGAAGAAAATACCGGATCGAGAAATTCAGCTGAATTTCCAGCCAGCGCAAAACCATCCCCATGTAAATGCTGAACATTCTTGGATATACCAGATAGTTTTACAGGCTCAAACAAGTATTCCTGCTTTGAGAACCGATCTTTGTAAAAATCGCACTGACCCAGCATTTGCTTAAACATTTCACTTCTTGATCCTGAGAATGTATTGAACCAGTCGTTTTCTCCTACAAAGCCTAAACTTGTATTCCCATTAGAAAAAGGAATATACCAGAACCACGCACCCCTAGTAATGATCTCGAAGGTAATTTGAGTTCCTTCCTTACCTGGAGGTCGGTTATCTTCCTTTATGTGAGTGAATATGGAGGAATGATCATAAATTTTTGCGGGAGCTTCCAGTTTAAGCAGTCCGGCTAGGACTCGTCCATTTCCACTGGCATCAATTATAAATCTGGAAGTAATGTTGCTTAGAACGGCTTTCGGGTCTTTAGATTCTATAGTCCATAGCTTGTTTTCCCATTTCGCAGAAACCACTTCAGCTCCAAAATTGATCTTCACGCCCCTTTTCTGAATACTTTCTGCAAGTTTCAGGTCGAAATCGGCTCTGGGTACCTGCCAGGTCCAGTCCCAGCCTTCCCCGAACTTTTTACTAAAATCGAATTCAGCGATTTTCCCATTTTTAACGAAACGGGCGCCTGTCTTTTTCTGGTAATTTTGTTCCTGCAGGTCTTCGAGTAATCCGGCTTCAGAAAAATTATCCATACAGCGGGGGATCAAACTTTCCCCAATGGTAAACCTTGGAAAAAACTGCTTTTCCAGCACCAATACAGAAACACCGGTTTTCTCCAGGTAACCTGCTGCAACCATACCAGCCGGTCCCGCACCAATAATTACAACGTCATATTCTTTTTTATCCATAATCTGTCAATACAAAGCTAATGGAAAATATGCTTCAGTAGAATTCACCAAAATAAAAAGCTCTGCCAGTTACGGCAGAGCCTTCGTGAGATATAAGCAATCGATCATGCCAATTGGCAGATCTATTGGACTAATGTATCCTATTGAAATTAATTTTAATAGCTGATTCTTCAATGCTAACTGTTTAATAACTTCAGCAATAATTTGATAAAATTCTGGAGAGGTTAAGTTCATAATTATGAAATTATCAATACTTCAAATTTATCCCGCGATTCATACCATATGCAGCTTTCCCACTAAAAATATTACATTTGTCCAGAGCACAATCTTTATATAATCCTGAAATCAAGCAGCTACTTATGATCAACCTGGAGAAGGAACTTACACTCTCAGAATTTCAACAAGTTGTTTTTCAGAGAATAAGGGTGGAATTAGGTGCTAAAGCCAGAGACAGGATTATTCAAAGTCATCAATTTCTTGAGAAATTTTCGCGAAATAAGATCATTTATGGAGTAAATACCGGGTTTGGACCTATGGCTCAGTACCGGGTTGCGGAAGAAGATTCTGTCAAACTCCAGTTGAACCTCATAAGAAGTCATGCTACGGGCGCAGGAGCTGTACTTTCAGAAGTTGACGTGCGGGCATTGATGTTAGCCAGGCTTAATACTCTTAGCTTAGGTAAATCTGGTATTGATATTTCTGTTGCCGAAGTTCTAATCCAATTGATCAATTTAGAAATTACACCTTTGATTTTTGAACATGGTGGAGTAGGAGCTTCAGGCGATCTCGTACAATTGGCACATCTCGCGCTGGTACTTATTGGCGAAGGCGAAGTTTTCTACGAAGGTAAGCGCAGAAATACTGAAGAAGTTTTCAGAGAAAAGAATATTCAGCCGGCCAAAATTACGATTAGAGAAGGGCTGGCGATCATGAATGGAACTTCTGCAATGACTGGGCTTGGCTTGGTCAACGTTGTTTACGCAAAACAATTGCTGGACTGGTCGGTTTTTTGCTCTTCTGTGATCAATGAAATCGTAGAAGCTTATGATGACCATCTTTCCGATGAATTAAACCGTGCAAAACTTCATAAGGGTCAGCAGCAAATTGCCGAGCTTATGCGAAATCACTTAAAGGACTCCGGCCTCACAAGATCCCGAAAGGAAGAACTTTATAATACCGATCATGCAAAAACGGAGTTGTTCAAAGAAAAAGTTCAGGAATATTATAGTTTAAGATGCGTTCCACAAGTTCTTGGCCCTGTAATGGATACTCTTTCACATAGTACTAAAATTTTACTGGAAGAGGTAAATTCTGCTAATGATAATCCAATTATCGACGTAAAGACCGAGCAGGTTTACCATGGAGGTAATTTCCATGGTGATTATATTTCTCTGGAAATGGATAAACTTAGGCTGGTAATGACCAAAACATCCATGCTTGCTGAAAGGCAGATCAACTATTTACTGAATCCAAAACTAAATGACATTTTACCGGCTTTTGTCAATGCTTCGAAATTAGGTTTGAACTTTGGAATGCAGGGTGCACAGTTTCCAGCGGTTTCGACTACTGCTGAAAATCAAATGCTTTCCAATTCCATGTACGTTCATAGTATACCTAATAATAATGACAATCAGGATATTGTGAGTATGGGAGCAAATTCTGCAATGATGACGCGTAAGGTGATCGATAACTGCTACGAGGTTTTAGCTACTGAAATGGCAACGATCCTTCAGGCGCTTTACATACTTCAATATGATGATCGTTTATCTTCAGCGACTACCTTGAAAATTAAGGATCTTAAAATGATTTTTCCGCAGATAAAAGAAGACAGAGTTCTATATAAAGACATTCAGAATTTAAAGTTATATCTCAAAACTCATCAGGCTTATGACTAAGAAAAGATTTGCTTTGGTAACCGGCGGTTCTCGCGGAATTGGAAAAGCGATTTGTCTAGCGCTGGCTAAAGATCATAAACTCAATATTCTATTGAATTACAGGTATAATGAGGAGGCGGCTCAGGTGGTCAAACGGGAAATTGAATCATTGAACGTTTCCTGTGAACTTCTAAAATTTGATGTTGCAAATCCTTCGGAAGTTTCAGAGAAGATGAGTACGTGGAAATCTGAGAATAAGGATTCCAGTATTGATGTTCTGGTGAACAATGCTGGTATCAGCGACGACGGACTTTTTATTTTTATGTCTGAGAATAGCTGGAATTCGGTTTTAGATACTAGTTTGCAGGGATTTTATCATGTGACCCAGAGCGTTCTGAAGGATATGTTGAGAGCTAGAAGCGGAAGGATCATTAATATGGTTTCACTTTCAGGTTTAAAGGGAAACGCGGGACAGGTAAATTATTCAGCAGCAAAAGGAGCTGTTATTGCGGCTACAAAAGCACTTGCTCAGGAAATTGGAAAAAGGAAAGTAACGGTAAATGCCGTCGCTCCCGGATTTATTAATACTGAAATGACCGCAGATTTTGATGCTGAAAAGTTTAAAGAACTAATTCCATTAAATCGATTTGGAGATCCGGAAGAAGTCGCTAACCTGGTAAGTTTTCTGGCATCTGATAGATCTTCGTATATCACCGGCGAAGTGATCAATATTAATGGCGGACTCTACTCTTAATCATGGCTACTTGGAAAGGGAAATCCCGGGGAACTTTACTTGGCTTCAGGATCTATGTAAAAATCATTAAAAGCTTCGGACTGATCGCGGCTTATTTCGTACTCCTATTCGTTGCCGCCTATTTTATCCTCTTCTCTTTTTCTTCAACCCGCAGCACCTATTATCTCTTCAGAAAAAGGCTTGGGTATTCTCCATTAAGCTCGGCTTTTAATGTATATCGCAGTTATTATACCTTCGGAAGAATACAACTAGACAGGATTGCCATCACCAATGGACTAAAGAACAAGTTTACTTTTGAATTCGATGGCGTTAAATATATAGAATCATTGCTGAAGCAGAAGAAAGGCGGAATACTGCTCACAGCACATATTGGTAATTTTAATCTTGCCAAGCATTTCTTTGAGGAACGTCATGCAGATGCAGTTGTAAATCTGGTAGTAACTGATTTTGAACATCAACAGATTAAGCATTACCTGCAATCTGTCACTGGAGATACAGAGGTGAAAGTGATCGTGATGAAGGATGATCTAAGTCATGTATTCGCGATGAAAAAAGCATTGGATCATAATGAATTACTGGTTTTAGCAGCAGACAGATTTATGGAGCATTCGAGTACTTTGGAAGCTAATTTCCTTGGAGAAATGGTGAAATTTCCGGAGGGTCCTTTCAAACTTGCCGCCAGGAATAAAATTCCAGTTTTGTTCGTACATCTAATGCGAGAAAAGAATTTCCACTATCATTTTTTTGCTCGACCTTATAAAGCTAGCAGCTACACGAAGAAAGAAATTTTAAAATCTTATCTTGACGATCTAGAAAGAATGGTGAGAATATATCCTCACCAATGGTATAATTATTATGATTACTGGAACGATTTCAGTTAGCTATGGCAGAAAACTTATTACATCATCCTATACGTTCAGCAGAAGAAATTTCTAATCTCATTCCTCAAAAGAAACCTTTTGTATTCGTGGACACTTTATTTGAATACACAGAGCTTACTGGTGTAACAGGGTTTACAGTCCCGAAAGACAGTCTCATGCTCGATAAAGGTAAATTATCTGAGAGCGGTCTTATTGAACATATGGCTCAAAGTATGTCCTTGCATCGTGGATATCAGGGTTCTCTCAGCGGGAATACGAAGCCAAAAACAGGTTTTATAGGTGTGATTAAAACTGTTGAAATTCTTGGGCAGCCTATGGTTGGAGAGAGTATTACCACCTATGTGGAGATTTTGCATGAGATCATGAACGTGACCTCGGTCTCTGCCCGAACCGAAAATGACAGGGGAGAGGTGATCGCTTTGTCTGAAATGAAAACGGTAACCGTCGATTAATGTCCACAACATTTACTCATACCACAAAACTGAAAGTAAAGTTTCATGAATGCGATCCTCTAAAAATCGTCTGGCATGGAAACTATCTTAAATATTTTGAGGAAGGACGAGAGGATTTCTGCAATTCTCATGGTATTTCTTATCTCGATGCTGAAAGAAATGGTTATGCAACACCTATAGTTTCATCAAGTTGTGAGCATAAAAAACCTTTGGCTTATGGAGATCAGTTTACAGTTGAAACAAGTTTTGAAAATGCTGCTTCAGCAAAAATGATTTTTAATTATAAGATCTTTAAAAATGAGGCCTTGATCTGTACAGGAAGAACCGTACAGGTTTTTTTAGATCGAAATAAAGAACTCTCGCTTATAAACCCCGAGTTCTATCAAGCCTGGAAATCAAAAATGAACTTGTAAAATGCAGCAAGTTTTTTTAAAATCTGATAGCATAATTTCTCCTTTGGGTTTTGGTACTTTGGCCAATCTAGGGGAATTGAGATTGCAAAATTCAGCTTTGAAACTTCAAAAGCCTACTTCAAAGTATCAGGCTGGATATTACGCAGGGATTCTTGAAGAAGAATTCATTGATCGTAGTTTTTCCTTGATCGGTCATTGTGATGATTACACAAAGCTGGAAAAAATGCTGATTCTGGCCATAAAGGATGTGATCGATAAAGAAACAATGGTAGATCCTTTAAGTACAGGGCTGGTGATTGCCACGACCAAGGGAAACATCGATCTATTAAATTCTAATAAATTTGGAAGAAACCGGGTTGAACTTTGGAAAATGGCACAGGTAGTTGCCGACTTTTTCGGATTTAAACAAAAACCAATCGTGGTATCAAATGCATGTATTTCCGGAGGTCTGGCTATTAAAACTGCAGCAGATTTTATTAAGTCAGGGAAGTTTAAAAACGCCATAGTAGCAGCGGGCGACCTGGTTTCAGAATTTGTATTATCTGGTTTTCAATCATTCCAGGCGATGAGCGCGAAGGCATGCAAACCATTTGATGCCGAAAGAAACGGAATCAGTCTCGGTGAAGCTGCTGCAGCAGTATTTATTGATGGGCAAACATCACAGGAACAAAAAGTGGAATTTGTTCATGCTGTTACTACCAATGATGCAAATCATATTTCCGGTCCTAGTAGGGATGGTGAAGGTTTGTACCAGGCAATTACCAGACTGAAGCATTTTACAGGTATAGCTTCCGAAGAAATTGACGCTATTTCAGCTCATGGAACGGCGACCATGTATAATGATGAAATGGAAGCTATAGCATTCGATAGATCCAATCTCAACGATATTCCATTGCATAGCTTAAAAGGCTATTTCGGGCATACCTTAGGCGCTTCAGCCTTGATCGAATCCATAATGCTTAAACATAGTTTACTCAATGATGAACTTATCATTTCGAAGAATTTCGAAAGCTCAGGTGTTTCTACATCCTTGAATATTACTACGGAAGCTATTCAAAAAGAACTTAATATCGCATTAAAAACAGCATCAGGTTTTGGAGGCTGTAATATTGCCATGCTTTTCAGAAAAACGAAAGCTCATGTCTGAAGATCACTCAATTAAGTTCATCAGAATTAAGGACAATAGTATCATATCTTCTGAAGGTTTGTTGTTTGAAACAAAAAAGGATATAGCGCCCGCTAAATTCATGAGTCAGTCGTATAAATTCTTCGGAATGAATTATTCCAAGTTCTTCAAAATGGATGGACTTAGTAAAGCAGGTATTATTGCTACAGAATTACTTTCAGAAAAGATCAAAATTGAGAACAATACCGGCCTGATATTTTCAAATTCCAGTTCGAGCCTGGATACAGATCTTCGTTTTCAGGAAAGTATGGAGGATTTCGCTTCACCTTCTGTCTTTGTATATACGTTGCCAAATATCGTGCTGGGAGAAATAAGTATCAGACATTCAATTCAGTCTGAAAATGCTTTTTTTATTACTGAAAAATTCGATCCGGAACTAATGCTGGATTATGCTGAAATACAACTTAAGAATTTAGCTTGCGAAAATGTGCTTTGTGGCTGGCTAAACTTGCACAATAATGAATATGATGTATTTTTGTGGCACGTCGCCGGTCTTGAAGATCTGCAATCTCAACGGGGACAGTTGCCGAAAATCTACGCTACTACACATGAGTGACCTACATACCGAGCTAAAAAAAAGCATAATAGAACAACTTAATCTGGAGGACATGGAACCTTCAGAAATTGAAAATGGCGAAGCCCTGTTTGGAGATGGACTGGGACTTGATAGCATTGACGCCCTGGAATTAATAGTATTGCTTGAAAAAGATTATGGAATTAAGCTGACCGATCCCAACCAGGGAAAGGAAATATTTGCTTCAGTAAATACCATGGCTAGTTTTATTGAGAAACATCGTACAAAGTAATTTATGAAAACTGTAGTCGTAACCGGGATGGGCATTGTTTCTGCCATTGGCTCGAGCGTAACGGCTAATCTTCATTCTTTACAAAGTAATGTTCACGGATTATCAAAACCCGCTATCCTAAAAACAAAACATCAATTTCCTGTTGGCGAGATCAAACTTTCCAATGCTGAATTACTGGACGAATTAAATCTCTCTGCTAACTCCGGGATCACCCGTGCTTCCTTACTCGGGATAAAAGCTATTACTGAAATATTTGAAAATATAGATATAGAACCTGATCCAGAAAATACAGCTTTTGTATCTGGAACCAGTGTGGGAGGAATCGATAAAACCGAGGAATATTTCGATCAATTTGACGAAAATGTTGCTTTAAGAACTTATATACAAGCGCAACATCCAGGTTATACCACCCAAAAGATCGCGGAATATTTTGGGATTAAAGAACATATTACGACCATCAGTACTGCCTGTTCCTCTTCTGCAAATGCTATCATGAACGGGGCAAGGTTGATTCAGTCGGGTAGATTCAGTAAAGTGATCGTGGGAGGAAGTGATTGTCTCACAAAATTCACACTCAATGGCTTTAATTCTCTTCGAATTTTATCAGAAAAACCAGCCAGGCCATTCGATATAAATAGAAATGGACTCAACCTTGGGGAAGCAGCTGCATATCTGGTTCTTGAAGCTGAAAGTAACAGTTCTGGCCAGAAAGTAATAGCCAAAGTCTCAGGAGCGGGTAATGCAAACGATGCTTATCACCAAACTGCCTCTTCAGAAAATGGGGAAGGCGCTTACAAAGCGATGACCGCTGCATTAAGATCGGCAAATTTAAATGCTTCCCAGATCGATTATATCAATGCTCACGGTACCGGAACACAGAATAATGATCTCGCCGAAACCAATGCTTTGAAGCGTGTTTTCGCACAGAATGAAGTTCCTGACTTCAGCTCTACTAAAGTTTTTACTGGTCACACTTTAGGAGCCGCTGGAGCAGTAGAGGCTATTTATTCTATATTGTCGTTACAGAATCAGCAGCTTTTTGCCAACCTCAATTTTCAGGATATGATGGAAAACGGTTTGGTTCCGATTACTCAAAAGAAACACCGCAAACTGGATCACGTAATGTCGAATTCTTTCGGATTCGGTGGTAACTGCACCTCTCTAATCTTCAGTAAGCATGCGTAGCTTTTACATCAACAGTGTTTCCACCATTACAGCGCAGCCGGAAGATTTCCTGACTTCTGAAGAAGTGCTGGAAGCGCAGGGAAATATCTTAAATGCCAGTGCACGCAATTATAAGGAATTGATTAAACCCATGATGCTGCGAAGAATGTCTAAAGCAGTGAAAATGGGGATCTACAGTGCAGTGCAAGCGCTTTCCAGGTCTGGTATTAAAAGTCCCGATGCGATTCTTGTTGGCACAGGTCAGGGTTGTATGCAGGATACCGAAAAGTTCATGCAACAAATAGAGGAAAGTGAGGAGCAGTTACTCACACCTACATCTTTTATACAATCCACTCACAATACAGTGAGTGGACAGATCGCTCTTTTTCTGAAATGCACTGGTTATAATATGACTTACACTCAAAATTCAGTGAGCTTTGAAAGTTGCCTACTGGATGCGCAAATGCAGTTTGAGCTCGATCCTGAAATTCAGAATTTGATCATTGGCGCCGTAGATGAAACTTCAGTGAAATTTACCGGTTTTCAAAAGCTTGACTGTCAAATTAAAGAAGAGGAAATTACAAATACAGACCTACTAAACTCCAATACTCCGGGAACCATAATTTCTGAAAGTTCTGCTTTTTTCAGTATTTCCAGGGAAAAAAGTTCAGGTTCACTGGCAGTTTGTAGCGCGGTTAAAATTTTTAATGAGGTCCAGTCTGATGAAATTGAAGAAAAAGTAATTGAATTTCTGCATGAAAATGAGCTAATACTGGAGCATATAGACGCAATCGTTCTTGGGAACAATGGAGATATCAGGTTTGATATTTATTATCAAAAACTACAGCAAGGTATTTTTAGTAATGTTCCACAGCTTGGCTACAAATCACTTACCGGAGATAACAATTCTATTTCTGCTATTGGTTGTGCACTGGGCGTTTCTATCCTTCAACATCAACTAATTCCGAAGAAATTCAGGTTAAATTCAAAGTCGGCTTCAACTTTCAACCGAATTTTGGTCTATAACCAATATCTTGGTAGAAATCACGGATTCATCTTACTGGAAAGTCTTGAAATATAAAATACTTCGAATCATCTTCAGCTTTATACTGCTTGGAAGCGTTCTGGGTGCTCTAAATGGGTACTGGTCTGGATGGTTTATTCTGCTGGTGGCCATGATATACATTAGCACGATCCTTATACTGTCCACAAATATTCGCCTTAATTTCTTTCAGAATTCGATACATTCTGCAGTGGAAAAGGATGGAATAGGACTAAGTTTTGATGATGGTCCGCATCCAAATACTTTAAAGATCCTGGATATTCTGGATGAATTCGAGGTAAAGGCATTGTTCTTTTGCATTGGTAAAAATATAGAGGAACATCCTGAAATCTATCGGGAAATCATAAATAGAGGTCATGTGGTGGGTAATCATACCTTCTCACATTCACGAAAATTCGGTTTTCTCTCAACTCGCGCGGTCATTTCTGAAATTCAGCAATGTGACCGCATTGCCACCGAAGTAGCTGGGTTAAAAACGAAATTATTCAGGCCACCATTTGGAGTTATCAATCCCAAGGTTTCCAGGGCAATTCTGGCTACCGGTCATGTCACCATAGGTTGGAGTGTACGACCTTATGACGCGATCACCAACTCTCCGGATAAGATCTATAAGCGAATTATAAAAGATCTTAAAGCCGGAGATTTAATACTTTTACACGATAACATCCCTCAAAGCGGCAAAGTGTTGGAACAGTTATTGGTATTTTTGAAGCAGAAAAAATTAAAGGCAATCAGGCCAGATCACTTACTTGATATCGATGCGTATTCTTAAATTCATTTTTATACTATTTAGTTGCCAGCTGTTCGCTCAGAATGCGCCATTCTCTACTTCGGAAGCTAAAGCTTTCAAAGAGTCGGTTTCCAGTAAAGCTGAGACCATAGAAAATCTTCAGGCAGATTTCAGGCAGCTGAAGTTTATGAATACCATGGAAAAGACCGTAGAAAGTGATGGTCATATCTGGTATGTTTCTCCTGGGAAGCTTAAGTGGTCTTATACTTCTCCCTATAATTATCAGCTGCTGTTCAAAGATTCCAGTTTGTATATCATTGAGGATGGTAAGACCAGGAAATTGAATATAGGAAACAGCGAACTTTTCGAAAAAATGGGAGAATTGGTTGCAGGAAGCTTTAACGGTCGTATTCTGGAAATGGATGAATTGTTTGAAACAGACTTTGCCAGGGATGGAAAATTTGTAAAAGCTACGGTTACTCCAAAGGACGAGAATTTAGCTGAAATGTTCTCTGAGATATTGATTTTTTTTAATACTGAAAAGTATATTGAAAAAGTGAAGCTTATGGAACCTTCAGGTGATTATACCGAAATTAAAATGAGTAATTTTAAGACCAATCAGAAGATACCTGCTTCGGTATTCCAACATAAATAAAAAGGTTTGAAAGATTTTTATACTGTTACCAAGTCTGTAAAAGATAATGATACCACGCAAACAAGCCTGAAGGTCAATGCGGAGCATGAACTTTACAATGGACATTTTCCCGGAAGACCGGTAACCCCGGGAGTTGTGCTCATGCAGTTATTTAAGGAGGAAGCAGAAAGAATTTCTGAAGAAAACCTTAGTCTTAAGAGAGCTAGTAATGTGAAATTTACTGCTGTTTTTGATCCTACAGATAATGATGAGCTTATTCTAGAATCAAAATTGGAAAAGCAGGGAGCTTACTACGAGCTTAAAGGAATCGCAAAAAGTGAAACCGGTATTATTACTAAGATCAATGCGCTTTACGAGGTGATATAAATTTGTACTGGCGCAGGCCAATACTCTTTATTTAAATGATATTTTTGCATTAAAGCCAATAATTTGGGTACAATGCCTATTCTTCAAGAGCGTTTTGATGCATTAAGTTGCTGTGTTATTGTTCCTACTTACAACAATGATCATTCGCTTCGTAGTTTCCTAACCGAATTAGTTACTTATACCAGCAATATTATCGTCATTAACGATGGATCGACGGATGCCACCAATGAGATTTTGAAGGATTTTGAATTCCTCGATATTGTGTTGCATGATATAAACAGAGGTAAAGGTATTGCTTTAAAAACAGGTTTTAAAAGAGCTGAGGAGAAAGCTTACGAGTATGCGATCACGATAGATTCAGATGGGCAGCATTATCCTGCAGATCTGGAGAAGTTTCTGGTAGAACTCGAAAACAGGAAAATCGGCGATCCAGAACTATTGCTAGTGGGTGATCGAAATATGACGCAGGCCGGAATCCCGGGGCAAAGTAGCAAGGGCAATAGATTTTCCAGTTTCTGGTATTTGGTAGTGACCGCTCAGGAATTAAAGGATACTCAAAGTGGTTACCGACTGTATCCCGTTCGACTTATTAATTCTTTAAAATTGATCACCTGGAAATTTGAATTAGAGATCGAGGTCCTGGTAAAGTCGGCATGGAAAAAAGTTGAAGTAAAAAATATACCTATAAGGGTTCACTACGATCCAGGAGAGCGGGTGACTCATTTTCGTCCATTCTGGGATATTGTACGTATCGTGTTTTTATACATGTATTTTGTATTGATCAGTTTCTTTTACATCCATCCAAGGAATAAGTATCGTGAATTCAAGCAAAAAGGTATAAGCAGATTTTTTAGAGAGGATATTATTAGAGATCAGGATTCTCCTGAAAGAAAAGCAGCTGCCATCGCGTTGGGAATATTTGTAGGAATCTCACCATTTTGGGGTTTGCATACCTTACTTGTATTTACATTAGCAGCCCTACTTAAAGTCAATAAGGCTATAGCCTTTTTATTTAGCAATATAAGCATACCGCCTTTTATTCCGTTGATTCTCTATTTAAGTTATCAGTTAGGGAATTTTCTTCTGGGGAATGGTTTTGACTGGCAGTTGAGTCTGGAGAATTTTGATTCAGGAAAAGATCTTTTCGTTGGATTAACTCAGTATTTAATTGGTAGTATAGTTCTGGCAATTGTAAGCGCAGTAATTTCCTGGACCATATTTTACTGTCTGTTCTCTATTCTAAAATCTAAACAACCAGCAAATAATTAATGTCTAGATTTTTTCTGAAAATTCATGAATTCTTGAATGGGCATAGAAGCCTGGCGTTGACCATAGCAGTTCTGTATCTTGGCCTCATGTCCTTTCTCGCTACATGCATTCAGTTAGAAGAGGATATTACCAAACTAGTACCGTCAGGAAATGATCAGGATCTGTTGAAAACCATTCTGGAAGAATCGAAATTTTCAGATAAGATCATTTTTCGGGTGCAGGCTGAAGAGAGTAAAGATCGGGATAGCCTGGTGGCTTATGCCAACGAAATATCTGAGTTCTTAAACTCAGAGCTTTCAGAATATGTTGCTGGTGTCAAAGGAAAAATTCCGGAACAGGACATCAAACAGATCTATAATTTCGTTCAGTCTAATTTACCAATCTTTTTAAATGAACAGGATTACACTATAATTAATGATAAGACAGATGCAGACAGTATAGCCTTAAGTATCGAATCTGGATACAAGCAATTGATTTCACCCACTGGGTTTGTGACTAAAAATTATTTTCTCTCAGATCCTCTTAATATTACGAGTCTTGGTTTGGCACGTTTGCAGGAATTGCAGGTTGGAGACCAGTACGTGCTATATCAGAACTATATTATGACTAAGGATCAAAAGAATATCTTATTCTTTATAGATCCAGTCTATCCTGCTTCAGAATCGAACAGGAATAAGGAATTCACATCAAAACTGGAAGCTAAAATTGCTTCGCTAAATGCTCGATACGATACTATCACAGGAAATTATTTCGGCGGACTCCGTTATTCGGTAGCCAATGCAGAGCAAATTAAACAGGATATTCGAACTACTGTAATGATCGCGATTACGGTATTGCTCATTCTACTGGTGGTCTACTACAGGAAATTTTATGTTCCAATTTTGCTATTTCTACCCAGTATTTTTGCCGGTCTCACGGCTGTAGCCATTCTTTATATTTTACAGGGTTCAGTTTCGGCTATAAGCCTGGGAATTGGTGCGATTCTTCTGGGTATTACGCTGGATTATTCCTTGCATATTTCAACGCATCTTCGAAATAGTTCAGATATCGATAAGCTGTATAAAGATATTTCGAAGCCAGTCATTATGAGCAGTCTCACTACGGCGATCGCATTTATGTGCCTGATTTTTGTAAAAAGTGAAGCGTTGCGTGATCTAGGGATCTTTGCAAGTTTAAGTGTGTTATTCTCTTCTTTCTTCACACTTGTGCTTATTCCTTTTCTATATAAACCAGGGAATATTTCTGCAAAGACAACGATTCTGGACAGAATATCAAGTCTGGATTATTCCAGAATTAAACCTTTGGTATACTTGATATCAGGATTATTTGTAGTTTCTCTTTTCTTCTTCAGTAAAGTTGAATTTAATGAAGACTTATCAGAACTTAACTATCAGCCGGAAAATATCAAAAAGGTAGAATTAGAGCTGGAAGGACTTGCTGGACGATCTGGAAAAACAATTTTACTGGTGGCTTACGGAAACTCACTGGATGAAGCCCTGTACAGAAATAACCAATTATATCAGGATCTTAAAAGGTTCGAAAGTGAAGGTGATATTGAAAACTTCAGTAGTATAGGTGGAGTAGTGCTTTCTACCGAAACCCAGGAATCTCGTATCGAACAATGGAACAGCTTCTGGACTCCTGAAAAACAGGATTTGGTAAAGAATAATATTCAAAAGACTTCAGAAAACTTTGGATTTAAATCGAATAGTTTTAGCAATTTCGATCAAGTGCTTGATAAAAATTATTCAAGTATAGGACTCAAGGATTATGAGTTGGCCGGTTCCCTCTATATGCAGGACTTCGTATCTAATAATTCTGAAATTTCGACGGTCTCAAGCAGTGTTAATTTACCTGAAGATAAGGTTGAAAGTTTTATTAGCTACTTCGAAAATGTTCCAGGAGTTGTAGCTTTGGACAGAAAAGCGATCAACCAGAACTTTTTAGGAGATCTTAAAGCCGACTTTAATATCCTTATTCTCGCTTCTATAGTAGCAGTTTTTCTGGTACTCCTGGTATTCTACCAGAATTTGCTTCTAAGTGTGATCACTTTGCTACCCATCGCGATCACTTGGATCTGTGCACTGGGAATCATGTATTTCTTCAGGATAGAATTCAATATTTTAAATATCATTATTTCGAGTTTTATCTTTGGGCTCGGGCTTGATTACAGCATTTTTATAACTAATTCGTGTCTTCGAGAATATGAAACTGGTAAGTCTGAATTAAAGACCTATCAGGCATCCATCATTCTGTCGGTTTTAACAACGTTGCTGGGAATAGGTGCTTTGGTTTTCGCTAAACATCCGGCTCTGAAATCCATTTCCATTGTTTCAATTATCGGAGTCCTTACGGCGGTTTCGGTAAGTTTTATACTTCAGCGTAGTTTGTTCCGAAAATTGATCTTTCAGCAATTTGGTTCATTATCCTTCAGAAGAAATAAGAAAAACTTTATTTCTGAAAAACTCTATCATAAAGAAGCAATTCTGAAGCATTATCGCTATCACACAACTTATTCTGAAGCTAAAGCTGAATTCAGGCAACAGAGAGAAAAGTTTCTAAAGATATCACGTTATCTTGCTGAAGTGGATGATATTCTTGTTCTGAATTCTGGAATAGGGATCTTACCTTTATTTATTAAGATCAAATATCCTCAAACCGAAGTATACAGCCTGGAATTGGATGAATCAAAAAGAGTAGCGGCAAGGAATGCTTATAGATTGCGAAATGATAAAATCCATATTCTTGAGAGTGCTAAGGAACTTCCTTTGCTTAATAATTATATAATCCAGGGAAATATTCAAGATTCATCATTACTCAAAGATCTTTCTAAACGTGCAGAAATGATGGTGTTTCTGGATTCTGAAATGAAAACTCGCTGGTTGCTCGATCAAAATTTTGAACTTACGTATCGACAGAATGATATTCTAATCTATCGTAAACTGACTTAGATGAATAAGTGTATTCTACATATTCTCATTATAATAGTTTTTAGTTCCTGCGGAATTAAAAAGTCCATGGAGCATAAACCAGATCTTAGCGGTTTCGAAGAAATTGATACCACAAGAATCAAACATTCAGATAATCTGTACAGTTTGGGTAATAACCAGCTATACCAGAACGATCTTGGTGTATGGGAAATGTATCTTGAAGGAAATGCCCTGGAAAGGGGAGTTGCTCATGGAAGTCTTGGCCGGGAGCTCATACATCACCAGGAAAAAGCCTTTATGTCCAAGCTTGAAGAAATGGTCCCTTCAGAAAATTATCGAGGCTTTCTAAAAACTTTTGTTAGTTGGTTTAACCGAAAACTGTACCTCCATGTTTCCGAAGAATATAAACAGGAGATATATGGGGTTTCGAGGTATGGCCTGAAAAAGTATGATGATTTCGCACCTGCCTATATTCGGATGCTTTATTTTCATGGAGCTCATGATATTGGACATGCTTTACAGGATCTAATGTTGGTGGGATGCACAAGTTTTGCAGCCTGGGACGATAAAACCAGCGATGGAGAATTATTAATAGGTAGGAATTTTGATTTTTATGCAGGTGACGATTTTGGAGAACAAAAGATCGCAGCATTTGTGAAGCCCGAAGAAGGTCATAAGTTTATGATGTATACCTGGGGCGGGATGATAGGTGCATTAAGTGGAATGAACATGCAGGGAATTACTGTAACTATCAATGCCGGGAAATCCAGAATGCCGCTGGTTGCTAAAACTCCCATTAGTCTGTTGGCAAGGGAAATTTTACAATATGCCGGTACAATTGAAGAGGCAATTGCCATTGCAAAAAAACGTGAAGTATTTGTTTCAGAATCGATCATGGTGGGAAGTGGAGATGAAAAAAGAACAGTTTTGATCGAAGTATCGCCGGGTAAGTTTGGAGTATATGAAGTGGAGAATCGTGATCAACTAGTTTGTAGTAATCATTTCCAAAGTGAAGCCTATTCTCATGATAAGAAGAATAAGCTAACCCGTGAGGAAAGTCACACTCAGTACCGGTACGACCGAATGCAGCAATTGCTCGATGAGGAGGACAAATTGAATCCATTTAAGGCGGTTGAGATTCTTAGAAATCGGCGGGGTCTGGACGAGCAGTCGATTGGAATGGGCAATGAAAAAGCAATTAACCAGCTTTTAGCGCATCACGGAATTATTTTTAAACCGGCGGAAAGAAAGGTTTGGGTAAGCTCAAATCCTTACCAGATGGGAGAATTTATACATTATGATCTAAACCAGGTTTTCGCAAATTATGAGAAAGGCATTAAATCGAGCTCAGTGTCAACGAAGGAATTTAATATACCAGCAAGCAGTTTCCTTCAAACCCAGGAATATCAAGACTACGAAGCCTTTAGAGCACTAGAAAACGACGTTAAACGTGACTTGAATGGCGATAAACCTTTAAGTGAGAAGAGTGCCATACAACTTGTGCAACTTAATCCAGATTTTTGGGAGGCGTGGTATTTTGCTGGCAGGATCTATTATGAGAATAAGGAATATAAAAACGCGTTAATTCATTTTAAACAAGCCCGAAAAAGAGAAATTACGTCCATTCCAGATTTAAGGGAAGTTGAGAAGATGATCAGGAAATCTACCGGAAAAATTTAATTAGAAGTGCAGCAGTCAGATCGAAAAAAGCAGTGGCAAAGAATTCAGCAGCAGCTGAGCTATACATTCAGAACATCCAGATTCTATCAGCGTGTTTTTCAGGAGCATTCCGTACAGGTCGATTGTATCACCAGCTATGAAGATTATTCAAAATTACCCATTACTACCAAAGAACAACTTCAGCAATATAATGAGGATTTTATCTCCATTCCACAGGAACAGATTATAGATCATGTTACCACAAGCGGTACTCTTGGTGAGCCGGTTTCCTTTTATCTTAATGAGTATGATCTCGAAAGGCTAGCTGAGAATGAGTCCCGTTCTTTTGAACTTGCCGGAATTACGAGGCAGGATAAAGTTTTGATCACCACAACACTGGATCGAAGATTTATGGCCGGAATGGCTTATTTTCTAGGTCTTAGAAAATTAGGTGCTGGAGCGATTAGAACTGGAGGTGGTTTGCCTGGATTACAATGGGAAAGTATTTTTAGATTTAAACCAAGATACATTATAGCTGTTCCTTCTTTCCTTCTGAAACTCATTCAATATGCTGAGGAAAATCAGATTGATTATCAAAACTCATCTATTCGGTCGGCAATATGTATTGGTGAACCCCTGCGAACTTCCAACTTTGAGCTGAATAGTCTTGGTCAAAAGATTTCTTCCTTATGGGACATTGAGTTGTTTTCTACTTACGCTTCAACAGAGATGGCTACTGCCTTTACAGAATGTAACAAGCATCAGGGCAATCATGTCCCGGAAGACCTTATTTTTACTGAAGTCCTTGATCAGGATGGCAATCACGTTGCGGAAGGTGAAATAGGAGAGCTGATAGTTACACCACTAAACGTGCAAAGTATGCCGCTTATTCGTTTTGCCACAGGTGATATGTTAACTTATACAGATACAGCTTGTAAATGCGGTAGGAAAGGAAGACGGTTAGGACCAGTAATTGGTAGAAAGCAACAAAAGATAAAACTTAAAGGCACCAGTCTTTATCCACAGCATATCATTGAAATATTAAACAGGTTTAATGGACTCCAAAATTTCATCATTGAAGTTTCTCTGGATAAAAATGGTGTTGACCGACTTAAAATATTGATTCCGGAAAGTTTCAGGGAAATTGAAAGCCTTAAGGAGCATTTAAAAGCATTCTTGAATGTGTTGCCAGAGATTAGCTTCAAAGATTCTAAAACTCTTCAACAACTCAAATTTCCTGCTAATAGTAGGAAGCCAAAGATCTTTTACGATCTACGTTAATTTTGCCTTTTTACCAAAAATTACGATTTTCTCATCTTCCAGGTTTGTAGTAAAGAAGATGTAATCACTTCCTCCATCCTGAATTCTGTATTTCTTCCGAATATTTTCTACTGAATCTGGAAAATTCCTGGTGGTGATATTAGCTTTTTTATTCTTCAATCTTTTCTTTAGGCTCTTGTCTTTAAAACTCTTAACTTCAGTTATTTGAAATTGACGTCCAGGAAATTCTTTAACCAGTGTTTGCGAAGTATAAATATGAGAATGCTCATGCAATTTTGGAACTCCAAATGTAGTGCTGATTTCCGTGAATAATCCGCTTTTCATGATTGCAGCATTCGGTTCGTAGAGGTAATTTAAAGGTTTGGAAAGAACCGTACTCAAGGTTTTTATCTCTGTATCAAAACTAAACTTTTGCACCTTTTTTCTCTGGAAGTTGATGGTAGTCAGTTTAAGATCAGATTCCCAGTTCTTTTCAACAAGCCACAGCAGCTCTTTTACTTCATTATTAACCGCAATCACATGAATCTCCTTAACAGAATGAAGTTCACGGAGTCCTGCTGTGATATCGAGGATCGGTGAAGTTTTTAGAAGAATATGATCACATTTTTCAAGTAAGAAATCGAGTTCTTCTGGAATATTTGGTTTACAATCTGATAAATGGTAGACTTTACTGCCATGTTCATCACGTCTCGCAGGATCTGCATAGATCCAGTCAAATTTCTGGCCGGTTTGCTTTAGTAATTCTAGGCTATCCCCGTAATTGACTCTAATATTTGAAGCTCCTAATTCTCTGAAATTATGATCAGCAATTTCAGAAAGCTCTTTATTCATTTCGTAATACTGAAAACTGTCAAATTTCTTTGCCAGGAAAAAGGTGTCTATACCTAAGCCTCCGGTAAGATCGGCCCCAGAAGAACCTTCTATTAATCCTGATTTATATTCAGCAGTGATCTGAGATGATGTCTGCTCCAGATTAAGTTTAGGAGGATAAAGTATTCGCGGATTATTAAAAAACAGTGGAAATTTCTTTTCTGCAATGCGCATGCCTTTTATTTGCATTGCGATGTCCTGAATTTTGATATGGTCGAAAGGGCTACCTTTTAAGATCAGAGCAGGTAGGTCCTTCTTCTGATTCTCTCTTATAAAACTTTGGATTTCTTTCTCTAAAAGTGCCTCGTGAAGCATCCAATTATAGATCTCTGGTTAATCGTTTCACGATCTTGTACTCACTTAAAGATTCTTTAGCGATCACCTTTAACGCGGTATAAAAAGGAACTGCGACTACCATCCCTGCGATCCCGAACATAAGTCCGGCAATTAGGATAATAAGAAATATTTCAAGTGGATGGGATTTCACACTAGCTCCAAATATCATGGGCTGTGAAATAAAGTTATCTATTAGTTGACAAATTGCATAACCCATCATCACGTAAATTAATCTTGGAAGAATGACGCTACTGAAATCTGCACCAAGAAAACTGGATATCACGAACAAAGCCATTAAAATTCCTGCTAAAAGTGGTCCCAGATATGGAACAAGATTCAGGAACGCGCAAATAAAAGCGATGGCAATAGGATTATTGATCTCAAAGACGCTAAGTAAAATGGAGTAGAGGAAGAACAATACTGCAATTTGCATAGTTAATCCTACAAAATATCGACTTAATAGTACCTTGATCTTATTAAAAACTCTTTGAAATTTCTTTTCTTCACCGCGATTGGCAAAAACAAGAATACTATTCAACATTAACTTGGAATCCTTCAGAAAGAAAAAGGAAATAAAAATTATCGAAAAGACAGCAATCATGGTTGTTCCCAGTATTCCGAAGACATTGTTTAAGAATTGCGGAATTAGACCAACATCGAAATTTCGTACAAATTCACTTCGTTTAAGACCTTCAATTAAGTTTAACTCGTTAACTCCCAGATAATTATTGACCTGATCGTTTAGATCATTCAGGTCACTCTTAAAAGCTTCAATATCAATCTGTCCTAAATATTTACTTTGTTCAATAATAATAGGAACGAAAACGAAAATAATACCTACAAAGATGGATAGGACCAGCAAAAGCACCGTAATTACAGCTAATTGGTTGGGGAGTTTCAGCTTATTCCGAAGGAAAATTACGACAGGTCGACCAACTAGTGCTATGATACCGGCTATAGCGATATAAACGATTACCGACTGGATTTCCCATAGAAAATAGAGTGCCAGGACGATACCAATCATGATACCTACTGCTCGTAATATACCGTTCGCGAATTCTTTTGCTTTCACAGCGTAAATATATTATTTCTTACTTAACTGCGCAGCACTTTTGTAATTTCATACAAAGCAATTCCCAGTGATTGGGCGACATTCATGCTACTGTTTTTTCCAAACATCTCGATATGATATGCAGAGTCACAGTTTTTTAAAATTTCTTCGGAAACGCCGTGCCTCTCGTTTCCGGCTACTAAAAGGATATTTTCAGTCACAAGTTTAAACTCTGAGATAGGCCTACTTTCTGAGGTGATCTCGACCGCGGTCATTCTATAGCCGTTGCTTTTAAGATCCCTAATCACTTGGGTGGCATCTTCGTAAACTTCAAACTCCACTGTAGTATGTGTATTTCTGGCTGTTCTTTTTAATCGGTTACTGTTTAAATTTGGAAAGGTTCCATGAAAAATAAGCTTTTCAACTCCAAAAGCATCGGCAAGACGAAAGATACTACCTATGTTCGCTTCACTGGTGATATTGTCTAACAGCAAAATAACTGGAAATTGTCTGTTTTCGAAATTCGTGGTGTCGTGAGTAAGTTGCATAGCTAGTTTTCGAATGCGTATTTAATAATGTTTGCTCCCATTTGTAATGCTTTTAGCCGAATTTCTTCCGGGTCATTGTGAACTTCCTGACTTTCCCAGCCATCACCAAGATCACTTTCTACGGTGTATAAAATCAGTAATCTGCCGTTTTCAAAGATTCCCAATGCCTGAGGTCTTTGCGCATCATGTTCATGGATTTTTGGCAGACCGTTAGGAAATTCAAACTGATTCCTGAAAATTTCGTGGTTCGCGGGGACTTCCTGAAGATTTTGGTCGGGAAATAATTCTTTTAGCAAAGGCCGGATATACTCATCCATTCCGTAATTGTCATCGATATGCAGGAATCCGCCACTCAACAAGTATTGCCTGAGGTTTTCTTTTTCAGCTTCGCTAAACACTACATTTCCATGTCCTGTCATATGTATAAACGGAAATTGAAATAAATCACTACTTCCGGGCTCTACAGTTTCCGGTTTTTCATTTAAAGAAGTTTGTAAGTTCTTATTGCAGAATTTAATAAGATTGGGTAGGGCTGTTGGATTCGCATACCAATCTCCACCACCATTATATTTTAGAACGGCAATTTCCTGCCCATTTACCTTAAACGATACCAGCATTAAAAAGAGAATTCCGAATGCGAACTTTTTCATGAATTTTGATTGATGAGTGCGACTGTGTGACATGCTGCAATCGCTGCAGTTTCAGTCCGTAATCTGCTTTCTCCAAGACTTATTTGCTGCCAGTTTTCTTTCGTCGCAGTTTTTATCTCTTTGGAACTAAAATCTCCTTCAGGACCAATCAAAATATTGATAGTGCTATTGGCCTTCAATTTATTCTGAAGATAGGGTTTCTTTTCGTCATCCTCGCAGTGAGCAATTAATCGCATACCTTGCATTTCTGTCTGCATTAATTCAGAAAAACTAACAGGGTCGTTCAATTTTGGGAAATGCATATGCAGGGATTGTTTCATAGCGCTCAATAGCACTCGTTGATAACGTTCCAGTTTGACGGTTTTGCGTTCACTATGATCACAAATAACCGGCGTAATTTCGTGCACACCAATCTCCATCGCTTTTTCCAGAAACCACTCATAGCGATCGTTCATCTTCGTAGGTGCAACAATCATATGTAAATAATAGGGTGGTGCTGGCTGACTTTCAAAAGAACTGATATTTGCAACACATTGTCTTACATCAGCCATTATGATCTGAGCCTTGAATAACATCCCGTTTCCATTAGTAATGCTTAACTCGTCACCTTCAATTTTCCGCAATACTTTTACAATATGTCTGCTTTCATCCTTCGGAAAAATTACCTGTTTATCGTTTTCTGAAATATTTGGATTGTAAAATAGCTGCATATTATATTTTATATCGCGATTGCGCGGTTACCGAAAAATCGGCAAAATCTTTTTGTAGGTATTTGTGATAGCCAGCGATCCCGATCATTGCAGCATTATCTGTCGTGTATTCAAACTTCGGAATAAAACATTTCCAGCCCCATTTTTTTTCAGCATTAACCAAAGCCTGGCGTATTCCACTATTTGCAGAAACTCCGCCACCAATAGCCACCTGGTTGATCCCGGTGTTTTTTACTGCCTTTTTCAATTTATCCATTAAAATTCCTATGATGGTATATTGAATAGAGGCGCAAATATCTTTTAGATTTTTCTCGACAAATTCAGGATCTTCTTTTGTTTTCTTCTGAATAAAATATAACACAGCTGTCTTAAAACCGCTAAAACTGAAGTTCAGGTCATCAACTTTCGGCTTAGTAAATTGAAAAGCTTTTGGGTCACCTTCTCTGGCGTATTTATCTATTAACGGGCCGCCGGGATAGGGTAGTCCTAATATTTTTGCACTTTTATCAAAAGCTTCACCAACTGCATCGTCCAGAGTTTCACCAATAACTTTCATATCAAAATAATCTGAAACCTTCACGATTTGGGTATGTCCGCCACTTATGGTCATAGCCAGAAATGGAAATTCCGGCTTGTCAAATCCTTCCTCTTCGATAAAATGTGCCAGGATATGTGCCTGCATATGATTAACCTCGATTAAAGGAACATTCAGACCCATTGCAAGTGACTTGGCAAAAGAGGTGCCTACGAGCAAAGAACCCATAAGTCCCGGACCTCTTGTAAATGCAATTGCAGAGAGATCTTTTTTGTCGATATTTGCCTTTTCCAAAGCCTGATGAATCACCGGAACTATATTCTGTTGATGCGCTCGTGATGCAAGTTCTGGAACAACTCCACCATATTGTTTATGTACTTCCTGAGTTGCGACAATATTGGATAGAATTTTACCGTTGGAGAGTACGGCAGCCGCCGTATCATCACAGGAAGATTCTATAGCGAGAATGTTTATTAAATGATCAGCCATCAGATTTATTTGGGAATAGATATTGTAAATTAGTCGCAAAGTTAAAACATAAAAACGTATCAAAAAATTCTGGAAAATACTAACGAAAACAGTGGTTGCCCTTGTTTTGTTATTCATTATTTTATTGATCGTGTTTTCCATTCCTGCTGTTCAGACTTCAGTAGCAAGAAAACTCACCAATTCTCTTCAGGAAAATAGTGATGTCAATGTAAATATTGGCCGTGTTTCTATAAGTTATTTTGGAGATATTCTTTTGAATGATATTTATGTAGAAGATCATCGTAAGGATACGCTATTTACGGCAAAAGAAATAAGTTCTTCTATTCTAAGCTACTCTAAGCTTATGAGTAACGCTCCAGAACTGGGAGATACAAGAATTGATGGCCTGAACATGCATATGCGCAGGTATAAAGGTGAAGACAGGGATAATCTGGGTATACTTATTCAAAAACTTCAGAAGGAACCAACAGGGGATCCAAAGGATTTTAATCTTACTGCGGAAGATGTACAGATCACGAACAGTCGCTATAGTTTCATAGATGAAAACCTTGATCGCTCTGATGTTCTGGTCGTTGATGATCTTAATATTTATGCAAACGAACTAAGGATCTTTAATTCTAATATAGATATCGATATTGGAATGCTACGCGGCTACGAGCATCGCGGGATTCAGATAGATCAGCTTTCTACTTTATTTCATTACGATCCAAACCGGATGAGTCTGCAGAACATGATCTTGCAAACACCGGGATCTATGGTTAATGCCGATCTTTCTTTTGAATATGACCTATCAGATTTTTCAGATTTTGAGAATCTGGTGCAGGTAGAAGCGAAGTTTCGGGAAAGTATTTTAAACTCTAATGATCTAATTACATTTTATGATGGTTTTGGAGAGAATCAACTCGTAAAGTTCCAGACGGAACTTACCGGTACTTTAAATGATTTTCAGTTAGATGGATTCCGACTTCAGGGTCTTGATCGAACAGAGATTTATGGGAATTTCCAGGTTGTTGGTTCATTTTCAGATGAGCCGAATTCTTTCAAATTAGATGGGAGTTTTTCAGATTTCAATACCAACTACTATGATATGATCAACTTCCTGCCGGGAGCGCTTCAGGGCCAATTGCCTGAAACTCTTCGAGATTTTGGTAATGTGAATATCAAAGGAAATACGGTGGTAACGAACGGCTTTCTGGATGCAGATGTTGTGATAGCCACACAACTGGGATCTGCAGATGCAGATTTTGAACTTAATAATTTCAATAATTCTGCTTCCTCAAGTTATAAAGGTAAACTGATCTTTAAGAATTTTAACCTTGGGCGTTTGATCGGTAATACTCAATTAGGGAAAGCAAGTTTTGATATCGACTTTGACGGGAGAGGTCTGGACCAGGAAAACCTGAATACGCAGTTGAAAGGAACCATTGCTAAACTGGAATTCAATAATTATGCTTATTCCAATATCCAGATTATGGGGAATCTTCGGAATCCTCTTTTTAATGGTTATTTCAAGTCGAATGATCCTAATCTGGAAATGGAATTTAATGGTCTGGCAGATGTTTCAGAAGAAACCAATGTGTATGATTTTGAAGCTTCCGTAGGATATGCCGACCTGCATGCGCTTAATTTTGTGGATAGAGATACGGTTTCAGTTTTCAAGGGTGATGTGATCATGAATATGCAGGGAACGAATGTTGATAATGCATTTGGAGATATCCTGCTTCTAAACACGTCGTATAAAAACCAGAACGATCTTTATTACTTCGATGATCTAAATATAGCTTCTACATTTGATGGCCCTGTTCGAACTATTACGATCAATTCCCCAGATGTTATAAATGGAGAGGTAAGCGGTATTTTTAAAGTCAACGAAGTAGGTGCGCTAATAGAAAATTCCATAGGTAGTATTTACACGAACTACAAACCTAAAACTATCACGACGAACCAGTATATGGAGTTCGATTTCGATATTTATAACCAGATCGTCGAAGTTTTCTATCCTGAAATTGAACTGGCTCCTAATACATTTATTCGAGGTCGGGTGGAGTCTGATGAATCTGAATTTAAATTAACCTTCAGGTCTCCAAGAATCGATTTCTTTGAGAATATGGCGGAAGACATTAATCTTCAGGTTGACAATACGAATCCTATCTATAATACCTTCTTTGAAGCCGATAGCGTTTCCACCGATCTTTATAAATTTTCAGAATTCAGTTTCATTAATGTGACTCAGCGTGACACGCTGTTCATACGTTCAGAATTTAAAGGTGGAAAGAATAATTCTGATGAATTCAATCTGAATCTTTTTCATACGATAAATGAGAACAGTAAATCTGTGGTTGGAATACAGAAATCAGATTTTAAATTCAAAAACAAGGTTTGGTACCTGAATGAAAATAGCGATCGTAGCAATAAAATAGTTTTTGATAATAGCTTTCGTGATTTGCAGATCGATTCGCTTGTTATGAGTCATAAGAATGAACAAATCCGACTCAGCGGAAATATGCGGGACAGCACCTATAAAAACTTTAAAATGAAGTTTAGTGAGGTGGATATTGGAAAGATCACCCCGGAAATAGATAGTCTCGACCTTGCCGGGATTCTCAACGGCGATCTCGAACTGCTCCAGGAAGATGGTGCTTATTTTCCGGTCTCGAACTTAAATATCAATCAATTTGAGGTAAACGATCTTGTGATGGGTAATCTGGCACTTGATGTAAGCGGAAACCAGGATCTCAGTACCTATTCGGTTTACGCTAAACTTGAGAAGGAAGGTATCGAATCCTTATCTGCCATAGGCGATATCAATGTAAATGGCAGCGAACCAAGGATAGATCTTGAAGTGAATATGAATCGCCTGAACATGGGTGTATTTACTCCTTTGGGAGCAGATGTTCTAACAGATATTAGAGGATTTGCCACTGGAAGGGCCTTTGTAACCGGGAATTACAAAAATCCTGATTTCTCAGGATCTTTATCTTTAGCTGAAGCCGGATTACGAATCCCTTATTTGAATGTAGATCTAGATTTCCAGGAAAATGCAGAGATAGATCTTACCCAGCAGCAATTTGTTTTTGATAACATCGATATTGTAGACACCAAGTTCAATACGAAAGGAACACTGGATGGTTTGATATCGCATCGTAATTTTTCTGAATGGTTTCTGGATCTAACGCTGGTTTCAGACCGTATCCTAGTGTTGGATACGGAAGCCGATGAAGATGCCCTCTATTATGGAACCGCATTTATTGATGGAGAAGCTTCGATCATGGGGCCTACAGATGAACTGGTGATAGAAGTGAATGCGGCTACCGAAAGAGGGACGGTTTTTAAGATTCCGCTAAGTGATACTGAATCTGTTGGGGATAATTCTTTTATAAGATTTTTAAGTCCTGAAGAAAAAGCAGCGGGTCTTGCAGGAGAAGAGATTGAAATTCCCGAAGTAAAAGGTCTTGAACTGGTCTTTGATCTTGATATTACCAATGATGCTGAAGTTGAAGTTGTAGTAGACCAGACCAGCGGAAGTACATTGCGTGGTAGAGGTTCCGGGAACTTACTTCTGGAGATCAATACCAATGGTAAATTCAATATGTGGGGAGATTTTATTGTTTATGAAGGAGTCTATAACTTTAAATATGCCGGACTTGTTCAAAAGGTTTTTACGGTCGAGTCTGGAGGAAGTATAAATTGGGATGGAGATCCTATGGATGCCCAACTGGATGTAAGCGCCGTTTACTCATTGAACGCGAATCCCGCAGTTTTGTTGGAAAACCCATCGGTTAATCGAAAGATTCCTGTAGATGTGGTTATTAATCTACAGGGGGAAATTGCACAGCCTGAGATTGGCTTTGCAATTGACTTTCCAAGTGCTAGTTCTACGGTCAAATCTGAATTACAGTACCGTATAGATGATAGGGCTACTACCGAATTACAGGCTTTATTCCTGGTTACACAGGGAACGTTTTATAGTGAGTTTGGATTGCGAGGCGCCGCGATTTACGGGACCCTTGCTGAAAGAGCTTCCAGTATCGTAAACGATATTTTTGCTGATGATGATGGTAAATTCCAGGTAGGTGTCAATTATGTACAGGGTGACCGCACTCCAGATCAGCAAACCGTAGATAGGTTTGGTTTGACGTTGTCCACCCAGATCTCAGATCGTGTTTTGATCAATGGTCAGGTGGGAGTTCCTATTGGAGGAGTGACAGAATCTGTTATAATCGGAGATCTAGAAATTGATTTTCTCTTAAATGCAGATGGTACTTTAAGGGCTTCAGTATTTAACCGGGAAAATAACATTCAGTTCATAGGTGAGGAGATAGGTTTTACACAGGGAGTCGGGTTATCCTATAACGTGGATTTTGATACTTTTAAGGAGTTGATAAGGAAGATAGCAAGTACTACTATTGAAGGTTTTGATGATTCAGAAGAAGAAGAAAACGATCCTGCATCCCCATCACCTGCACCAGCTTTTATGAATTTCAAATCTGAAGAAGAAAATGAATAAAGCTCAAGCTTCAGAAATAATTGAAATCTGGGAGTTCATTTGATTGGCTTCTAAAAATTTAGTTTGTAGTTTTAATCTATTAAGAAAATTACCAATGAGTAAGAAATTGAAAAAGATTGGGGTGATGACTTCCGGGGGAGATTCTCCGGGAATGAATGCTGCAATTCGAGCGGTTGTTAGAACCTGTGCATATTATCATGTTGATTGTATTGGATACTATCGTGGTTTCCAGGGAATGATTGCGGGAGATAGCATTCCATTAACTGCGCGTAGCGTACGTAATACCATCAATCAGGGTGGAACGATATTACAGTCGGCAAGATCTAAGGAATTCATGACCAAAGAAGGACGGGCTAAAGCTGCTGCCAATCTAAAAAAAGAAGGGGTAGACGCTATGATCCTTATTGGAGGTGATGGAACATTTACCGGAGGTCAGGTATTTAGCCAGGAGCATAATTTTCCAGTAATTGGTGTACCAGGGACTATCGATAATGACATATTTGGTACTCATTATACCATTGGTTACGATACGGCATTGAATACAGTTATCGAAGCTATTGATAAGATCCGTGATACGGCAAGTTCCCATAACCGACTATTCTTTGTGGAAGTGATGGGTCGCGATGCAGGTTTTATAGCATTGAATACCGGGATTGGCGCTGGAGCTGAAGAAATTTTGATTCCTGAAGAAGATCTTGGACTGGATAGACTACTGGATTCTCTGGAACGTAGCCGAAGAGCTGGAAAAACTTCCAGTATCGTAGTAGTTTCTGAAGGTGATAAAATAGGAAAGAATGTTTTCGAACTCGCAGAATATGTGAAAGAGAACCTCCCGTTTTACGATGCTCGAGTAACCGTTCTAGGACATATTCAAAGAGGAGGAAGGCCTTCCTGTTTTGACAGGGTTCTGGCGAGCAGGCTTAGTGTAAAAGCTGTCGAACTTCTATTAGATGGTAAGCGAGACCTCATGGTGGGAATGATGAATAATGAAATTGAAAGCTGTAGCCTGGACCAGGCATTAAAAGGGAAGCATAATATTAATAAAGATCTTTTACGTATTTCTGAAATACTCTCAACTTAATGAAGACAATAGCGATCATTGCCCATGACGGGAAGAAACCTGAAATGGTTCAATTTCTGAATCAGTTTAATGAGATCCTGAATTCCAAGGAAATCAAGATCATAGCTACGGGAACTACCGGTGCCAAAACCGAAGCTGCTGGTTATAAAGTAGAAAAGTTACTATCTGGTCCTTTGGGTGGAGACGCTCAGATCGCTGCCAGGATTGCTGAAAAGCAGGTAGATATGGTCATATTCTTTAGAGATCCATTGGATAAGCATCCTCACGAACCAGATATTTTTATGCTAATGAGATTATGCGACGTACACAATGTACCCTTAGCAACAAATCCTGCAACTGCCAGGCTTTTAATTAGAGGTCTTTAGTTAGAATCTAACTGCTATCGCGCTAATTTCAACATTTACAAACTTTGGAAGATTTGCAACTTCCACAGTTTCTCTTGCCGGAGCATTTTCTGAAGCAAAATATTTTGCATAGACATCGTTGATCTTTCCGAAGTTGTTCATGTCACTTATAAAAATTGAAGTTTTGACCACATGATCAAGGGTCAAACCAGCTTCAGTCAATATTGCCTTTAGATTTTCCAATACTAGTGTAGTTTCAGCTTCGAGATCTTCAGTTTTTAGATCGCCGGTTGCTGGATCTATTGCGATTTGTCCGCTGATATATAGAGTGTCTCCAGCGAAAATTGCCTGGTTGTAAGGTCCTATCGGTGCCGGTGCATTGTTGGTTTTAATAATCTTTTTCATAACTCAGTATTTTATAAAGTTCTATCTCGATCCCGTCGCTTTTCGTATTTTATATCACTTAAGACGCTTGCCTTTATCCTTATCAGGAAGTTCCATGATTTTCTAGGTCCGAAAGGAACCCAGCTAAAACTCATCAACCAGCTATCGAGATCACGTTGAAAACGTAATTGAGTAGGAGTAACACCGCTATTCACAAGGTCGTAACCGGTGCTGGCTCCAATTTTCCACTTTGGTGCGATTTCTATATTTCCATTAAACATTAATGAATGAGCAGATACGGTATTCTGTCGGGCAGAATTCGTATAATTCATAGCATAAGCTACACGAACATCCCATGGTATGTTATAATTGTACCATCCATTTTCGTTCTCCTCCTCTTCACCTTCGAAAGGATCTTCATCGAAAAGACGGCCATCTTCGCCCATTCCTGTTCCGAAGAGATCATCAGGACGTCCACCATTTCTATAGGTTTCATTGTCCATATCATCGGTTTCTTCCTCTTCAACGCCTTCAAAATCCTTGTTAGAAAAAGAATAACCAAAGTTCACTGTTCCCGCGGTTAGTCGAAATAAGCTTCCGCCGTTCTCAATATTCAGCTTGTCGATCCTACGGTTATTATTATTCAGAGCGTATATATCTAAATTTCCTCCAAAGTTAATATCCAGTTTATTTTTGATCACCGGAATGGACCCACGAAGTGAAATAGGGGACAGGCGCAAGGAGTCTCCCGCAAGGTTATAACTTGTTCCTATACTGAAGTTATTTAGTAAAGTGATCTTTTCAGGTTCTATCGCGGTGCTATCTTTCGACCTAACCTTGGCTTCAATGGTATTGCTTAAGCTGAAGCCTAAAGAACTGGAAAAATTTCTTCCGGGTGCTCCATATAAAGTACCGTCAAACCTTGAATAATCTACAATATCTTCAATGATCTCTCCATTTTCATCTTCAGATTCCTGGACAAACTGATCATAAAACCGGTCAAAACCCGGGTTGATATTATAACTCACCGAAGGTCTCATGACGTGACGAATCGCCTGAACTTTTTTATCTTTTCCGAAGTTTTTAATACCATATAATGTAGTTCCAAGGCTTGTATTGAAATTATAAGTACGATAAGAGTCAAAACCTTTGATCGTATCAATCACGACATCATCCAGCACAGGATCATAGGATCTTTCAAAAGTTCTGGAAACCCAGGTTTCTTCATAGCTGGTACCTGTGGAAACACTTAAATATTTAAAAAGCTTAAAGTTCGTATTTAGCGGAATACTATGTTGTGCGCCCAGCCTTGCATCATCAAACATCTCCGGAGTAAGGAAAAGTGAATCGGCAGTATTGATCTGGTTCTCTGCCCGTAAATTATACTGAAGGTTAATATTTTCAATAAAACCTTTTTTACTACCAGAAGCTGGAGCTAAAGGATAGATACGAGACATACTCAATTGTAAAGTTGGTAAACTAAGATTCACCGAATTAGTTCTGGTATTTTGGGAGTGACGCGCGGCCAGACTCAAATTCACCTGAGGTTCACCGGGAAATGTCTTACTGTATGAAACCGAAGAGTTTAGTTCGTTATTCAGGTAATTTCCTGTGTTGGCCTGATTGATGGATTCTGCATAATACTCGCTGCTCCCTAAGTTTACAGAAGCTGAAAATCTGGAATTTGGACTAGCCTTTGGATCCTGGCTATGAGACCACTGAATGTTATAGCTGGATCTCTCGGCAAAGTCGGGGAAACCTCTTTCGCTCGTGAATAACTTTTCAAACCTTACTCTCGCATTTCCACGATATTTATACCTGTTAGCGTAATTGGATGAAAATTCTAGGGTGTAAGAACCGTTAGTGTAGTAACTACCTAAAGCCAGTAGATCCACATAATCGCTAATAGCAAAATAATAACCACCATTCTGAAGGTTATAACCATACTGGGAATCTCCAAACGACGGAATAATAAAACCTGAAGTTTCCTCATCTGTTAATGGAAAATAACCAAAAGGAAGTCCTAGAGGAGTAGGAACATCTGCAATGTACATGTTTACGAGTCCGGTCACGATCTTCTTCTCAGGTACGAACTTGATCTTCCTCGCATAGAAGAAATACTCTGGGTCATCTACATCCTGAGAAGTGGTAAACCGAACATTCTTCATAAAGTAAACCGAATCATTTTCCCGTTTGGTGACCATACCTTTTACATTAAAGTCGGCTTCCTGGGTTCGGGAATTGTAAACCAAAGCTCTTTCAGTATCAAAATTGAACCGAAGTGAATCTGGCTCTACTTTTCTGTTTGCCTGGGTGAAAATAGGTTTTTGGATATAATCTCCAAGGGAATCCTCAATTCCATAGGCGAAAAACTCATTCTTATTATTATCGATAACGATGAGTCCAGCCTCTATGGTCATATCACCATAGACGATCTTTGCTTCGTTATACAGGTAGATTTTATTTTCTTTTGGACTCAAGCGCATATAATCTTTGGCGCTATAATCCACAACATCGGTAATAAACTGGGGCTTTTTGACTGAATCCTGCTTAACGGTATCGGTAACCTGCAAGTTCTGGGCGATCTCTTCAGGTGTAACTGTGGGAGCTATACTATCCTTCTGACTTTCAACAGGGATCGAGTTATTTCCAATCTCCTGCGCATGCAAAAGTGAGGTCATAAATAGCGTGAAAACTAAGCAAAAAAGTGTATTGGGGATATTTGTTTGCAATGCTTTAAGTGCTATTTTTGTACGGATTGGCGTGCTTTTTGCAAATCCAAAATTACATATATTTTTTTAGCTGAGTTTTGAGACTGCAGGAAAAATAGCAATAAAATATTCACCCCACACAAGCGTTAGCTTTCTATGAGAACGAACTTACTTAATCTTTTCGTATTCACAAGCCTTTTCTTTATTACATCAACGGTAACTTTTTCTGCTGAAATTCCTCCTAACCTGGATGAATTTGTAGTAGTTCTGGATGCTGGTCATGGTGGGAAAGATCCTGGTAACATGGGTAATGGTTTTAAGGAGAAGGATATTGCTTTAAGTATAATTCTGAAGATTGGTGCCGAGCTTGAAAAGTATAAGAATATAAAGGTAGTGTATACCAGGAAGTCTGATGTGTTTGTAGAGCTATTCGAGAGAGGCAGAATTGCCAATGAAGCGAATGCAGACCTTTTTGTATCTGTACATTGTAATTCTCATAATTCACAAGCTTCAGGAACCGAAACTTTCGTGCTTGGACTTAATAGAAATGAGACTAATTTTGAAGTGGCAAAAAAGGAAAACTCGGTGATCTATCTCGAGGATAACTATGAAGTTACTTATGCTGGATATGATCCTAATTCCCCTGAATCTACCATAGGTCTTACAATTATGCAGGAAGAATATCTGGATCAAAGTATCTTGCTTGCAGATCTTGTTCAGAAGGAATTTACAAATACATTGAAGAGAAAGAATCGGGGAGTTAAGCAAATGGGACTTATTGTGCTACATCAAACCTACATGCCTAGCGTTCTTGTAGAAACTGGGTTCCTTACAAATAACCAGGAGGGACCTTATCTAAATAGTTCAAAAGGGAAGGATGATATGGCCCGGGCAATTACCAATGCTATTCTCAATTATAGTAAAACCATTAATTTAAATACCCTGGAGCAAGTGGCTGTAAGTCAACTTAAAGGAACAGTAGATGAAGGAGTTTTACCAGAATCTCAGGTCTTTAAAGATGTGTTGTTTAGGGTGCAGCTGGCGGCCGGTTCAAAAAAACTGGATACTAAGCCTTATAATTTTAAAGGCATGAAGAATGTTAGCAGGGAGAAAGAAGGAAAACTTTATAAGTATTACTATGGAGCAACTTCAGATTATTTAAAGATCCAGAGAATGCACAGCGAGGCAGTAAAAAGTGGATACACAGATAGTTATATCGTAGCCTTTAAGAATGAGGAAAAAATAACGCTTAACGATGCGTTAAAATCAAAGCTAAAATAGAAGAGCTTTTCTATTTTTATTTCTAAATTTGTGCGTATTCACTTAAAAAATTGCTTTTGAAATATTCCAGAGAGGTAAAAACTGCCGTTCTAGCTATCGTGGCGATAGTTATTTTATTGTTTGGTTATAGTTTTCTCAAGGGAGAAAACCTCCTTGCCCAGAATCGAATTTTTTATGCTGAATATGATGATGTAGAAGGACTCTCACCATCTTCTGAAGTTACCATCAACGGTCTTAAAGTTGGTCAGGTAAGCAGCATAGAGTTCAAAGACAATTCAGGTAGACTTGTAGTAAGTTTTACTGTAAAGAATGATTTCAAGTTTTCGAAAAATAGTAAGGTGAACATTTATGGTGGAAGCATCATAGGTGGAAAGTCTTTGGCTATTGTTCCAAATTATGACCAAAAATCTGAATGGGCTGTGTCTGGTGATACACTTCAGGGAGACAAGGAGGAAGGGATCATGGAACTAGTGAATGATAAGTTGACGCCTTTACAGAATAAACTGGAGAACACGATCACAAGTGCAGATTCGATGTTAACGGCCATTACAGAAATCCTTGATGACTCTACAAGGAATAATATTCGTGGTACTTTTAAAAATCTTGATGCTACCGTATCCTCATTTAGAGTAACCGCAGATGAGCTTCAGGGTATAGTAAAAGGAAATAGTTCCAAGATCGATCGAACGTTTACGAATCTTGATGAAATGTCTACAAACTTTAATAAGTTTTCAGATACATTATCCACCATGAATATTGGCAAGATCACCTCAGATCTTGAAAAGGTAATTGCAGATTTTGAAGGAATCTCAAATAAACTGAACAGCAAGGAAGGAACCGCAGGGAAATTGATTAATGATGATGCTGTGTATAATAACCTGGATCAGGCAACCAAACAGCTAGAACAACTCCTACAGGATATCAAACTTAATCCAAAGCGCTACGTTCATTTCTCAGTTTTCGGTAAGAAAGCTGGAGATTATGAAGAACCGGAAGATTCCTTAAAATAAATCTATCATGCAAATTGTTTCGCAAATACTATTTGTGATCGCTCTATTAGTGGGCGTTGGCTTTTTCGCCAGAAATATTAAAAGACTTATTCGTAATATCAAATTAGGTCGGGAAATCGATCGAACTGATAATGGTGGAGAAAGATTTGCCAAAATGGCCAGAATAGCCTTGGGGCAGAGCAAAATGGTAAAAAGACCGGTTTCTGGTTTTCTGCATATTATCGTTTACGTGGGCTTTATTATTATAAATATAGAAGTTCTCGAAATCGTTATCGACGGAATTTTTGGTACTCATAGAATCTTTTCTTTTTTAGGTGGTACTTATGATGTTCTCATTGCAAGTTTCGAAATCTTAGCTTTCCTCGTATTTGTTGGAGTAGTAATCTTCTGGATACGTAGAAATGCACTTAACATCTACCGTTTCCTTGGTCGTGAATTGAAAGGATGGCCTAAGAATGATGCAAATTATATCCTGTATTTTGAAATGGTGCTAATGGCATTATTTCTTATCATGAATGCTACAGACTATCAACTGCAAATGAATGGAGCAGATCATTACGCTTCAGAAGCTGGTATAATGGGTAGCTTTCCAATAAGCCAGTTTTTGCTTCCTCTTTTCGACGGAATGAGCAATGCGACTCTTATTATTATTGAAAGAGCTGCCTGGTGGTTGCATATTCTTGGAATTCTATTCTTCCTGAATTACTTATACTACTCGAAACATTTACATATTCTATTGGCGTTTCCGAATGTATATTTTTCAAAACTGAGTCTTCAGGGGAAAATGGATAATCTGGAAGCAGTTCAGAAGGAAGTAGCATTAATGATGGATCCAAATGCCGATCCTTTTGCAGCTCCTGCGGAAGGCGAGGATGAAGGAGAGCCGGAAAAGTTTGGAGCTTCAGATGTCTTTGATCTCAATCAGGTTCAATTGCTGAATTCCTATACCTGTACAGAATGCGGTAGATGTACTTCTGAATGTCCTGCGAACCAAACCGGGAAAAAGCTTTCTCCAAGAAAGATCATGATGGACACTCGGGACAGGCTTGAGGAAGTAGGTGAGAATGTTACCAAGAACGGAAAGTTTGAAGATGACGGGAAGCAATTACTGGACGACTATATACTTAGAGAAGAACTATGGGCATGTACTACCTGTAATGCATGTGTAGAGGCCTGTCCTGTTGGGATCGATCCTTTATCCATTATTCTGGATATGAGAAGATACCTGGTAATGGAGCAAAGTGCCGCTCCTAATGAATTATCCATAGCGATGACAAACATCGAAAACAATGGTGCACCATGGCCTTACAACCAGATGGACCGTTTGAACTGGGCTAAAGAAAATTAATACATTAGAATTTTATAAAGATCGATAATATGGCGGAAGCACTCAAAGTACCTACAATGGCCGAATATATGGCTGAAGGCAAAAAGCCTGAAGTTCTGTTCTGGGTTGGTTGTTCGGGAAGTTTCGATGATCGTGCTAAAAAAATAACCAAGGCATTTGTAAAACTTTTGCACAAGGCGGGAGTTGACTTTGCTGTTCTTGGGACCGAGGAAAGCTGCACCGGGGATCCTGCAAAGAGAGCCGGAAATGAATTTCTTTTTCAAATGCAGGCTGCTACAAATATTGAGGTGTTGAACGGTTATGAGATCAAAAAAGTGGTTACTGCCTGTCCTCACTGTTTTAATACCATCAAAAATGAATATCCTGCTCTTGGCGGGAATTACGAGGTCATGCATCATACTCAGTTTTTAAAAGATCTTTTGAATGAAGGTCGGTTAAAAGTTGAAGGTGGAAAATTTAAAGGAAAGAGAATTACTTTTCATGATCCATGTTATTTAGGTCGAGCAAATAATGAATATGAAGCACCACGTGATCTTCTACGTAAGCTTGAAGTTGAGCTTGTGGAAATGCGTAAGTGCAAAAAAAACGGTTTATGCTGTGGAGCCGGAGGAGGGCAAATGTTCAAGGAACCTGAACCAGGAAACAAGGATGTAAACATCGAGCGTACAGAACAGGCTATGGAAGTGAAACCTGAAATAATTGCTGCGGGTTGTCCATTTTGTAACACCATGATGACAGATGGGGTTAAGAATAAAGAAAAAGAAGATAGTATCGAGGTAATGGATGTTGCTGAGATGATTGCCAGCGCAGACGAACTTTAAAATTCTAAAAGTTAAAAGACCAGTCTCTATTTGACTCCAAGGCTAAATCAATTAGATTTGTGTGAATACAAATTTAGCCTATGTTAGTACCATTTGATAGCCTTTCAGAAGATTCAAGAGTTTGGATTTATCAAGCCAACAGATCTTTTACAGAAGAGGAATTACAGGAGATCTCATCAAGATTAGACCAGTTCATTGAAAGATGGACAGCACATGGAGGAGATCTCAAGGCTTCCTACGATATCAAGTACAAAAGATTTATTACAATAGCTCTGGATCAAAAATTGAATGCTGCAACAGGTTGTTCTATAGATTCTTCCGTGCAATTCATTCAGCAGCTGGAGAAAGACTATAACGTTGATCTTCTCGATAAAATGAATGTTTCCTATAAACAAGGAGACTTTGTTGCTTATAAAACACTTACCGATTTCAGAAAAATGGCAAAGGATAAAGCGGTGTCCATGAATACAATCGTATTCAACAACCTCGTTAATACCAAAGCCGAATATCTTACAGAATGGGAAGTACCTGCTTCTGAGAGCTGGCATAAACGCTTCATGAAATAATGATATTGAGAACCCTGTCCCTCAAATTACCACTTTTACTCTTTTTATTTTACAGTCTTGGTGCTTTTTCCCAGGTAAAAAATCCATTGTTCACCAAAGATCATGCGGCTCAAAAGCAGTGGGTGGATAGTACGTATGACTCCATGAATCTTAAGGAAAGAGTTGGTCAATTATTTATGGCTAGTATCTGGTCCAAAAATGATCATGAGGCCGATACCATTCGCAAACTCATTGCTGAAAATCATATTGGCGGACTTATTTTTTCCAAAGGAGGTCCGGTAAAACAGGCTCAGTTAACCAATGAGTTTCAGAAGATGTCTAAAGTTCCTTTGCTAATTGGAATGGATGCTGAATGGGGACTTGCCATGCGACTTGACAGCACTTTTGCACTGCCATGGAATATGACACTGGGCGCCATACAGGATAATCAACTGGTCGAGGAAGCTGGTGCAGCTATTTCCAAGCAAACTAAGAGATTGGGTGTACATTTTAATTTTGCCCCTGTAGTGGATATAAATACCAATCCAGACAATCCAATTATAGGAAATAGATCGTTTGGGGAAGATAAATTTAATGTCACTGAAAAATCTCTTGCTTTTATGCGAGGTATGCACCGCGAAGGAGCACTTAGCAGCGCAAAACATTTTCCAGGTCATGGCGATACAGATTCCGATTCGCATAAGACGTTACCAACGATCAATTTCTCCGCGGAAAGGATTGAACGCGTAGAACTATATCCCTATAAAAAACTAATTCCCGAAGGGCTTAGTAGTATTATGGTAGCCCATCTCAATGTACCTGATTTAGAGCCTACAGATGGCAAACCTGCCTCTTTATCTAAAGATATTATTACAGATATATTGAAGAAAGAGCTTGGTTTTAACGGTCTCATTTTTACTGATGCACTTGACATGAAAGGTGTTTCGAGAAATTCGGAACCAGGTGAAGTTGATCTTGATGCATTTAAAGCAGGAAATGATATCCTGCTAATGAGTGAAGATGTTGGCAGAGCTTCTCAAAGTATCATGGATGCGGTAAATGATGGTACTATTAGCGAAAGCCGTTTGGCACTTTCAGTAAAGAAAATTTTATACGCTAAGTATAAAGCTGGTCTTCATGAATTTAAACCGATTAGTACAAATTTCCTGATAGAAGAATTATACACCTCGCGTGATGAAGCTTTACTGGAAGAGCTCTATGAAAACGCTGCAACGCTTATCAAAAACAATAAAGCTGTAGTTCCGGTTAAAGATCTTTCAGAAGAGAACATAGCCTATGTGAACTTTGGGGACGATGATGGTAGCGTTTTTCTTCAGCAGTTAAAAAAATATTCGAAAGTTGATTGGGTTCAGGCAGATAAGTTGGCCTCGCTACTTGTCAAACTGGAAAACTATGATCGTGTGATCGTTGGTTTCCATAAATCGAATAGTAGTCCGTGGGCATCTTATAAATTTTCAAATAACGAATTGGTATGGTTGCATGAGATTGCCCGCAAAAATAAAACGATCCTTGCGCTGTTCGCAAGACCTTATGCGCTGCTTGATGTAAAAAGCTTTACGAATATAGAAGGGATCATAATTGGTTACCAGAATCATCCACTCGCTCAGAAAAAGGTGGGTCAGATAATTTTTGGAGCAGCTCAGGCCAAAGGTCGGCTTCCGGTTAGCATCCAGAATGAATTTCCTGCGGGAACTGGTTTCAATACTAGGGATGTTGATCGCTTAGCTTATGGAACTCCTGAAAGCGTTGGGATGAATTCCTATAAACTTCAGAAGATCGATAGTATTATAAATTATGCTATTTCAGGAAAAATGACTCCTGGGGCTCAGATACTTATTGCCCGGCAGGGTAAAGTAATATACCAGAAGAATTTTGGCTATCAGACTTATGATGAAGAGCTACCTGTAACAGATACTACGGTTTATGATCTGGCATCCCTTACCAAAATTCTTGCAACCCTGCCGCTGGTCATGGAATTGGATGAGAAAGAAGTTCTGAGTTTTGATACTACTCTTAGTGAGTTACTTCCTTCACTGAAAGGTTCGAATAAATCCAATATCAAGTTGCAGGATATGTTAATGCATTATGCTCGATTGCAAGCCTGGATCCCATTTTATATTTCTACGCTTGATCCCGATACCAAGAAACTATCTAACAGTTATTATAGCACTTTACCTTCTGAAACTTACAATACACAGGTTGCAGATAATATGTTTATTAGAAAGGATATTGGAGATACCATCATTAATACGATCAGGCTTAGTGATCTTGAGAAAACGAGGTCTTATAAATATAGCGATCTGCCATACTATCTGTTGAAGTATTACCTGGAGAGCTATTATGAATCTTCACTTCAGAATATTACACAGGAACATTTTTACAAATCCCTTGGCGCGAATTATACTGGTTATTTACCTAAGACGAGGTTTGATAGCCTGCAAATCGCTCCTACAGAGAATGATCAATTATGGAGAGGGCAGGTTGTTCGTGGATATGTTCATGACCAGGGTGCTGCGATGCAAGGTGGAATTGGGGGGCATGCAGGTTTGTTTAGTACAGCAAATGACGTCGCGAAGTTGATGCAAACCTATCTAAATGGCGGTTCTTACGGCGGGAAGAAATATTTGCGTAAAGAAACCATTGAGAAATACAATACCTGCTATTATTGTGAGCAGAATGTAAGAAGAGGAGTAGGTTTCGACAAACCACAGCTTGGAAACTCAGGGCCAACCTGCAACTGCTTGTCTATGAATAGCTTTGGACATAGCGGCTTTACAGGAACATTCGCCTGGGCCGACCCTGAAGAAGAGATAGTTTATGTATTTTTATCAAACAGAACTTATCCTGATTCAACGAACAGGAAGCTTATCAGGGAAGATATCCGGTCTGAGATCCAGAAAGTGATATACGAATCTATAGATTTCTAATTAATGAAAATTGCAATTGTTTGTTATCCTACTTTTGGTGGTAGCGGAGTAGTAGCCACCGAGTTAGGCTTAGCGCTTTCCAGACGTGGTCATGAGGTACATTTTGTCACCTATAAACAACCTGTAAGGTTGGAGACAATATCCAGCCACATAAGATTTCATGAGGTGAATGTACCGGAGTATCCTTTATTTCATTATCAACCCTATGAGCTTGCGTTAAGCAGTAAACTGGTAAATGTAATAAAGAATTACGGAATAGAACTTTTGCACGTTCATTACGCGATTCCTCACGCTTATGCCGGATATATGGCTAAGAAGATGCTTGCGGAAGATGGAATTGAAATTCCTATGGTTACGACTTTACATGGAACAGATATCACCCTGGTTGGAAATCATCCATTTTACAAGCCTGCAGTAACTTTTAGTATCAATAAAAGTGATTATGTTACTTCAGTTTCAGAAAGCCTAAAAGAGGATACCCTAAGGCATTTTGAAGTAAAAACAAAAATTGAAGTTATTCCTAACTTTATCGATGTATCTAAATTTCAGAAGAAAACATTTACAGATTGCCAGAGAGAACTAATGGCGGCATCTAATGAGAAAATTATAACACACGTAAGTAATTTTCGAAAAGTAAAGAGGGTAGATGATGTTGTGAAGATCTTCTTCGAAATTCAGAAGTCTGTGAGTGCGCGCTTAATGATGGTTGGTGAAGGTCCGGAAAGAGAAACTGCCGAAAAACTGGTTCGCGATTTAGGTATAACAGACAAAGTATTATTCCTGGGGCAAAGTAATGAAATTGATAAGATCCTGTGTTTTTCAGATCTGTTTCTTTTACCTTCTGAAACGGAGAGTTTCGGTTTGGCAGCACTTGAAGCAATGGTTCATTCCGTCCCTGTAATCTCCTCTAATACAGGGGGATTGCCAGAGGTCAATAAAGATAATTTCTCAGGTTTTCTACATGACGTAGGTGATGTGATCGCAATGGCAAACAGTGCGATATCAATTTTGAAATCAGAAGAAGTTTTAAGGAAATTTAAAAGGCAGGCTGGAGAAACAGCAAGGGATTTCGATATTAATATGATCGTTCCCAGGTATGAAGAGCTATACAATAAGGCATTGATTAAAGCATCATAAAAAAAAGGAGCCAATTGGCTCCTTTTTCTTGTTATCTTCTATTCAATTAGAATTGGTATCTAATACCTAAAGCAATATCTGGTGTGAAATCATCGTGATCATCATAGTCCGAAAATCCAATTTCAGGTCTGAAATCTAATGATAGTAAAAGTGGGAAATCGAAATTATATTCGATCCCTACGTTACCTGCTAATAACGCAAAAACCCCGTCATTACGATCAATATCACCTCTGCGATTGTCATCATAATTACCAAGTCCTGCACCAGCACCTGCATACCAGTTGAAACCTCCTTCAATATTCCAAACCCATTGGTACAATCCAACAAGCTTGATAGCATCGTAATTGCTGTCATTTCTCCATCCAAGATCGAACTCTAACCTGTTGTTCTCGCTTGTTGCTCTCTGATATGAAACCTCGGCACCAAATCCACCACCGTCACCCACTCTTAAACCAAGAGCGTTTTGAGATATCTGCTGTGCATTTGCCTCATTCAGAAATACAGCTCCAAAAATAAAAGCTGCAAATAGAACTACTTTTTTCATGTTTGATTGTTTTAAATTCATCCCGGCAAATTTATGCCGTTTACCAATATGAGAACGTCAAGGCTAGTAAATGTATTGTTAATATTAATTAAGATTCTGTTAAGTCGGTAAACTGAAACTTCCTAAATTTGAGTATGAAATTGAAAAATTCCCTGCGGCAGCTCGCAAATGAATTAGAAGGAGAGCTATACTATGATGAGCTCTGGAAAACCATTTACGCGACTGATGCTTCTGTCTATCGAGAAATACCGTTAGCCGTAAGCAGACCTAAGTCAAAGCAAGATCTTATAAGACTTATAAAATTCGCCAGGGAAAATAAAACTACATTAATCCCAAGAACTGCCGGTACATCGTTGGCAGGACAATGTACTGGTGATGGTATCATTGTGGATGTCTCACGTCATTTTACCGATATTATTAATGTTGATCCCGAAAGCAAAACAGTAACTCTACAGCCTGGAGTGATTCGGGATGATCTTAACCGGAAACTTCATAGGCATGGTCTTTTCTTCGGGCCGAATACTTCGACTTCCAACCGCTGTATGATAGGAGGAATGGTAGGTAATAACTCCAGTGGAACTACTTCAATTAAGTATGGTACAACCCGGGACAGAATCAAATCCATCAAAGCACTGTTAAGTGATGGCAGTGAAGTTGAGTTTAGCGATCTTTCTAAAATTGAATTTCAGAAGAAATTAGAGGTCAAAGGACTGGAGGGTGATATCTATCGTAAAATTCAGGATATACTTAATTCAGAAGTAAACAGGGAAGCGATCATCAGTAATTTTCCTCCAATGGAGTTACATAGACGAAATACAGGTTATGCGCTTGATGAGTTGTTGCATACTGCAGTATTCGAGGGTGGTGATAGAAAATTGAATATTTGCGACATCATTGCAGGTAGTGAAGGAACTCTGGCTTTTATTACTGAAATCACCTTAAAGCTTGATATTCTGCCTCCTTCAGAAAAAGCGATGATCGCAGTGCATTTTCGTTCTATAGATGCCTGTATGCAAGCGGTAGTTCCGGCTATGAAGCACTCGCTTTTTACCTGTGAGATGATGGATAAGATCATTCTCGACTGTACCAGTGATAATTTAAAATATCGTGAGAATAGATTTTTTATAGAAGATGATCCTGAGGCGATCCTGATGCTTGAGTTACGCGCAGAAACACAGG
This sequence comes from Christiangramia qingdaonensis, assembly GCF_048381525.1. Classification (NCBI taxonomy): domain Bacteria; kingdom Pseudomonadati; phylum Bacteroidota; class Flavobacteriia; order Flavobacteriales; family Flavobacteriaceae; genus Christiangramia; species Christiangramia qingdaonensis. The sequence continues at coordinate 163,378 of NZ_JBLWIM010000015.1, forward strand.
AAGTACTTGAAAAGAAACTGGAAGCTCTAATGAATACACTTAGAAGTTCCAATCTTGGTTACGCTTTTCCCGTTTTGTATGGTGATCAAATCGACCTTGCACTCGATCTGCGTAAAGCTGGTTTGGGACTATTGGGTAATATGAAGGGAGATCACAAAGCCGTTGCATGTATTGAAGATACTGCTGTGGCCATCCCGGTACTGGCAGATTATATTGCTGAATTTACAGAGATCATGAAGAATTATGATCAGCAAGCCGTTTACTATGCTCATGCAGGTGCTGGGGAGATTCATCTGCGTCCTATTCTGAATCTGAAAAAATCTGATGATGTTGGGTTATTCCGAAGTATTACGCTGGATGTAGCAAAACTGGTGAAAAAATACAATGGTTCTCTTAGTGGGGAGCATGGCGATGGAAGGTTGAGGGCAGAATTTATTGAGCTTATGTATGGGGGAAAAGTGTATTCTCTACTGAAGGATATAAAGTTTGCTTTCGATCCAGATAATATTTTCAATAAAGGTAAGATCGTGGATGCACCAGCTATGGATACCTCTCTTAGATATGTTCCAGATCGCAAAGAACCCGAGATCGAAACCATCATGGACTTTTCTGATGCTGAAGGTGTCCTTAAGCTAGCCGAAAAATGTAACGGAAGTGGTGATTGCCGAAAGTCGGTAGAAGCGGGAGGAACCATGTGCCCTAGTTACAGAGCTACCAGGGATGAAAAAGATACCACCAGGGCTCGTGCAAATGCTTTAAGGGAATTTCTTACAAATTCAGATAAGGAGAACAGGTTTGATCATCCAGAACTAAAGGAAGTGCTGGATCTGTGTATTAGCTGTAAAGGATGTAAAAGTGAATGTCCGTCCAATGTGGATATGGCTGCTCTTAAAGCTGAATTTCAATTTCAGTATTACAAATCGAACAAACCTAGTTTAAGGGATCGAACTTTCGCAGGAATCAGCAACCAAAACGCCATGGCATCAAAAGTCCCTGGCTTATCGCGATTTGTAATGCAAAACAAATTTACTTCCAGAATTGCAAAAAGACTACTTGGGGTTGCAGTAGAAAGAGAATTGCCTGCAGTTGGAAAGACTACCCTTAAAAAATATTACCTGGCTAATAAAAAGATACTTGAAGTTCAAAATCCGCTTAAAACGGTTTATCTCTTTAATGATGAATTTACCAATTATCTTGATGTAGAAGTAGGTATTGACGCTCTCAGACTTTTAAGTCGGTTAAGCTACCAGGTTCAAATTATTGATCATCCTGAAAGCGGAAGGAGTTACCTTTCCAAAGGATTTCTGGGTGAAGCAAAGAAACTGGCCAATGAGAATATTAGAATCTTTAATCCTCTAATTAATAAGGAAACTCCATTGCTTGGTGTAGAACCTTCGGCAATCTTAAGTTTTAGAGATGAATATTTAAGACTGGCAGATGATAAGAATTCAGCCGAGAAACTTGGTGAGAATTGCTTTATAATTGAAGAATTCTTGAAACAAGAGCTTGCAGCGGGTAATATCCTTAAGGATCAGTTTACCACGGAGGCTGCAACTATTAAAATTCATGGACATTGTCATCAAAAAGCGCTATCCAATAGCGCCCGAACTTTCGATATTCTCAATATCCCTGAAAATTATAAGGTGACTATCATTCCTTCAGGTTGCTGTGGTATGGCAGGTTCTTTCGGCTATGAAAAAGAACATTATGAGATCAGTATGCGTATAGGAGAAAATTCTCTATTTCCGGCTATAAGAAAGAGTAAGGAGGGCACAATCATATCTGCGAATGGAACCAGTTGCAGACATCAAATTAAAGATGGAACTGGAAGAATAGCACAGCACCCGGTGAGTATTCTTTATAAAGCTCTTGCTTAATAATGTAAAGTTTTGTTAATGCCTGTGTATTATATATTGTGGCGCGTTCAAAACATTAAATTTAGCGTTCGAAAAAATTACAGACTATTTTATTGCATTGACTGGGAATGAATAAGGATTTACGGATTCAGGAATTAGAAGAAAAGTCGAAGGAGAAAGAACTTAGAATCGCAGAGCTCTTAGCCTCCAATGAACGATTAAAATCTGAAAATGAAAACTTAAAAAACGAAGCTCATTCATTTAGAGAACTAATTCATTCTTCTCCCTCCATGATTACCCTTTTAAAAGGAAAAAATCTAGTAATTCAGGTAGCAAATGAGCCTATTCTGAAATTCTGGCAAAAAGAGAAATGTATATTAGGTAAACCACTCATAGAAGTACATCCTGATATAAGGGAGCTAGGCTTAGAGCAATTACTTCATACAGTTCTTGAATCTGGAGAACCTCAATTCGGCTATGAAATGCCAGTTTATATTACCAGAAGTGATAAACGAGAACTTTCGCATTTTAATTTTGTTTATCAACCTCAGAAAAATAGGAATGGAGAAGTAGAAGGAGTTGCAGTAATTGCTCAGGAAGTAACACCTAAAGCCATTTACCATGAAAAAATTAAGAACAGTGAATTTAGGTATCGCGAACTAATTCATTCTTCCAATTCTCTTATAGCTATATTGAAGGGTGAAGACATGATAGTGGAAATTGCGAACCAGGCAATTAAGGATGTTTGGGGTAAGGGTGATAACGTGGAAGGAAAACCATTATTTAATGTACTACCTGAAATGATCGGGCAGGGAATGCCTGAAATTTTTGATGATGTCTATAAAAATGGACAGCCCTATATTGCTCAGGAACGACCTCTTTTACATCAGCAAAATGGATCATTAAAGCTTGGTTATTTTGATTTCGTTTACCAACCTCAAAAAAATATCTCTGGAGAAATTGAAGGAGTGGCAATAATTGCTCACGATGTAACCAATCAAGGTCTATTAAATAAGAAAATAAGGGAAAGTGAAAAGAAATTCAGAGAACTGGTGAATTTCATACCTCATAAGATTTGTACGACAACTGCTGAAGGTGAACCTGTATTTTACAATAATAGCTGGTTAAATTTTACTGGAAAGACTTCTAATGAATTACTTAAAGATTCATGGTATTCGCTTATATATCATGAAGACAGGGAGTTTATTGGTGAACTTGTTGAAAGTAGCATGAATACCGGACAGGATATTGAGACCGAATTGCGGATTTTTAACAAAGATGGAATACCAAAATGGCACTTAGCCAGAGCAACTGCTATTAAAAATGAAGAAGGCGTAATAAATTCATGGATATCCTCTTGTACCGAAATTCAGAAATTAAAAGATGATGAGAAGCGAAAGGAAAGTTTTCTAAAACTGGTAAGTCATGAACTCAAGACCCCAGTTACTTCAATTAAAGGTTACATACAATTGTTACAATCTATATTACCTGAGAAGGTAGAGGCAGATTCCAGGAATATCCCAGTTAAACCATATTTGCATAGAATACAGAGCCAGATCGAAAGGCTTATTCGATTAATATCTGAAATGCTTGATCTAAGTAGAATTGAGCAAAATGAACTAATTCTTGAGCTAAGCGATTTTCAATTGAATGAACAGATCGAAACAGTAATTGAAGATCTATCGTTTTCTCATCGTGAGATGCAGATCGATATAAGTCATGAAGAAAAAATCTCAATAAAAGCTGATAAAGAGAGAATAGGTCAGGTAATTACGAATTTAATAACCAATGCAGTGAAATATTCACCCGATACCAAGAAAGTATCGGTAAGGGTTTTTAGGACCGAAGATAATCAAGCTGCAGTAAGTGTGAAAGATTACGGAATAGGTATAGCTTTGCAGGAACAACAGCAAATATTCAAACGTTTCTATAGAGTTTCTGGAAATAAAGATGAAACTTATGAAGGCTTTGGAATTGGGCTTTATCTTTCAAATGAAATTATAGAAAAACATCAAGGAAGAATTCTTGTGAAAAGTGAGCCTGGTAAAGGCTCTGAATTTACTTTTAAATTACCCCTAAATCAATAAACATATGGCTAGAATCTTAATCGTAGACGACGATCAAACAATTGGATTAATGCTTAAAGATATACTTGAGTTTTCTGATCATAATGTAACTGTCTCTCAGCAACCTAAGATTACGAAAGAAAATATATTAAAACACGATATAGAACTGATACTTCTGGATAAGCTTATTTCTGGAGTGGACGGAACAGATGTATGCGCAGAACTCAAAGCAGATGAAGAAGTTGCTCACATACCGATTATTATGATGTCTGCCTTACACAATGTAGGCGACCTTTGTAAATCTGTAGGCGCTATTGACTTTATTCCAAAACCATTTGATATGGATACCCTTTTAAACAGAGTGTCTGAAGTTCTTGCAAGGGACAATAGCGGAAAGTCCGCCAGCTCATAGAAATTCAGTAATTAACTAATATAATTCCAAATTAAGCAATAGCCTTTTCCTACATTGGGAATATATAGGATTCCACTTTCAAATATGTTCTTAAAAAATTACATTTGTTCAAAATCGAATAAATGGCAGGAAATTCTATAGGCACACTCTTCAGATTAACTACGTTTGGTGAGTCTCACGGTGTTGCTATTGGTGGTGTAATTGATGGATGTCCTGCAGGAGTCGAGCTAGATCTGGACAAAATACAGCAGGACCTGGATCGAAGACGGCCCGGGCAATCTGCAATTGTAACTCAGCGCAAGGAACCTGACACTGTTGAATTTCTATCTGGAATTTTCGAAGGGCAGTCAACCGGTACTCCAATTGGATTCGTAATTAAAAATGCGAATCAAAAATCCAAAGATTATTCACATATAAAAGATACTTACAGGCCTTCCCATGCCGACTATACCTACGACGAAAAGTATGGTGTTCGAGATTACCGTGGCGGCGGAAGATCCTCGGCCAGAGAGACGGCTTGCAGGGTTGTTGCAGGTAGTATTGCTAAACAGCTTTTAAGTTCCCTTCAATTTAATGCCTATGTTTCTACTGTAGGTCATATTGAACTGGATAAAAAATATCAGGACCTGGATTTTTCAGAAGTTGAAAAGAATCCGGTGCGATGTCCAGATCCTGTCAAGGCTAAAGAAATGGAAACTTTTATCAAGGAAATTCGCTCCAGCGGTGATACGGTTGGTGGAATCGTTGATTGTGTGATTCAAAATGTTCCTAAAGGTTTGGGTGAACCTGTTTTTGATAAATTACATGCTGAACTTGGTAAAGCGATGCTATCGATCAACGCTGTGAAAGGCTTTGAATACGGCAGCGGATTTGCAGGAACTACTATGAAAGGTAGTGAGCATAATGACCAGTTCAACCAGGACGGTTCCACTAAGACTAATTTGAGTGGCGGTATCCAGGGAGGAATAAGCAATGGGATGGATATCTACTTTAGAGTAGCTTTTAAGCCAGTTGCAACACTTATGCAAAAACAACAAACGATCAATTCCAAAGGCGAGCAGGTGGACATGCAGGGTAAGGGAAGACATGATCCATGTGTTGTGCCTAGAGCAGTACCCATCGTAGAAGCCATGGCCGCAATAGTGATGGCCGACTATTTTCTTCAGAATAAATCATCAAAAATTTAATAGTAGAACAACAGGTATATGAAAAAACTCGCATTGCACTGGCAGATACTTTTAGGAATGGCCGTAGGGGTCATCTTTGGACTTATCATGACTAATTTTAGTTGGGGACCAGACTTTACAGAGGATTGGATCAAACCTTTCGGAAATATTTTTATTAATGCGCTTAAGTTAATTGCAGTGCCATTAATCCTTGCATCTCTTATCAAAGGGATCTCAGATCTTAAAGATATTTCAAAGTTGTCCAAAATGGGTACCAGAACCATTGCGACATATATAGTCACAACCGTGATCGCAGTTTCTATTGGATTGCTCATGGTGAACCTTATCGCTCCAGGGAAAGCAATCTCAGAAGAAACCCGTAGTGATCTTATAGCTAGTTACGAAGGGGATGCCTCGGTTAGAATTACAGATGCCCAGAAGCAGAAGGATGCAGGCCCTTTACAGGCCCTGGAAGATCTGGTGCCGAGTAATATTTTTGGGGCGGCAAGCGATAACGGGAACATGCTTCAGGTTATATTTTTTGCGATATTCTTTGGACTCGGACTCATACTTATTCCTGAAAAAACAGCGAAACCAGTTAAGGACTTCTTTGATGGCTTCAATGAAGTCATCTTGAAAATGATCGACCTTATCATGCTAACTGCACCGTATGGTGTTTTTGCCTTACTAGCAGCACTTGTTGTAGAATCACCAAGTGCAGATCTCTTTGCAGCTCTTGCTATGTATGCGCTTACCGTACTACTAGGTTTAGCCCTTATGATAGGAGTATATATTTTACTTGTTTGGATTTTTACTAAAAATACACCCTCATTTTTCCTTAATGGAATCGGGCCTGCACAATTACTTGCTTTTTCTACAAGCTCCAGTGCTGCTACGCTTCCTGTTACGATGGAAAGGGTAGAAGAACACATGGGTGTTAACAAGGAGGTTACTAGTTTCGTGCTTCCAATTGGCGCCACTATCAATATGGACGGTACAAGTCTTTATCAGGCAGTGGCTGCGGTATTTATCGCCCAGGCATTCGGTATGGATCTAACACTAGGTGCACAGTTGGGGATCATCGCGACAGCTACATTAGCATCCATAGGCTCGGCGGCAGTTCCGGGAGCAGGAATGGTGATGCTGGTAATTGTACTTGCCCAGGCTGGAATTCCTGAAGCCGGATTGGCTTTGATATTTGCGGTAGACAGACCATTGGACATGTGTAGAACTACGGTTAATGTTACCGGAGATGCAGCAGTATCATTGATGGTAGCTAAATCTGTGGATATGATGGGACCTCCTAACGTGAAAGACTGGGATGATGATTACCATCCTGAAAATGAGGAAACGGTTTAATCCAGAAACTTAGATTTTAGTTCGGGAGTAGGGATCATGCAATTCTCCTTTTTCCCGAACCATTTATATCTATTGCTGGCTACGAGATCATAAATACTATCTCTCAAGCTTTCAGGTAGAAACAAGAAGTTTTTCAGTAAAGAATATCCTCCATTAAGGTCTCTTGAGATTTCCAGGGCCGCAGTAGATTTTCTATAATAAGCCACACCCGGTTCAATAAGCATAATAGAATCCAGATCTTCAGGATTAAAACCTCTTTCTTCAATAAGTCGTTTCCCGGTTTCACTTTGCAGGGATGCAAATCTAAACTTATCCTTGCGGTCATGTTTTATAATAAACTGTACCGCGTTATTGCAAAGGTTACAAACGCCATCAAACAGTATGATTTTATGTTTGGAAGTAATTTCCATAACTATTTCTTTTTAGCGGATTGTACGAGTTCCAATTGAGCCATGCCAACTGAAGTGGTGAAAATTCCATAATTCACTAGAGCTTTGTCTTTTTCTATTTTATCGATCGTTCCAACTGCTTTTCCATCTTCGAGCCGAACACGATCCCCAACCTTTAATTTAGCTTTTGGTTTATTGGCTTCCTGCTTCTTTAATTGCGTCTCTTTTTTCTTCTCTTCTTTTTTCTTTTCTCGAATAGGTTCAATTTTTTTCTGCACCTCTTTTTTCAGCTGTTCTTCTTTATTTTTCTTTGCTTTAAGTTTCTTGGCGCTTTCTTTTTTCCGTTTGGAATTCTCTATTTCCACCAGCTTTATAAATTCTCCAATAAGCTCTTTTTTCTTCTTATTGCTGAAGTATTTTTCACTTAGATCATTCACCTTTTGACCAAGGTAGATCATACGTTGATTGCTGTCATAAAGCTCCTGATAGCTTTCGAGTTTCTGCTGAATTCTGGTGTTTGTTTCTTCCAGCTTTTCTTTTTCCGCAGCGGCCTTTTGCTCTTTGGTTTTAAGGCTATCGGTTGTTTTTCTAAGGTTGGAGCGCTCCTTCTGAAGGTTCGCAATACTTCGATCAAATCTAATCTTACCACGCTCAACCTTCTTTTTGGAACGATTAATAAGGCTATAAGGAATTCCGTTTTTCTGAGCAACTTCAAACGTGAAAGAACTTCCGGCTTCTCCAACCTGTAGTTTATATATTGGCTCCAGCGTTTTATTATCGAACATCATATTCGCATTGCTCATTTCTGGTAATTCATTAGCCAGTTTTTTCAGGTTAGCATAATGTGTCGTAAGTATACCGAAGGATCCTTTTTCATAGAAAACCTCCAGGAATGTTTCAGCTAAAGCACCACCAAGTTCTGGGTCACTTCCCGTACCAAATTCATCGATTAGAAACAATGTTTTGTCATCACATTTCCGTAGAAAGTAATTCATGTTTTTAAGTCGGTAGCTATACGTACTAAGGTGATTTTCTATAGATTGATTATCACCAATATCGGTAAGAACTTTTGAGAACAGGCACATTCTACTATACTCATGAACCGGAATAAGCATTCCGCTCTGGAGCATTACCTGCAAAAGTCCAACAGTTTTAAGAGTGATACTTTTACCACCGGCGTTGGGACCTGAAATAACCATTATTCGGTTGTCGGCGCCTAGTTCAATGCTCTGTGGAAACGTTTTCTCGTTCTTTTTCTTATTATTCAGAAGTAATAATGGGTGGTAGGCATCCTTCAGAAATAGTTCCCGATCCTTAGTGATTTTTGGTAAGATCCCTTCGATCTTATAAGCGTATTTAGCCTTGGCAGCGATCACATCCATTTCACTTAGAAGATCCTGATGTTCTGTCAAGACTTCACGATGGGGTCTGGTAAATTCTGTTAGTTCTTTTAAGATTCGTTTAATCTCTTCCTTTTCCTCGTATTCTAAATTGTTCAGCTCCCGGGTGTATCGATGAGTAGCTTCCGGCTGAATATAAACAATACTGCCGGTTTTGGAATTCCCCATGATCCCGCCTTTTACCTTACGGCGATACATGGATTTTACAGCGAGCACCCGCACATTCTCTACAACACTTTCTTTGATCTCGTCTAGATACCCATAACCGTTGTAAGTAGTTAAGGCTGAATTGAAACTTGTATTTATCTGCCCCTTTACAGCATTGATCGATCTTCGCAACTGCTGCAAATACGTGGTAGCATCATCTTTCATTTCCCCAAATCGGTCAATAACCGAATTGATCTTTTCTACGAGGCTTAGGTCATATTCAAGGTGCGAAACAGTCTCAGACAGAGCGGGATAGAGATGCTTATTTTTTCTGAAGAATTTCAGATGATTGTTCACCGTTTCATTTAATGAAGAAATCTTTCTGAAACCTCCAATTTCCAAAACCGACTCTTCTATAGCCAGTAATCGAAGCTCAGTTTGAATACTGTCGAATCCATGATTCGGGATCGCTTCATCCTGGGTTTTGGATTTAATAAATTCGTTGGTTTGATCGAGTCCAAAAACGGTTTTCTGAAAACTCGGGTATGGTTGGATCTTAAGAGCCTTCTCTTTTCCTTGTCCTGTAATGCAAAGTTCGCTCACCTGTGAACATACTACCGGAAATTCCAAATCATCAAGACTCCTGGAACTAATTTTTATCATATCAATTTTTCCCTACATTTGAGGTTCTACAAAGTTACTCAATTCTCATGAACGTAAGAATAGATCAAAGCTGGAAAAAAGTTCTAAATGCTGAATTTGAAAAGGACTATTTCAAGAATTTAATTCAATATGTAAAAAAAGAGTATACGGAACATAAATGTTTTCCTCCAGGCAGTGAGATTTTCGCTGCTTTTGATCATTCTACTTTCGATAATACCAGGGTAGTTATCCTGGGTCAGGATCCATATCATGGAGTAGGGCAGGCGAACGGTTTGTGTTTTTCTGTTCGTGATAATATCCAGATTCCTCCTTCGCTAATCAATATTTTTAAAGAGATCGAGACTGATCTGAATAAGCCCGCGCCTTCCAACGGAAACCTTGAAAGATGGGCAGATCAAGGCGTACTTTTATTAAATGCTACCTTAAGTGTGCGAGCTCACCAGGCTGGTTCCCACCAAAATAAAGGCTGGGAAGTCTTTACAGATGAAGTTATCAGACTAATTTCCCAAGAAAAAGAAAATGTTGTTTTCATGCTTTGGGGTGGATATGCCAAGAAAAAATCCAAGCTAATCGATAGTTCCAAACATCTTATTTTAACCAGTGGTCATCCTTCACCATTAAGTGCAAATAGAGGATACTGGTTTGGAAACAAACATTTTAGTAAAGCCAACGAGTATTTGCAATCAAAAGGGAAAAATCCAATTAACTGGTAAGCAAACTCAATAATTGCAATTAGAATCTATATCCAAGGTTGACCATAAACTGACCAGCTATTGTTGGTGATCTCTCACTGAACAAGTTTCTTCCTATACCACCGCTTAGGTCTAATAAAAAACCACCTTTAGAAACAAACTTACCGCCCAAACCGAATCCTATGGCAAAGTCTGTATAGTCATAAGTATCATAAATATAATCGTCAACGCCTGCGTCGTAGTAATATCCATCTTCATATTCACCATTGGATAACATTCCAAAACCATGAACATAAAATCCACGCGCATATTTAGAACTAAAGAAATGCTTGTATTTCCCGGTTAATGAGAGCTCTTTATAATAAGCATCATTGAGATAATCATCCTTAGTTGGATGGTAAAAAGCTTCGATCGCCCAGGTAGAATTTTCAGAAATTATGCGTTCATAGGTAATATCCACGATACCGAAGGCAACGAGATTGAAAGCATTCAGACTTAATTCTTGTTTTCCGGATTCCCTTGAAATTGCGTTGGAAATACTGTCGTTGGTCTGGCTAAAGCCCAGAGATGTAGCTGCTAAAAGCAAGCAGGTAAGTAAGAATTTCATTTAAGAGGTAGATTATTTAGCCCTGAAATTATGAATTAATTCCTTACAATCTACTTTTTCGGAAATAAGTTTAAGTCTTTTTAAATAGTCCTGAACTTCAATTAGATCCTGATTGGCAATTTGCTGCTGACTCCAATGGGTGAGATCAAGCCATTTACGGATATCTTCCAGTTTCTGTCCGTATCTTTTTGCCAGTTCAACATCTATATTTTTCTGAATTTTAAAATCGCTTGTTTCAGTATTCAAAACATCCAGCATTTGAAGAAGCTCATCAGGTTTTTCATCGATCGCCTTTTGAGAAGCGGCAATAACAAAACAAGGCCATGGAGTAGGGCAGTCGGCAATAAGTCTGAAGGTATTATTGTCTACCAGAGGTTTTGTAGTAAAATGTTCCCACATAAAATACTGTGCACCATCCTGTCTTAAAGCTTCAATAGCTCCATCCAAATTGTGAACGATTTCGAATTTTAGTGAATCTGTATCCCACCCAACATTTTCAGCATTTACATAGGCCATTAGATGTGAGCCACTTCCTTCACGGCTAATTGCAGCCTTTGAACCCTTAAGGTCATTTATGTTTTTAAAGGAAGATCTGCCATCCACATGAATTCCCCAAATAAGCGGACTTCCAATATAATTCTGAATGATCTTACTTTGATTACCATTTATAATATCACGAGTTATACCTTCTGTTAGTATAACTGCTACGTCTATTTCCTCTTCCCGAAGCAAATTACACATCGCTCCTGTACCTTCCGGAACTTCTCTCCACTCGAGGTCTATTCCTGCTTCTGTGAATTTGTTATTCTCTATACAGCGATGCCAGGGTAAATTAAAATGCTCCGGTACACCACCAACTTTGATCTTAGTCATTTGAATGCTTTTCTTTTAAGTAGTCATATATCGCATATTGCGAACGTACTGTTTCCTCATCATCTTCTTTCTGAACATAGGTATTCGATTCTTCCTTATCCTGAATACGAGCTTTCACATTATCCCTCAACTGAATGTTCAGTATATCTTTGAATTCATTGAATATATCTTCATCCAGCACTGGAGAGATGACTTCTATCCTGCGATCAAGATTACGACTCATCCAGTCTGCACTCCCATAAAACATCTTTTCATCACCACCATTTTCAAATAGATAGATTCTACCGTGTTCCAGAAAACGATCAACTACACTGGTGATATAAATATTTTCACTCATCTCTTCAACTCCTGGAATTAGACAGGTAAATCCGCGTATTAGCATTCTAATCTCAACACCCGCTTCGCTCGCCCGGTACAGCAACTCGATCATTTCCTCATCTTCAAGGCTGTTCATTTTGGCGGTAATCTTCGCTTTCTTGCCATCTCTGGCATTTTCAATCTCGTTGTAGATCAATTTGGTAAATTCCTGCCTTGTAGAAAATGGAGAGATCAAAAGGTTCTTTTCTCTCGGGATGATCAGTTCTCCTTCCAGCACTTTAAACAGGCGGTCGAGTTCTTTAGTGATCAGTTTATTTGCTGTAAAGATGGCATGATCGCAATAGATTTCAGAGGTTTCTGCATTGAAATTTCCGGTTCCAATATAAGCATATCGCACAGTTTCATCATTCTCCTGCCTTTTTACCAGCATGATTTTCGAATGTACTTTCACCTTCGGAAAAGAATAGATCACGTGAGCACCTTTTTCTTCAAATTTTCTTCCCCAGCTAATATTGTTTTCCTCATCGAATCTTGCTTTGGCTTCCACAAAAACAGTAACATTTTTACCGTTTTCCAAAGCCTGCATTAGAGAGTTAGTCAGCTTAGATTCATCGGCTACCCGATAAAGAGAAATACTAATATCAGTGACCTGGTCATCTGCTGCGGCCTGTTCTACAAATTTCTCTACATAGTCAAAAGACATAAAAGGAAAATGCAGCGCCTGATCTTTCTCTAAAATAGATTTAAAGTAATCATTACTTTTTTCAAGGGTTTTATGGGGTAGAGGTGGTAGCTTTTTAAAATGAAGATCGCTATTGCCACTTGGGTCAGGAAAAGTAAAGAAATCCTTAAAATTATGATATTTACCTCCCGGCATCATATCGATCTTCCCTAATTTCAGCAGTTTCCTGATCTTTCTATGAACAGGATCGGGCATACTTGCATCATAAAGTAATCTCGTAGGCTGTCCATCTGTTCTTTGCTTTAAAGATTCATAGATCTTTTCTGCCAGTACGCCTTCATATATATCGTCAATATATAATTCAGCATCACGGGATAATTTGATTTCATAAATTCCTGTAATATCGCTTTCAGGAAAAATTTTAAACAGTTGATGCCTTAAAATTTCATCTAAATAAGTGATCTGATGTTTATCTGCTTCATCCTTAAAAGTTACGAATCGGCCACATTCTTCTACCGGTATATTAACAATGGCTAATTTATTTTCATCTTTAAAAGTAACCAGAAAATAAAGGATAGAATTTTTTAAAAATAGCTCATTTTCTTCATTCAGATTAATAAGTATTGGATCTAAATGTTGCTGAATGTTCTCTTTAAAATAATCTTCAGCAAAGGCCTTTTGCTTTTGATCGTAATGATCTGCCTCCAGTAAGAATATATTGTTCGCCGCTAATTCCGGAATGATCTGTTTTTTATAGATATCACCAAACTGATTTTGTTGCTTTTTAACTTCTTCGATGATCTGCTTAGTTATCCTTGAAGGTTTGAGGGCTAGTTTTTTCCTGATACTTTTCTTCACCCTTTTCATCTGGCGTAATTGAGAAACACGTACGCGGAAATACTCATCCAGATTGGAAGAAAAAATTGCCAGAAATTTCATCCTGTCGTAAAGAGGATTTAATTTATCTGCAGCCTCCTGTAGAACCCTTTCGTTAAAACTCAACCAGTTTAGATCTCGGTGTCTAAAACGGTTTTCATTAGGTTGCGACATGGACATTATTTTGTTTAATCAAAAATACAAAGTAAGCCATGCAGAGCTTTTAATATATTGTTAAATAAGCTGTCTAAGCAACGATCCGTTCAAGACAGTATTTAATAAGATTATCCACAAGTTTTTTAGGATCTGCTGAAAATTCTCCGGTAGCTCTGTTCGCCAATACGGCGTTCATAGAAACTGCATGATGTCCCAGTAATTTGGACATCCCGTAGATTCCTGAAGTTTCCATCTCAAGATTGGTAATAGACCTTCCGTTAAAACTGAAGGCGGCGATATTTTGGTTCATATCTGCCTCAGGAATGGAGTTTCGAAGCACTCTTCCCTGTGGTCCATAGAAACCAATATTCGTAGCAGTAAAACCTTTGACAGTATCTTTAGATGAGAATTTCTCGATGAGTCGATTGCTTCCTTCGACTACATATGGATATGCTTTTTTAGAAGACCAGTTCGTTTGCTTTACAAATTCTTCAGCATAAGTAGCCTGTAAAAAACTATCGCTTTCATAGAAATGCATTAGACCATCAAAGCCCATTGAGAGTTCACTTACCAGAAATGAATCTAATGGAATATCTTCTCGAATTGAACCGGTGGTGCCTATCCGAATAATGTCTAAAGCTTTAAGATCGTTCTTAACCTCTTTTTTATGCAGATCGATATTTGCCAGCGCATCCAGTTCGGTTAAAGCGATATCTATATTATCGGTTCCCATTCCTGTAGACATTACGGTGATTCTTTTACCATCCAGAAGACCGGTATGAGTACAGAATTCACGTTTCATTCTGGTGATCTCGATCTTATCGAAATAAGCACTAATTCTTTCTACTCTTGCCGGGTCACCAACGGTGATCACTGTATCTGCGATTTCATGTGGTAGTAAACCAAGGTGATATATGGAACCGTCCTCGTTAAGGATCAATTCTGAAGCTTTTAAACTCATTCTATAGTTTTAATAATCTGTTCAATTCAGGATCGTAAAGGAAATCGAATTTTCGTACTCCGCCATAAACCTGTTCATTTGAAAGTTCACGATAGAAGTTCTTTTTCCCATTTAATACCTGAATTCCTTTTTCAGTAAGTTGTATTTTATTTTCGATTTCAGAAAAGAACAGGGAGAGCCTGTCCAGTTTTTTTTGCATCTGGCTATCGCTATACCCATAGTAACCCTGATGCTGAAGAGCGTATCCCAGTAAATGATTTCTACTTGTAATCTCTCTTGACTCTATAAGCTTTAAAATGTTTCTGTCAAGGGAGTTGATACCTGTCTTACTATTTGGAAACCTTTCAATATGCGCTCTAATGCAGCTTGATAAATACTCAAAATTAGACTTGGTCTTGATTTGTGCTTTTAATTTTAAAGGATCTTCACCACAATACAGTTCCCAAATCAACAATGCAATTTCAATATCTTCAGAAGTTAATGCAATGCTGTTTTCATAATGGTTCTTTAATTCCGAAATTGATAGCTGGCATAAAGGTTGAAATTCCTTGTCGCCCTTGAGTTTTTTGCTACACACAAGAAATACGGGCATATCCATTTTCTTGTTCGCTAGCACCTGAATAGCAGCAAGCATATTGATATGGCAAAAAAGATCATACTCGAACCACAGATAGACTTTGTCATAGTCATCCATGGCTTTTAATCTTTCAACTTCAGAAATAAAACGTTCTTCATAATTTTCCGCAGAGATATCGTATGCCTTCAACAGGAATTTCTTGCGCATTTTGAAGAACTTGTCATTAAGCTTCCTGTTTGTAGGACCTTCACATAAAAGTTCGCGCCATATAATCAATTCACCCGGTAAGTTTAGCTCCTGCATTTGCCCGGCCAAACCATCACCGTTCACTATATGTAAAGTCTTTTCGCTCATATTTGAGATATAAAAAACGTGCTGAAATTAACCTCCAACACGTTTAACCTGATATCCTTGTTTTTGCAGGATCTGCATTATTTTTTCACGATCGTCACCCTGAATGATGATTTCTCCATCCTTGGTACTACCGCCAACGCCACATTTTTTCTTCAGTAATTTCCCTAGCTTGATGAGTTCTTCTTCAGGACCCTGGTAATTCTTGATGATAGTCACCGTTTTACCGCCTCTTCCTTTATTACTGAAATGTGCTTCTAATTGCTGATCCTCTGGAGCGAGTTCTTCCTGGGAATCTCCATTGGTATATGATGTTTCATCAAATTCATCATTGGTCGAAAACACGAAACCTCCCAGATCTTCCAGACCTAATTTCTTTTTCGCCATTATCTATTTTTTTAAGAGACCTATCTCTACAAGACGCTGATGCAAAAATTCCCCTGCAGTAATGTCTTCATATTGTTTTGGGTTATCTTCATCGATACATTCTTCAAGACAGTCAAGTCTCATGTCACTACGAGGATGCATAAAGAATGGAATGGAATATCTAGGTTTTCCCCATTGATCTTTTGGCGGATTCGTAACCCGGTGAATAGTAGAACGAAGTTTGTTATTGGTATGTCTTTCCAGCATATCCCCAACGTTGATTACTAGTTCATCTTCCTGCGGAACTGCATCAATCCATTCACCATCCTTCCGAAGTACTTGCAGACCTCCGGTAGATGCCCCCATCAATAGTGTGATTAAATTGATATCTCCATGAGCTCCAGCTCTAACTGCTCCTTTTGGTTCTTCAGTGATCGGCGGGTAATGTATTGGTCTTAAAATACTATTTCCATTACTTGCCCAATGATCAAAATAGTGCTCTTCCAATCCAATGTATAAAGCAAGGGCACGAAGCACGTAAATACCAGTTTTTTCCAGCATTCTATATGCTTCCATCCCAGTTTTATTAAAATCTGGTAATTCTTCCACCTGGACATTTTCAGGATATTCTTCAGACAGTTTCGCATCTTGAGAAGGTTCCTGTCCAAAGTGCCAGAACTCCTTTAAATCTCCTTCTTTTTTACCTTTCGCATGCTCTTTTCCGAAGGAAATATAACCTCTTTGGCCAGCCAGCCCTTCAATCTCGTAGTTCTTCTTAGTTTCAACCGGTAAGTCAAAAAAAGATTTTACTTCTTTGTAAAGATTGTCAACCAGACTATCACTCAAAAAGTGATTTTTAAGAGCTACAAAACCTATTTCTTCATAAGCCTTACCAATCTCATTAACGAACTTTTCTTTTCTTTTAGGATCTTCCGAAAGAAAATCGGCGAGATCTACACTGGGAATATTATTCATTGCCATATAGCGCTTTTAAAATTTTAGGTAACAAACAAAGTTAAGTAAAATTAAGTAATTCAAGGATTTTTAGCATCCATTCAACTTTATAATTTTACTTACATTTATCGAACAAATTATAATATATGTCTTCTGTAGATACTTCACAAATCAGCATACTATACAATTCCAGCAATCATGACACCGAGACTCTTCAAGATCTGTATTCTGCCATGCTAAAACCCAGAATGATCGAAGAGAAGATGTTGATTTTGCTGCGTCAGGGTAAAATTAGTAAATGGTTTAGTGGAATAGGGCAGGAGGCGATCTCTGTAGGAGTAATCAAGGCTTTATATAAGCATGAGTATATTTTGCCTATGCATCGAAATCTAGGTGTTTTTACTACCCGGGAAATTCCCTTAAAGCGGCTGTTCGCCCAGTGGCAGGGAAAAGCGTCTGGTTTTACAAAGGGTAGAGACAGGAGTTTTCACTTTGGAACACAGGAATTTAATATAGTAGGAATGATCTCTCATCTTGGACCACAGCTTGGAGTGGCAGATGGTATTGCACTTGCTAGCAAACTTAAAAAAGAAGGATCTGTAACTGCAGTTTTCACCGGTGAAGGTGGTACCAGCGAAGGTGATTTTCATGAAGCTTTGAATATTGCCTCGGTTTGGGATCTACCGGTTTTATTCTGTATCGAGAATAATGGTTACGGACTCTCAACTCCGACTACGGAACAGTATAGATGTAAGGATCTTGCAGATCGCGGTGCTGGCTATGGGATGGAAGCGCATATAATTGATGGTAACAATATTCTCGAAGTTTATGAGAAAATCTCTGCAATAGCTGAAAGTATGCGGAAAGAACCCAGGCCGGTTCTTGTGGAATTCAAGACTTTTAGAATGAGAGGACATGAGGAAGCCAGTGGTACCAAATATGTTCCGCAGGAATTAATGGATGAGTGGCAGGCAAAGGATCCCGTGCTCAATTTTGAAAATTACCTTCTTGAAAATAATATTATATCATTAGATCATATTTCAGGAATAAAAGAAAAAATATTACAGGAGATCAACGAACATCTGGAGATCGTTAATTCTGAACCAATCGTTTCCGCAGATCTGGAAACTGAATTAAAGGATGTGTATGCAGATTATGAATATGAAGAAGTTCAGCCGGCATCTACAACTTCAGAATTAAGATTTATAGATGCCATTGCTGCATCTGTTTCAGAATCTATGGAACGTCACCCCAATCTTGTGCTTATGGGACAGGATATTGCAGATTATGGTGGTGTTTTTAAGATTACCGACGGTTTGCTTACTAAATATGGTAAGGAAAGAATCCGCAATACGCCCATATGTGAATCGGCAATAGTTAGCACAGCCATGGGTCTATCCATAAAGGGTATGAAAGCTATGGTTGAAATGCAATTTAGTGATTTTGTAAGTTCGGGATTCAATCCAATCGTAAATTACCTTGCAAAAGTAAATTATCGATGGAACCAAAATGCCGATGTCGTAATTAGAATGCCATGCGGGGGTAGTGTAGGTGCAGGACCATTCCATAGCCAGACCAACGAAGCCTGGTTTACAAAAATCCCCGGGTTAAAAGTCATCTATCCTGCTTTTCCCGCAGATGCTAAAGGTTTGTTGAATACAGCCTTTAATGATCCTAATCCCGTATTATATTTTGAACACAAGGCGCTTTATCGAAGTATCAGGCAGGAAGTTCCGGAAGGGTATTACACTACTGAATTTGGGAAAGCCTCTTTGATTAGAGAAGGTAGCGATGTTACTATAATCACTTACGGAGCAGGTGTTCATTGGGCTATGGAAATTCTGGATGAGTTGGAAGTGGATTCTGCAGACCTTCTGGACCTTCGAAGTTTACAACCACTTGACAAGGAAGCAATTTGTGAATCAGTCACAAAAACAGGAAAAGCGATCGTTCTAACAGAGGATTCACTAACGGGTAGTTTTGCTTCAGAAATTGCTGCCATGATCACTGAGAATTGTTTTGAAAGTCTTGATGCTCCAGTATATAGAGTGGGGTCTTTGGAAACACCAATACCATTCGCAAAGGAGCTGGAAAACCAGTATTTGCCAAAGGATCGCTTCAAATTAAAATTGCAGGAATTATTGAATTATTAGCAAGCTTTTATCATTAAATTGAGATAATTAAGATTAGTTAACATATTCTCTGTTAAATAATTAATAATCTTTTGTTGACGCCTTACTACTGCTGTAATTTAGTTTCAACTAATCAATAAATCTATACATTATGGTACGTTTAATCGTCATTTTTCTGATTATTGCAATCGTTGCCGCAATCTTCGGTTTTGGAGGAATTGCAGACGGTGCAGCAGATATCGCGAAGATAATTTTTTACATCTTCCTTGTACTACTAGTAATCTCATTACTAAGTCGTTTATTCAGAAGATAATCGAACAATAACATTTTAAATCCAATGTGCTTCGGAACAATCCTTGCCACATTGGATTTTTACTTTTAAATAAAATCCTACATGAAAAAGATATTTATTTTACTTGCAACAATTGGACTACTTGCTTCCTGTGGAGGAACGAGTGAAGTTGCAAAAGAGGCTAGAAAGAGCTTTGATGGTCAATGGACATTAACAAGTGTTACTTATCCAAATAATCCGGGCCAATTCAATGTAACTCTTTTCAATGAAGCTCAGGCTTCCTGTTTTGAGAACAGCAACTGGGACTTTGTTTCGAATAATAACCGTGGAACTTACACAGTTTCGGGTACAGGTTGTGATGGAGAAACGAACCAGTTCATCTGGTCTATCGATGAAGAGAACACCCCTCAGGGGATATATGATTTTCTTCTGAAGCCTACTAATGAAGATTACAAATCTACAACAGGAAATGAAGGATTCAGACTGAACTTACAGAGTTTAACTGATACTAATATGACCTGGTCACAAACAGTTAGTCTTGATGGCTCACCGTTTACAATAAAAATGAATTTTACTAAACTTTAATTATACAGAAAGCTATGAAAACAGTAATTAATAGAATGTTCGTAATACTTTTTGCATCCACACTTTTATTTGGATGTGATGCAGTACAGAACGCAAATAATAAGCAAAAAGGTGCTGTGATAGGTACTGCAGGAGGAGCCGTAATTGGTGGCGTAATAGGTAACAACACGGGTGATGGTAATACTGCTCTTGGATCCATCATTGGTGGCGTAGTTGGTGGTGCAGCCGGAGCTATTATTGGAAACAGAATGGATGAACAGGCTAAAAAGATCGAGAACGAGATTCCTGGAGCGGAAGTTGAAAGAGTTGGTGAAGGGATTAACGTCACATTTGACGAAAATAGTGGAGTTTATTTCGATACAGAGAAATATGCAATCAACGCAAAATCTCAGGAAACGTTGAATAAGCTCGCTGGTATTTTTAAAGAGTATCCTCAAACAAATGTTCTGGTTGAAGGTCATACCGATAATACAGGTAGTGACAGTTATAACCTAACCTTATCAAAAAACAGAGCACAAGCGGTTACTGGCTACCTTGTAGATAACGGAATTGAAAAAGGAAGATTTACTACAAAATGGTATGGTGAAACTCAACCAAAGTACGATAACTCTACTGCTGATGGAAGAGCAAAGAATAGAAGAGTAGAGCTTGCAATTGTAGCTAATGAAGAATTAAAAGAAGAGGCTAAGGAACAGGCCGAACAGCAAGATGGTAACTAAGATTTTATTTTAAATTAATTGTGAAAGATCCCGGTTTATGCCGGGATTTTTTATGATTAATAGCTAAATTCAAAAAATGAATTCAAGAGATGTTATTATACTGGGAGGAGGACTAGCAGGTCTTGTAGCAGGGATACATCTCATAAATGCTGGTGCTAATGTTTGCCTAATTGAAAAAGACTCATATCCAAGACATAGGGTATGTGGAGAATACTTGTCCAATGAAGTAAAATCGTATTTGGAATTTCTAGGCCTTGATTTACAGAGTATTCATATCCCAGAACTTGCAAGGATGCAATTTAGCACACAGAGAGGGCATGCACTTGAATGCGAGCTAGATCTTGGAGGAATGGGTATTAGCAGGTATACTCTAGATCATCTTTTATTCCAAAGATTTTTAAAAGCAGGAGGTGAAATTATTCAGACAACTGCTGAAAATTGTAAATTTCAGGAGAACATTTTTTCAGTTCATTGCAAGAACGGTAAAACTCTCGAAGCAAATTTTGTACTCGGGGCATATGGCAAGAGGTCCAATCTCGACAAGATTCTTAAGCGATACTTTATAAATAAAAGATCTGCATGGATGGGTGTTAAGGCCCATTACGATAACAAGGATTTTCCTGATGATCTGGTAGCACTGCATAACTTTCGAGGAGGATATTGCGGACTGTCAAGAACCGATCTTGATACTGTGAATGTCTGTTATCTGGCGACTTATGAATCATTTCAAAAACATGGAAATATTAAAGCATTTGAGAACAAGGTTCTTAGCCGCAATCCATTTTTAGAGGATTTTTTTCAGAATTCAACCATGGTCTTCGAAAAACCTTTGAGTATCGCCCAAATTTCATTTGAAAATAAGATAATGTTCGAAAATCATATTATTATGATCGGGGACGCTGCAGGTTTAATTCATCCATTGTCTGGTAATGGAATGGCGATGGCCATACGTAGCGCTAAGCTGGCTTCGGAAGCATTATTAGAGTTCAATCTAAATCCAAAAGATCGGCAAAGGATAGAATCAAAATACATTCATTCCTGGAATAATAATTTTAGAACAAGAATGAATACAGGCAGGATACTTCAGAAGATACTAATGCACGAAAAACTGAGCAATTTCTCTCAAAGGTTTGTACAAAAAGTACCCGGATTACTTCCGAAGATCATTAAACTAACCCACGGAAAAGAAATGCATGTCTGAAATAGATATAACAAAAAGATCTCTCGAGCCGGAGATCATGGACGATTTTGACTTTAGAGGTGAAGAATTGAGAATTACTCTGGAGGATCTTGAAAAGGTCAATTCCTGGCTGGGAGGTAATCAAATTAGTATAGATGGCCTGAAGCAATTGAATCTTGATAAAAATTCAGAAATCTCAATCGTAGACGTGGGTTGTGGTAATGGAGCGATGTTACGAAAAATAGCAGATTGGGGCAGAAAAGAGAAATTGAAATTAAAATTGACAGGTGTAGATGCGAATGCATATGCCATCGATATCGCACAGGATTTATCTAAAGATTACCCAGAATTAGACTTTGTAACTCAGAATATCTTTAGCTCAGAATTTCGCAGTTCAAAATTTGACGTGGTGATGTGTACGCTGACATTACATCATTTCAAGGATTCCCAGATTCCGGAAATTTTGCATCAGTTCTACGATCAGTCTAAAATAGCAGTGATTATTAATGACCTGCAACGTTCAGAATTAGCTTACAGATTATTTAAAATGTTCTGCGCGGTATTTGTGAACAACGAAATTGCCAGAAAAGATGGTCTCATCTCAATTTTGAGAGGTTTTAAGGAGCATGATATAAATAAATATATGAATGCTATTAAAGTTGATACCTACTCGATCGAATGGAAATGGGCTTTCAGATATCTATGGATCATTAACAAGTAAAAGAATGAGTGTACATATAGTAAACGTTGAGAAGCAATTACCGGAATATTTTCGGGAAACCAAGGATATCATACCTCTGGTAGAAGATTGGCTTGGTGACCAGGATGACAGATTCCGTAGAAAAATTGTTAAGATTTTTGAAGGTGCAGCCGTAGATAGGCGCTATTCGATCATGGATCCTGAGGAAGTTTTTACTGCAACTTCATTTGAGGATAAAAATAATATTTATGTGAGAGAGGTTAAGAAGCTGGGTAGCCAGGTTTTAAAAAAGTCGTTGGCTGCTGCAAACTGGGATGCTCAAAGTATCGATTTTATCATAACCGTGAGTTGTACCGGGATCATGATTCCTTCTCTGGATGCTTATTTGATCAATGAATTAAAATTGAAACAGGATGTTACTCGTTTGCCGGTTACCGAAATGGGATGTGCGGCAGGTATCTCCGGAATGATATATGCTCACAATTTTCTTAAGTCGAATCCTGGAAAACGTGCCGCTGTGATTGCTGTTGAAAGTCCTACGGCCACTTTTCAACTTTCAGATCTAAGTATGGCGAATATGGTAAGTGCCGCAATTTTCGGGGATGGGGCGGCTTGTGTATTATTGTCTTCCGAAGAAGGTCTTGATAGCCCAAGGATTATTGGTGAAGAAATGTATCACTTCTATGATGCGACACAAATGATGGGCTTTGATCTCAAGAATGAAGGTCTGCGAATGATACTTGATCCGGCAGTTCCTGAAACTATCTCCCAGCATTTCCCGAAAATCGTTCATCCGTTTCTCGAAAAACATGGATCTTCTATACAAAAAGTGGATCATTTAATATTTCATCCTGGTGGGAAAAAAATAGTGCAGACAGTTTCTGAACTTTTTGGTAACTTAGGTAAGAATATTGACGATACTCGTGAAGTATTGAAATTATTCGGAAATATGAGTAGCGCTACGGTACTTTATGTTCTGGAAAGATTTCTGGATAAAGATATTGCTAAGGGTGAACAGGGATTGATGTTAAGTTTTGGACCTGGTTTTTCTGCTCAACGAATTTTGATAGAATGGTAAAAGACTTCAGAAATACAGATTATTGGGCGGTAATACTTGGAGGTAGTAGCGGTCTTGGGTATGCGAGCGCAAAGAAGCTTGCAAACCACGGAATGAATATTATTATAATCCACCGCGACAGAAGATCTGAAATTGAAGATATAGAAGAAGCCTTTGAAAGTATACGCAAAACTGGTGTGGAATTTCGCAGTTTTAATACAGATGCAATTCAGAAGGAGAACCGGAATGAACTCGTTTTAAATATCAAGAAATCTCTTGGTAAGCATGGTAAGGTAAGAACCCTTTTACATAGTATCGCAAAGGGTAATTTAAAACCTATGCTAGGAGATGAACAAACTCTGAGTAATATCGACTTTCAATTGACCATAGATGCCATGGCATTAAGCCTGTATGACTGGACTCAGGAACTATATAGAAATGACCTTTTCGCGAAAGATGCCCGTGTGATCGCTTTTACCAGTGAAGGAAATAAAAAAGCATGGAAAAACTACGCAGCAGTTTCAGCAGCAAAAGTAACTCTGGAATCCTTAACCAGAGGGATCGCTCTTGAGTTTGCTGAAAAAGGAATTCGCGCAAATTGTATTCAGGCGGGTATAACGGTTACTAGATCTTTCCAGATGATTCCGGGCAATCAAACTCTTAGGGAACATGCTTTGAAACACAATCCATTCAAAAGATTAACAGTCCCGGATGATGTCGCAAACGTTGTCTATTTACTGAGTAAAGATGAAGCATCCTGGATTACCGGGAGTATCATCCCTGTTAATGGTGGTGAGCACTTAATGTAAATTCAAAGTTCTTGAAAAGTATAGAAATAACCTCCAAACTACCTTATTCAGCACCTTTTCTATTCGTAGACGAAATCACGTCTGTTAGCGAGAATACTATTGAAGGTAATTACCTTTTCAATAAATCCCAAGATTTTTATCGTGGCCATTTCAAGGATAATCCTGTAACTCCGGGAGTGATCCTGGCTGAATGTATGGCGCAAATTGGTGTGGTCTCCCTTGGTATCTACTTGTTAAGTAAGCAGACTGAGGCTTCTGGAACCCCTCGCATTGCTATGACTTCTTCTAATGTGGAATTTATTAAACCCGTTTATCCTGGCGAAAAAGTATTCGTAAAGTCTGAAAAAAAATACTTTAGATTTAATAAATTAAAGTGCGTGGTGATCATGACTGATACTGAAGAAAACATTATATGCCGGGGTGAAATTTCGGGAATGATTTTAAAAGCTGAATCATGAGTAGAAGAGTAGTGATTACTGGATTGGGTGTTGCCGCACCTAATGCAATTGCAATTGATCAATTTGACCAGGCTTTGAGGATTGGCAATAGCGGAATCAAATTTCACCAGGATCTTAAGGATCTTAATTTCAGTTGCCAGATAGGAGGGAAGCCACCGGTTACTAAGGAGATTATAAACAAGTATTTCAATCCACTTCAACAGAAAGGTTTAAATAGCAGCGGACTCATTTATGGAGTGATGGCTGGCGTAGATGCGTGGAAAGATGCTCTGCTTCCAGTTTCTTCGGAAGGGGATCCAGACTGGAATTCAGGGATCATTTTTGGCACTGGAATCCTTGGAGTCGACAAATTTAGAGAAGCGATCCATCTGATCGATGCCGGGAAAACCAGAAGATTGGGAAGCACGAGTGTAATCCAGACGATGGCAAGCGGTATTAGTGCTTACTTAGGAGGAATGCTAGGTTGCGGTAACCAGGTAACAACAAATTCTTCTGCATGTACTACAGGAAATGAAGCGATTATCCTTGGATATGACCGGATAATTTCAGGGAAGGCTCAAAGAATGCTGGTTGGAAGTTGCGGTGATGATGGACCTTATGTTTGGGGAGGATTTGACGCGATGAGGATTCTTCCGGGGAAATACAATGATAATCCAGAAGAAGCTTCCAGACCTATGAGTGCAACTGCTTCTGGATTTGTGCCGGGAAGTGGAGCAGGAGCTCTGCTGCTTGAATCGCTGGAATCTGCTTTGCAAAGAGGAGCAAATATTTATGCGGAAGTACTTGGGGGAGCTATCAATAGTGGCGGCCAGAGAGCTGGTGGAAGTATGACCGCAGCGAATAATGAAGCTGTACAAAGATGTATAAAGGATGCTATTAGTTTTGCTGGAATTCAGGCTGAAGATATAGACTATATAAATGGACATCTCACAGCTACTACCAGAGATGCTACAGAAATCGAGAACTGGACTTCTGCACTCGGACTTTCAGGAGAAAAATTTCCGAAGATTAATTCCCTGAAAGGAATGACCGGACACTGTTTGAGTGCTTCTGGTTCAATTGAAAGTGTTGCTAGTATACTTCAGATTAAAAATCAATATGTATTCGGGAATATTAACTGTGAAGATGTTCATCAAGATATAATTGATTTAATCGATGGCTCCTGTATTCCGAAGAAAACATTAGATTTTGATATTAGAATCGCAGCTAAAGCCAGTTTTGGTTTTGGAGATGTAAATGCGGTCACTATCTTTAAACGGTATAAAAAATAGCTAATGACCAATCAGGATATAATTTCTAAGATTAAAACAATTGTCACTCCATATACTCAGCGTACAGAAGGCTTGTCTGAATTCGATGAAAGCACCAACTTTTTAAATGACCTTGAGATCAATTCTGCTAATCTGGTTGACGTAGTGCTGGATG
>NZ_JBLWIM010000015.1:189640-207345 GCF_048381525.1 Christiangramia qingdaonensis
TCTATGGAAGGAATGATGACTGTGGGTGATGCCAGGGATATCATCGTCAAAAAGTTGGGTGATTGATTATTGGAAATGACCTTATAGATCTTGAGATCGCTCTGGATAAACCAAGAAGAAATAATGATCGCTTTTTAACCAAAGTTTTTTCAGATAATGAAGTCAGGCAAATTCGTTTACATTCTCAACCGGAACTGGCAATCTGGAAAATCTGGTCGATGAAGGAAGCGGCTTATAAAGCTCATCAAAGGCTCTTTCAACTTCCTGCCAAGCTTGATCCGGTTACTTATGAATGTGATCTGGATAATTTGAGTGTTTCTAAGAATCAGAACATTTATATTATTAAATCGGTACAGGACGAAAATCACCTTTATTCCTGGCTTGAGTTTAAAAACATAGAACATATAAAACTTCCATATTCTACGAATTACAAGTCCGAATTCTTAAAGAAGTTTTCCATTCGAACTGGTCATGACCTTCAGAATATTGAATTCCGAAAAAATAATTTAGGAATACCAGATTTGTTTCTAAAGAACACCGGGATCTGCTTGCCAATTTCGATCACGCATCATGGCAGATTTGCTGCAATTTGCTTTCCGTTAATTAACTGCTAAAAGCAGTTAAACATTTAAAAACTCCATTGTTGTCTCTGCACCTCTTTTGTATCTTCAATCGAGAAATCAAAAATTAAAATTATGAAGCAAGTAGATAAAATGGAGATCGTTCACAGTCAGTCAGCTGAGTTTATTGAACAAGGCGAACAGGGAAAATTTTTGAAAATGATCCCGGATACTTTTCTTATCAAAGGAGATGAAGTGGATGGTAAGTATAATCAGGGTTACGCAATTAGACATTTAAATAGAAGAGACATCCTATTAATTGACGTTGTAGAAAAATCATCAAAAGCTGCCGTAAAGAAATTCGTGGAAGAAGGTTACCAGATCAAAGGTATTTTGATCACCTGTGACGCTATACTTGAGACTGCCTATGCAGACTTAAAAACTATTTCTGAAGATGCTGGTGGTGCCGCAATCTATGCTCATCCAAGGAATAATATCAAGGACAATTTTAAGACAAAAGATATTACAAAAAGGGATCCCGTGCTGGACAGTTTCTCCATTAATATTTTCGATCTTCCTGGTGCTAGTGGTGCTTCTGTAGTTGTTTATTCCGAAATTAATGACGGAATGCTATTTCCAGGAGAAGATGCTGTAGGATCTGATTATTCTTCTGATCTCACTACGTTCTCCAGACCTGAAAAAACTAATGCAAACAACGATTACGGATTAGCTGAGAGCTGGGCTGCTTTCGACACAGAATTCAGCTTTTTATTTCCTCGAAAGGGAAAACCAGGTTTCAATTTAGAAGAAGGAAATCAAATTGATATCCTGAACACTCTAGGAAAAAGCTAGTAACTTAAATACCAACTGTATTATATAAAAGGTTGTTTAGATAGATCTTACACGATCACGATTGCCCTGAATTCAGCAAATCCGTCGATGTAGTTTCTCTCAAAAGCAACCTTTTTTTATGAGTAAACTCGAAACATAAGAGTATGTAGAATCTCCAGAGACCTTATCGATTCAATTTCTGCAATCTTAAAACAAGCTAGAAAATAGCTAACTGTACATAAAGAAAATGCACTACTACCACTAAGCACAAGAATCCAAAAAACACTTACTTAAACTAAGGTTCTGTTAAACTGCTGCTGACTTCAGCTAAAACTTTCTAATTTAAAGAATAAAATAACCAACTATGTCAAAATTGAATGTCACTCAAAAATTAATCAAAGAACATTTACTGGAAGGGGAGATGACTCCCGGGAAGGAAATAGGAATAAAAATAGATCAGGCACTACTTCAGGATGCTACAGGAACTCTTGTACAATTGGAGTTGGAAGCGATGGGACTTAAGAAAGCTCAGACTGAAGTTGCAGTACAATATGTAGATCATAACCTGCTACAAACCGATTTTAAAAATGCTGATGATCACCTATTTCTACATTCTGCAGCTGAAAGATTTGGTCTATGGTATAGTAGGCCGGGAAATGGGGTAAGCCATCCTGTTCACATGCAAAGATTTGGAAAGCCAGGAAAAACCATGGTAGGATCTGATAGTCATACTCCGGCAGCCGGTTCTTTGGGAATGTTAGCGATAGGTACTGGAGGTCTTGATGTTGCGTCAGCAATTGCTGGTCAGCCATATTTCGTAAAGATGCCTGAGGTGATGGGAGTTAAACTAACTGGAAAATTACCAGATTGGGTGAGTGCAAAGGATGTGATTCTGGAAATGCTTAGACGTTACGATGTGAAAGGCGGAGTAGGGAAGATTATCGAGTATTATGGAGATGGTCTAAAGAATCTAAGCGCAATGGACCGCCACGTGATCGCAAACATGGGAGCAGAACTTGGAGCTACGACTACTGTTTTTCCTAGTGATGAAGAAACAAAAAGATTTTTGAAATCTCAGGATAGAGAATCAGATTGGGTGGAACTGCTGGCAGATGAAGGTTGTGAGTATGAATATCATGATGAAATTATTCTTGATGATCTTATTCCCTTAATAGCACTTCCAACCAGTCCGGGTAATGTTGTTCCAGTTTCTGAGGTTGCAGGTAAAAGTATTAGCCAGGTAGTTATTGGGTCCTCAGCGAATCCTGGACTTAGAGACTTCTGGATCGCTGGAGCAATCGTAGAAGGGAAATCTGTCAATACAGATGTATCATTTGATATAAATCCAACATCAAGACAAATGATTCAGAATATGATCGAGAACAGAGCTTTTGCCAACTTAATCAAGGCAGGAGCAAGGTTTCACCAATCTGGATGTATGGGATGTATTGGAATGGGACAGGCACCAGCATCCGGAACCATCAGTTTGAGGACTATGCCTAGAAATTTTCCAGACAGATCTGGAACTAAAGATGACCAGGTACATTTATGTAGTCCTGAAACTGCGGCAGCTTCAGCGTTAACAGGAAAAATCACAGATCCAAGAGACCTGGAGAAATTATATGATATGAAATATCCTAAATTTCAGCATCCTGAAATCGAGATCATTAATACGGATATGCTAGTGGCTCCTCCGGAAGATGGAACAGATGTAGAGCTAGTTAAAGGTCCTAATATTCAATCCTTACCACATATAGACCCTATTCTAAGTGAATACGAAGTACCTGTACTTTTGAAAATGGGCGATAACGTATCTACAGACGAAATATTGAAGGCAGGTGCTGAAGTATTACCCTTCCGAAGTAATTTACCTGAGATTAGTAAGTATGCATTTACCGTAATTGATGAAACCTATTATGATCGAGCGATGGATACTAAAGATAGCCATGGAGGTCATATAGTAGTTGCGAAGGATAATTATGCGCAGGGTTCGAGTAGAGAACATGCTGCAATTGCTCCTAAATATCTTGGACAGGTCGCAGTAATAGCGAATTCTTACGCCAGAATAGCATGGCAGAATTTAGTGAATTTTGGAATTTTACCACTGGAATTTATAGATATATCTGACTATGAAAAGATCGAGCAGGGTGACATTGTGAAATTTGAAAACCTGCAAAGAGATATCAAAGAAAGAAATAACATTAAAGTTGTTGTGAAAAAGGAAAGTGGCAGTGAGGAAACTTTCGAAACAAAACACTCTATGAGTGATAGACAAATTCAGGTTCTACTAAAAGGTGGAATTATAAATGAATTCAAAGAGAAATTAGAGCAGGAAGATTTAACTGCTTAATTCAGTTTAAAAGTAATAAAAAAACCCTCTGAATAGAGGGTTTTTTTATTTTTCAAGATCGCAATATTAGTGAGAACTCATTTTAGCCTTACGTTTTTCACATTGTCTGTCAAGATCACGAACAGTCTCTGCAATTGATGCTTCGTAGGAGTTCTCGTTCGACTGTGCAAATATTTCCGGTCCTGGAGCACTCAATCTAACTTCAGTAATATATCCATTCGGCTTTTGATTTTCATCATGTTTGAAATAGATATTTGCTCTAACAATCCAGTCATATTTATTCTCAAGCTTCTCTAACTTTTTTTCAGTAAAAGCTTCAAGATTTTCACTTTTATCAATGTTTACAAATTCAAATACAGTTTCCATTTAATTCATTTTTTTGATTGTTTAAATTAACCTAATATCTCTTGGGACACCAAGCCTGTTATGGCTCTTTTAGCAAAGTTTTAATAAACTATTTAGAGCATTCATGTTACTTACTTAAAGTATTTCTAATAAATAGATAAAGAATACAAAACAAGTATTGCTGGCTAGGTTCAATCATTACTTTTGTTATATGAAAACAAAGGACTTACCCAAAAAGATGATGGGAAAAGCTATTTCCCTGGCGAAAGAAGGAGCTGAAAGCGATAACGGTGGTCCATTTGGAGCAGTGATCACGAAAGGAGAAGAGATCATTGCAGCAACTTACAATAGAGTTTCTGGAGATCAGGACTGCACTCAGCATGCAGAATTAAGAGCAATACAATTAGCTTGTAAACAACTCGGGACTAAAAACCTGGAAGGTTGCGTATTGTACACCAGTTGCGAGCCATGTATGATATGTCTTGGAGCAGCCCATTGGGCAAATTTCGACTATATTTACTATGCGGCTTCTGCTGAAGATGCCAAGGAAAATGGATTTTTATACTCAGATATGTATTATAACTCTTCTAAGGAAAACAGACATCAGGAGTTCAAAATGATACAATTATGTAGAGACGAAGCGATGAAAGTCTGGATCAAGAAATAAATAATCATTACCCTACTCAAAATAAATATGAATAACGATCAGAAAAATGAAGAAGCTGAAAAAGTAAATAAAGAATTAGACAGTCAGGATTCTCAGGATAAAACCATGACTAAAACACATGGTGAGATCTTAAAAGAACAGATCATTGAAGGTTGTGAAACCTATGATCGTAGTAAGAGTAGCATTCTACTAAGTTCATTTACTGCAGGACTCGAAATTGGTTTCAGTTTTCTTATGTTATGCTCATTATTCAGCTTTCTGGATGGCAAAGTTGCTGAAGAAACTATATTTAAACTAATAGCTTTCGTTTATCCCATTGGATTTATTCTGGTTGTACTGGGAAAATCTATATTATTTACAGAACAGACTTCTTTACTAGCATTGCCGGTATTAAATAATCGTAGAAGTGTTTGGAGCTTATTCCAAATTTGGGGAGTAGTTATTTTCGGTAACCTGGCAGGAGGGATGCTTATGGGCCTTACGGTCTCATGGCTTGGCTCCGGATTAAACTTGTTTGAAGCCGAAGTAATTGCTAAAATTGGTGAGCACTTTGTAGACTACGATATACTAACAATCTTTTTAAGTGCTATTATGGCCGGTTGGTTAATGGGCCTTTTAAGCTGGCTGGTCACTTCTTCTAAAGAAACTACGGCAGAGATCCTGATTATTTATTTGATTACCGCAGTAATGGGCTTTACAGGATTGCATCATAGTATCATTGGTCATATTGAAATTTTTGCAGGGATGCTGGTTTCGGATAAGATAACCTTTCTTGTATATCTAAAAACATTGGGAACTGCATTGGCAGGTAATGCTGTTGGTGCTACAGTATTCGTGGCATTACTAAAGTATAGAGCATTTGTATTCAATATCAAGATGTAAGAACGAATGTTAAACTCAGATTAATCCTGAGGTTATAGATTTTCATTTAATTAAATTAAGAAAAAAATTATGGCAAACACTAACGATAAAGATCAGGCAGACTGGCAGAAAAATTCAGGAAGACCTTCTAATTTTAATGAAAAAGATGAGAGTCTTTATAAAGGAGAAAATGGTAACCTGAGAGTGAAAAAAGAGAAAGACGGTCTTAGTGATGAAGAGGATCAAACTATTCAGGACACTTTAGATAGTCTCGAAGGAAACGAGGAAGAATGAAGAGGTTCGTTCTTCTGATGTTTGGCTTGTTTAGCTTTATACTCATTTCTTCTTGTAAAAGCACTAAAGATAATACTTCAGATTTGAGTGAGTTACTCACGCTGATTGAATCAAGATCTTTTGATATAGAGAATAACTGGGCCTTACCACTACGTGGCGCTCAGATCAACCTGGTGACTAACGATAATCATTTGAGATTTAGAAAGGATTCAATCGATATATTTTTACCATATTTTGGAGTAAGACGGTTTTCTGGTGGATATAATGCTGAAGCCGGTATTCGTTATGAAGGATTATTAAATGATCTTAAAATAGATTCCAGTCACGCAGATAAAGTGAAATTGATATTCGAAACCAGTACAGGGACTGAACAGATTAGATATATCCTAACGATGTATCCCAATGGAAAATCTAATTTGCAGTTACTAATGAATCAACGAGATAATATTTCTTATAGAGGTTTCTATTCAAAAGAGGAAGTAAAGTAAAATATCCTATTTTACATAATATAAATTATAGTTCAAATATATATACCTGGAATACTTGAGTACTCTTACATTCTTAGTTTATTTCTCATCTATATCGTTTCTTTTCTTCGGAATAAGTTGTTTCACCACGGAGCATATGAAAACCGAATTTATCCGTTACGGTCTCACGAGCTACCTTAAACTCGTAGGTGCATTACAGATCCTCGGAGCTATCGGTTTACTTGCAGGCTATTATTATGAACCAATTTTGGCAATAAGTTCCGCCATTGGGCTTGCGGTACTAATGATCTTCGGTTACGGCGTCCGCAGAAAAATAAAGGATAATTTTATACAATCTGCACCATCATTTATCTATGCTGTTTTCAATATTTACTTAGCTTATGCATTATACGCCCTTAATTATTAGCATTATTCTTTAAGTAAAGTTTTGAATTCCTTTAAAAGTAAATCCAGTTTAGGTTGTATGTATCTGGTGCAAAATGGTCGCTGAGGATCTGTTTGATAGTAATTTCTAATTTCAGCACGCGATTCCTTAAAGCATGCTAATTCATAGGCTCTAGTTACAAACTTTAACCCAGCGCTATTCTCAATTTTCTTCAAAGTTTGCCTGGTTTTTTCCAGCTCTAAATGGTTGTACACGTATATAGCCGACCTGTATTTGTGCCGCATGCTGTGATCTTTCATACTTTGGTGAGTTCTCAAATGGATAAGAATAAGATCTTCCAACATTACCGATTCTGGATCATAATTCATGATGATCCCTTCGTAAAACTGATCTGGCGATTCCTTAGCAGATATATATCCCTGTCGTACATTATAAACCCCTTTAACAGCTTTGAAAACTGCTTCTGTACACCAGTGGCAACCACCTCCGAGTCCTATTTTCATTAAATTAGCTTTTAACTATCTTCTTAGTTTCAACGAATGCTTAAATTTATAAAAACTGTTTTATGTGTTATCGTACTAAGTTGAATAAAAAGATCTTTTCCCTGGAAAAATCATTGGATGCCAGGTTTTTGGAACCAGATAAATACCAGCCCCAACTAGAGATCAACGCCTTTAGTTTTTCTGAAACTCCTGTAATTACGTACGATAGTCCTGGTGAGATACAAATGTTCCAATGGGGTTTAATTCCCTTCTGGGCTAAAGATGATACTATTAAAAAAATGACTTTAAATAGTAAAATAGAAACTGCAGCTGAAAAACCAGCTTTCAGAAATTCTGTAGATAATAGATGCCTCGTGATTGCTGAAGCCTATTACGAATGGCAATGGCTTGACCCGAAAGGTAAAACCAAACAAAAATTCATATTGGAGCCGAGGGATCAGGAGGTATTTGCTTTCGCCGGAATATTCTCTACCTGGAAGAATCCTGAAAATAATAATATCATCAACTCCTACTCTATCCTAACTACAGAAGCCAATGATTTAATGAGCAAGGTTCATAATAATAAAAAGCGGATGCCAGTAGTTTTAAAACCTCAAGATCATAAAAACTGGTTGCAAGGTAGTGATTTAAGAAATTTTGCCTTGCCATATGATGTTCCGCTAACAGCTACCGCTATCGATTAATCATACTGCTTCCACCAGTTTACTTTCTTGATGCTTTGAATTGTAAATATTTCTCCTGGTTCCGGAATACAATAATTCTGATCCTTTGCCGCATCAATGAATCTTTCTACAGGATCTAACCAGCGATGTAATGAGAGTGCAAAACCGGCCCAATGCACAGGCATTATATTTTTAACCTGTGCATCCTTGGCTGCCTGCACACATTCTTCCGGATACATATGAATTTGCTTCCATTTTTCATCATATTGTCCGCATTCCATAAAGCCAAAATCAAAAGGCCCCAGTCTGTGACCAATTTCAACAAAATGGCTGCCGTAACCACTGTCTCCGCTAAACCAGATATTTTCTGTAGCGGTTTTTAGATTCCAGCCACCCCAAAGTCCCTGCGCTCTGTCATTTAAACCTCTACCCGAGAAATGTCTTGTTGGTGTAAAAATAATATCTATTCCGCCTACATTAATTTTATCCCACCAATCATACTCCCTGATCCTTTCAGGTTCTACACCCCATTTTTCTAAATGTCTTCCTACGCCCAAAGCGGTATGAAAAACTTTAGTTTTATGCTGAAGTTTTTTTATGCTTTTAAGATCGAGATGATCGTAATGATCATGTGATATTAGAACAATGTCAATCTCAGGAAGTTCGTCCAGTATGTGCAAGGTATTAGTCGAAAAACGCTTAATACTAAATGGTGAAATTGGCGCGGCATCAGGACCGAACATTGGATCTATAAGGATCGTTAGCTCATTTATACGTAGCAAAATTACAGAATGACCGAACCAGATCATCTTACTATCTACTGAAGGCTTTAAAAATTCCTGTAAATTAAAAGCTTTGATCTGAATTTCTTTCGATGGCTGCCGACCATTCTTCTCAAAAAACTGTTTGTACAATAGTTTAGGAATATCTTTGATCTGGATATCCATTCCAGTATTTTCCAGATTCATGAACCTGGCTTCTTTCCGGTTCTCAGATCGCTCGTATCTTTTTATATTCTCTTCGGAAGCATTTGCACCAAATTGATCAAACATAATTATTTAATGATAGTTCCATCTGGTTTGAACATAACATCTTTATTTTTTCCTTTTTGCTTAAACTCCACATCGAAAAATTCACCTTTGGTTGCTGATTCAACATGTTCTACTTCAGTGATCTCATAATCTGAATAATCTCTTTCTATTATTTCTAATATGACCTCGGGAAGTTCCTTCTTCTTCACGTCGTTTTCGGTTTCAACCCAGGTACCATCTGCATTAAAGTCTGCACGATATTTTTCTCCATCTTTCTTAAAATGAGATTCCCAGTAGCCATGATCGTCCTTTTCCCAATCCGGATCATTTTCACCCGGATATTTCTTCTGAAATGCAGTTTTAACTACTTCCGGAACGGTCTCTTCCTCTTCTTTGTTTTCCTGACAGCTCATCACACTGATACTAAGAGCAAACACTCCAGCATATATAAATCTTTTCATAATAGTAATTTATATAAAACTAAAAACTTAATTCTAGGGAGTTTCAAACGAAATCATAAAGTTTCTCAGGAAGAGAGATTCAGATCTAAATCTTGCATCGTAGCTTTCCGAAGTGGTTTAGAAAGAAAGGCTTTGACCATAGGATACCTGACTTTTTCCGGATCGAAATCCTCTATCGCAGATGTTAGAATATAAACTTTAAACATTTTTTTAATGCTGGTATCAAATTTTAAAAATTCATCCAGAAAATCCCAACCAGTCATTGTAGGCATATTCACATCTAAAAAGATGATCATTTTGCGATCTCCTTCATATTTCTTACAAGATTGCAAGTAAGCCAAACCTTTTTCTGGTTCCTGAAAAACCTTAACACGGGCATTGGAATCGAATTTCTCAATTACTAATTTGCAGATTAGATTATTTACAGGATCGTCATCTACGATTATGTAATCATGAATTTTCAATGTCAGTATTTTTATTATTATTAGAAAATTCGATGGTTACTTTAGTCCATTCATTTAATTTACTGTCGATACTGATTTTTCCTCCAATTAGCTCTAGTTGAGTTTTCACCATGAACAGTCCCATTCCCTTGCCTTCTATATGCAAATGCTGTCGCTTGTATAATTGGAATAATTCTTCTTTGTTCGTGCCCAGTTTTATTCCAAGACCATTATCCAGGAATATGAGACTATTAAATTCTTTATTTGATTTACTTACGATTTTAAGTACTAAATCTCTATCTGGATGTTTGTATTTAATACTATTCAGTATCAAATTATAAAAAACGCTATGCAGGTAACTTCTTGACGTAAGCATGCCTTCCCAATCCTTAAAATCTGTCTTAATTCTGATTTTTTGATTTTCTAAAATGGATCCCGTCATTTGCAAAACATCATCTGTGAGACATTGGAAATTTACATGCTCTCTAGCCCGGTTGTAATCAGCTTTCACTTTTAGAATATTGTTAAGGTCCCGAACTACCATATCGAGTCTTTCTACATTCTTTAGCATGTCTGACACTAATTTCTCTTTAGTAGCTGAATCTATATCATCATCTGCTATGATCTCTGAAATACCAATGATATTCGCTACTGGCGCTCTTAAATTATGCGACACTATATAACTAAATTGTTCTAAACCTTTATTGGCACTCACAAGCTCATTTGTATAACTTGTGAGATTCTCATTAAGTTCTCTCAATTTAAGTTCAGACCTCTTAAGCTTGCTTATATCTGAAAATATGCAGATAATTCCGTTAAGCTGACCATCCTGATCTGTTATCCCGGATATTGTAATTTGTACGGGAAAACTTGTACCATCGCTTTTTCTACCATCATACTGACTATGAAAAGTATGATCGTAAGCAACCTTTTCCAATATGTCATTTAATAAATCGGTCTCATGAAGATCTGGAAACATCAATTCTATTAAATTTTCATTTTGAACCTCTTCAAATTTCCATCCATAAATTTTTTCAGCAGCAGCATTGAAGTATTTAATATTGCCCTGGTCATCTGTCGCTACAACTCCCTGTCCAATTCTACTAAGGATGTTTGCTTGAAACTTATTCTCATCTTCAGCCTTTACCCTGTCTGAGATATCAATACCAACACATTGTAATTCTCCCGTACCGTTTTCATTTTCCAGAAATACCATATCCCAGATAGTGGCTTTATGGAGATTGTCCTTTCCAAGTTTTGTAATTTCTAACTGATAATTTTTGAATGGAGATTTTAAACATGTATCACTAATTTCCATAATTTTATCGTAGTGCCCGGGCAGAGTATCTATCAGGCTGTTTTTGCCAATTGGATCATTGTTTGGATAAAGCCAGCCAAAGTCTTCAATATACCGGTCGTTGCAATAGGTGAAATTACCCTGAAGATCTATTCGTATAAAATAGTTTGTTTGTGATTGAATTAGACTTTTATACCTATTTTCACTAATTGCTAATTTTTCAAAGTTTACTTTTTTCTCTGTTATATCCTGTAAGGTTCCTTTTCCCCCCACTATACTTCCGTTTTCCTCTAAAGGACTAACAATAACATTCAACCATCTAATTTTTGAATTGGAGACTTTTATACGTAGTTCTATATTTTTGGTCTCCCTTCTTACTAAAACGGACTGTTTTAGGTTTTCGAATTTTGGAATATCTTCATCCACGACGAGATTGCGGAACTCGGTTATCTCTAAATCTCTGCAATTGGAAATGTCAAGAATACTCGCAACTTCCCCGGAACAATAGACTGAGTTCTCTTTTAGATTAATTTCAAGATACCCAATTCTGGCAATTTTCTCTGCGTACTGTAATTTCTTGGCAGTTTCATTGATCTGGTCTATGTATTCTTTTTGGATCGAAATATCCCGAATAATATTGGCAGTTTTTAGAATCTTTTTGCCATTGCGTTCAATTGGAAGAATGGAAGAAGCTACTTCAGCAGGAAATATTGAACCATCTTTTCTCTTTAGTTGCATTTCAGACTTTGCTTTTCCTGTAACTTCGCGTTCCTTCAGCATTTCTGCCATCTCTTCTTCACTGGTATGAACAACATCGCTTCTGTGCAAACCTATTATTTCAGACTCTTCCATACCCAACATCGCACACATTGCAGGATTTGCAGCGGTAATAAATCCATCGGTTTTAGCAAGAATGATCCCGTCGATACTATTCTCATAGAAAGCTCTAAGCTTTTCATCCTTTTCCCTTAGTTGCCTATCTTTCAATTTTTCTTCAGTGATATCCCGAAACTTTACGATAACACCATCAATACCTTCATCGTTAAAGTGGTTTTTAAAGATACATTTGAAGACTCCTATGGTATCTACTATTTCAATGTTGAGTATGTTTTCTATGCGATGCTCATTGTGAATACATTCATTAAATAATTCATAGAATTGAATAGGATTCTCGAATTTGATAACCTCACTAATTGTGGCTCCCAATACTCTTGTATGAGCTCTGAATAAATTTTGAATTGAAGGGCTACTATAGGTAATTTTGGCTTCACGGTTTAAGATGCAAACTATTTCATGTGAAGACTCCACTAGTTTGCGAAATCTGTTCTCACTGAACCGAATCTGCTTTTCCATTTGCGAACGTTCCCGTTCTAATTTACATCGGCTAATTGCATTATGTATCGCAGGTACGAGCCTTTCAGGCCTATCCTTAAATAGAAAATCATTTGCTCCCTTCTCCATCAGCTTTACCGCTGCACCCGGCGGCAGAGAACCCGAAAATATTATGAACGGCAATAAACTATCCTTTTTCCTTACAATTTCCAAGGCATCCTCTGAGTCGAGATCTGGTAGGTTATGGTCACAAAGTATAATATCAAAATGATGATTTTGGAAAAGGAATTCGAATTCATCTCTACGTGTAGCCAGATGAATTTCAATATCAGTTTTCTCCAGATGCCTTGTTACTAAATACGCATCTGTATCTGAATCTTCTACATGTAATAGTTGAATTGATTTCGTATTCGACATACAAGTTCGATCGATTAGGAATTGAATAAATTCACAGTAAGAACTGAAAATATATTCTAGAAATATTGGATTAGATTGATGATATAACTAAAATACCTAATATTTCTTGTTAACAAAAAATTATGGCTAATTTATTTGTGTTAATTTATTGATTATATGATGATTCTATAAACAAACAGCGCGACAAGGTCGCGCTGTTTATCTTGTTTCAAAAATTTTCTAAATTATTCTACTGAGTAATTTTATTAGCGTAAATGTCAAGTTCAATTACAGGTTTCCCTAATTTCTTTACCTCTTCTAATTGTGTCGCCTTATCCCCTACTACCAGGTAAATCATCTCCTTTTCGTTCAGGTATTCAGTAATAACAGATTTAAAATCTTCTTCAGTCATATTCATTAATTCTTCCTGTTGCGATTCAATAAAATCTTCAGATTTGTTGTACTTACTTATGTCTCTCAGAATACCCAATTTAGCACCTAAACTTTCATATGAACGGGTGTTTTCTTTCAGTAATTTATTCTGAGTAAGTTCTACTTCCGCAGGACCAAAATCATTTGAATAATTTGTAACCATTTCTTCTATGATCTTAAGAGAAGGGAGTGTAGCATTCGC
This sequence comes from Christiangramia qingdaonensis, assembly GCF_048381525.1. Lineage (NCBI taxonomy): Bacteria > Pseudomonadati > Bacteroidota > Flavobacteriia > Flavobacteriales > Flavobacteriaceae > Christiangramia > Christiangramia qingdaonensis. Next base: position 203,181 of record NZ_JBLWIM010000015.1, read on the forward strand.
CCTTACACTAGTTGAAATATAAAACGGTGAAATTGTCTCATTCTTAGATATGCCAGAATAAGCACCATAGGTATAGCCTTTTTCTATTCTTAAAGTCTGAAATAATTTACCACTAGAGCCACCACCAAGAATTTCATTTGCAAAATTAAGCTTACTGGCATCTTCATCATTTTCGGTAAGAACCAGTTTGCCAATCATAATAACAGATTGTTTAGCATCAGGAACATCAATGAAGTATAATGTGCCTGGTTCACCTTCAGCACTTATTTCAGAAGTAGAAATTACAGGAGCATCAGTCGCCCAGTCGTCAGCCATAGTTGAGATGACATCCAAAACCTGTTTCTGATCCATTGCTCCAGCGATATGGAACTTCGCATTTTCTGGTGATAACTTATCGTAGTAAGATCTAAGATCCTCCATATTAATATCTGCGGTAGTTTTTAATGTGCCGTTTACAGGTACTCCAAAACTATGACTATCTCCATATAAAAGTTTATAGAACGCTGTGGATGCAATAGCCTGCGGATTTGCTTCCCGATCTTTCAAATTTGTTTCGAGAGCCTGTTTTAATCTGGACAATTCTTTTACATCCCATCTCGGTTCCATCAAAATCTCTTCAACTAATTTCATGGTACCTTCAAAATTCTTACTAAGACAGGTTCCTGAAATACTAAAACCTTCATTCCCGGTACTTATGTAGACATTAGCTCCCAATAGTCCAAGAGCTTCTTCCAGTTCAGCCGGAGTTTTATTAGCTGTCCCTTGTAGCATCAAATCACTTAGCAGGTAAGAAACTCCTTCTTTTCCAACTGGATCCAAACGCTGTCCACCTGGAATTGTTATATCAAATTGTACAAGTGGAATTTCATTATTAACAATTCCAAAGACCTGCATTTTATTTTTAAGCTCAGCAGTCCAGATTTCCGGTGACTTAAATAATGGCAGATCACCAAAATCAGGTTCACTACGATCATATTTTGAAAGAGTTTTATCATACACAGCCTCTTTTCCCGGGCTAACTTCTTCGCTAGCTACATCCTTCTTTACTTCTTCTATCCAAACTTCGGCTTCTTCGGAATTTTCTATGGCAAGTTCTATGCTTCCTTTTGGAACTACACTGGTCATAATGTAGTGCTGATCTTTAATATACTTATTATAAGCGCGCATTACATCTTCTGAAGTTACCTTATTAGTAAGTTCAGCAGTTTTTGTTAGATAGCCAGGATCACCATTAAATTCGTTATCCTGCACCAACTGAAAAGCTTTATTGAGTACTGTGCTAACTCCCTGATATAATTGAGTTTCAAGTTCAGCTTTAATTCTTTTGAGATCATCCTCGCTTACACCAGCTTTCTCAAATCTTGTAAAACCATTTTGAATCGCATTATGCACGCTATCCAGATCTACGCCGGCATTGGCCCTTACTCTAACAACGAACTCTCCAGCAAGTTCACTACTGCTTTGATAAGTACTAATACGAGGTGCAAATTTGGATTCTTCTACTACCGTTTGATACAAAGGTGATTTTTTGCTTCCACTTAATAACTGCCCTAAAATTTGAAGAGCGTACATATCCTCATTATAATCTTCCACTGTTGGATAAATCATTCTAAGCTCGGGAAGTTTTGCAAAATTATCTTCGAAGTATAATTTTTTTGTGGTTTGAAGTTCTACGGGCATCGCTTCTATAGGCTCAACCTCTGGTCCTGATGGAATCTCACCAAACCATTGTCTAACGAGCTTCTTAGTTTCCTCTATTTGAATATCTCCAGCAATGACCAGGGAAGCATTGGCCGCTCCATAGTATTGTTTATAGAATTCCTTTACATCCTCAAGGGTTGCCGACTGTAAATCTGGTAGCTGACCTATAACCGTCCAATTATAAGGATGATCTTTTGGGTAAAGATTTTTCCTTATGATCTCGTCTGTATATCCATATGGAGCATTATCTACACGCTGGCGTTTTTCATTCTTAACGACCTGCTTTTCACGATCAAGGGCAGCCTGCGTAACTGTATTGATCATATATCCAAATCTATCTGAATCGATCCAGAGTATCTTCTCGAAAGCATCTTTAGGTACCACTTCGTAATAAACAGTACCATCGCTCCAGGTTCCACCATTTCTACTTCCACCCCACTCAGGGATCATTTTACGGTTGGCACCCACGGGAACGTTTTCAGAATCGTTAAAACTCATGTGTTCAAAGAAATGAGCAAATCCTGTTTTGCCAGGTTTCTCACGGTTAGAACCTACGTGCATCATGGTAGCAACAGCAACTATTGGATCGCTATGATCCTCATGTAAAATTACTTCCAGACCATTCTCTAGAGTAAACTTTTCATAATTAAGTTTGAATTCAGGAATTTGCTGAGTTGCTTCTGAAGATTGCCCCACACTAACACCAGATAATAAAAAAACTGATATTAGAAAAAAATAAAATTTTCTCATTGAAGAATAAATTAGTTACTCTCCCAAAATAAGAAATTAATAGCAATCAATTCTCTGTGAACTTGGTTTTACTCAGAAGAATACCTAAGGGTTTGGTGGCTTCAATATTATAAAGAATTACTACTATGATACCAAGTACAGGAATTGCGAGAATCATACCAATGATGCCCCAGATCATATTTCCTGCTATTACAGATACAATAATAAAGAATGGATGCACATCCACGCGATCACCTACAATAAATGGTTGCAATACATAGGATTCTACAAACTGGGTAACCGTAAAGGTGAGAGCGATACCAATAAGTACACTTGTTTCTCCACTACTTAAGAACCCAAATGCTACCGCCATAGTGAACCCCAGGATATTACCAACATAAGGAATCAAGGTTAATACCGCAGCTATCACACTAACCAAAATAAAATTGTTCACTCCCGAAATCCCCAGGCCTATAGAATATAATACCGCGAGTAACCCCATAAGCATTAATTTCCCAAGTAAATACTGAGGTGCAACTTTAATAGATTTTGTAAGAGTATTTTTAATTGATTCCTGTTTGGAATCTGGCATAACTCGCAAAAGAAAATTTTTAAAAATCTCACGGTAATTCAGTAAAAAGAATACATAAACGAATGTGAGAAGATAATTCGCCATAAAACTTGAGAGTCCGCTAAGAAAAGTAGTGATCCTTTTACGCATATCAGATCCCATAGCAGCGCTTTCTTCTTCTTCAGACTGATTAATATCGTCAGGGTCAAGCGGAGTATGTTCTAATGCAAAGGTTTTAAGCTGTTCTATCTTTGGAGTCATTTGCTCCTGGATCTTTGGCCAGTCCTCTGCAAAATTCCTTACCTGCATGCTTACCAAAGCCATAAGTCCTATACTAACACCAAATAGAAGCAGACTGTTTAACATGGCCGCCCATGCTCTTTTCATATACTTCTCCATCCAGATGCTAAGAGGTAAAACGACGAGACTTAAAATGACAGCCGTAGCCAGAGGAGCAAAAAAACCTTTCGCTTTTACCAGGCCGGCTATTAAAAAGTATATGGAGAGAATTGCTGCCGCTATGTAAAGTATTGCGCGCTTGCCTTTAAACATGAATAATTGATTTTGATTGGTTTGAACAATATCGTAAATGTTTCATGTAATTTTATTAATAAAAACACAAAGAGCTAATGTTTAAAAAAGTATATAAAAAAAAGCCACCCGTTTAGGATGGCTTTAATTCTATAGATTAGAACGTGCTTAGTCGATTACTTCAACGTTTACAGCATTCAATCCTTTTCTACCTTGCTCAGTTTCGAACTGAACTCTGTCATCTTCACGAATTTCATCGATAAGACCACTAGAGTGTACAAAGATGTCTTCGCTTGTTTCGTCTGATTTAATGAAACCAAATCCCTTGGTTGCATTGAAAAATTTTACTTTACCTTCTTGCATTACTATACTAATTAATTGTTATTGATGCCGGCTCCATTTAAAGATCATCCGGCCGTGATCTATTATTGATAAGTCTCAAACTGAAACCTTGAAATAACTAGTCGATTACTTCAACGTTCACAGCGTTAAGGCCTTTTTTACCTTGTTCTGTTTCAAATTGTACTCTGTCATCTTCACGAATTTCGTCGATAAGACCTGTTGAGTGTACAAAGATGTCCTCGTTAGAATCGTCAGCTTTTATAAATCCAAATCCTTTTGTTGAATTAAAAA
>NZ_JBLWIM010000015.1:207377-209399 GCF_048381525.1 Christiangramia qingdaonensis
ATTAATTGTTATTGATGCCGGTTAGATTTAAAGATCATCCGGCCTTGATCTAACCTTATTTATAAGTCTCACACTGAAACTTGAAAATAATTAGTCAATTACTTCAACGTTCACAGCGTTAAGGCCTTTTTTACCTTGTTCTGTTTCAAATTGTACTCTGTCATCTTCACGAATCTCGTCGATAAGACCAGTTGAGTGTACAAAGATGTCTTCGCTCGAATCGTCAGCTTTTATAAATCCAAATCCTTTTGTTGAATTAAAAAACTTCACTTTTCCTTCTTGCATTACTTAATAATTAATTGTTATAAAATGCCATTAAACTTTTGAGATCGTATGGCTTCCGATCTTAACTATCCAACTCGCAATTTATCTACTTTACCTAATTGACGAAGCATTTTAAAATGCTCTCCAACAGCAGATACAAAGCTGTGTTTATTATGATAAGGCAAACCATATTCTTTGGCGGTCTGCGCTACTATATGTGATATCTTTCTATAATGAACGTGACAAATATTTGGTAATAAATGATGCTCAATTTGATAATTTAATCCACCAATGAACCAGGAGAACAACCTGCTCTTAGGGGAAAAATTAGCAGTTGTTAAAAGTTGATGGCTAGCCCAGTCACCCTGTACAATACCTTTTTCGTCAGGTAATGGATACTCAGTCGTTGGAACAATATGCGCTAACTGAAAAATGGTAGTAATCATCAATCCGGTAACGAAATGCATACTTACAAACGCCAGAACCACGACCCACCATGCCTGAGGTGCCATAATTATTGGCAGAATCAAAACAAAGAAGAACGAAGCCAGTTTCCATCCGATTACAGTAGACAACTGTTTTCTAAATTCTTTACCTTCTTTGAAGAATCCCATTTTCTTGAATTTTGCCATTCTAACAAAATCCTTAGCAGTTACCCAGCTTACCGTAGATAAACCATAGAAAAACCAACTATATAAGTGTTGAAATTTATGGATACTATATCTCTTGGTATGTGGAGTAAATCTTAAGAAAAACGGAGGATTGATATCATCATCAGCCTCTTCTATGTTTGTGAACGTATGATGCAATACATTATGCTGAATTCTCCAGATACTTGCATTGGCACCGATAAGGTTTAAAGTATATCCTAAATACTGATTGACCTTTTGGTTTTTTGAGTAAGAGTTATGAATTGCATCGTGCATGATTCCCATGCCTATCCCAGCCATTCCAAAACCACTTATGATATAAAGTGCGAATAGCAACCAGGTACTTTCTACCATTCCGGTATTCACGATTACTAAAGGAGCTACGAAAGTCAAAAGCATAAGAACAGTTTTCACGATCATGCTAGCATTCGCGTGTTTACTGATGTTATTTTTTTTGAAATAGGTATTTACCCGGCTTCGAAGAGTCTTTGAGAAATCGGATGCTCGTCTTTGAGCGAATATTGGATTGTTGATACTGGTACTATTAAATTTACAAACTAAATAATGAAGTAAACAAAACTTGAAATATCCTGAAAGGACTAAAAAGTGAAGAGAACTAAAATATTTACTATGGCAAATGTAAGCTTTATTATTACATTCACAATATAAATAATCAATTAGTTTTCAAACTTTTACACTACAGGATAAATTCAGTTCTGTATTTAGTTCAATTTCCCGGTTGGAAAATTAGTCAATGATCTTAACTCTTACGGCGTTAAGCCCTTTCATTCCTTGCTCCAACTCGAAACTTACTTTATCATTCTCATCAATTTCATCAATAAGACCACTTACGTGCACAAAGTATTTCTCACCGGTTTGCTTACCTATAATAAAACCAAATCCCTTAGAGTGATCGAAAAATGAAACTTTACCTTCTGTATCAGTAATGATCTCTTCCTCTTCTCTATCTTCTTTCTTAGGGATAGCGATTTCGATATCCTCTACTTCTACTTCTACCTTCTGAGTTGGATCTGGTGGAGTGTCGGTTAAATTACCGTCTGCATCAACATAAGCGATCATATCCTCGAATGATCCACCTTTGTTGGAA
>NZ_JBLWIM010000015.1:209478-214838 GCF_048381525.1 Christiangramia qingdaonensis
GGGTTTGTCCGGATCTTGCCATTCACTATAAATTAATTAATATTCGTTGAAAATTTCAATGCATTGAACCAACTAAACGAATACCAGAAAAATTTAATGTGTAAGATTATCTTTTGTAGGATTTATTCAGAGAGAGCATAAGCCATTCTGGCCTGCACTAAAATTTTTACAAAGATAGTCATTGCAAATCAATTCTGAAAGCTTTAAATAGTCGAGCTCTGAAAATTTCCATTTTAATAACTTTTACTTCAGAACATCACATTCGGCTTCAGCTAATATAATTACATGTGGTTTAATAGTAATTGAAGTATTTTCTGATTTTAAATTATTATTTTGAAATAAAATTATGAAAGCAATTGGATTTACAAGCTCACTCCCTATCAGCAATAATGCAAGTTTGAATGAATATGAAATCGATAGACCTTCCTGTAGTTCGAATGAACTTTTAGTAAAGATTAAAGCAATATCTGTAAATCCGGTTGATTATAAGGTAAGACAAAAATCGGCGGAAAATGAAGAGATAAATGAACCTAAGATAATTGGATGGGATGCAGCTGGAGTTGTTGAAGAGGTTGGCACTAATGTGGAGAACTTTAGCGTGGGTGATGAAGTTTATTATGCCGGTGACATAACGAAACCTGGGTGTTATGCAGAATACCAGTGTATAGATTCGGCAATTGTGGCAAAGAAACCAGCTAAATTAAACTTGATGCAGTCAGCTGCCTTGCCCCTAACCGCATTAACCGCCTGGGAATGTATTTTTGACAGGATGAACATTACTGAAAATGGTGGAAAAGATGAGAAGATACTTATCATTGGTGGTGCTGGTGGAGTTGGCTCTATTGCGATACAAATCTTAAAAGAATTGACTCAGTTTGAAGTGATTGCAACAGCATCTCGTGAAGATACAGTACAATGGTGTAAAAAGATGGGCGCAGACAGGGTTGTGAATCACCACAAATTATCTGAAGAACTGAAGAATGAAAAAGACTCAATCTCATATATTCTAAATTTAGCAGATACTTCTGGACACTGGGAAACAATGACAAAGCTGATCTCTCCACAAGGCCATATCGCCTGTATAGTAAATACCACCGAGAAAGTAGATCTGAATGCTTTGAAGGAAAAAGTATAAGTTTTCATTGGGAATTGATGTTTACAAGACCTATGTTTAATACCAGGGATAAGTCCAGGCAGCAAGAAATATTAGCGCGAATCGCTGAATTAGCAGATTCCGGCAAAATCGTATCAACTAAAAACAGAGAATTTTATGGGCTAAATGCTGAAGTTTTCAGAGAAGTTCATAAGCTTCAGGAATCTGGCAAATCTATAGGTAAAAATGTAATTCAATTTTAAACAATGGGCTCACATGAGTTATTTGCATGTTTGATGTTATTTCGCAAATCTGGAATACCTTCTTAGGCAAGATCTTTACGGATTCTACTCAGGCTTTCTGGTTTCATTCCTAAATAATTAGCGATATGATAATTCTGAACACGTTTTTCAATTTCCGGATAGGTTTCGCAAAAATCCAGGTACCGCTCTTTGTTCGATTTCTCAAGGGATGATAAAATTCTCTTTCTAAGTGAGACAAAAGCCCCGGTGGTCTTAAGCCTGAAAAAGCGTTCGAATTTTGGAATTCTATGGTACAATTCTTCCAGGAGTGTACGGTTTAGGGATAATAGTTTTGAGTCTTCTATTGCTTCTACGTAAAGCTTTGATGGCTGATTTGTAAAAAAGGCCTCGAAATCGCTAATCCACCAGTCTTCTATGGCAAACTGGATAATATGCTTATTTCCTTGCTCATCGAGATAGTATGCACGCAAACAACCTTCTACTACAAAATATTCATTCTGTACGGTTTGCCCCGGTTTAATAAGAAGTTCCTTTTTATGGAGAGAAACTTCAGAAAGTATACTTCTGAATTCAGATTTCTCCAATTCCGAAAGGTCAATTTCCCGACTAATGTGATCAATGATATCTGCAGGCATCTAATAAATTCTTTGCATGCAAATTTAAGCTTTTATGCTTGAATGTATAAAAAAATGCCGGGCGCAGGCCCGGCATTTTTTTAATATATAAGTTTCTAAAACTAACTAGTTTTATCGAAAGATATTTTAGCATTTACAGCATAAGAAGTAATCTTGTCCCCATCTACATGAGCTTTCATCTCTTTAACGTAGACTGACCTTATATTCTTAACCGTTTTTGCAGCTTCTGTAACTGCTTTCTGTACTGCATCGTCAAAACTTTTTTCTGAAGCGGCAATCACTTCAATCACTTTTACAATTCCCATAATTTTAAATTTATTGGTTAACTGATTTCAATTTACCAACTTAAAGAAGCTTAGGAAGAATGATTAACAGAAGATTGTAAGGGAACCTTAAGTTATTGTGAAATTATAGATAACATCAATAACTATAATTACTTTGTTTCCAATTATAATAGAGACTTTTTAATTTTTGACGACGATCAATTCGGCTTTTGCGCCAGTAAGCAAGTTCCATTCTTTTTTAGCAAGCATCTCCCCTTTTTCGCTTAGTACTCGCAACTCTGCCGTATTGGGACCAGAACTTCCCTGATTGAGCGCCACAAATTGTATGCTATTGAAGCCATCCTGCAAGTTTACCAAAACAGGTTTGAAACCAGCAGTAAGCAAAACACTCGCTTCCACTAATTCACCATTTACGATGATCTGCACTTTGTCACCATCTATAAATTGATGATCTCTGCAGTAAACTTCTACAAATCTACCTTGTGTAACCACGTTCCCAAGACTCTGATCAAATTTATATTCCTCTTTGACTTCAGCATCTTTCGCCCACTTTTCTTTCATAGCATCAGCTTCAGTAAGTAGATTATTAGGATTTTCCCTCAGATCTATAGCTTTGGGCTTCTCTTTCAAAAACCGACTTTCTTTTTCAGTATTATCTCTCTTCAGAATAGGAAAACCTGTAGAATTTGATTCTTCAGCTTTAATAACCCGTCCGGTATTTGTACTTCTAGGAATCTCAATTTGAGAATAGAGGGAAGCAGAACTAAATATCAATAATATGAGAATCAATCTATTCATAGCAAGTGGTTTGTACAGCATAACTATATCAAAAATACAGCCAATTTTCAAAATTAGCATGTAAACGATCAAATTCCAGTTTGAGTGTGTTCTTTATAGTAAAATAAAAAAAGTAATTTTGAGTATCAAAAAAGTCAGATTTATATGCAGGTTCACGAACTATCCAGAAATAATTCTATCGCTAATAAGTTTATAAGTCAACTGAGAGACATTCATGTGCAAAAGGACCGTATGCGCTTCCGTAGAAACATTGAGCGACTGGGAGAGATCATGTCTTATGAACTTAGCCAGGAACTCAATTATCAAAAGCAGGCAATTGAAACGCCGCTTGGAACTTCTGAAATTGCCCAGCCAGACAATGAGGTTGTGATCTGTTCTATATTACGAGCAGGTTTACCATTACACCAGGGAATCTTGAATTATTTTGATGATGCTGAAAATTCTTTTATTTCGGCTTACAGACATCACCCTGATAATGATGAGAATTTCGAAGTTCTGGTTGAATATTTGGCTTCACCCTCTCTGGAAGGTAAAACTCTAATTCTGGCAGATCCCATGCTTGCAACGGGAAAATCTTTCGCCAATGTTTTAAAAGCAATTGCCCCAATGGGAAAACCCGCGAAAATCCACCTTGTTTCTGTTATTGGCTCTTCGGACGGGATTGAGTTTTTAAAGTCAGAGTTTCCTGAAAACTCTAAACTCTGGATCGCTACGATAGACAATGAACTGGATAAAAATGGTTATATAGTTCCTGGTTTAGGTGATGCCGGAGATCTATGTTATGGTCAGAAACTTCAGCATTAAAAAGGATATCCAATAGCAAAATTGAACACTGGGCTACCAAAATCGTTTACCCATCTTTCACCTTGTGGCTCATTTGGATCATGCATTGGAAACGCAAGGTCGAATCTTATCACGAAACTTTGGATATCTATTCTTAAACCTGCTCCTGCCCCAATTCCTAGCTCATTGATAAAATCTGATTGAAATTGACCTTGTTCAAAACCAGTTTCTTCCTGAGATTTACTATTCCATACATTTCCAGCATCCACGAAAAAAGCACCGTTTAGATAAGTAACAATCGGGAATCTATATTCTGCGTTGGCTTCAATTCTAATATTACCGGATTGGTCACGATATTGCTCACTGTCCTCTGCACCTTGAAAAGTACCTGGCCCTAGAGATCTGGTTCTAAAAGCTCTAACACTATAAGGACCACCAGAAAAATATTGCTTACTAAATGGCATGACATCTGAATTTCCGTAAGGAATCCCATAACCACCAAATAATCTTGTGGCAATTAAACTTTGATTGTCAAATCTATAGTGATATCGAAAGTCCATGTCCAGTTTAGCGTATTGGGCATAATCCAGTCCAAAAACTTCATCTTTACCTTCCTCATTTTCAGAACCAATTAGGCTCATACTATTACCCGCAATATCAAAGTTTGAATTGAGGTAAAATACGTGCTTTTTCGTGGCATCTATCATTCCATTATAGGTAAAGGAATAAGTGAGACCAGCTATAAATTCCTGGTCAAAACTACTTTCCAGAATAGGGTTTTCCCTCAGTATTTCTTCAAATTCCTCACTTTCATTACCGAGTCTAATGAAGTTAAGATCTATTGGATTTAATTCATGAGTGACATACCTGTTTGCATTCCAGAAATAACCGAAGGCAGCGTTTAGACTCGTAAGTGTAAATAACTGAGCTCTCTTTAGATAATCTCCACCCAGACTGATCCTGGTTTTCGGAATATCATATCTAAAAAAGTTATTATTAAACTCTATAGGGAAAAGAAGACGTGGTACAATTAGATCGTTACTAAGGGCAAAATTTAAAGAATTTCTTCCTGGGATTCCGCCATCTCCAAGCTGAACTTCATATCCAAAATTAGCTGAGATATCCAGTCGCTCACCACCTTTGAACAGGTTTCTATTTGAAAAGGTTACTCCAAGATGCGGACCTGCAAAATTGTTAGATTTTGTTAGGGCCTGCAGCTCTGCTTTGATTGCACGCTTTTTTAGCGGTGACAGAAAAATATTAGCTTCAAGAAGACCAATACTGTCCACGGCCAGAGTATCTACTTCATCATACCTGATATTCACAAATTTATAAGCACCTATAGTACCCAATCTCCTACTAGTTGCTCTAGAGGCTTCCGGACTAAAATTATCTCCAGTTTCAATAAGTAAATATGGGTCTAAATACTTTGGTTTAAAAAACAGTTCATCCTGGAAGTAGTTTTTATCCTCAAAACGCTTATAATTATTGGTAACGCTATCTT
>NZ_JBLWIM010000015.1:214872-269043 GCF_048381525.1 Christiangramia qingdaonensis
GGAGATCCTGTATGGAATAACAGACTTTGCCGGCACATCCTTTTTAAGCCTTAGAAACAGATCAAATTTTTTCTTATCGTATTGGTTTGTATCTGCTTCAAAGATTAAAAAACCGGGATTAAAATTATAAAAACCTTCCCCTTTCAGGAATAGATCGATACGTTCTCTTTCCAATTTCAACTTCGGAAGATCAAATCTCATCCCATCTTCCAGCAGTGTCTTTTCCAGGTTGCTTTTGATCTCACGATACACTAATAATGTGTCATTATCTAGCTGATATGAGGCCATTGTGTAAGGCTCCGGCACATTTAGATCATAATTTACAAAGGCTGTTTTAGCGTCTTCATCTTTTATTTCTTCTGAAGTTACATTCGAATAAAAGAAACCTCTGTTTTCCAATCTATTCAGAAGTAATTCTTCCGTATTTTCGAGATCAACATCTGACAGATACACTGGTTCCTCTCCTAATTTTTTATTTAAAAATTTATTGATGATTCCCGGCTTCTCGCGTTGTGCTTTATAATGAAAATAAAGTCCTGGTCTCATTCCCAGGATTTGCGCGTTCGGCTCTGGCCTAAGAACACTCTGCAATTCAGCTTTCAATTGTGGTTTCTCCTTAATCGTGGAATCAGATTCTATACTGATCTCGGCACCGGTATAAAGTGATTCTTCTTCAGGTATGAATTTTTCCACACTGCAGGACTGAAATAGTGCTACAGCTATTAATATGATTACTGAAATTCTAATTTTCATCTTCTGTGCTTTCTGTACCTTCTGAACTTTCTGAGTCTTCGGGTTCTTTCTTTTCCTTTTGAACTTCTTCCATCACCGCCTTTTCAAACATGTTCTTGAACTTGTTGAATTCTTTGGTGAAAATTAAGGAAATACCACTCACCACTAACTGCCCGTCGATCACATTTTCATACTGACTTTTACTGAAACCTTTCAATCTCCAGATACCATTCTCATCAAGAAGGTAGGAAATACTTACATTTCCTATAACCGGGCTTGCTTCCTGCCCTGCCTGGTTTCCTCCCTGAATGTCTACGGCACTTCCCACTTCTACGATCAACCTGTCTTCAAGAAATGCTTTCTGAGCACTAATATCTAATTGCGTACGATCCTGAGGCCCGTTGTCACCCTGGTAATCTGTATAACTATCAAGATTAAAATTCAATTGCAATCCGCTGTTACCAAGTACTTTGCTGGATAACATGTTTAACTGGTCAGATAAAGCACTATTCAGGTTATCTCTGGCTACATCCATGGTACCACCACCGGCACCTGTACTTCCGCCTTCCGGAAAGAACCTGTTTAGAACCAGTAATGAAAATACTTGCTTATTTAACTCCTGTTCCTGGCTGTTCAATTGCTGAACTCTGTTATATACATTTCCGCCGATTGCACCACGTTCATCTTCTGGCATATCTAATCCAAAGGAAATTTTTGGAGCCATAAGATCTCCATCCACGTTTAGATAAACCAGAAAGGGAATTTCTTGTCTATACATTCCTTCCTGTTCTGGGTCTACAGCGGTTAAACTTGACGACAATAAGCCTGATGCTGCAGTTTCTATTCGATATATTGCTCTTACATCCAGTTGGGCATCAAATGGATCTCCTGCCCAGGATACACGACTACCATCAGCGATATCGAATCGTCTTTTAACGAGATTATAGAGACTCATTTCATAGTAACCGTCGTTGATATTGTAAATTCCAGTAAGGGCAGTTCTACCATTAGGATACATGTTAAAGATTAGATCTCCTTCTCCCTGAACCTGGAAAATATCACCAGTTTCCTGGTTGATAATCACATTGAACTTAGCTCCTTCATTTACAGTTAATCTGGTAAAGATATCATAACCAGAAACTACATAGCTTTCTTCTTCAGTTTCAGTTAGAATATCGTTCGGGTTTTCCTTATTCACAAAAATAACGACCCCATCCCTTTCCTTCATTTGAAGTTCGGTTTCTGGTACTACATAAGTAAGATTTGTACTTTTTCGTACATCAACATTCATCGTAACTTTTGGTAGAGTAAGATCACCCTTAATTTGAGCATCCACATCAACAACCGCAGTTCCGTAGAAAAGGTCATTATCCTCTTCCGTAGAATTGATGAGTTTAAAGTTTTCTGCCTGAACATCTAGATCAAATCCTGGGTTTAAGAAAGTTGGCGTACTTACTTCTCCATTGACCACGATTGAATTACTTTCAGAGTCAACTATCTCAAAATTATTAAAATACACACCTTGATTATCCATATCAAGCTGCTCATCGGGCAATGTAAACTGAGAATCTAGCATCGCAATATTAAAGGAAGCAGCGTCAAATTGCAGATTTCCTTCATAAACCGGCTCTAATAAAGTACCGTTAAGTTTGAAATTTCCACTGAAGCTTCCATTGGCATCTTTGATCTCTCTCTGAGAAAAACCTTCCAGGGCCGTCATACGAATTTCATTAAGATCAAGATTTAGATCCAATTTTGCTGAAGGTTCAGCAGCGATATAAGACCCGGTAAGATCCAGGTCGATCTCCCCACCTTTCATCGCCATTTCGAAGTCATACTGACTAAATCCGGAAGAGTTCCCTTGTAAACTTAGAGTTCCCATATCCACTCCTAGCATGGATAATTTGTTGATCTCCATGTCTGCCAGGATACCGGTCTCTCCAAAAGGTTCTTCATATACGATGTTCCCATTCACCTGACCCTGTGCCAGCTTCTCTTCTGGATTCAAATAACTTAGCAGTGCAGCTAACTTAAAGTTTTTAAAGTCAAGGCTCAGATGCTCTTTTTCAACACCGGGTTTATCGTTGCTTATACGCATTTCCTGATCTTCTCTAAACAATCTAAAGTTTTGGAAATTAAGGTAACCTGTATCAAAGCTTAGCATATTAGAATCCTCTATTTGCCACGGATTACCATTTAAAATCAGATCCTTATTATCGATATGAAATTGCAAGGTATCACCCTGGAAATTTAACTGTGAAGTAGCGTGAACAACCTGGGTAGTGTCATAAACCGAGGTGAATTCAAGATTCAATTTTCTACTCTGAACATCACCTCCAATTATGGTACGCTTTATAGCCAGCGGACCGGTATTTAATTCTTTAAATGCGAACTCGAATTTTAGATCCTGTGGATTGGATCTAAGATCCAGTTTTAAACTATCGATCTCACTATTGAAGTAATTTACAAATGGTACATCGATATTGGCGTCCAACCTTCTTTCAGATTCTGCAAAGTCCACATCAATATTAACCGTATCCAGTTTTTGCAGGTTGAGAAGGAAGACTTCTGTTAGTATAGGTGCTTCACTTATCTTCGCATTCATCTTCATATTAACAGGATTGAAAATAGAGTCCTCCTGATAATTTTCAGTAATATATCTTTTGAAGTGTCGGTCTATGGCTGCTGAAAAAGCTGCAGGTGTTGCGTTAGATTTGAGGTCTAAGTTCAGGATTCTGTTATTAATGTCTACGGAAGTAGTATCCTGTCTTATAAATGCATCTGCTTTAAAACTACCTAATAAATAAGCTTTGTTATTATAAACCGCTACTCCGTCGATTATTTCTGCTTCAAGTTCATATTCCGAAGAATTTCCTTCAAACCAGCCCTGTAATTCAAATGCGGCTTTGATCGTTTTTTGGGTGATTCCCAGAGCCTCCAGATCTGCACCATCCAGGTATAAACTAAAATCTACTCTTGGAGAAACAGAATCAAGTGCAACATCCAGTTGCGCTTCCATGTTCAGATTAGAATCCTGATACATTAAATTGATTGGTCCCTTTCCGTTTTCGAGTTCCCCGGTTATATCAATCTGCCTGAACTCGTATCCGTTATAAGTAAAACTATCTATCGTAGAATCAAGACTCGCATTAAGATCTGCTACAGAATTTCCACTTCCGGTAAGTTTTATGTCTAATTGCAGATCACCCAGAGCATCGTTTTGAAGTAACCTGCCTAAAGATATTCCATCACCCTGAACTTCTGCATCAAAAGCGATCTGATCCCCGAATTTAAAGTTTCCATCCACGTTAATATTACCATCGGTTGTAGTGATCTTGGCATTCGTGCTTAGCATCTCCATACTGCCTTTAAAACTTCCATTGATACTGATCTTTTCTGGAATTTGCATCCCAAGATCAGCTTCACTTACAAAGTTTTGAAGATCTTTTCTAGTTGACGAAAGTCTTACATTTGGAAGATTAAAACTTAAGTTTTCTGGGTCCTGCGCATTTACGATACTTCCATTACCCTGAATGTTTGTATTTCTCCAACGTAGATTTAAATTAGAAAGGTTTAGATTATCGACTTTCCCATTAATGGAAAGATTCCCTTTTACTGTTGATTTAGCAAGATTCTTCAAATACTCGTTCTCTCTTAAATCTGGCTGGAATCTGAAAAATTCGCCAAGGTCCAGATTTATGTTTGAAAGATCAGCCTGCAGACTAGCATTTCCCGGATCTTTCATAAATGCATTCAGGTCATTATAGCTAAGCTGAACATTTCCGTTTAAACTGTTCCCAATTCCGTCGAAAGTTATATCTGTGAGCTGTATTTGATCTTTAGTAAGATCTGCTTTAAGATTGAATCGATCTAGCTTAATTCCAGAAGCTTCAGTAAAATTAAATTCTGAAATATTTAAACTCGCATTTTCGGGCGCATAAGATATATTAGAGGCTTGTAAGTCAAGGTCTTTAATATCCAAAATATCAGGGTTAAAAGTTCCTTTTTGTACCTGAGCTCCATTCACGCGGTAGAGAATGTTATTATTAGCAAGGTCTATTTCGTCAATATTTATCTTCCATTCCGGCCACGCAAAAGCTTCAGTTGCACCATTCTCCTGCTCTTCTGTTATTGCTGAAGTAGTATTTTGCTGTAGTTCAAGTATAATATCTGAATCATGAAGTTTCAGTAATTCAGAAGAGATAATGCTATCCTTTAAATTGAAATTCGACTGACTTGTTTCCAGCAATTTAATTTTCATATCTGCTGAAATAGAATCGGGACTGGAATTGTAACTGGCCCGAACGTCACTAAAGTTTAATTTTCTCACTTCAAGAACAGGTGCAGGACTTGTTTCACCTTCAGAAGGAGGAAAAGGTTTCGTTTGATTATAGGTGACCTGCGCGTCATTTAGAATAGCTTCTTCGACTACAAAAGCCATGTTGGTAAGATCTGTTTCAGCAAAAGACAGCTGAAGTTCCTTAAACTTTGCCTTGGTGTCTATACCACTCACCTTATCTATATAGTCTACATCAAAATCTTTTAGATCAAATTCCCCAAGAGATATCTGCATACTTGAACTAGGCGTGTCTGCAGGGGTGTTTGCAGTTTGTGTAGTATCTGAAGCAAATGCCTTCATTAGAACTTCATAGTTAAATCCTGTAATAGAATCTTCCCGAATAATATTAGCACGAACACGACGAGCTTCCAAAGCGTCCAGACTGAATCCATTTCCTTTTATTAAAGGCATAAAAGGGATATTCGCAGTTATATGTTCACTATATATAATGGTATCGCCATCTGGATGTTCGATATAAAGATCATCAACTTCAATATTACCATTAAATTGAATATAGATTCTTTCCAAGTCAATCTTAGCTCCACTCTTCTCTTCTATGGAGGATATAAACTTGTCTTTTATAATATTCTGTCCCCAGGGACTTCTTACGAATAGAAGGATAAGAATTAACAAAATGAGAATCCCCAGAAAGATCTTTCCAATTATTTTTAAAATCTTGATAAAGCGTGCTTTGGCTGTGCTCAAAAAACTGAATTTTAGAAGTTTCCAAAGTTATCGTTTAGATGTATTACCGCGAAGTCATTGTAATAAGTTTACTAATAAACTTCTGTTAAATGTCCGAAGTAAGCGCAAAAAAATCTACTAAAACTGGAACCGAATGAGCTTGAGTTGTAGAAATTATCAACAATTTGGAGTAATAATCTACACTATCAAAAAATTAATCTGCTAATTGAATATAGGAGTTCCTGGTCTTCGAATTCATTTCATAGTTGAAACCTGAATACTTCAAACACCTTGTTATCAGCGATTAATATAATGTAATCGCCAATTTTAAAGGTGACTTACCCGGGGCAGGTAGTCGCGCTATGTTTTCTTATGGCATTATTGTAGCAAGAGATGATGGGTATTAACTAAATAAGAATACTAAGAACTAAACTAAGTTATGAGAAAAGTAATCACAGCTACCGTATTAACCGCAGGTCTTTTGACCTCATGTGTTTCTAAAAAGAAATATGTTGCCTTGGAAGGCGAACTGAATGATACAAGAAGTACACTTCAAAAAACACAGGTTGAGAAAGAAGAAATTGAAGAAAAGTATGCACGTATAGAAGAACGTGTTGCTGATTATAATTCAAAGATCAATTCTCTTAGAACCGAGAATGAAGGAATGATGGAAATGAATGATCTCACCGTTATGTCCAAGAAGACAAAAGAGAAAATGAAATCAACCATTGCTAAAATCGATCCTGAAAAGGTTAAAGGTGCAGAAACTTTAGAGGATAGTATCAACCTTGCAGTTTCTTATAATCTTAAGAAAAATATTTCTGATGGAGCTGATGCAGATGATATTGATATCAATGTAGATGAAACCGTTGTGATGATCAATGTTTCAGATAAGTTATTATTTGGTAGCGGAAGTTACAGGGTTACAAAAGAAGCTCAGCCACTACTGAAGAAATTAGCTGAAGTAATCAATAGCGAACCAGCTATGGAAGTTATGATCGAAGGTCATACTGACGATAGAACTATGGTGAAAGAATCCTATCTTCAGGATAACTGGGATTTAAGTGTTCGAAGAGCAACTTCTATTGTGCGAATTCTACAGGATAAGTATAATGTAGATCCTTCAAAATTAATCGCTGCCGGAAGAAGTAGTTACCAACCTTTAGTTGATAATACTAATAAGGACAATATGGCTAAAAACAGAAGAACCCGAATCGTAATTATCCCTAATCTGGATAAATTCTTCGCGATGCTGGAATCTGAAGGGACTATGGCTGACACTGAATAGATTTTTTTTTAAACTAGAATATAAAAGAGAGCTTCCGCTCTCTTTTTTTGTTTCCATTAACGGTAGATTAACTTCCCCTTCACTATTTCTCGGTAGATAGCTTTGTATATTTCATAAAACTGAAATTATGAAAAAAGTAAAGACAGAATCCAGTAGTTCGAAATTAATACAGTCAGATAACAAGGATTTACCATACAATCCTGATATCACGCAAGAAGATAAAGAAGCCCTAAATGAGAAAGGTAGAAGTATGAGTAAAGGACAGGATAGAGAACTTGATCATAAAGAAAAAGTTGATTTTACACCCGATGAACTTGATATTCCAGCTAGTAATGATTCAAGACCAGAAGATAAAACAGATCTGGTAGATGAGGAAAACATGCAGTTTAATAATAAGGGGGCAAAAGAAGAAGATGTAAAATCACGTGAAAACCTAAGTTCTTCTAGATAGGAGGGTCTAATTAGAAAAATGAATTGAAAACCGCTGCCAGGCAGCGGTTTTTGTAAAAAGAAACATTTTAATTTTAGGACTTTAATTGCAAACAACATTATAATTGACCCCTTGCAATAGCAAAAACTAGGGTTCAAAAGCAGTCCTGCTTCTTACAATTTTGAGATCGAAATATCAGAGTACGGAGATATTGAGGATACTATTGAATTCAATCTAGAGAAAGAAACAGAAATATAGAACTAGTAGTGTATTTCAAGAATTTCAAGCTTTCGTATTTCGGTACCAAGTTTGAAATCTACAGTTTCACCAACTTTTTTACCTGTAACTGCGCGGGCAATTGGCGCAACAAAAGCGATTTTCTGCTTTTTAATATTAGCTTCATCAACCCCTACGATCTGGAATTTCTGAATTTGTGAACTATCGAGGTTCTTTAATTTTATGTGTGCTCCAAACCGAATTTCATTCTGTGCCTGTTCTTCAGGTTTCAAAACTCGTGCAGATTGAATTCTTTCAGCCAATAATTTCATTTTTCCATCAATCAGGCCTTGAGCTCTTCTTTTTTCTGTATCGTCTTTGACACTTATATTGGATCGCTCGTTTTCAAGCCTTTTTAATTCCAAATGTAGTTCCTGTAGTCCATTTGGTGTCACATAATTTGTAACTCCATCTGGTATCGCCGCACGTGGTGGAATTATCACTGGTTCTTCCTGATCTTCTTCCTTTACAAATCCTCTGCTCATAATTTGTATCTTATATTCTTCTAATTATAGCAAAACCCGAAGGATATGGCTTAACCAACAATCATAAATATTTCTCAAAACCTAACAACGGGTCTGAGAGGATACTACATTTATCAAATTTAATCATCGAAATGAGTCTGGAAATCATTCTTCTTTTTGTGATCATCCTTGGTGTGATCTTTTTATTTGCGCTGGAAATATTTCCGGTAGACAAGATCGCATTTACTATTCTGGGCCTGCTATTACTAACAGATCTTGTTTCTCCGGAAGAAGCTATTTCAGGTTTTTCCAGCCCAGCAACGATTACGGTACTTTGTCTAATGATCATAGCGATCGGGCTCGAAGACAACGGCGTTATTGATCTCCTCGCCCAGGGAATGAGGAAATTGAAAGGTCTGCCTCTGCTTATTATGATCCCTGTTTTTATGTTTATCGCAGGAAGTATTTCTGCTTTTATAAACACAACAGCTGTAGTTTTAGTCTTTGTAAAGATTATTGATGAACTGGCAGAGAAATATGACATCTCCAGTTCAAAATTACTATTGCCGGTTTCATTCGCAGGAATTATAGGTGGTAGTTGTACGCTTATGGGTACTTCTACCAACCTGATCGTAAATGCGGTGGCGGTTAAAAGAGGTGTCGAACGTTTCGGATTCTTCGAATTTAGTTGGTACGGGATCATATTTATGTTCATTACCATTATCCTGGTAAGTTTGATGGCGGGATTTCTTCCGAAGAAAAAACCTAGCGATCTTAATTCGGTTTATAAGCTTGACGAGTTTATTACAAAAGGGATCGTAAGCGAAACTTCAAGACTGATTGGCAAGAATCTTCAGGATATCTTCGGAGACGAAAAAGATTCTATTGAAGTGATCAGGCTTAAACGTAAAGGTGTAATAAATGATCATCCCGGCAGATATACAACCTTAAAACTTGGTGATCAATTATTACTTAGATGCAGTATAGAACAGCTCATTCAACTCAAAGAAGAAGGTGATCTTACAATTATCAGAAATTCTGAGGCTGAAGCTGTAAAACCAATTGTGAACGAGGCTTCAGAAATTGAAGAAAACATCCAGCTTGTAGAAATATTAATGTTACCTAACTCTCCATTAATTGGTAAAAGCATAAAAACTGTGGGCTGGTATGATCTTCATGGAGCAGTTCCTTTGGCGATCAGGAAAAGAAGAAGCTTCAGAAATCCAAAAAGAAGAATTTTCAGTAAAAAGTCAGACAATATTGACCTTCGGGTTGGGGATCGTCTTCTGGTGGAAGTAACGCAAAATGACCTGCATGAACTTCAGAAAATGGATAATATTAGTATTCTTCAAAATCATGAGGAAATTAGTCTTGTGTCTAAAAAGAAACGTTCACTTAGCCTCGGAATTTTAATTCTTGTAATTGCATTATCCGCGTTTTCTATATTCCCAATTCTGAAAAGTGCAGTGATTGGCTGTTTCCTGATGATTCTGCTGAAGTGTATCGATCTCGGGAAAATCTATACGCAAGTAAACTGGCAGATCATTTTTCTGCTGGCGGGTATGATCCCGTTAGGGGTAGCCATGAGTAATACCGGTGCAGATGACTGGATTTCCACAAATCTCTTACTACTATTCGATGGCAAACCAAATTACAGTATTATAGGATTACTATTTTTAGTGACGATGTTCTTAAGCGGATTTATCTCTAACAATGCTACTGCGATCATTATTGCACCCATAGCGATTACCATCGCAACCAAGTTACAACTGGACCCAAAACCTTTTATTTTAGCAGTACTCTTTGCATCAAATTTCAGCTTTTTCACTCCGGTGGGTTACCAGACCAACACAATCGTTTATGGAATGGGAATTTATAAGTTCAAACATTTCCTAATTATAGGTGGTGCTTTATCGATTGTACTTTGGATTGCGGCAACCTTCTTACTTAGCAGGCAGTTATAAAAATGTATTTTTGCTAAAAACATTATGTCCAGGTTACTCATCATTGGTTACGTATGGCCAGAACCCAATTCCTCAGCTGCGGGTGCGAGAATGATGCAATTAATCGAATTTTTCAAAGAACGTAGCTATCAAATTACCTATGCAACTTCAGCCAGAAGATCAGAAAATATGGCAGATCTTGACGCATTGGGTGTTAACAGCCGGGAGATCCAGCCAAATAATGATGAGTTTGATATTTTTATACAAGAGTTGGATCCTCAAATCGTTCTTTTTGATCGTTTTATGATGGAAGAGCAGTTTGGATGGAGAGTGGATAAATTATGTCCCGAAGCTTTAAAGATTTTGGATACCGAAGATCTGCACTCGCTAAGAAAAGTTAGAGAAACAATCCTGAAAACCGGTCAGGAATTTGATGATGTTTATTTGGATGCTGATATTACTAAACGGGAAGCTGCGGCCATCTACAGGTGTGATATTTCTTTAATTATTTCTGAATTCGAAATGAAGCTGTTAATTGAAAAGCTAAAGATCCCAGAACATATACTTTTCTACCTGCCATTTATGATGGAGACGGTTTTTTCTGAAAATAACAGCTACACTGAAAGAAGAGACTTTATAACTATAGGTAATTTTCTTCATGAACCAAACTGGAGAGCAGTTCTAAATCTAAAAGAAAACATATGGCCTTTACTTAGGAAACTCTTGCCAGATGCACAGTTACATATATATGGCGCTTATCCTTCCCAAAAAGTCTGGAATTTGCATAATAAAGCCGAAAGATTTCTAGTTCATGGACGTACAGAAAATGCTCCGAAAGTTATGAGTAATGCCAGAGTATGTCTAGCACCTATTGAATTTGGAGCTGGATTGAAAGGTAAATTAGCAGAAGCAATGGCATGCGGAACTCCTTCAGTAACCACAAGTATTGGTAGTGAAGGCATGGCTGGAGATTTAGATTGGAATGGATTCATTGTGGACGATGCTATCCAATTTGTTGAAGCAGCTAAAATCCTGTATACCAATGAGCAACTGTGGAACAAAAAAAATGAACAGGGTTATCAGATTCTGAAAGAGCGATTTGATCAGGACCTTCATCAGGCAAGGTTCGATAGAAAATTAACCTTTATTCTCAAACAGCTTCAGCAGCATAGAAAAGAGAACTTCACGGGTCAAATGATGAAACATCATCTCCAACGAAGCACTTATTTTATGTCTAAATTCATTCAGTTGAAAAACTCTATTAATTAGAAAACCGCTGGAAGCATAAGCCACCCAACGGTTTTCACTACACAAAAAACAGTTTAACCAAACATCACCAGAAGTATCAAACGATGGCTTCAAAAGCCCTTCTGAACAATTTTTTATTGAGATTCTGCAAAGCATCATTCTTATATTTTGTATCTACTAAGAGTGAGATGTTGTTGTTGCTTCCGCCATAAGAAATCATTCTGACCGGCACATCATCGAGAATTTCGAATAATCTTGGAGTCCCGCGATCGTCAATTAGTCCCTCACCAACCACACAAATGATACTGTGATCACGATCAACACTAATCTCTCCATAAGCCTTAAGTTCGCCTAGAATAGGTTCAAGGTTCGAAACATTATCAATAGTAAGTGAAATGGCAATTTCTGAGGTGGTGATCATATCAATAGCGGTTTCATATTTGTCAAAAACCTCAAAGATCTTCCTTAGAAAACCATGTGCCATCAACATCCTGTTGGATTTAATTTTGATAGCTGCAATATTATCTTTTGCCGAAATTGCCTTTAAACCTTTAGTTTCAGAAATTGCAGAAATACAGGTTCCAGGATCGGTTGGCTTAAAGGTATTCTTCAGAAATACCGGGATATTTTTATCGATAACCGGTGATATGGTTTGGGGATGCAAGATCTTTGCACCAAAATAAGCAAGCTCTGCTGCTTCCTCGAAACTTAACTGAGCTACCGGAAAAGTGTTTTCCACTACCCTAGGATCATTATTGTGTAAACCATTAATATCGGTCCATATTTGTATTTCAGAAGCATTTAAAGCGGCTCCAATGATCGTTGCCGTAAAATCACTTCCTCCCCGGTTAAGCGTCGATATCTCTCCACGATCATTGATTCTAACGAATCCCTGAGTTATATAAATGGATTCTTCGGCCTGTGATTTTAATTGAGACCGAAGTAAATTACCAACACGTTCTGTATCTGGATTTTCTAGATTTGCAACCTGCATAAAATCCCGTGCATTCAACCATCTATTAGAAATATCATTTTTTGTCAAATAGAAACTGAAGATCTTAGTCAGAATAGTTTCTCCAGTTGTCAGAATCCGACATTCAATTTCCTTACTGAATTCCTGAGTAGCGAGATGCCGTAGTTCTGAAAGTTCAGCTTGCAGAATATTGAATATTTCATTTCTGTCCTTTCCTGAATTGAACAATAATTCAATTTCCTGCTCATGCCTGAGAAAAAGAGCTTCCAAAATTTCATCCATCTTAAGCTCATCCCCCTGTTCTACACTACTGGAAAGTTCAACCAGAAGATTTGTAACGCCAGACATAGCGGACAGTACTAATAACTTATCCCCTTCAATATTCTGAATGATACTTGCAACATTCCGGATATTCTCTGCAGAACCTACTGAAGTACCTCCAAATTTTAAAACTTTCATATCTCCCTAATTTCTCTTTGCATAAGTACATATAGTTTCAGCTGCACTCAAGAAAATTAATCGATTTATATACATTTGTACATTATGTATAATAATTAACAATGAAGACAATTACTACCGTAGTTCATGACATTATAAGACACCAACCGTTTCTGGATGATGCAATCGCCAGGGATATTGTAAATTTTAGTGGTCTGGCTGCCGATATTCAACCACAGGTCGAACAGGAAATGCGCAAATCTGTTAAACAGGGAAGTATAATTATGGCCCTTCGGCGTTATGCACCACATAGAACCAAGATCAATATGAAGAGCCTGAGAGAATTGGGGGATATTATTGTACGATCTGGAATCACTGAATATACCTTCTTAAATAGTAAGACTATTATTGCAAACAAAGCTAAACTATTAGAGTCTGTAAAGGATCAAACCGGAATTTACCTTAATTACTCCAGTAATTACCAGGAAAGTAATATTCTGGTTTCATCAACTCTTACAGATCTGGTAGAAGATTGTTTCAGAAATGAAGTCAGGGTAACAGTAAAAAAGGAATTGTCTTCGATCACTATTGCGCTGCCTAAGAATAGCTCCCAGACAGTTGGTTTGTATTTCTATATGTTCAAATTACTTGCTTATGAAGGAATTCCTGTTTTCGAAATGATCTCCACATCAAATTACTTCGCACTTTTCCTTGAAAAAGAGTATGTGAATAAGGCATTTTTGCTACTCAATGAAATCAAGGCTTGAGACTACCAGTATTCGTAATACACCCCTGTCATTGCGACGACTGTGAAAACAATGATAAATGCAATCGCTAAATAGATAAGCTTATTAGAATTACTATTATTTTTATTGAAGATGTTTGGGTCTGAAGTGCTATCAGATTCGTTCCCGCTAGGCATATTTTTGGTCGTTTGGTTAGAAATCGACTCCAATATACTAATTATCAATAATTTAATTACATGTTTTTTTATTATTTGATATTCGATTCAAAAAAAAATGTCATATTAAATGTTGATGATCATTCCTTAGGTTTCAGAAATAACGTAGATACTCCAGAGAGAACTAATTATAATCTTTTACGATACTAGCCCATTCCATTGATTTCAGAATACGAACCAGCACAGGATCAATCATATCCCGATATTGAGAATTCTTCGGAAAGGCATAACTATAATAATCCTTCTTCAAACTTTGCTCAATAATCTCCAGTTCGTTTTGAAGGTTCATTTGTTCAATATGATACCTTAAAATAGGTTCATCATAGACTACTAGAAACGTTTCTTCCCTGGTAAGCTTGTCCAATGCTTCCATCCCGTTATTAACGAGTTCGGATTTAATATTATATAAGTCCAGCAATTCCTGTGAGCTTGAACTCTTTACGGTAGTTACTTCAAATCGATCGAGATCCTGAATATTGGTTATTTCTTCATTAATACCTTTTACTGTCAATGAAGATGCGATCCCAGCCGTAAAACTTGAAATTATAATAACAGCCATAAACATCCAGATAAGACCTATGATCCTTCCACCAAGCGTCCTTGGAGACTTATCTCCATATCCAACTGTTGTCATAGTCACTGCACTCCACCAGAATCCCTGTAAAATCCCCCTTAAATTACCTCCGAATTCTTCCTTATTCTTGTTTCTTTCAAAAATCCATACTAAAAAACCAAAGATGAATATGACCAGTAGAAGTAATCCTATAATAGAGAAAAACTCCCAGCTAAATAGATTTTTAAGGTGTCTTAGAGTTTGAGATTCAGATCTTTTTGCGACGCTGGTATGAGAAATAAAGTATGGCTGTGAAAATTCCATACGATGCATACGGTTATCTGTCACTGTGACCGGATTGATACTGAAGTCTACCTCGCCTGCTTCTATACCGTCAAGTAAACTTCCAAGGTCCTCGTATTCTTTGAACTCGTAGTCCAATTGCAGTTCCTCGTTGACCATTTTCCATGAAGCTATACTTAGACCTCTAAATTTACCATTGTGTTTTTCAACAAAAGGAGCGGTTTCAGAAATACCAATGACTACTTTATTATTTTCCGAAGAAAGGCTGTCCTGAGCTATAAGTACGTTGCTCCAGACAGATATAATACATAGAAACAGGATTGTAAACCTGGAATAAGACATCATTTTAAACTTTAAATGAGCTCGAAGATAAACATTCCTATTTTTTCAGCGAATCCTTCTGAAATAAGTAAGCAATATTTAGTTGCTTCTTCCCAAAATCCTTTGCCTTTGAAACATCCTGCCCCATATAGATATCGATCCTTTTTTTCCAGCGATAATGCATTTTGTCTTTGATATAGAAAACACTGTCGAAACCTTCTATTTTGATAGGTGAATTATAGTCCAGTCCCATCTTTAAAAGATCACGGGAAACTGCGATCGCATTCATGCCTGGTCTCAACGTATCTCCCCAGGCAGTAATTCTGGGGTTATTCTGAGTTTGATATTCTACTGAATTATAGGCGGTTGCCGTCACGCAAATTGTATCCCAGTCTTCAACGTTTTTATTACCATCAAATGCCGTACAGGCAGTTAGATAGATCATTAGAATAAATCCGGAAATCAAAATCGCAGATTTTTTAAGCCTGTACGTATATTGAGAGTACAGCATCCTTTAAGATAAAGTGAATCCTTCGGGATATTCTCGTTTAACAAATTGATTTGCTTCATCAAAATTGGTGACTTTCATGTTTTCTGAATCCCAGATCATTTTCAGGTCTCTGCCTGGATAGATGATCTGGTCCTTACCGTTCGCGTCCTTTTTTTTATTCTGAATATCATAACCTCGAATGGCGAGATTTGCTATCAATAAAGATTCAGTCAAGGGACCTGCGATATCGAACGGCGAACTTAGTTTTTTATTGCCATATCCTGCAATTGCTGCTTCCACCCATTGAGCGTAATGACCATCCATCCCATTTGGCACACGTTCGTAAGTTTCGGCTATATTGACTTCGTCTGTTTTTGAGATAGGTAGTAATCTTGGATTAAGTCCGTAGGTACCACACATCATTTTACCCTTCGTTCCAATAATCAAAGCACCATTACCTCCATCTCCAAATGTTTCTTTAGGACCTAATTCTTCTGGTCTCATAGGTTTGATACCACCATCCATCCAATGAAGTTTGATATCATCAGCACCCGGTGTCTTACCATCAAAACTCATAATCACATGACTGGACGGAGGACAGCTATCCGGGAAATAACCTCTCTGGAACTCATCTACGTAGACACTTCCAACGCTACATTCTACTTCTTTTGGATATTTGAGATCCAGAACGCTAAAAGGCGGTTCAATAAGATGACATCCCATATCCCCAAGGGCGCCAGTTCCATAATCCCACCAGCCACGCCAGTTAAAAGGAACCAGGCCATCCACATATTCCTTATGTGGTGCGGTACCAAGCCATAATTGCCAGTCCAGTTCAGAAGGGATTGCACTACTGTTTTTTGGCCAAGGGATTCCTTGTGGCCAGACTGGTCTATTGGTCCATACATTTACTTCCTTAACTTCTCCAATTAGACCTGCATCATACCATTCTTTCATTTTGCGCACACCATCACCTGAAGCACCCTGGTTACCCATTTGTGTGACTACCTTATATTGTTTTGCTGCCTCTGTAAGTTTTCTGGCTTCATAAATATCATGCGTAAGTGGTTTTTGAACATATACATGTTTTCCACGTTCCATAGCAGCCATGGTTTGAACAGCGTGATTATGGTCTGGAGTCGAAACACTTACAGCATCGAAATTGTTGGATTCTTTATCAAACATTTCCCGATAGTCCTTATAATATCGAGCCTTCGGAAAAGCTTTTCGGGAAGCTGCCGCTCGCCTGTCATCTACATCACATAAAAATGCTATCTCAGCTTTGCCACTTTCGTAAAAACTCATGATATCTGATTCCCCTTTACCTCCTACTCCAATCCCGGCGATCAACAACTTATCGCTGGGTGCTGTAAAACCAGGTCCACCCAGTACATGCCTGGGAACGATCATAAATCCTGAAGCTGCAACGGCAGATTTTTTGATGAATTCTCTTCTGGTGTTTGAAGTATTCTGAAAGGAAAATTTGCTCATTTTATAAGGTGTTGGTTTGGAATTGCTTAAAGTTATCTTTTTTCAGATAATAAAACAATTAAACCTTGACTGACATATTGCCGGTAGAATCAGTTATTGTGTCGGGTGTTAAGATCTTCGGCAAGGTCCTTGCACAATTGTACTTGAAAATGGTGGAGAGAATATCGAAGCCTCAATTTGTAATGGAAAATAATATTTTATGAGTCAAGTTAAGCAGAATGATGCCGTAAAGGTACACTACACAGGAAAACTAGAAGACGGACAGGTTTTTGACAGTTCAGTAGAACGTGGAGAACCTATCGAGTTCACTCTAGGTGAAGGACAATTGATTCCTGGATTCGAAGAAGGCCTTATCGGGATGGAAGTTAACGAGAAGAAGACTATCAACATATCTAAAGATGAAGCTTACGGAGATCCAAAAGAAGAATTGATCCAAGAAGTTCAAAAAAACCAACTTCCAGAAGAGCTTAAGCCAGAAGTTGGAATGCCATTGGTATCTAAAGGACCTGACGGTCGTGAGATCAATCTGGTAATTACCGATGTAAAGGATGAGACCATCGTAGTAGATGCAAATCACCCTCTAGCTGGAAAGGATCTTATTTTTGATCTTGAAGTAGTTGAGATCAAATAATTGAATATAGAAGATATTTGAAAAATGCCCGGTCTATCCGGGCTTTTTTTTTGATTGTCTTTTATAATCTGGTTAAGGTTATGATAATTCTTTTCCATTGATAGTTATGCTCCTTACATTAGATCAAAATCAAAATCTAAGTTATGATAAGAAAAGGATCGGCCGAGTGGAAAGGCTCTTTAAAAGAAGGAAAAGGAACAGTTAGTCTTGAGAGCGGAGTTCTTAAGGATGAACAATATTCTTACAAGACACGTTTTGAAAATGGAAATGGTACAAATCCAGAAGAATTGGTAGGCGCAGCGCATGCAGGATGTTTTAGCATGCAACTTTCAGCATTCCTTACTGAGGATGGATATGAACCAAATCAGGTAGCTACGACCAGTGAGATCACATTTGAAGATGGAGAGATCACAAAATCCCATTTGATCCTAACGGCAGACGTTCCAGGAATTGATAAAGATAAGTTCGATAAGATCGCTAATAAGGCAAAAGAAAGCTGTCCGCTTTCAAAATTGCTTAAAGCAGAAATTACACTGGAATACGATCTAAAATAATACTTTAGATCCCCGAATTAAAGCTCCTTAATTAAGGGGCTTTTTTTATGCAATCTTCTATAGATTTATATATAGTTTCCTTCATACTCTTTTCTATAATATTTTTAGACACGAATTTTTGATTGACCTCAATTTCGATTCCGATATAATTTTCTGTAAATCTTTTTCTTAGGTAAGTCGTAAAACCATCAGCTTTTCCAAGGTATGGATAGTTTTTGCGAACTCTGTATTTAGATTTTTCTATTAGCGATTTTTTAAATTGCTCACTAATCTCCTTCTCTAACTGGACCGTAGGATCATAAAGTATTCCTATATCACAATCTCTTTCAACCTCATTAAAAACGGGAGTAAACGAATGGATCGAAAGGTGTACTACCAAATGATTGAATTCATGAAAATCCAGTATTAAATGCTCAACATGCTGTCGGTAAGGCAGATAGTGTTCTGCTATTATTTCACTCTTCTTAGAATGCTCAAGAATTTTTGAGAACCTGGAAAATAGCTTAGGATGGTGTAAAGATCGATTAGTTTCAATTAGTAATCTTCCAATATCCTGTGCATAACTAGCATTAGATAGAGGTTCTAGATATTTGTACAAATCGTAAGCACCAGGATCATAACCTTCATGAGTACTTAGAACATCTTTCTCCTCTTTGAATAAATAAATGTATTGAGGCGGAATTGCATTCGCAGCATGTTCGCAGGTAATCAGTAATTTCATGGCCGGAACATACGATCAGACTGCAGGCTTTCAGCAATTTTCAAGTAGGTACGTTTTATGTTCGTTTCTGAAAAATCTCCTCTCAAGGATTTTAGAATTCGTGATGATAGACTGCCATTCTGCAATAAGAATTCAATATGATTTTGATGATTATTAGACAATTTATTACCTACTCGTTTATAGATGTTTTTCCAGATATTTCTAACATCGGCGTCTTTTTCAATATCAAAAATTGCCAGATATCGCTTGTTTGTAATCAGCGTATTTTCAGCATCTTTAATCACATCATTAAAAATGGCAAATAAATCATCCTCGTGCCAGGCCTTTTGATCTTCCAGAGAAACAAGCTCTTCAGAAACGAGTAATCTTAAAGCTTCCACTATAAAGGCTGCAATCGCAATATCTGCGGAAGGTGTTTCCTGAATATCGATAACCCTGATCTCAATTGCATTCCTGTCGAATCTGGAAATAGCTCCTCTTGAATTTAAAAAATGATGATCGAGAATTTGCTGCGTATCATACTTTTTGATCGCTTTATTTATTGGATCAAAGATCTTTTCGTGATATTCCTTTTTACTGAAGACCTGTTCAGGTATGACCTTCCCTGTCATATGAGGTATTTCCTTCTGATTGGTTTTATAATAATACATTCTGGAATCCTTGTAGCCAGTGAATTGTCCGTCCAATACCGGGGAGCTTGCTGCCAGACCAGGAATGATTGGAAGTAAAATACGCACCGCTGCATGCAACTTCTCAAATTCCTGATCATTTGCAAAAGGTAAATTGATATGCATACTTTGAACATTGCTCCAACCATGTCCTCTGCAATCAAATATTCTGTTGTAGAGGTTGTAGATCTCATTATGATCGTGTGGCCATAATTTTGTTTCTACCAAAGTATCCATTAAAGGATGGCATGCTCCAGCCAGCAATTTTGAATCCATGCTTTCAAGAAGCTTGTTGATTTCCTTTATGTTCTGAAGAAAATCACTTTCCAAATCTTCCAGAGTGGAAACCGGACCGTTGGTTTTTAGTTCCACTACATGTGCGACCAGCTCATTGCTCCACTCAATATTGCCGTTTGAAACATCAGATGTTAGAGTACCATTCTTAAAGATAAACAATTCATCAACTGAAGGATTTACCTTCATAGTTTTATTATGCACGAGCATGTATTCCAGCTCTATTCCAAAAACTTCAAATAAGTGATATGCCATTCTTAATTTTTTTCTAGTCGGTTTTTAAGAGCAGTAATAATCTCAGTATAGATAATATCACCATAATACTCATCCTCTACTCCCGCATCAATATTGGGATTGTCATTTATTTCTATCACCACTGGACCTTTTATAGTTTCTTTAATATCGATTCCGTATAAGCCTGCGCCTATCAGTTTGGCCGACTTTACCGCAATTCTAATTATTTCAGCAGGAACTTTTTCTATAGGCAGAGAATCTGCATTTCCATCCTGATCATATTTGTCTTCAGCATTCCAGTTGTAGATCTGCCAGTGACCTTTTGCCATATAGTATTTACTGGCGTAAAACGGTTTACCATCCAGAATTCCTATTCTCCAATCATATTCAGAATATGAAAATTCCTGGGCAATAACCAGTTCTGACTCTTTAAGCATCGCAGATGCGAGCTCATGATATTCAGATTCCGTTGTTGCTTTTTTAACACCAAAAGAGAAAGTGGAATCCGGTGATTTCAGTACAACCGGCAATCCGATCGTTTCCAGAACCTGACTCATATTGTCTTTGTGAACGATCATGGTTTGCGGCGTTGGTATTCCAGCATTTTGCAAAGCTTCAGCCATAAATACCTTGTTGCAACATTTCAATATAGCATCTGGCATATCTACAAGCGCAATGCCTTCCTGCTGTGCCTTGCGAGCAAAAGCATAGGCTTCATTATTTACTTCTGTACTCTGGCGTATAAACAGAGCATCAAATGATGAAAGCCTGGAGAGGTCTTTTGGTGAAACAATTTCAGTATAAAAACCCATTTTTTCGGCGATCTCCACAAATTTTTTTAAGGCTTTGCTATTACTTGGAGGTGCAGGATCACCATCTTTTACCAGGATTGCTAGGTCATATTCATAACTGGAAAGCTTCGGAGTATCATAACGCTTTTTGCTAAAATATTGCTCAGCAAATGCAAACATACTCTCTTTATGTTCTTCAGGAATTTCAGCTTCAGAAATCGCTTTGATATTTTTAATATTCCACTTGGTCGTATAAGTGAATCGCACCCGTAATAACGGAATTTGGAAATGCCTGAAAAATGTAGCGCTTAATTCCTTGTATTTCGCAGCGACATTCTGCCCAAAATAAATACTGAGCGTAAACTCTTTGGATTTCAGACTTTTAAAACTACGCTGAATAAGATCGTCAAATTCATCAGAAACTATCCTAACCAACTTTGGTTCTCCAAGGTCCACCAGATTCCTTATGGTTGGAATAGCCGAATGTCCACGGGCTTCTGCCAGTAAAGAGACATAATATCCCTTGGACTGGTAAGAATAGTCTTTACAGAGATTAAATATTCGAATATTTTTGAGCTTTGCGAATTTAGGATTGGTAAGATAATCCCGCGATGAGATAATTTTTGTATTCTCAGGAGAAATGGTCCAGTTTTCAGGCTGGTTTACAACAATGTATTTATTCATTCAATTAATTGGTAACTCAAATCAAATGTATATTAAAATTCAATCGTAAATAAGATTTTAAGTTATCCTTAAATATAATTATTAAATTCAGCCTGAAAATCTAAGTTTATGAAATTATCAATATCAGGATTACTCCTTTTCTCTCTAGTATTTAATAGCAATGCACAAACTCAGGATTCAGAATTGATCGAGAAAGCGACCAGAATACATGAACGTGTGATTACTATAGATACGCACAACGATATTAATATCAACAATTTCACTACTGAAAAGAACTATACGCAAGACCTGGACACCCAGGTAAATTTGCCGAAAATGCTGGCTGGTGGTCTTGATGTAAGCTGGTTAATTGTTTACACTGGGCAGGGCGAATTGAATGAGGAAGGTTATGCAAAAGCTTATGAGAATGCAATTAGCAAATTTGAAGCAATTCACAAGTTGACAGAAACTTATGCTCCTGAAGCTATAGGATTGGCCACAACTTCTGCTGAAGTACGAAAATTAGTTGCAGAAGGAAAAAAAGTCGCCATGATAGGTGTTGAAAATGCGTATCCTGTTGGTACAGATCTAAGCAGAATCAAAGAGTTTCACGATAGAGGAGCCAGATATATGTCGCTTTCTCATAATGGTCATAGTCAGTTTTCAGACTCCAATACCGGTGAGGAGAATGATGAATGGTTACACAATGGATTGAGCGAATTAGGAGAGAAAGCTGTTCTTGAAATGAACAAATATGGAATTATGATCGATGTTTCACATCCCAGTAAAGAATCGATCAAAGATATGTTCAGCATATCAAAAGCACCACTTATAGCTTCTCATTCTTCTGCCAGAGCTCTTTGCGATCATAGTAGAAACCTGGATGACGAACTACTTGAATTGTTTCGCGAGAATGGCGGAGTCGTTCAAACGGTGGCGTTTAGTTCTTATTTGAATACTGAGAAACACAATGCTTTTTCGAAGGCAGAAACTGAAGTTTACAAAAATACTGCCGATCAATTAGGCTTAGACTATCTAGAAAGAGACAACGTTCGAAAACTTGATGATGCAGCGAAACAGAACTATTATAAAGATTTGAAGAAAATAAGAATAGCCGCTAAGACTGCATTAAATAACTTGAACGAAACTTCAACTCCTGTAGCCGTAGTAGATTTCGTGGATCATATCGACTACCTCGTGAAAAAAATTGGTATTGATCATGTTGGAATTAGCTCAGACTTTGATGGAGGCGGTGGAATTTATGGTTGGGATGATGCCAGTGAAACGCTTAATGTAACGATTGAGCTTGTTCGAAGAGGATATTCTGAACAGGAAATTGCTAAACTTTGGGGTGAAAATTTACTAAGAGTACTCGATGAAGTTCAGGAGGTAAGCAAGAATTTGCAAGGATAAATTATTTAAACTTTATTTCCCGGATATTTGCGGGCACTCCTACTCTTTCATTAGAAATAAAAATTCTACCATCTTTGGAAAATGCAATTCCTTCTGGTTGCTCGAATTCTGCTGGGTCCAGCAGGTGAATGGATTTTATACCGCCTTGTAGATCGGTAATTATTATCTTCTGAAATTCAGCATCCAAAACATATAGATCACCGGTTGATGGATGAATATCAAGATCTGATGGTCTTAATAGTTTTCTGGGATTATGAGTCTTTAAACGTTCAAATTTAGGATCTTGGTAGTCAATCATTAGGACTGGTTCTTTCTGCAGTTTTCTGGTTTCCGGATCATATTCATATACACCTTTGTAACCACCGCTATTGTCCAGATTACGATCCTTGACTGTGATCCACAACTTACCGTCTGGAGTCGCAGTCATACCTTCAATATTATTCCTGTATTCAAAATCGAGCTGTATACCTTCCAGTTCCTGATCTGCAACATCAAGGTCTGATATATCTATGATTCTCCCATTACTTTCAGCAACCCAGTAAACACCATCCAGGTAAGTTAAAGCCTCATAATCTCCGGAATATGAAAACTTGTGTTTTGCAATAATTTCATTTGTTTCCATATCAAAAGTAAACAGGATACCATCTTCATCCTGCACACAGATCATAAGTCCGTCTTCATTATATACCATTCCGGAAATTTCATTTAATTCTGAAGGTAATTCCCATGACTCGACTATCTCATAAGATTTCTCAACATCATTAAAATCATAATCATTCAATTGGTAAATCGCGTAAATGATTCCGGCCAGAACAATGACCATAGTTACGATCCCAATAACCCACTTATTCATACAAAAACATTTAAGTTCTAATGTACAATTAAGCTCATCTCACTGAAAAAGTTTAACAATACTTTGAAGTACGAATAGTACCGCTTTATGTTAAAATCTGTTAATTCAGTACCTTTTATTGCATAGTACTGTAACATAACAAGTTTTGTAGCGTCTATTAAATAGAAACCATCATCAACAACATCAAAAATGGTTTAATAATCATCTAAAACTTTAATTATGAGACATTCAATCAATCACACTAAAAGAAGACAATGCTTTATGAACACAGAGGCGAACTTACAAAGACAGGTTTTTCCGAAACGTAAAAGAGCTTAATTCAAAATTATTCATCAATCCAATAATACAATCATTATGAGACATTCCATCAATCAAACTAAATCAAGATCCTGCTTCATGAATACTGAAGCCAACGCAGAAAGATCATTGTTCTCAAAGCGTAGAAAGTATTAATTAATCATCAAAAATTATCAATCATGACAAATCTGGAAAGTAATTTACAGGTTTTTGGAAATGCCAGAACCGGTGGCATCACACACCGTAGGCCATTTCTAAACATCAAATCATCACACAGGTCTAAATCTAGCGATCAAAAATACACTGCATGAAAGGACCAATTTATCAATCAATTCATCACAACTACAGTTAAAAAAGAGGTTAATAGTTTTATTAGCCTCTTTTTATTTAACAAAATTTATAAAATAAGCTTAAAATATAATTCTCTCGTGCAAACATTCGTTTATTTGCAAACTTTACTACTAAAGAATGTTAGCGAAACTAAAGAACAATCCTATTATTAGGTGGGCACTTATTATAATCTCCAGTCTTACAGGGTTTTTCCTGCTTTTCTTTGCCAGTATCTATTTTGGCCTCTTCGGAAAGATACCTACAGAATCTGAACTTTCATCCTTACAACAAAATAAAGCTACACAGGTACTCGCTTCTAATGGCGAGTTAATAGGTAAGTTCTACGTTTATGATCGCCAGCCTATAGATTTCGATCAGCTTCCCTCCCATCTTATCGAAGCCTTAATTGCGACTGAGGATGCACGTTTCTACGAGCATGATGGTATTGATAACCGCAGTTTAGGAAGGGTTTTTTTTAAATCCATTTTACTTCAGGATGATTCTGCCGGAGGTGGAAGTACGATCACTCTTCAGCTAGCCAAGAATATTTATGGTAGAAAAGATTATGGAATTCTGGGCATTGTGATCAACAAAATGCAGGAAGCTGTAATTGCTAAGCGTCTGGAAAATGTTTATAGTAAAAATGAACTCGTCCAGCTTTACTTCAACACGGTTCCTTTTAGTGATAATACCTACGGAATTGAAAGTGCCTCCATGAAGTTTTTCAATAAGCATACTATGGATTTGAAGCTTGAAGAAGCTGCTGTACTTGTCGGAATGCTGAAGGCCAGTCATTATTATAATCCGCGAATCTTTCCAGAAAGAAGCAGACTTCGTCGTGATGTCGTGCTTATGCAAATGGCGAAATATGATTACCTAAGTACGCCACAGGCTGAAGAAGCGAAAATGCTCCCACTCGTTCTGGATTATAGAAGTTATAGCCACGACAAAGGCATTGCTCCATATTTTAGAGAACAGGTGCGCAAAGATGTTTCAGGAATCCTGGATACTTTAAAGAATAAGGATGGAGAAAAGTATAATATTTATCGGGATGGACTTATAGTTCATACCACGCTTAATTACGAAATGCAACAGCTTGCTGAAGAGGCTATGATAGAGCATATGTCTCAATTGCAAAACGATCATGAGAAATCCTACGGAAATAACGGTCCATGGAACAAAAACAAAAAAGTACTGATGGACGCTGTAAAACGCAGTTCAAGATACCAGAAGCTTTCAAAAGAAGGTCTTTCAGAAGAACAGATCCTGCAACGAATGGAACAAAAACATTCTACCGATTTGTTTACTTATGATGGGATGGAAACTAAAAATGTGAGCAGTATAGATAGTATTGCACATTACCTGAAGTTTCTGAATTCCGGACTTTTGGCAGTTAGTCCAAAAAACGGTGCTGTACAGGCCTGGGTTGGAGGAGTTGATTTTCGTTTCTTTAAGTACGATCATGTGAGCCAGAGCAAAAGACAGGTAGGTTCTACATTCAAGCCTTTTGTTTATACCGCTGCCCTAGAAAATGGCATGGATCCATGTACCTATTTTTCAGTTCGGGAAGTTACTTACGATAAAGGCTGGACTCCCTCTAATTCTTCTTCGGAAGGAGATGATCCCAATATGAATTATAATTTGAAGACCGCACTTAGCAAGTCCATGAATACCATCGCCGTAAAAGTTTTAATGGAGACAGGAATTCCAAATGTGATCAGGCAGGCCAGAGATCTTGGAATAGAATCTGATCTTCCAGCTGTTCCTTCCATTGCACTAGGAACCGCTTCGCTTAATTTAGAGGAAATGACAGGCGCATATTCAGCTTATGCGAATGATGGATATGCAGCCAAGCCATTCTATATTAGTAGAATCGAAGATGCTGAAGGTAATGTTCTGGCTACTTTTAAACCTAAGGTTTCAGAAAGAAAGGCTTTTTCCGAAGATACCCGCAAAATTATGGTCAATATGATGCAGGCTACTGTAGATGAAGGTACCGCAAGCCGACTTAGATACAGCTATGGATTAAAAAATGACATCGCAGGTAAAACCGGTACGACTCAGGATAATAAGGATGGTTGGTTCGTAGGAATAACGCCAGAACTGGTTTGTGTAACCTGGGTAGGATCTGATGACCACCGCATAGGTTTCAGGAATACTGGAATTGGCCAGGGAGCAAATTCGGCGCTACCAATTTTCGCAAAACTAATGCAGAAAATGAATGGTAATTCAAGTTTTAATGCTATTACGAATGCAAGATTTCAACCACTATCTTCAGAGCTGGCAAACCTGATGGAATGCCCGCCAGAAGAACGTGATAACTTTTTCGAAAGACTGTTTTCCGGTAAAAATAAAGATCGGAAAAACAGATTGAACGAGAAGACAGACGAAGAAGGGAAAAAGAAAAAAGGTTTCTTCAAAAGACTCTTCGGTAAAAAAGACGATAACTAGAATTCTTTATTAATCTGCATTCTAAGTTTTCTGGAGTAATCTTCTTCCAGCCAATCCCGGTAATTTTTAGTGCTTTTACTTATACAGTAAGAGTATTGTTTGATTCGTGAACTAATATCATCCTTTAATTCTTTAGCAAGGATCCTGGCATCGAATACATCTTCACTATTCTCCACACACATTTTAACATGCTGCTCCATAGACCATTCCAGTACCGCTTTGGACTTTAATCCTTTTTTGATTACCGTGTCGTAGGCAGCTTCAATATCAAAGGTAACATCTTCCGTTTTAGAGAACTGTGCTCTTATTTCCTCTGGCATTTGGTATTGAAAATCTCTTTCAATATCCTCATCACTTAAAAGATTTTCAAAATAGAAGTCTGGAGATCTAAAGATCTGCTTCCAATCCACCGGACTACTCCAGTTCCCAAATCTGGCCATGTTGTTACCAAGATCAATCACTGTAAATTCGCTTTTGTCTTTAAGAACTCGAGATCCACGACCAATCATCTGAAAATACAGAGTTAGTGACTTGGTAGCACGATTTAGGACAATGGTCTCTACTGTAGGCTCATCAAACCCGGTTGTAAGAATACTTACAGAAGTGACGATCGCATCTGGTGTATGCTTGAACCATTTCAAAATATCCTTTCTATCCTGTTTGCTGGTGGTATTATCGAGATGGCGGATAGGTAAACCAGCGTTTTTAAAAGTATGATAAACTTCAATGGAAGTATTTATACCGTTATTAAAGATGAGTGTTTTCTTGCCGCGAGAACGCTCATAATAAGCATTTAGGAGCTTCTCCTGCATGCTATAATTCGAATAAAGTTCTTCGGAAGATTTAACAGTATAATCACCGTTCATTCCTACTTTTAAATTCGTAAGGCCAACATTATAGCTATAAATATTAGATTTTGCTAAAAAGCCTTTTTCAATCAAAGATGTAATAGAATCACCAACGATAAGTTCGCGGTAATTATCTTTCATAGGTAGCTTGATGTTTGAACTAAGCGGTGTAGCGGTCACTCCCAGAATAAAACACTTCTCAAAAAACTTGAAGAGTTTTCTGAAACTATTATAGTGTGCTTCATCTATAATTACAAGTCCAATATCCTCGATTTTAAGCTTCTCGTCATTCAGTCGGTTGTTAAGGGTTTCCACCATGGCTACAAAACACATGTAGTCATTTTGATCTGGTAACTCCTTTACTTTACTATTAATAATTTTATTACGCACTCCAAATCCTGAAAGCATTTTGGAAGTTTGCTTACATAATTCGATACGATGAGTTAGTATAAGAACCTTTTTATTGGTTCTTTGAATATATTCCCTGGTCATTTGAGAGAAAATCACTGTCTTCCCTCCACCTGTAGGTAATTGATATAGAAGATTATAATTTTCGGGATGCTCTTCAATAACCCCGAAAATTTTATCTATATCTTTCTGTTGGTAATCATATAATTGTTTGTCGACCTTCTTTTTCTCAATTCCAAATGTTTCTGACGCCATATAGTCCTTTATAGTAAGCAATTTTGCAAAAATAAACCATTTTAAGCTTTAGTCAAAAATAAATTAGACATTATAGAATCTATTTTAAGCCGTATGCTACTTATAATTATTGTAAATTAGTGATTCGCTAATCAAACTGATTTTACTGTCTCCAAAACAATCGATCAGATAATATCCCCCCGGAAAATTAACCAACTAAATTCCGAGGATTTGCACGATAAAGATTTCATTCACCAGAATAACTATTCAGTTTTACAGGAATGCGGTTTATTTACTGATGTTTCAGAAGCGCATTTTAAAGAACTTTCAGGAAGCTTCTACGTAGAAAAATGGCCAAAACAAACCTGTCTAGTGCATTGTGAAAAATTCCTGTTCCATTTTTACATCATAAAAAATGGTAGAATTAAAATGTATCATGCCGACTTTGAAAGCGCCAAGGAGCATACCATTTTTTTATTGAAAAATGGCGATGTATTTGATCTTTTCTGCTTACTGGACGGAATCAAGCACAAGGCCTATTATGAATGTCTGGATCATACAGAAGTACTCGCTATTCCTATGGATAAACTGAGAAACTGGTTACAGTCCTATCCTGAGTATTACAAGAATTTCCTAAGTTATGCAGGAAGATACATGCGAATGCTGGAAGAGAATGTTTCACAACTGGTATTTAGCGATATTACAACACGTTTACTGCATTTACTCCTGAAGAACATAGATAAAACATCTAATAAATTGCAAAATATTAATGATCTTCCAGATAAAGAACTTGCTTATTTAATTGGCTCCAGTCGTGCAGTGGTTAACAGACATCTACAGAAAATGAAGAAAATGGGGCTTATTAAGATATCCAGAAACAAGGTGCAGGTTGAAGATGTATCTCTCTTAATTCAACATCTGGAAAATAACAGAATAAATAGGATTTAATTTTAGATATGCTACTTAAGTGATTTTCAGCAAGGTGTAAGTGATGTAATTTTGAAAATATCAATAATCAATTATTCATCATTAAATTTTTACATCATGAAAAAGTTCATCATTATTATTTTCGTTTTTGTTTTAAGCATCGGTGCCCAGGCACAGGATGTAATTCAGCTGGATGAGACCAGAATTAATTTTAGTCCAACCGCCAACCTTATTTTTGAGGATTATCCCAACGGACTTGTAAAAGTTAAGGAGAAATTTGCAGCTCAGTTTCAATCTGATGCAGTTGCATTTACCAAAGCCAATTTCGATATTCATCGTTTTCTGGATGAAGCCGATATTAAGTCTGGAGACGTGATCGTAACACTACGGAGTAAAAAAGGTTATTTAGAAGCTACCTATGACGAAAAAGGAAATCTTTTAAAGACCAGCCAGATGTTCAAAGATATCGCCTTACCAGCCCTGGTTAGAAACGAAGTTTTTGGAGAATACATGGGCTGGACTATGACCAGAAATAAGTACCAGGCTCGTGGAATAAGCGATCAACTAGACAATGAAAAATATATTGTAGTTCTTCGGAAAGGCAACGATCGCCAAAGATTAAAAATTACACCTTCCAAGTATGATTATGGTGTAGCTTCCATTGAGAAGTTCTAAGCAATACAAAGTTGTATAAGATCAGGTGCCGATCGAAACCATCGGAAAAAGGGAATATTGTTGACTATAGATCTATATGATCTTCATCACAGGTTAACCTTGATCTTATACAACTTTACTTATTTTTCAAACAGGTCTGAAGAAAGATAACGGTCGCCACGATCACAGATAATAGAAACTACTAATCCGCTTTCCAAAGATTCGCATAATCTAACTGCTGCGACGGTAGCTCCACCACTGCTCATTCCAGCAAAAATACCTTCTTCTTCAGCAAGCCTTCTACTCATTAATCTTGCATCTTCCTCATTTACTTCCAGCACCTGATCCACTTTCCTAGCATCAAATATTTTAGGCAAATAAGCTTCCGGCCATTTTCGAATGCCCGGGATTCTGGCATTATCTTCAGGTTGAACTCCTACGATCTGTATATCGGGATTTTTCTCCTTTAGAAATGTACTTGTCCCCATAATAGTTCCTGTAGTTCCCATCGAAGAGACAAAGTGTGTGACCTTCTGCTCAGTATCCCTCCAGATTTCAGGTCCTGTTGTTTTATAATGTGCCTGCCAATTATCATCATTTCCAAACTGGTTCAGCATAAAATAATTACCGTTCTTCATCTTTTCTTCAGCATAATCTCTCGAACCTTCGATCCCAGTATCTGAACTGGTTAAGGTTACTTTGGCACCATAAGCGCGCATCGTCTGAACTCTTTCAATAGTTGAATTTTCAGGCATTACCAATTCGATATCAAGGCCAAATATACCAGCGATCATCGCCAGTGCAATACCAGTATTCCCGCTGGTTGCTTCGATCAATTTCGTTTTTTTATCAATAGTGCCGCGATCCAATGCACTTTTAATCATATTATAAGCTGCACGATCCTTCACACTTCCTCCTGGGTTCTGCCCTTCCAGTTTGAAGTATAGCTCTACCCCTGGTTTTGAAAAAACTCTTGAAGCTTTTACCAAGGGTGTATTCCCAACTAAATCTATAACTGAATTGTTCATTATTTATCTGCTGTATTTTTAATATTGATCTGTGGGGTATGAGAAACCATGGAATTCGCCGGGACAGATTTAGTTAGCCAAACATTTCCTCCTATGACTGAATTCTCACCAATTTCTGTATTTCCACCTAATATGGTCGCGTTGGCATAGATGGTGACATTATTTTTAATTGTAGGATGTCTTTTTAAATTCTGCATTGATTTATCAACCGTAAGTGCGCCCAGCGTGACACCCTGATAGATCTTCACGTTATCTTCTATAGTTGCAGTTTCTCCAATGACTACACCCGTGGCATGGTCTATAAAGAAGGATTTTCCAATTACTGCACCAGGATTAATATCGGTTCCTGTAAGACTATGAGCACACTCTGTCATTAATCTTGGAACCAAAGGCAATCCAAATTTGTAAAATTCATGGCTAAGCCTGTAAATTGCTATTGCGAAAAACCCAGGATAACTTAAATAAACTTCTTCTACTGAATTTGCTGCGGGATCATTCTTAGAGATCGCTTCAGCATCAAGATTTAGATCCTCAAGGATTCCGGGTAGTTTTGTAAGATAATCGCTCCAGATATCCTGGCAGGGCGCACCGGGTTCCCAGCAAACTAGTTTTGCCAGAACCTCGAAGTCCTTTCCCAATTCCATCAAGTTATCTGCAACAGGAGTTTGCTTATCAAATAAAGTGTAAAAAAGCTTTTTTGTGAATGCCTCCGTCTTCTCTTTAATACTGAAATTAAGATTAGGAAGATTTTTCTGAGATTCTATTTGCTTAATTATTTCTTCCAGTTTCATAGCTTTTGTTCTAAATTCAAAAATACTTAATTGCCCGGAGAGCAATGTTGATTTAAGTCAATTGTAACTTTTTGTTTTAGCAAAAGCTATAGAATTGAGAACTATAATTAAAGTACTCTATCTGCTGCAGTTACAAATTGATAGCTATTAGTCCATTTGTGGTCGTGACTAAACCTTGCGATCTTTTGTATTCGCTTCTCGAACTCTGAGATCACTCCATATTCAGCGACATACTGGACTGCCTGCTCAAAAGACTTAAATATGCTTTTCTCAAAAGCTTCAGTAATATACTCCTGTTCTTCTGAAAAGGTCTGGGCGATTTCCACATTATAGAACATAACGTCGGCCAGCGCATGAGGTTCCATTCCTAATTTCAGGTAATGTTTAATGATCTTATGTG
Source organism: Christiangramia qingdaonensis (assembly GCF_048381525.1). Lineage (NCBI taxonomy): Bacteria > Pseudomonadati > Bacteroidota > Flavobacteriia > Flavobacteriales > Flavobacteriaceae > Christiangramia > Christiangramia qingdaonensis. The sequence continues at coordinate 246,997 of NZ_JBLWIM010000015.1, forward strand.
CTACGGAACGCCTTTTCTTTGGTCGCCTGTTGTTTGGTGGAAAATACTCCTTCCCTATTTTAAATTTCGCATCCTGCACGAGTTTTTCCTCGTTAGGATTGAAAACGAAGTTGTAATATGTCTTTAGATCCTCAAACCTATTATAGAGATCCATTATCTGCTCTTCAAGATCCTCTTTTGAAAGTTCCTTAATATATTTTTTAAAGGCTCTTTTGCTCATCTAATTTCGCTGTTAATTTTTCGGTATTGATCTCCAGTTTTTCTGAAATATCTAAGAGCCACTCTAGCTGACCCGTGATTAAATGTGCTTCCTGAAGGTTCAACCGCGTATCCTCATCTATCTGGGCTTTTCCCTCGCTTATTTCTTTATCCCTTTCCGTAGCCATTTCATCAAATCTGCGATGAAGTGCCTTGCCTGCTTTAGAAATTCCTTCATGTTCCTTTTGTTCCCTACTTTCATGCTCCAGTAAGCGTACAGAATTTTTCAAATTGAAAACGATGGTTTTAGTATACATTTCAAAATCTGAAGAGGCTTTGCTCGTTGGGTGGTTCCTAATATAGGATCCCATCGACGCCAAAGCAGACAGAAAAGTATGATTTAAGCCTACAATTTCGTAAATGAGACTCAGCTGCTTTTGCTGGGACTTCGGCTCCTGGGTCATTCTTTGAAATGCGCCACTCAACTCCCCCATATCCAGAAATGCTTTTTTTCGGGCCAGTCTGTAGCTAATGGGTAAATTTTCCTTTTTATGGTAATAATCATCGATCTCCTCTAAATAACCAATATTGGAATTGATCGAATTGGCAATGACATTATTCAGCTCCTTAAGTTCCCATTTAGGCCATAAGATGAAATTCCCAAGACCCGCGAGACCTGCGCCAATTACTGTATCAAGGATTCTAAACTGAATTACATTTAAAACTTCTGGCTGGAGCAGTGCATAGATAAATATGATACTGAGCGTGATGAACATTGCTGCAGTGGTATAATTACGCTGAATTAAAGAAAATGCCAGCGTTAGACTCAGAATGCCTAGAATGGCATATACCGTCGTATTTTGAGTAATAAATACTATTCCAATCGCCATGGCGCCGCCTATAAGTGTTCCAACGATCCGTTTCCTGGTCCTTTGTTTAGTGAGCCCGTAATTAGGTCGCATGATAACGACAATCGTTAGTAAAATCCAGTACGCATTCTGAACCGAGAAATAAGACCCCAGTAAATATCCTACCAGAACTACAATAGCAAGTCTCAGGGCATGACGAAAAATGGAACTGTTGAACTGAAAATTGGTACGAAGGGTTTTAAAGCTATATTCCTGTTGGGTTAAAAATTGCTGGACATCTTTGTCCTTAAAAATCCTTTTCTTTCCTTCAAGATTTCTAAGAACCCGGTCAATATTATTGATTTTTTGAGACTGCCTGACTTGGTAATCATAGAAGTTCCTTAAGACCAGCATACTTTCCCTTTTTTCTGAAATATTGATCGTGTCCCGGTACTTTAACAAACTGCTCTCAACCTTCTTTAATTCTTCGGAAAGTTTATTCTCAGGCATCGTGGAATTTTTATGGACTGAAAGCGCAATGCGGTCCAGCTGCTCTGCCATTTTCAATGAAAATTCCTTAAACACCTTTAATTCTATAAAATCTGAATCAAGCACCTTTCGCATCTGAGGGTAATCAATAGGATTCGCCATGGCCAGCTCAAGCATATCTACAAGATCTATAAATATGAGTAGCCTTTTTCGGGTATAACCAGAACTTCCCGAGGACATCCTGAAGGTTATAAGAAGCTCCCTCAAACTTTCGTGATGCTCATTAAGTTCGGTTTGTTTTTGGAAAAGTTCTTTCTGAATATTTTCCAGATCAGATTCAGGATCGAGCAATCTAATTCTGAGTCGTAGATAATCTGCGGTTAATTCCATAGTCTCCGCGATCTGTTGCTCTGATGCTCTTTCAGGTTTTAGTAAATACCAGGCAATACTTATAAGCATGTAGAAAACTCCACCGCCGAAGATGAGAATGGATTTTTGCCAGATCTCAATTTCCGAAGAAATATTGGCGAAACTTAGAACTACCGCTAATAGTCCGGCAAAAGTGACCAGCGAAGCTCTGAAACCATAGACAGAGAGATATGCTATCCCGAACATCATTACCAATAACATAGGTGCAACTGCCCAACTGAATTGTGCAGAATAACCTGCGATACAGAAGGAAAGTGCACCAAGAAATGCCGCGGCCATGATACCCATGACCTTATGCTTAAAGCTTCCGGCCACATCACTTGGAGATGAAAGTAAACTTCCCATCGCCATACTCACCCCTATTTCAAGTAAACCTAAGTTCGAAAAAACCGCGATTGGGATTACGATCGCAATGGTAAGTACGATAGCTTTAGAAAAGTCGGTACTTCTAAGAAATTTAATGAGTTCATTATAATAATGCTGAAAGTTGATCTTCAAATTTGCGGGTTTGGAACAATGAAATTACGAAGTTGAGCTTAATAATCATCGCTATCTACACTCTTTTTAGGTTTTAAGTTTTAATTATGAATGCATGTTTGCCAAATGAGCAGATGCATATTAATTTGCTTAAAAATAAAAGTTATGAATAAGCAAATACTATTAAAGCAACGTCCAAAAGGCAAACCTGAAACTTCAGATTTTGAGATTAAAGATTTTGAAATTTCAGAAGATAAAGCACTTAAGCTTAAAACAAAATATATCTCTGTAGATCCTTATTTACGCGGAAGAATGCGCGATGAGGAATCTTATATTGAACCATTTCAGGTTGGAAAACCATTAGAATCTATGGTAGTTTCTGAAGTAATTTCTTCCAATTCTGAAGACTTTAAAGAAGGTGAGCATGTAATAGGAATGCTGGACTGGAAACATGAGCAGTCGCATGATGGAAAGGGTTTGAGAAAGATTGATAAGGAAATGGCTCCACTATCTGCATACCTGGGAGTTCTTGGGCTTACAGGATTGACCGCGCATCTTGCACTCGACACTATTGGAAAACTGAAGGAAGGGGAAACATTATTGGTATCTGGTGCTGCCGGAGCTGTTGGAAGTGTTGTGGGTCAAATTGGAAAGATTAAAGGATGTCGTGTAGTTGGAATAGCAGGATCTGATGAAAAGATTGATCATATACAGAGTAAATTCGGATTTGATGGTGGTATTAATTACAAAACTACCTCCAATATGAAAGAAGCGATTGCTGAGCATTGTCCAGATGGAGTTGATGTATATTTTGATAATGTTGGTGGTGAAATTCTAGATGCTACTCTTCAGAATATAAATAAAGCGGCGCGTATCATCAATTGCGGTGCTATTTCTATTTATAATGAGACGGGTACTCCAACAGGACCTAGACCTGAAGGTATTCTTATCAAGAAATCTGCATTGATGCAAGGATTTCTAGTAAGAGATCATCAGGAAGAGTTCCAGAGAGCTATACAGGAACTTGCCGGTTGGTTAAAATCTGGAAAACTCAAGTATGATGAAACTGTCGTAGAAGGTTTTGATAACACTCCTCAAGCATTTATCGATCTATTCGATGGTAAGAACACTGGTAAAATGGTCGTTAAGATCTAATGATCAATTCAATGCATAAAAAAGCCCGGATACTATCCGGGCTTTTTTATTAACTATGTTCTGAGATCCTATTGTTCCTGATCTGTAGGCATGATGAAAACATCATTTACATTTGCACGCTTTGGTTGCGTTAGAGAATAATAGATCGCATCTGCAATATCCTGAGCTTCCAGAGGAGTCATTTCTTTGAAATTAGAAAGCAATCCTTCCTTAATCTCATCATCTGTAATAGAATCTGTAAGCTCTGTGTCTACGAAACCAGGTTCAATAGATGTCACATTAATTCCGAATTTAGGTGCCAGCTCCATTCTCAAACCTTCAGAAAACATTTTTACTGCAGATTTTGTTGCACAGTAAACTGCTCCACCAGGATAGATCTTATTAGCAGCACTTGATGAAATATTAATGATATTACCCGACTTCTGTTCCATCATCGTTGGTAATACCGCTGCTACTCCATTCATAACACCTTTAATATTAACATCTATCATTTTATCCCACTCATCTGTATGCAGATTTTTGACATAAGATAATGGCATAAGACCAGCATTATTGATTAAGCCGTCTATGCTATTAAATTCTTTTTTAGTTTTCTCAACCAATGTTTTGAAGTTATCTTTATTGGTCACATCACCGGTTACTACCAGCGCTTTTCCAGCATTTAATTCGTCTACCTTCTTCTTAAGTTCATTCAGACGTTCTTCTCTTCTAGCAGTTAAAACTACATTGGCGCCTTCCTTTGCCAATTTCAATGCTGTTGCTTCACCAATTCCACTAGATGCTCCTGTAATAATGATCGTCTTTCCTTTAATACTCATAATCTCTTCTTTTAATTTTTTTACAAATTTAATGGATAGATAGCCTGAAACCTTAGAGAATAAAGGCTTTGTCATCAATTTAACCTTAACTCCTAAAGCTTGTTAATGAAAAAAGCCACTCAAATCGAGTGGCTTTAGTATTGAATAAATTAGAATTATTTTTTCGGTGGACGAGCAGGTCTTACTTCAATTTTACTTGGAAGCGTTCTTGGATTCATTTTCAGTAGATCACCAACTAATTCTCCAATATCCTCACTTTGAATTTTCCAGCCATCTTCTTCTGAAGGTTCATTACCATTAAAATGTGTTGCAACAGATCCAGGCATTATTGTACTTACTTTAACTCCCTTATCTCGGAGATCCAACATGATCGCCTGAGAAAAACCGGTGACAGCGAACTTACTGGCATTGTATGCTGCTCCTCCGGCAAAATAGTTCGTTCCGGCAAGACTCGAGATCGTAATAATATAACCTTCAGTCTTCTTCAATGCTTCAACACTAGCTTTTACTGAATAAAACAGTCCGTTTAAGTTTGTATCAATGGTATTTTTCCAGTCATCTACGCTCAACTCATCTACTGATCCAAAATTACCAACCCCGGCATTAGCTACAAGAACATCAAGCTGTCCCCATTTGTCCAGTAATTGCTTTACAGCTTTCTGCTGACTTTCATAACTACGTACATCTGCTTCCAGACCAAGAGCCTCTCCATTTGCAGATAATTTCTTCGCAGCTTCTTCCGCAGAAGATAATGACCTACTAGTAATAGCAACTTTATATCCCATTTTTAGAAGCGTTTCAGCAACTCCGTATCCTATCCCTTTACTACCACCAGTGATTAGTGCAGTTTTATTATTTGTACTCATAAATTTAATTTTTTTGAAGTTTAAAGCTAAGAAAGGCTTGAAGTACTTAGAAATTTCTGGCGGTAAGATATTGTTAATTTTAAAGGTTAAATACTTAATAAAACCTATCAAAACACTTTTATAGAAATGTAAAAAAACTAACTTTGTCTGCTCAGATAAAGAGTAGGATTACACCTATATTTACCTAATTAGTACTGACCCATTTAATAGAGAAAACCTTGGAAAACATTAAAGCACAAAAGTTACTTAATAAGATTCAGCGTGACCTTATGCGCAACGGAATCATTATCAACACTATCGTAGAAGACCTTAAAGAGTTGAGAAAACTGGTAGTTGAGGAGAATATTCCACTTTTGGCAAAAGTTACAAGATTGGCTCATGAACATATTAGTGAAAATCAGGACTTCCTGATCGCTATCCCAGATGATGTACCAGTTGAACTGGACGAAAATGGAGATCCTATTGAAGTTGAAACTGAAGAAGAAGAAACTGAAGTTGAGAATTCGGAAGAAATCACAGGACAGGAAAGTCTTGAGTATATGTTATCCTTAATGGCCGAACATTCTAATAAGTTGAATGAAGAAGAACTTAGAGAATATGTAAAGGCTCTAAAAGCTGATGCTGGAGAAGATTACTAAGGGTTTTGCACCTATAAACGGATCACAACTTTAGAATTAGAAATTGCTACTATAAAGAAAGAAGGAGAATTGATGAAAGAAAAAGCGAAATCTAAAAAGAAGTCGCGAATCCGCTTATTACACCAATACTACAGTTATACCGGTTTTTATTCTTTCGTTCTAGGAAGTTTAAGAAAAGCCGTTTTACCAATTGTACTATTTGTAGCTGCTTTGTGGGCGATCGATCACTTTCTCCTGGATATAGAAGACATGCTGGTGACGGTGACTGAAACCTATAGTCCGTGGCAGGTATTATCAATCTTTTTTCTATCTGAATCATTATTAGGCCTGGTTCCCCCAGAACTATTTATCGCCTGGGCAGGAAAGTCTGCTATTCCATTTTTGTACTTATCTTTACTCGCTTTAGGTTCATACCTTGGAGGAATCGTTTCTTATTGGATTGGTGTTTCAATCACTAAGATTCCAGCCGTACACAATGCACTGGAGCTTAAACTGGCCAAACATATCAAGAACACCCGTAAATGGGGAGGTTTCCTGATTATAGTTGGAGCTTTACTACCTATACCTTTTGCGATGACCAGTATCGCTGCAGGAATTATTAGATTCCCATTTTCTAGCTATCTTATCTTTGGCTTACTTAGGTTTGCAAGATTCTATTTATACGCACTGGTTATATTTGAAATGGTTTAACGCTTTGTTAGAGGTTGCTTATAAACTTTTCCCAAGGTTTATGGTGAAAAGTGACTATCCCTCTACCTTGCGAGCTTGTTGAGCAAATGTTCAGCAGAACTATTAACCAAATAAATCAAAAGCTATGTCTATTCTAACAATTGTATTAAACATTTTATTACCACCATTGGCCGTATTCATGAAACATGGACTCGGAGTAACATTCCTAATAAGCTTGTTGTTAACGGCCTTAGGTTGGATTCCAGGTGTAATTCACGCGTTTCTTGTTAACGGAACGAAATAAAAATGAAAAAGACCGGCAATTGCCGGTCTTTTTTTTGTCTTAATTAGTCTCTAATAACTAATCCTGATTTTCTTCCTTTTTCTCTACTAGCTTCTGCCATTTCCAGGCACTATCTAGCGCATCATCCAGAGATCTTTTCGCTTTCCAGTTTAAATGATCATTTGCCTTATTAGTATCTGCATAGGCTGCGGTGATATCTCCTTCTCTTCGACCCACTATTTTATAAGCCAGATCCTTTTCAGAAACTTTTTCAAAAGACTTAATGACCTCGAGAACTGTATTACCGTTTCCTGTCCCCAGATTAAAAACTTCGTAATTCTCATTCTCATTCTGCGATAACAAACGTTTCAATGCTGAAACATGCGCTTCTGCTAGATCCATCACATGAATATAATCACGTATAGCTGTTCCGTCTCTGGTAGGATAATCATCACCATATACAGATAGTTCAGATCTCTTTCCAATCGCAGTTTGCGTAATGAAAGGCACTAGATTTTGCGGAGTTCCAATTGGAAGTTCCCCTATCTGTCCTGAATGATGTGCTCCAATTGGATTGAAATAACGTAACGAAATTGCCTTTAATTCCTGATTAACCTTACAGGTATCCCTAATGATCTCCTCACCTATTTGCTTTGTATTACCATAAGGAGACTCAGCTTGTTTTACCGGTGCATTCTCGGTTATAGGTAACTCATCAGCCTGCCCATAAACCGTACAGGAAGAACTGAAAATAAAGTTGGCCTTCTCCCTATTATTCAGTTCGTGCAATAAGTACACTAAGGTTGAAAGATTATTTTCATAATACAGTAAGGGATTAATAACACTTTCTCCAACTGCCTTGGAAGCAGCAAAGTGAATCACGTTTCCAATATCAGGGTATTTCTCGAAGAAATTCTTCACTGCAGATTTCTCCCTGAGATCTATATTTTCAAATTCTGGTGTCTTACCGCTTATTTGAGTTATTCCACCAAGAACCTCTATAGATGAGTTTGAAAGATTATCTATAATTACAACTTCAAACCCTTCCTGTTGTAAGGCTACTACGGTATGTGATCCAATAAAACCAAGACCACCGGTAACCAGTACTTTTTTATCATTCATAATTTCAATTTACGATCGCAAAATACTAAAATTGCCACATAACAGTTATCACTACTTTATTAAATTGCTCACAAAGCCTGTGCTTTAAACGAGGTCATCTATATAATATCAATTATCTTTGTTGCTCAAATTTGGCTCTATGGCTTTGAAACATAAGATTACTGTATTTAAGTGGGTTAGCATTCTGGAAGGTATTTCATTTCTGGTATTATTGCTCATCGCAATGCCTTTAAAATACATTCTGGATATGCCAGCTATGGTTAAACATGTGGGCATGGCACATGGAGTACTTTTTGTAGCTTATGTAGTTGGGGCTTTGCTACTTATAAAACCCATGAACTGGGGACTTAAGCAGATCGCGATTATCTTTGGATGCTCATTTATTCCATTCGGACCATTTTACGTAGAGAAAAAATATCTCTAATTTCAGAAAGTGGATAACATGATCGATATTATTTGTTTTTTCGAAGACCTATTCCTTGAATATGGAATGAACGCTGTACTGGCACAGTATCTCAATCTGTTAATCAATATTGTTGCACTAACATTTATCGTGTTTGCAGCTAATTACCTGGTCAAGCATTTTGTGATAGAAGCCATCAGTGCGTTTACCAATCGTACTAAAACCACAATAGACGACTTTCTTATTAAAAGTAATTTTCCCAGATACGTAGGGAGGTTTCTGCCTATTTATATAGTTTACGAATTATTCCCTTTAATTTTTATAGATTTCCCCAGGATCTTAGAATTCTTCTTCTATACGATGAAGATTTATATCATCATACTGGTGGTATGGATCTGTCGAAGCGTGCTTCGCTCTACAAGAAATTATCTTAAAACCAGGTCTGAGTTTAATGACAAACCGCTGGAAAGTTTCAGCCAGATCATCATGATCTTTCTTTGGATCATAGGCTTAATGTTTATGTTTTCGGTAATTACTGGTAAATCTGTAATTGGCTTTGCAATATCCTTAGGTGCCGCTTCCGCAGTCATTTTACTTATCTTTAAAGATACAATCTTAGGTTTAGTTGCTTCTATACAAGTATCTGTAAATGATATAGTTAGAATTGGAGACTGGATCACGTTTCAAAAATTTGGTGCAGATGGAACAGTAACCGAAATTAACCTTGCAACGGTTCGGGTACAAAACTGGGATAATACTTATACCACGATTCCAACCTATAGTCTTATTTCAGATTCCTTTCAGAACTGGAGAGGTATGCAGGAGTCTCCTGGGAGGAGAATCAAACGTTCGGTCTTTATCAAGCAGAATTCTGTAAAATTCCTTGGGCCTGAAGACATAGCCAAGCTAAAAAAGATTCAACTAATAGCTCCTTACCTCGAAAACAGGCAGTCCGAAATTGATAAGTATAACGAGACAAATAATATAGATAAAAGTGTACTTATAAACGGAAGAAATCAAACGAACCTGGGAATTTTCAGGAAGTATGCAGACTCGTATTTACAGGATCATTCAGCCATCCATAAAGAGATGTATTTAATTGTAAGACATCTCGCTCCTACACCTAATGGAATTCCTCTGGAAATACTGTGTTTCAGTAGAGACAAACGCTGGGAAAATTTTGAGTATATTTCTGCAGATATTTTTGACCATCTTATTGCTGCCATTCCATATTTCGATCTTCAGTTATTTGAAGCTCCATCTGGTGATGACATCCGTAATTTTCTTTCAGAAAGATCCAATTAACAAATAAACCAAAAATGAAATTAAAACCTTTTCTACAGGGCTTCGGAATTCTTGCTGTACTAATCACCTTAATCCCGATCGTCGCTGTAGACTTCTGGTGGGTGAGAATGTTTGATTATCCGCATATTCAGCTAACGTTGCTAACACTTATGGCAATTTTCGCTTACTTTTTAAGGTTTAAGATTTCAAATTGGAGGGATTATGCTTTTATGATCATCCTGGTAGCTTGCTTTATTTACCAGTTTGTGAAAATATTGCCATATACTCCTTTTGTTCCTTACGACGTTGGAAAGCCGACAGAAACGGTTGACAATCAAACGGGTATGATGTTGTTAACCTCCAATGTACTTCAGAAAAACAAAGAGAAGGCGATCCTGATCGAAGAGATGAAAAAACTTAATCCCGATGTTGCTGTTTTTACGGAAACTGATATCAAATGGGCAGATGCCTTAAAATCTGGTATTGGGAGCGATTATCCATATAAAGTTGAAGTGCCGCTTGACAATACATACGGAATGCTTTTATATTCAAAATTTAAGCTGAACAATCCTCAGGTGAAATATATTGTGGATGATAGTATTCCTTCTATTCACACTGAAATTGAACTACGTTCCGGCGCTAGGATTCAATTACACGCAATTCACCCTACTCCTCCCATGCCACAACATAACCCATCATCTTCAGATCGCGATGCTGAAATGATGAAAATTGCTCTCGAATCTATGGATTCTGATATTCCAGTGGTAGTATTAGGAGATTTTAATGATGTTGCCTGGTCTCGAACTACAAGTATGTTTCAGACTGTTGGTGAATTGCTGGACGTAAGAAAAGGACGAAGCTTCTATAATACCTTCAATGCCAAAAGTTTTATCATGCGCTGGTCACTGGATCATATATTTGTTTCTGAAGAATTTAGAGTAGAAAAAATCGGTTTAGGAGATGATGTAAAATCAGATCACTTTCCGTTTTACGCCCAGTTGTTTTTACAACCAGAACTGGCAGAAGAGCAAAAGCCAGATGATGCTCCTGAAGATGAGATCAGAAAGGCAAAAGAACAAATTGCTGAAGAAGAAAAAGAAAATACAGAGAAAGGTCCTAATGGATCGAGTAATCAATAATTCTCCCGGTTTCTACTAAATTAAACCACAAGTATTATTTATTTTTGGATAAACAGGAATTCATGCAAAGTCAGGCTGAACGGGAACTAGAAACGATTGAAGGATCCTTCAATCAATTTTATCAAAATCTAATTGATCAGTTACCTGGTATTGGACTTGGCTTGTTGATCATAATTCTTGGTGTCCTTATTGGCATCTGGATGGGAAGATTTTTCACCAAACGAATATCTGCCAGGACTTCAGATCCTCTAATGAGTAAATTTCTTGGTAAGGCTATCAGGTTTCTTATAATCATTACTTCCATCATGTTAGCTCTGAAAGCTGCGGGCCTTGGAGGTGTTGCAACAGGTATTCTCACCGCAGCAGGAGCCAGTGCTGTTGTCTTAGGTTTTGCATTTAAGGATATAGGTGAAAACTTTATTGCAGGGATAATCCTCGCATTTAACCGTCCATTTGATGTAAATGATACTGTGGAAATTGGCGATAACTTCGGAAAAGTGAAAGCGCTTGAATTCAGATATACTAAGCTTAAAACATTTGATGGAAAGGATGTGTACATTCCAAATAGTGATGTGTTAACCAAACCTGCAACCAATTATACTGAAGACGGATTTTTTCGATGGAGCTTTATCATTGGAATAGCCTATGAAGATAATATCGATGGAGCTAAAAGAACTGTAATGGAAGCCTTACGAAAGGAACCAACGGTCATCGAAGATGCTGAACATCAAAATTTTGTTATCGAAGATGAATTAGCGACCAGTACGGTAAATCTAAAAGTCTTCTTCTGGGTAGACACTACAGATTTCAGGATGCAGGCGATGATCACCAAAGGGAATGTAGTAAGAGCCGTAAAAGAAGCACTTGAAGACAATGGTTATTATCTACCAGCAGATATTCAGGAAATAAAATTATATGGTGGAGAGACAGATTTCCCTGTTGGGGTTTCTAATAAAAAGGAAAAAACCGACTAGTCATTAAGTCGGTCTTTTACAAATTCTATTTTATTCTTTCCATGTGGTTTAGGCTTACCATCGTCTCCTAGAGCTACCATAACTATACGATCTACGGTAATAATGGTTTCTCTTGTCATTTTATTTCGAACTTCACATTGAAGCGTAAGAGAAGCAGTTCCGAATTTTATCACCTCAATCCCTATTTCTACTATATCACCCTGGTGAGCAGAACTTCTAAAGTCTATCTCACTCATATATTTAGTGACGGTTTTGGGGTTTTCTAATTGAACTATACTATATAAAGCACATTCTTCGTCTATCCACTCTAACAAACGGCCACCAAATAAAGTTCCGTTTGGGTTCAGGTCTTCAGGTTTAATCCATTTTCTGGTATGAAATCTCATATTTTTATTTTGAAGATAATTAAAAAGACTCGCTAAATTACGAGTCTGTAATAGAATTAGCATATTCTCAAAAAACTAAAATTAATTTATAATTTTTTCAGAAAATGAATTATAAATTTTGATTATAAGAATTGCTGTGCCACATTAATGATCTCGTCATGATCAAATGCCAGTTCCATGTCAGGCAGGTCTTCAACAGCAACCCATCTGGCATCCTGAGCATCATCGGACGGAGTTAGATCTTCTTCGCAAAAGATCCTACTCAGGAATGCTATTGAAATTGTATGACCCCTAGGATCACGACCTGGATTACCGAAGGCCTGTACCTGTTCCATACTTTTAACAACCACACCGGTCTCCTCATTCAGTTCTCTTTTTGCTGCAGTTTCCAGGTCCTCCCCTTCATCTACAAATCCACCAGGCAGAGCCCATTGATCTTTAAATGGATCATTCTTACGCTGAATCAGTAAAACCTTAAATAAATTATTTGTTTTACAGAATACGACGCTGTCAACTGTTACTGCTATCTTGTTATCTGCCATAAAGTTTATTTTATATAGACTGTTTTCTTATTTACAAATTCCTGAATACCGTCTAATGAAAGTTCACGACCGTAACCTGAAATTTTGGTACCTCCAAATGGAAGTCGAGGATCACTTTTAACAAGCTCATTGACGAATACTGCTCCATCTTCGAATTCTGGAATTATATACTTCGCAAAATCGATATCCTCTGTAAAAATTGAGACCCCTAAACCAAAATCTGAGCTATTTACAAGATCTATCGCTTCTTCCGCAGTTTTAAATCTGGTAATACCAATTGCCGGTCCAAAGGTTTCTTCTTTAAATACCGCCATTTCCTGAGTAACATTATCCAATACTGTAGGCTGCATATAAGCTCCATCTCTTACACCACCAATGAGAATCTTGGCTCCGGCATCCACAGAGTCTCTTATCTGTTTTTCAAGATCTTCCGCGAGATCCACTCTGGCCATGGTACCAATAAAAGTATCCTCGTGCATAGGATCACCACTTTTGAGTTCCTTTACTTTATCAACATACTTTTTTGTAAATTCTTCTGCGATATTTTCCTGAAGAATAAGTCTCTTTCCTGCAATACAGCTTTGTCCTGTATTTTGAAATCTTGCTTGAATACAGGTTTCAACCGCAGCGTCAATATCTGCGTTGTCGAAAACTACCAGTGCATTACTACCCCCTAATTCCAGTACAGATTTTTTTATCTCACTACCAGCGGTGGAAGCCACGGCAGCTCCTGCAGGCTTGGAACCTGTTAGAGTAACTGCTTTTATTCTTTTATCCTTTATGACAGCATCGATCTTGTCACTTCCTACCGGCATATTCTGGAAGCAGTATTTAGGGAAACCAGCTCTCTCAAATACCTTCTGAATATTATTTGCAGAGCGCATGACGTTGCTGGCATGTTTGAGAACACCTATATTACCGGCCATCAAAGCGGGAGCAGCAAATCTAAACACCTGCCAGAATGGATAGTTCCAGGGCATAACAGCCAGGACTACTCCAATAGGCTCATAACTAACATAACTCTTTTGAGCATCTGTATCTATTAGCCTGTTAGCAAGATGTTCTTCAGCATGCTTGGCATAATATTCACAAACCCAGGCACATTTTTCAATTTCAGAAATACTTTGAGAAATTGGCTTCCCCATTTCAAGTGTTATATCCCGGGCGTATTCCTTCTTATTAGCCTTGAGCTCTTCCGCAGCATTTTTCATGAATTCTGCACGTTCATCCATGCTAGTTTTTCTCCAGAGCTTATATCGCTGTTGGGCATTCTCTAAAACTTCATCGATCTGTTCTTTAGTGAGTTCTTCAAATTTCTCAATGGTCTCACCGGTATATGGATTCTTAGATTCTAACATGATTTTTCTTAGCTTTTATTTTAAATATAAGAACTTGAAGGTGTCTCCCAAGTTCGATTAAGAAGGATTTAACTCGTAGTTGTTTATAAACGGTTTACAACTAAACTGATGGCATACTGGTTGAGATATCTCTATTGCATATATTTAATAAAACTTACTTGCCATGAATCCTAGAGACATAAAATTGCTGGAACTGAGGCCCGAGATTCCTTCTGCCAAAATCACTGATAATATGAGCGATGAAGAACGTTTTCAAAATAAAACTCTTCGTCCTATTGCTAAGCTTCAGAATGATCTATTTCTGGCAATGTTTAGAAATTATATTAAAAAGCACAAGAATAAATTCTACGAATTGAAACTGGAACGCAGGATGATCTATGTTGAAACTGCAATTCAGAAGGATATAAAATTTAGAAATAGTTTAAAGGGTGCGATCATCGGGCAGTTTACTATCCAAGAGTACGATACATATATTCTCAATAGTTCAGCATTGAACAAGCGAATGATGAATATTGTTCGTGAAAGAATACAGAGTAGTATTCAACTACTAGAAAAACATGACGTAGCGTACTAGGAAGCCTACGATTACCGTGATAGTAAAACTCATAAGCGTTCCAACCAGAACATATTCGGTCTGTTTCCTGGCTCCAGTTTCAGCCTTATCACTAAACCTAAGAATCGATTTTGCGGCTATCAGGAATCCTATTGCTGAAAAATTATTGGTGAGAATAAACGTGAGCACAAGAATTCTTTCAAAAATTCCAATATAACGGCCAGCTGCATCGAGACTATTTTTCTGAAGATCATCTTTGACTTCTGTTTGCCAGCGACTAGTAGCTTTTCCAATTAAAAATCCAGAAGGAAAGATCACAAGAAGATATCCCATGATGACTGCAAGGATTGAAGTTGAATTGATCATTTCCTGCAAAAACAAGATCACGTTTTTGAAATTATCTGTGAGATAAAGCCAGGCAAAGATGATAGCTATTAAGTGAAATAGCTGATCCAGCACGAACATTTTTAGGGTATCTTTTCCAGACTGTAGTTTCCATAAATCTACAATAAAATGAGTCACACCTATAAATATTGCAATATACCAGAGTTCAGGATCTGCCAGGAAGATAAATGTTAGAATCCCCGCTACGATAGAATGTAGGTAGAGGAAGCGTGATCTGCCTTTTTTCCTTCTTTTATGCTCCACCCATTTAGTAGGTTGCAGTACAAAATCGGTTACTACATGTGCCAGTAATAGTTGTAAAAGAATTAAAATACTATTCTCCATCTATAAAATGTTGTTTCATTACTTGTTCGTATCGCGCTATCAATCCCAGGATAGCATCCCAACCTGCAGCTTTTTTACGCTGATTAACGGCTGACTGACTAATACCCAATGCCTCAGCAATTTCAGTCTCCTTCATTTCCTTTAGCAGATAATAGATAACTTCTGCGGAAGCACTACTCCATTTATCGGTAATGGTATCGAATAATAAAAATACGTTATCAAATTCATTGTTCACCTCCTCAATTCCAGTTTTCAGTATCATTTTCCTGCCGGTCTTCTTCATTTCATCCAGGGTTCGACCAGAGAATTGAAAAGCTTCCCCGTTTGATTCCATGATCGAATCTCTTTCAAATTCTATAGCTCCAATACCTATTGATATTCTTAGATCAGCTTCGATGCGGTAGGAATTACAATCAATAGCTTCCTGAGATCGTAATTTATTAACAGCAGTCTTAATTCTTAAAGCACTTCGAAAAGAAGAAACAGGATTAATTATACCTTGTAGACTATCACCTCTATACAATTCGAATTTAGAATTCTTATACTTGGTTTCAATTCCCTCTATCTCTTCCTTGAGAATATCAAGAACCTCGGTAAGTAATTCACCTGAATATTTGGTGGAATTAAGCAAGTCGGCGGTGATAACTGCAATCATAACATTTATTATTAAAAATAAGCTTAAAGGCTAATATAGTAAATATATAAGTAAATAGACTTATTTCGACTGATGCGCATATTAAATATTTGCTAATTGCTCGGCTATGACTATTAGCTTAATTAATTTTAATTCCAATCTTGAAATTAAATAAAATGGTAGCTAATAAAGCAGAATTATTCAACAAATGTCTCGATACGGTAAATAGACAGATCGAAAAATATCAAAATGAAATGGACCAGATCAAGCAGTCCATGGAGAACAATGATGCTCATACAGATTATGATGAGGACGATAGCAAAGGGCAATTACTCGGTGACTTCGAAAAGTATGCGGAATACCTGGATAATTCAAGGAAAATGAAAGAAAAACTAAGCAAAATTGATCGTAATCATTACACGGAAGCTATTGATTTTGGGAGTATTGTAGAAACCAATGAGAACTATTACTTTATATCTGCCGCTCTAGGTAAAATTGAAATGGAGGAAGGTAGCTCAGTTTACGCAATTAGTACAGATGCTCCAATTTTCAGTGAAATGAAAGGTAAAAAAGCGGGTGATAAATTTTCATTCAACGGCAAAGAACAGGAAATAAAAGAAGTTCATTAGAAACTTCTTATTCCGGGTATTCGATCCTGAGATGGTAGATGTTTTTCAACTTCCGTTTCAGGATCTTTTTTATGGTCTGGATTTCCTTAAACGTAATATTAGAGTTTAAAAACTGACCTTCATCCATTTGCTTATCGATGATCTTTTCAACAAAACTATCGATAAGGACAGCGGTTGGTTCCTTCAAACTTTTACTCGCAGCTTCTACACTGTCACACATCATCAGGATGGCTGTTTCCTTACTAAAAGGAATTGGACCAGGATATTTAAAGTCATCTGGAGCAGCGTTATCATTAC
This sequence comes from Christiangramia qingdaonensis, assembly GCF_048381525.1. Lineage (NCBI taxonomy): Bacteria > Pseudomonadati > Bacteroidota > Flavobacteriia > Flavobacteriales > Flavobacteriaceae > Christiangramia > Christiangramia qingdaonensis. Next base: position 263,917 of record NZ_JBLWIM010000015.1, read on the forward strand.
TTTCCTTCTCTTTTTTATAGAAATAGTAAACGGTGCTGGTTCCATGGTGAGTTCGTATAAAATCAATCACCCTGTCTGGTAAATTATTCTTTTTCGCGATCTCAATTCCTTTAATCACATGCTCAATGATAATTTGTGCACTTTCTCTAGGTGAAAGCTCATCATGGGAATTGACCGACGTAGTTTGATTTTCTGTGAAATATGTTGGATTGTGCATTTTACCAATATCATGGTATAAAGCTCCAACCCTAACCAGCATTGCATTTGCCTGAATCTCATTTGCAGCAGCCTCGGCAAGATTTGCAACATTTAAACTATGATGAAATGTTCCTGGTGCTTTTTCAGCTAGTTGCTTCAGTAATTTGGAATTAGTATCTGAAAGTTCCAGAAGTGACATATCCGATACCATTCCGAAGATCTTTTCATACACATATATAAGGGGCTGAACAAACAAAGTCGCCAGTCCACCAAGTAGAAAAGTAAGAAACACTTCAGCACTAATATCATCAACCGTTCCTTCCTGAATGATCGTAAATGCGAAATAGGCAATAATATATACCAGCGTAATCTGCCCTACAGAAATGAACAGGTTCGCTCTTTTATAAAGTTCACTAATGGTCAAGATCGTCACAATACCCGCTATGATCTGTAAAAACATATATTCATAGCTGTTTGGGACAATAAATCCTATAAGAAGTACCGTTATCACGTGCGTGAACAACCCTAATCTTGCATCAAAAAAAGCTTTTAAGGTAAGCGGAAGAATACATAAAGGCACTACATAGACGTAGTTGATGTCAAAATTTATTACCAAGGTGGTAAGCATGACCATAAAAATGATGTTGAAAAATATGAAAGTTACCTTCACATTATTTTCAAAAATACTGGTGCGATACTTACGCATGAACAACAGCAACATGAGTAAAGCCAGCGCCACCAGCGTACTGTAACCAACGATAATCCAGTTATAATTCGTCTGGCTCCAAACCTGTGATTCGTACTCAGCTTTCAGGGATCTAAGGATGTGATATTTATTTCCTTCAACCACTTCTCCCTTTGCTATAATTCTGCTTCCCTGCTCAATAATACCACGAGTATAACTTATGTTATTCAGCTTACTCTGAAGCTCTTTCTGGGTTAACTCGTTATTAAAAGTTACGTTAGGCTCTACGGAATTAAAGAAGACCTCAAGCAATTCGGTTTTAAAAGAACTGAATCCTGCACTGCTAATCTCCTCGCTAAGAAAACTGCGAATCTGACCCTGTTTCAGAATACGACTATATTCAACTTCTGAAGCTTCATTACCTTTCAGTAAATATACCAGCTGATCAGGTTCTAATCGTTCACTTTCCTGTAGCAGTCCGAACTGGTAGATCTTACCAACCGTTTTCTGAACAAAATTATCAACAATCGTTTCATAAACCCTTAAAGTAGTGTCGGCAAAAACATTATTGACCTCTTGAAGAGCATCATTTTTTACTCGCTCCTCTTTTTCGGCATCAAAATTATAGTAAGGGATATGAGCCTTCTGGATTTCCTGCTGTTCTGCGGAAATCTCCTCATCGGTTTTTAATATGGCAAAATCAAATGGAGCATATAAATTCTCATACTGCCACGGTTTCCCCTTCGGAATATCGTACTTGAATTTACCTCCTTTTGGTAGTAGGTAAACGATCAAAACTGAAGTAAGTATGAATAGGAAAACTTTATAAAAAAGTGCCTGATTCTTGTAAAGCCTGTTTACGAAATCGCTCATATATATTGAGGTAATGCTCAAATGTAGTAAAAATAGGGCTCATTGAGCTTAGGTTATTAAATTCCTTATAAAATCACTAACTTCGCCACACTCGAAATAATAAGATTTACATATATGAATAAAGAAGTAGTTATAGTAAGCGCTGCGAGAACTCCAATTGGTAGTTTTCTTGGTAGCTTATCTAGCATTCCTGCAACTAAATTAGGCTCAATAGCCATTAAAGGTGCTCTTGATAAAATCAATCTAAAACCTGAAATGGTTCAGGAAGTTTTGATGGGTAATGTTGTACAAGCCGGTAATGGTCAGGCACCCGCAAGACAGGCATCACTTGGTGCCGGAATTCCTGATTCTGTTCCATGTACTACAGTAAATAAGGTATGTGCCAGCGGTATGAAAACAGTAATGCAGGCAGCTCAATCTATTATGCTTGGTGATAACGATATTGTTGTTGCCGGTGGAATGGAAAATATGAGTTTGATCCCTCATTATGTTCACATGAGAAACGGGAAGAAATTTGGACCTGCTACTTTGGAAGACGGAATGCAAAAGGATGGTTTAGTAGACGCCTATGATCATAATGCAATGGGTGTTTGCGCCGACTTATGTGCTTCTGAACATAACTTTTCACGTGAGGATCAGGATGATTTTGCTAGAAAATCTTACGAAAGATCTGCTCAGGCCTGGAAGGATGGGAAATTTGACAATGAAGTAGTTCCTGTAGAGGTTCCTCAAAGAAAAGGTGACCCTGTAATCGTAAATGAAGATGAAGAATTTAAGAATGTTCGAATGGACAAGATTTCTTCTTTAAGACCTGCTTTTTCTAAAGATGGAACAGTAACCGCTGCAAATGCATCTACCATCAACGATGGTGCTGGTGCTGTAGTTTTGATGAGCCGCGAAAAAGCTGACGAACTTGGACTAAAGCCTTTAGCTACAATCAAAAGTTTTGCTGATGCTGCTACAGAACCAAAGTGGTTTACTACTGCTCCATCTAAAGCTTTACCTAAAGCTATCGAGAAAGCTGGAATTAGCCTTGATGACGTTGATTTCTTTGAGTTTAATGAAGCTTTTGCCGTAGTTGGACTTGCGAACATGAAGATCTTAGGATTGTCAGACAAGAATACAAACGTTAACGGTGGTGCAGTATCGCTTGGACATCCACTTGGATGTAGTGGAGTTCGTATTCTAATCACGCTACTAAACGTACTGGAACAAAATAATGGAAAAATTGGTGCCGCAGCGATTTGTAATGGTGGCGGTGGAGCATCAGCAATGGTTATAGAACGTCATTCATAAGTCAAGTTTTTGTAGATGCAATATGGAATTTGCCATTTAAGTATTGTTCCGCTTAGAAATTCATCATCTGCAGAAGGTGAAATGGTTTCTCAAATTTTGTATGGTGAACACTTCAAGATTCTTGAAAGAAGAGCACACTTCAGCAAGATTAGAAATTCTCATGACAGCTTCGAAGCCTGGATTGATAACAAGCAATATAGAATGATTGAAGAATCTGACTATCAAAAATTAGATAATCAGACTCTTCAATTATCCTCAGACCTCATCGAATTTATTACAGATGAAAAAGGTTTGCTTATGCCCATAGTTTTGGGTAGCTCAGTTAGATTTTCAGAGCAGCTGAATCATAAATTCGAAGGAGAATATGATAATGCTTCCGGACGCACAAAGTCAGACCTTATTATTACAGCCAGCTTATTTATTAATACTCCTCAAACTTCTGGTGGCAGAACTCCATTCGGAATAGATGCAGCTGGTTTTACTCAGGCTGTATATAGAATTAATGGATATAAACTGGACAGGGAAGCTGCTTCACAGGCTAAACAAGGAGAAGCTCTTAGTTTTATTGAAGAAAGTGAACCCGGAGATTTGGCATTTTTCGATGATCAGGATGGAGTTATTAACCATGTGGGAATGATGATGCAGGACAACTATATCATTCATGTAGATGGAAAAGTTCGAATTGACAGAATAGACCATTCAGGTATATTTAGTACAGAACTTCAAAAGCATACTCACAAACTGCGTGTCATTAAAAAGATCATCTAGTTGCATTAACTCTCACTAAATAATGATATAAAAAAACCCGCTGAAATTTCAGCGGGTTTTTTGTGTGATTAGTTATATTGATTACAACCTATCCTTTAAAGCATCTGCTTTTTCTTGTTGATCAAGATTGGTATATAAATTCATCGCTGTTTTAACGATCTCCTTATTTTCTGGATCTACTTCCATAGCTTTTTCAAGGTATGGTAAAACCTTTTTGTAAAGGTCTTTTCTCTGAGCATCAAGTTCATCATAACGGGCATTATCCTTTTTGCTCATACCAAGATTGTTCATCTCATCGATAAGTGCTCTCTCCTCACCTAACATTGCAGCAACCATATTGATTCTTGCTTCATTGTATTCTGAATCGATCTCTAATGCAGTTTTATAACTTTCTACAGCCTTTTCAGTATTATCAATTTCAGCATACATCAATCCGATGTTGTTATATACACCAGGGTTGGATTTATCCATGTTTCCAGCTTCTTCCAGGATTGAGATAGCTTTTTCCTTCTCACCCATCTGGTAGTACATATTTGCTTCTGAAAGTAATAGATCTACATCATTCGGGTTTGCAGCTTTTGCAGCGTCAATAGATTCGATAGCCTTATCGTATTGCTCCTGGTTAATATAAATTCTGGCAACTAAGGAAGCGATCTCTCCTTTTTTAGAAGGAATTGGCTCCACTTTTGGATCCTTATATTGTCCTGTCTTTACCATAAGATCCATTTGTTCTTTAGAACCCATGTTCTCTTTTTCCCCAGTTTCAATATTTACGGCAGTATAAGACTTACCTGAACCATCGTAACCAAGATCACTTAGTTCTTCAAGATATTCAACAGCCTTACCATATTCCTGAGCATTCACTAAATTGTTAGCAGCATAATATAGATATACAGTATCTTGCTTGCTTATTTGGTAGCTTGTGTATAATTTATCTGCTGCCGACTTGTAATCTTCTTTCCCCTGGTCTTCAATTGCAGAGTTAATAAGATCATTCTTCATTTTAGTCAGTGCTGCGGAAGCATCCTCATTTCCAAGTTCTACTGCTTTAGCGTAAGCAATAGCCGCTGTTTGCACATCTTCATTCGTAGGATTTCCAGAAGAATAAGCTTTACCTTTATATAGGTAAAATCTCTCTTGCCATTTATCGTTTAATTCGGAAAGATTCGCTTCAGCAACTTTTAGCTGAGCCTTAGCTTCAGTAAAGTTTTTGTCTTCAATAGCGTCTTCCGCATTTTTAACCTGGTCCTTCTGTGCGAACGTCGTCATGGTTAGAAATGACACAGCCGCAGCCGTTAAGATATTCG
>NZ_JBLWIM010000015.1:269079-284504 GCF_048381525.1 Christiangramia qingdaonensis
CACTATCATCTACAATAGTCATGCCATCGGTCTGACTCTCCCCGCCTACAGGCTTTTCCGCATCTTCCATTAACTCAACATCATCTTCATCATGCAATACTTTTGCCACTGCAGCTATAGAATCATTACCCTTAAGGTTTATAAGTCTTACACCCTGTGTAGCACGGCCCATAACTCTTAGATTCTCAACAGCCATTCTAATAACGATCCCCGATTTATTAATGATCATGAGATCATCATCGTCTGATACGTTCTTAATAGCGACAAGTTGTCCTGTTTTCTCCGTAACTGAAATTGTTTTAACTCCTTTTCCACCTCTATTTGTGATTCGGTAATCTTCCAGGCTTGATCTTTTACCATAACCATTCTCAGAAACTACGAGAATATCTGAATCAAATTCGTTTACCGAAACCATTCCAACAACTTCATCTTTATCATCGGCAAGCGTAATTCCGCGAACACCTGAGGCATTTCTGCCCATAGGTCGGGTTTTGCTTTCCTCAAATCTAATTGCCTTACCACTTTTGAGCCCTAACATCACCTGGCTATTACCAGTAGTTAGTTTTGCTTCCAACAATTCATCACCGTCCTTAATAGTAATTGCATTGATACCATTTGTTCTTGGACGGCTATATTTCTCAAGGCTTGTTTTCTTGACCTGTCCTTTTTTGGTAGCCATGATCACAAAATGATTATTTACATAATCCTCATCCTTAAGGTCCTGAGTACAGATAAAGGCATTCACCTTATCTTCAGGTTCAATGTTAATAAGGTTCTGAATTGCTCTTCCTTTGGAAGCTTTACTTCCTTCCGGAATTTCATAAACTCTCATCCAGTAACATTTACCGTTTTGAGTAAAGAATAACATATACTGGTGGTTGGTACCTACAAAAAGGTATTCAAGGAAATCTTCATTTCTGGTGTTAGATCCTTTTTGACCAACTCCTCCTCTATTCTGAGTCTTATATTCGTTTAGTGAAGTACGTTTGATATAACCAGCATGAGAAATAGTGATCACTACCTTCTCATCCGGGATCATATCTTCGATACTAAGATCACCACCGGCATATTCAATTTGAGATCTTCTTTCATCCCCGTACTTTTCCTGTACTTCCAGAAGTTCCTCCTTGATCACTTCCATTCTACGCTCTTTTCGAGCCAGAATATCTTCGAGATCTTCGATTGTTTTAACGATGTCATCATATTCAGCTCTCAGCTTATCCTGTTCAAGACCGGTAAGTTGTCTCAATCGCATTTCTACGATCGCTTTAGCCTGAATTTCTGAAAGTTCAAAACGATCAATTAATTTATTACGCGCTTCTTCAGCATTAGAAGAAGAACGTATCAATGCGATCACTTCGTCTATATTATCAGAAGCAATAATCAATCCTTCCAGGATGTGGGCACGCTCCTTTGCCTTCCGCAGTTCAAATTCAGTCCTTCTTACAACCACATCATGTCTGTGTTCTACGAAGTGATAAATAAGATCTTTTAAATTCAACATTTGCGGTCTTCCATTCACTAGGGCAATATTATTTACACTAAAAGAAGACTGTAAGGCTGTGTGTTTAAATAATGTATTAAGAACGATGTTAGGAATAGCATCTCTTTTCAATTGGTATACGATACGCATACCATTTCTATCAGACTCATCTCTAATGAGACTGATCCCTTCGATCTTCTTGTCATTTACAAGATCTGCTGTTTTTTTGATCATATCAGCTTTGTTCACCTGATATGGAATTTCTGTAACAACCAGATATTCACGACCCGCAATCTCTTCCATGTGCGATTTAGCACGCATCACAACTCTACCTCTTCCAGTTTTGAAAGCTTCCTTTACACCATCATAACCATAAATGATTCCTCCTGTTGGAAAATCTGGTGCCTTTATATATTGTATAAGTTCATCGATCTCGATATCGTGATTTTCGATATAAGCGATGGTACCATCTATAACTTCATTTAGATTATGAGGAGGCATATTAGTCGCCATACCAACAGCAATACCGCTGGCTCCGTTCACCAATAAATTTGGCACCCGTGTAGGCATTACTACAGGCTCACTTAACGAGTCATCAAAATTCAGCTGGGTATCTACCGTTTCCTTGTCAATATCTGCAAGCATATCCTCACTGATCTTACGCATACGCGCTTCAGTATAACGCATCGCTGCAGGACTATCCCCGTCTACAGATCCAAAGTTACCCTGACCGTCTACGAGCATATATCGCATGCTCCATTCCTGGGCCATACGCACCATAGTATCGTATACAGAAGAATCCCCGTGCGGGTGATACTTACCTAATACCTCCCCTACGATTCTCGCAGATTTCTTATAGGCTCTATTTGAAAGTACTCCAAGCTCATACATACCGTAAAGCACACGTCTATGTACAGGTTTCAATCCATCACGAACATCTGGTAGTGCACGTGACACAATGACCGACATCGAATAATCGATATAGGCAGATTTCATTTCATCTTCAATATTGATAGGAATTAGCTTTTCTCCTTCAGCCATATTAAAAAATTTAATTATCTTAAAATTGTAAGGGGCAATTTACATATTTTATACCTCTTTAACGTCCCGTTATCTCTGAGCTTAAGTATTTTTTATTAACAAATTTTTATTGTGTTTTGGTTAATAAGTTCATTATTTTCCCTTTTGAAAAGTGATGGTTATTTTGTCACTTAGCTATGGTCACCTTATTAGGTACAGTTTTTGTCCTATTTGGAGTGAAAATAAAATTGAGAAAGGAAGATAAAAATGGATGATAATTTTTCACCAAGAGTAAAAGACGTTATTGCTTACAGTAAAGAGGAAGCATTAAGGCTTGGTCATGATTTCATTGGAACTGAGCATCTAATGCTGGGGTTGTTGCGAGATGGAGACGGGAAAGCTATAGATATTCTAACCGCATTGGAAATTGACCTTAGCCATTTGAGACGTAAAGTCGAGATACTAAGTCCTGCAAATCCCAATACTGTTACTATAAGTAATGAAAAGAAAAACCTGCATCTTACCAGACAGGCAGAGCGAGCATTGAAAACTACATTTCTGGAAGCCAAACTATTCCAGAGTGCCTCGATTAATACCGCACACTTATTATTGTGTATTCTTAGAAATGAGAATGACCCGACTACCAAACTGCTGAATAAATTGAGAATAGACTACGATGGCGTTAAAGATCAGTTTAAATATATGATCGCCAGCGATGAAACCGACTTTTCAGATAGTCCGACAGCGGAGTCATTTTCAGATGATGAAGGAGATGAAGCTACGAGGGAAAATCCGTTTAGCGGAGGCGGCGGAGCCAGTACAGGTAAAACCAATAAGAAATCAAAAACTCCGGTTCTAGATAATTTCGGAAGAGACCTCACTGCAATGGCTGAAGCTAACAAGCTGGATCCTGTGGTTGGTAGAGAAAAAGAGATCGAAAGAGTTTCTCAGATTCTTAGTCGTAGAAAGAAAAACAATCCTCTATTAATTGGAGAACCAGGAGTTGGTAAATCTGCTATCGCTGAAGGATTAGCACTAAGAATCGTAAAAAGAAAGGTGTCCAGAATTTTATTTGATAAAAGAGTGGTCACCCTTGACCTTGCTAGCTTAGTTGCCGGCACAAAATATCGTGGCCAGTTCGAGGAAAGAATGAAAGCTGTGATGAACGAGCTAGAAAAGAATGATGATATCATCCTTTTTATAGATGAAATTCATACGATCGTTGGTGCAGGTGGTGCAACGGGTAGTCTGGATGCCAGTAATATGTTCAAGCCTGCACTTGCAAGGGGTGAAATTCAATGTATTGGTGCTACTACCCTTGATGAGTACAGACAATATATCGAAAAGGACGGTGCTCTAGAAAGAAGATTCCAGAAGGTTATAGTGGAGCCTACTACGGTAGATGAGACCATAGAAATCCTTAACAATATCAAGGATAAATATGAGGATCACCACAATGTGCAGTATACAAATGAAGCGATTGAAGCTTGTGTAAAGTTAACAAATCGCTATATGACCGACAGGTTTTTACCAGATAAGGCTATAGATGCTTTAGATGAAGCAGGATCTAGAGTACATATCACCAATATCGATGTGCCAAAACAGGTACTCGATCTTGAAAGAAGACTTGAAGAGGTTCGGGAAAATAAAAATTCTGTAGTCAAAAAACAGAAGTATGAAGAAGCTGCTAAACTTAGAGATGATGAAAAAAATCTCGAAAAAGAACTTGCCGTAGCTCAGGAGAAATGGGAAGAAGAGTCTAAAAAACATAAGGAAATTGTTTCTGAAGATAGCGTCGCTGATGTAGTTTCGATGATGACTGGAATTCCGGTGAATCGTATTGCTCAAACCGAGAGTAATAAACTTGTGGAGCTTCCTCAATTGATCAAGGGGAAAGTAATTGGACAGGATGAAGCTGTAGGCAAAGTTGTAAAAGCCATACAAAGAAATCGCGCCGGACTTAAAGATCCAAATAAACCAATTGGTTCATTTATATTCCTTGGACAAACTGGTGTTGGTAAGACGCAGTTGGCTAAAGTTTTAGCTAGGGAACTATTTGATAATGATGATGCTCTTATCAGAATTGATATGAGTGAGTATATGGAGAAATTCGCTGTTTCCAGGTTAATTGGAGCACCTCCTGGATATGTAGGTTACGAGGAAGGTGGACAACTTACCGAGAAAGTTCGTAGAAAGCCTTACGCTGTGATCCTCCTGGATGAGGTGGAGAAAGCACACCCAGATGTATTTAATATGCTATTACAGGTGTTAGACGATGGTTATCTTACTGATAGTCTTGGAAGAAAAATCGATTTTAGAAACACGATCATAATTATGACCTCCAATATTGGAGCTAGAAAATTGAAAGACTTTGGACAGGGTGTTGGTTTTGGTACTACCGCTCAGAAATCTCAGGTAGATGAAAATGCCAGAAGCGTTATCGAAAATGCACTTAAGAAAGCATTCGCTCCCGAGTTTTTAAATAGAATTGACGATGTGGTGATATTTAATGGTCTTGAAAGAGAAGATATTCATAAGATCATTGATATCGAACTTGCGAAATTGTTTGGTAGAATTCAAGGACTTGGATACGATCTTACTCTTACAGAGAAGGCTAAAGATTTTATTGCAGATAAAGGTTTTGACAGGCAATACGGTGCCAGACCTTTAAATCGAGCGATTCAGAAATATATCGAGGATGCTTTAGCTGAAGAGATCATTACTTCTAATTTGAAGGAGGGTGATAAGATCACGATGGATCTGGATGAAGAAAAAAGCGAACTGACCATAGATATTCAGAAATCTGTAGAAACTGAATAATATATAATTTCATTAAATAAAAAAACCTGCTATGAAAACAGCAGGTTTTTTTATACTTGTGTTTCGACCAAACTTCAGTAATTTAGTCGGAAATTGTCCCAATAATCATATGAACTACCCTACTATAGAACTTGATTTTGGCAGTGTTTCTATTCATGAAAATTTTATGGTCGCTAAAATGAACGAAGGAATTCTGTTTGATATTAGCAAAAATGAAATTCTTCTTGAAATTGGAACTGAAGTCTTTCATGGGAAACCTTATGCTTACATATCACATAGAGTGAATAGCTATGCCGTAGACCCAATGGTTTACAAACAATCTGCAAAATTTCAAAATCTCAAAGTTATCGCAGTTGTAAGTGATAACGATATGACAAGAACCCTTGCTTCTACAGTTGAAAAGGAATTCTATGTTGACGCAAATTCTTTTAAGGTTTTTGCTGAGCTTCCGGATGCTACAAGTTGGGTACAGAAAAAATTATCACTTCTGGTCTCTGAATAGAATTTATCAAATTAATTCTTTTTAATTGGTTCCGGATTTCTATTGAACAGTTCCTGAACTGCCCGACCAATATTATCTGCAATGTCGCCAGCAAGCAAACTTTCATACCCTAATTGATCACTTGCTATTGTACCGCTTGAACCATGTAAGTAAACAGCCAGAATTGTCGCAGCAAGGCTACTATATTTCTGACCTACAAAACTTGTTATAACACCAGAGAGAACATCACCACTACCAGCAGTTGCCATTCCCGGATTACCTGAAGAATTTATATAGATCTCTTCGTTATTTATTATAAAAGTATGAGCGCCCTTTACTACGACGATAAGTTTAAACTTTTTACTTAAAGCTTTGACCTTTTCAAGTTTATCGAAATCATCCTTCCACTCCCCTATTAGTCTTTTTAACTCCCCAGGGTGAGGCGTGATGACCGAATTTTCAGGCATTTTTTCCAAAAGTGACTTGTTCTTCGATAAGATATTAATCCCATCAGCATCAACCACAATTGGTTTATTCTGTGTTTTTAAAAATTCTTCAAAAGCTTTAGCCGTAGCATCATTGGTTCCTGCTCCCATTCCGAAGCAATAAACATCAGCATCGAAATTCAAAGGTAACTTGGTGATCATCTTAGAATTTTCATCTGTGAGTACCATTACCTCCGGATTAGATATTTGGAGGGCATCATACCCACATTCCGGAATGAAAACCGTACAGAGTCCGGTGCCTGAGCGCATTGCTGCCCTCGAAGTTAGAGTGACACTTCCCATTTTACCGTAACTCCCTCCAATGATCAAAACCTTTCCATAGTCGCCTTTATGTGAGTTTATTTTTCTTGACCTATATAAACTTTGAGCTTCCTCTTTTCCTATAAGGAATATATTTGAATCCACTTTCCCCAGATATTCCCGATCAAGTGCTATATCGATGACCTGTAGATCGCCAACATAATCCATGGTGTCTGGCAGGTAAAAACTTAGTTTAGGAGATTGGAAGCTCAGAGTATATCCTGCCTGAACTACTGCTCCATCTTTAAAAATCTTATCTGGCGCTAAACCACTCGGCATATCGATAGATAAGACAAAAGCTTGTGAATTATTTATCAAATTAATTAAACTAGCAGGCCAGCCTTCTACTGGTCGGTTCAAACCAATTCCAAACAACGCGTCTATAACAAAATCACCAGTATGAATTTCAGGGAAACCGTTTTCACTCTTAATAAGTTCCGGCCAGTGATTTGTGATTTCCTTCAACTTCTCATAATTGCTCAAAAAATCTTCAGATCTTTTATCACTATAATTAACTACAAATGTGCGAACCTCGTATCCATGCTGAATAAGATGCCTGCCAACTACCAACCCATCTCCTCCATTATTACCAATTCCGCAGAAAATTTTTATGGGAATCGGAGCTCCCTGCAATCTTTTATGAATTTCATTAAATACAAGCGTTCCTGCCCTCTCCATTAGTTCTTCTGAAGTGATTTCCTGCTTTTCCAGAGTAACCTTATCTGCCTCTGCCAATTGTGCTGCCGTAAGTATTTTCATTAGGTAAATCTTTCTTGTTCTTTTGTTTTTGAAGCTTAAAGATACTCATATAAAAACGCTTAATTAATATTGTATTCTATCTGAATTCAATAAATTTGGGCAAATTTTTACAATAATGAAAGAAGTAGCCCTGTCTGCAATACACAATGAATTAAATGCTAAAATGGTACCTTTTGCTGGATACAATATGCCAGTATCTTATGAAGGTGTAAACATTGAACATCAAACTGTACGAGAAAAACTCGGTGTTTTTGACGTTAGCCACATGGGAGAATTTCTGATTTCCGGAGAAAATGCACTGAAACTTATTCAGAAGATCAGTTCTAACGATGCTTCAAAACTTACAGATGGGAAAGCTCAGTATTCTACGATGCCTAACGAAGATGGTGGTATTGTAGATGATCTTATTATATACAGGCTGGAAGCAGATAAATATTTGTTAGTTGTAAACGCTTCGAATATTGATAAGGACTGGAATTGGATCTCTCAGCATAATGATGTAGATGCGACTATGCGTGATATGAGTGATGAATTGTCATTACTGGCGATACAGGGACCTAAAGCTGCTGAAGCAATGCAATCCCTTACATCGATCGATCTTCAAAATATGAAATTTTACACTTTCGAGGTCGGAACCTTTGCCGGTGTAGAAAAAGTGATCGTTTCAGCTACAGGTTATACGGGAAGTGGCGGGTTTGAAATTTATTTTAAAAACGAAGATGCTCCTCAAATCTGGGCGGCAGTAATGGAAGCGGGAGAAGAATTTGGTATAAAACCAATAGGACTCGCAGCAAGAGATACCCTAAGACTGGAAATGGGATATTCCTTATACGGGAATGATATTGACGATACTACTTCCCCTATTGAAGCAGGTCTAGGCTGGATCACGAAATTCAGTAAAGATTTTATAAATAGTGAAGCGCTTAAAAAGCAAAAAGAAGAAGGTCCAAAACGAAAGTTAGTCGCATTTGAAATGGATGAAAGAGCTATCCCCAGACAGGGATACGATATTGTAGATGAAAACGGCAAGAAAATTGGAGAGGTCACTTCGGGCACCATGTCACCATCCCTTGAAAAAGGAATTGGTTTAGGATATGTACCGGTTGAAGTTGCAGGTGTTGGAAATAAAATTTCCATTCAGATAAGAAAAAAAGCTGTAAAAGCAACTCAGGTGAAATTGCCCTTTTATAAAGGATAATTTATTTGAAACGAATTTTGATATTAGGAGCGAGCGGCTTTATTGGGAATTCCCTGTATAAAGAGCTCTGCTCCTATTTTGATACACACGGTACCTATTATACTGAAAATGATTTTTTTGAAAAAAATAATCAATTCCACCATTTTGATATGGAAACGGAAAATATCAGTATTTTACTTGAAAATTTGAAGCCTGATGTCATCGTATCCTGCCTGCGAGGAGGTTTTGAAGCTCAGATTCATACTCATTTTGAGATTATTAACTACCTACTCAATTATCGAAAAAAGTTAATATTTCTTTCATCAGCTAATGTCTTTGATGCTTTCACTAACTATCCTTCTTATGAATATGACAAAACACTTAGTCAAAGCGTTTATGGCAGATTCAAGATCAAAATAGAAAATGCGTTACTCAGACTTCCAAATAAACAATATAATATCCTGAGACTTCCTATGGTCTACGGAAAAGGTTCCCCGCGAGTTAAGGAGATAAGAACAATTCTGGACCTAAACGAACCGCTGGAAGTATTCCCAAATGTGGTCGTGAATGCTACCGAAATTGGAAAGGTAACTCAACAAATTCACTACATAATTAATAGAAACAGACAGGGTGTATTTCACTTAGGCAGTGATGACCTGGTGCATCAACGCGATCTTATAGAGGACCTTAGCAGGGAACTTGGTTATGAAAACCCACTTTTCAAGAATGTTTACGACTCCAACTTCGACAGATTCCTGGCTGTACTTCCAAAAGATAATAAGCTTCCAAAGAACCTACAGATAAGTATCCAGGAAGTAGTCAAAGCATCAGCTAAACTATAGCTATTAATTTGAAATTAAACTGAAGTCCCATAACGATGTTATGCTTCATTCTTAGTAACTTGAAGAAAACCAAATAATCGAGTCATGAAAAAATTAAGTGATACTGAGATAGACGAACAATTAAAAAATCTTGATGGATGGACATATGCCAAAGGTGCCATTCATACTTCTTTTGAATTTGAGAATTTTAAAGAAGCATTTACCGTAATGACAAGAATTGCATTTGAGGCAGAAGCACAGGAGCATCATCCAAATTGGGGAAATGTATACAATCAATTAGAAATTTCACTTTCTACTCACGATGCAAATGGTGTTACCGAAAAAGATTTCAAACTTGCCAGAACAATAGAAGAGATCATCGAGTCGACGAATTGAAAATCTGTTGAATACTAGAAAACCAGCTCCTTACCCATACTGTATTTAGGAGCTTTTTTATATTTTTGCGCGAACCTAATTAAAATTTGAAATGGGAAGAGCTTTTGAATTTCGCAAAGCACGGAAAATGAAACGTTGGTCTGCAATGGCTAAAGCATTTACCAGAATTGGTAAAGATATCGTCATGGCAGTAAAAGAAGGTGGTCCAGATCCTGACACGAATGCCAAACTTCGTGCCGTGATTCAGAATGCGAAAAGTGTCAATATGCCTAAGGATAACATCGAGCGTGCGATCAAACGTGCTTCAGATAAAAATCAAGGTGATTACAAAGTGGTTCTTTTTGAAGGCTATGCTCCTCATGGTATTGCTGTTCTCGTAGAAACTGCGACAGATAATAACAATAGAACAGTTGCAAACATTCGTTCTCATTTCAACAAATCTGATGGGAATCTTGGGACTTCAGGTTCTGTAGAATTCATGTTTGACCATACCTGTAATTTCAGAATTAATGCTGAAAATCAGGATCCGGAAGAACTTGAGTTAGAATTGATAGATTTTGGTGCAGAAGAAGTTTTTGAAGATGAAGACGGAATTCATATCTATGCACCCTTTGAATATTTTGGTGCCATTCAGAAGGAATTAGAGAACAGGGAAATGGAAATACTTTCTTCTGGATTTGAAAGAATCCCTCAGGTTACAAAACCTTTACAAGGTGAACAGGCAGCTGATGTAGAGAAGTTGCTTGAAAAACTGGAAGAAGACGATGATGTTCAAAACGTCTACCATACTATGGAGACAACAGATGAGGATTAATTAGAAATTTTCTTTAATCTTGCCTTCTACACCCTCATAGAACTGGGTGATAATTTTAAAATCTGAATCAAAATCTCCGGTTGGCTGAAAAGCTTCGGAGATTTTTACTTTTTTTGGCTTATAGTCGAAGGAAACCATTACGATAGGAACCTCTGCTTTTAAAGCTATGTAGTAAAAACCAGTTCTCCACTTATCGGTTTTCTCTCTGGTGCCTTCGGGAGATAAAGCTAATCGAAAAATAGTCTTGTTTTCAAAGACTTTCGCGATCGCATCCACTTTATTCTTTTTTCCTGATCTATCCAACGGTGCGCCACCTACCCATTTGAAATACCACCCAAAAGGTGTTTTGAACAATTCCTGCTTTCCTACAAAATTAAATTCCACATTCATAATCTTACGAACCAGGATTCCTAATAGAAAATCAAAGGAACTTGTATGTGGCGCAACGATAACTACACACTTCTTTGTTCTGGAAGTAAAATTATCCTCCAGACGCCAGCCTAAAATTTTGTAGAATATAAATTTTGCCAGCCAGCGCATAGGTTATTCCCGGTGATGTTTCGTAGACTCATCTCCACGTCGGCGTTTCTTCTCTTCTCTTAGTAAAGCCAACTCCCTACCCGTTTGTCCTTTAACTGAAGTGTTTTCCTGAGCACGTCTTAGTAAGTAAGGAACTACATCTCTAACCGGTCCAAATGGAACCAATTTTACAGCGTTGTATCCTTTTTTAGCCATATTATAGCTTATATGATCACTCATACCATAAAGCTGACTAAACCAGATTCTTTTATCGTCGATTGAAATACCCTTATCCTCCATAATTTGTAGAGCCAGGTAACTACTCACCTCGTTATGAGTGCCTATGAATACTGAAATATCTTCCAGGTGATTTAGACAGTAAGACATTACGGAATTAAAGTTGACATCTGTCGCCTCTTTGCTTTCGCAAATAGGCGATGCATATCCTAACTTCTTTGCTCTGGAATTTTCTTTTTCTATATATGCACCTCTCACAATCTTCGCTCCTATCTTAAAACCTTCCTTCTGTCCTTGCTCGTGAAGATCCTTCAGGTAGTCCAGCCTGTCCCAGCGGTAACATTGCAGTGTGTTGAAAATAAGCACTTCATCCTGGTTGTATTTTTTCATCATTTCAACCATAAGATCATCGGCAGCAGTTTGCATCCAGGTTTCTTCGCCATCAGCATACAATCGTACCTTTAGTTCATATGCGCGCTTACATAAAGTTTCCACTCTGTTTTTTACACGCTCCCACTCTTCCTTTTCGGCCTCTGTAAGACTAAGCTTTTCACTTACTTTTTCCCAGATCGCAAATCTTCCAATACCGGTAGGTTTAAACATTGCAAAAGTAACTTCATCACTTTCATTGGCATATTCAATCAGACTCAGTTTCTTGCGCATTGCAGAATCAAATTCTTCTTCACTCTCCTTACCTTCAACTGAGTAATCAAGAATACTATGCAAATTCTCTCCGTACATCTCCTTGGTAACGGGCTTACAATCCTCTTCGGTAACACCTCCGCAAAATTGTTCAAAGATCGTCTTCTTTATAAGAGTTTCTACTGGTAAGTGTAACTTTAGCGCCATTTTAGTTAATGCGCTACCTGCTTTCACTAAAGCAGAATAATTCATCATGCTAAACAAAAAAATCGCCCTATCCAGGTCTGAATTTGATTTGAGTTTGAACGCAGATTTAGTATTATTGAATATCTTCTTTCTTATCATTTCGTGCTGTTAATCGGGCAAATATAATTATTGAAGATGACTATTATCATAAATTCTCTTTAATTTCGAAAGCTCTAAATGCCAATATCATGAATGAAGCTAAACACTTAGTCAATCCTGTATTTTACGGTATCGAATCTTACTCGAAAATCAACCAATATATAGAAGATAAAAAGCCATCATCATTATATATTCTGGTTGACACCAACACCCGGGAACACTGTCTAAGCATATTCTTGAAGAATATATCTACGAATCAACAGATTGAAGTTATTGAAATTGAACCGGGAGAAGAAAATAAGCATATTGAAACCTGTACTGGTGTTTGGAGTGCTCTTTCAGAGCTTGGTGCAGATAGAAAGAGTTTGATGATAAATCTTGGTGGTGGGGTTGTAACCGATCTTGGTGGATTTGTGGCTTCAACCTTTAAACGCGGTATTCCATTTATTAATGTACCAACAAGCTTACTTTCTATGGTAGACGCATCGGTTGGAGGTAAAACTGGTGTTGACCTTGGAAATCTTAAAAACCAGGTGGGAGTCATAGTGCAGCCAGAAATGGTTGTTGTAGATAGCAGTTACCTACAAACATTATCCTCACGTGAAATGCGCAGTGGTCTTGCTGAAATACTGAAACATGGACTTATAGCTGATGAATCATACTGGGATCGCATGAGCAACCTGAGCTCTCTAGATCTTTCAGACCTTGATACTATCATAGAACATTCAGTAAATATAAAATCAGAGATTGTTTCGCAGGATCCTTATGAACAGTCCATCAGGAAAAATCTTAATTTTGGGCATACGCTCGGCCACGCTGTTGAATCCTTCTATTTAACTAATCCTGAGAAAGATAAATTACTTCACGGAGAAGCAATTGCGATCGGGATGATCTTAGAATCATATATATCTTCTGAGATTCTAAATTTTCCAAAGAAAAAATTACATGATATTTCAAATATTATAATTGATCTATTCGGTTTCGTGGACATACCTTCGGAAGATATTAAGGAGATCATTTCGTTACTCAAACATGATAAAAAGAACTCGAATGGACAGGTAAATTTTGTTTTATTGAATGATATCGCTATTCCAGAATTAGATGTTGTAGTTCCTGAAGAGCTGATTATCAAATCTTTCGAATTTTATAGCTCTCTGAATTTAACTAATCATTAATTTAATCGAATATCTGGCAACTCCCTTGTGTGGCGTTTGATATTTTATTTATACTTGCATAAACCAATCACACTATGAAAAGGATAATTGTAGACTATAAAAAGCTTACTCCTGAAATTCTTGGACTTCTTGTAGAGAAATATCCTGATGGATATGATGATGACCAGGTTATCGCCTTTAAGAATGCTAAAAATGAGACTGTTGAAGCTGTGGAAGTAAAGACTGAAGATACCATTTACCTGGTCAAAGTAAGTACCAGGCTTGAAAGTACTATGGCAAATTTTGACGAAGATGATTATGAAGATTCAGAATTTACAGATCCTATTGTAGATATACCTGAAAAGGATGATACTGAAGAGGACGAAGACAAATAAAAAAAGGGACGCTATTGCGTCCCTTTTTATTTATGATCATTAATGATTATGCATGTTGTAAATCATGCTTACCTTCTTTGATCTCCTCGATCACCTTTGCATTAAATGCTGGAAGGTCATCAGGATTTCTACTTGTAACTAAGGCTTCATCAACTACAACTTCCTGATCTACCCATAAAGCGCCTGCATTTTCAAGGTCTTTACGAATACTACTAAAGGATGTCATCGTTCTACCTTCCACAACATCTGCACTAATTAAAGTCCACGGTGCATGGCAAATAGCACATACGGGTTTGCTTTGTTTGAAGAAGTCCCTAACAAAGACCAATGCATTCTCTTCTCTTCTTAAATTATCTGGATTGATAACTCCTCCTGGAAGCACTAAAGCATGGTAATCTTTTGCTGAAACCTCGTCAAGAGTTTTATCTACTTTAAAGTCTTTTCCCCAATTATCACCATCCCATGATTTAATGTCACCTGACTTAAGGCTAACGATCTCTACATTAAAACCTTCTTTATCCATTGCCTCTTTTGGGGAGGTTAGTTCTACTTCTTCAAATCCATCTGTTGCTAAAATTGCAATTCTCTTATCCATAATTTTTCTTTTTTTTAGTTACTCAAAGATAGGATTAGGAAGAGCGAATCTGTATTAATAGCCTATTAAAACTGGGCGTTTAAGAGTTAAAGGTTAATTAAAACTATTTTTCTTTCGAAGTTTCATCTGCATCCAGGTAAGACTTCAAACGGTCTACGATATACTTTTCTTCTTCAAGCTGAACTTTTCTTTGCTCGAGTTTCTTCATCTCCTGGTATATAGCTGGTTCACCAAATCTGTTCGGCTCCACCTTCTCTTTCTTCAGAAGAGCATATTGAACTGTGAACTCTGCACCAAAGAATAAAATTAAACAGGTATAGTAGACCCAAAGGAGTATTAATACCACTGAAGACGCGCCACCATAAACCGATGCCGGATCGCTCTGACCAAAATATATACTTATAAGAGTCTGACCAACAATAAAAAGTGCTGTAGTCAATGCAGCTCCAGTGTATGTGGTCTTCAACCTGATATTAATATCTGGTAGAAGCTTAAAGATCATTGCAAATAAAGTCGTTATGAAGAAAAACGTAAGTGCGTAATTTAAAATATACATTGCAACTTGAGTAATATCAGGAATAAGCTGTTGCATTGTTTCTGTAATTAACTTCAGAATAGTAGAAACTACCAGAGCTATTAATAACAGTAATCCAATGACTACTACCATTCCCAGGGAAATCACACGATCAAGAACCATACGGAGAAAATTAGTTTTTTTGGCCGCAACATTCCATATGTTATTCATGGCGATTTTCAACTGAAAAAAAACTCCGGTTGCACCAAAGATAAGCATCGCTAAACCAAAAATTATGGCCAGTGTAGAGTCCTGTGACAATGCAGCATTTTCGATCATGCCCTCAATTGCTTTGGAAGCTTCAGTTCCAATAAACTCCCCTATCTCACCTGTAAGCCGGCCTTGCACGGCTTCTCTTCCGAAGAAATAACCCGCAATACTTACTAC
>NZ_JBLWIM010000015.1:284544-333470 GCF_048381525.1 Christiangramia qingdaonensis
GCGATGGTAGCACTTCGGGCATAAGGTTCATTCTTATCCCAGCTCACATAAGTCTTCTTAAGAAGCTTGCCAAAAACCTTGATTTTGCGAAACATTAGAGATACTTCTCTTTAATCACCTCAATATGATGCATAGCATGACCAACCATCATAAAGCCGAGCGCTCTGGGTGAAGCATTAATATCATTCATGATTCCACCAAGTTTTAGCATATCGACAGTCATGCTTTCGAAAAGAATGATGCCTGCCTCTCTAACAATTTTATACTCTTTAATAAGATCTTGAACCGATCTGTGTTCTGAGCGACTATTTAAAACATAAATATCATGATCAAATCCTGGCAAAGGTTGCGGTTCGTTTCTGGCAATTGCTAATGCTCTGAATTGAAAAATCCTTTCAGTATCAATTATATGCTGAATCATTTCTTTTAATGTCCACTTACCTTCTTCATAGCGGTAATCCCATTTATCTTCCGGAATATTTTCCAAAAATTGAATAAACTCAGAAGTATTCGATTTAAGGCTTGGAACTAATTCGGCTTCGGGTTCTAATCTATCGATATAACCTCTATAAAATTCACCTATTTCTCCCTTAGTAAGTTCAGATTTCTTCATTAAGCAGAATTTCTACTGGCATTTATATTTCCATACAACGACCTTGTAACCATTTTTTCATATACCTCAAGGGCTTGCTGGTTGGCTTCAGGGTTTTTACTCAGCTCCTGCACCATTCTAAGCGCGTGTTGCTGAATGGTTAATAATGGGAGCACAATTCTTTCCCGAGCCTGAATAGAAGCCTTTCCTGCTGGCTGATTCTGCATCAGACTATTATAGCCGGTAACCTTCAATAACATTTTCTTTGAACGTTCGAACTCATCATGAATCACCGTCCAGAATTCTCCAAACTCTTCATCATCTTTCATATAGGCAGTTAATGGGAAAAATGATTTAGTCAAGCTCATCATACTGTTTTCAAGCAAGGTTTTAAAGAATTCAGAATTGTTATAGAGATCCTGGACTTCATCAAACCTACCTTGTTTATCCATTTCTTCCATAGCGGTTCCCACTCCAAAGAATCCAGGAACATTTTGTTTGAGCTGACTCCAACTTCCAACAAATGGAATCGCCCTTAGATCTGATAAATTAAGTTCTGCTGACTTATTTCGTTTACTAGGCCTACTTCCAATATTAGTTTTAGCGTAGTATTTCAGAGTACTCATTTTTTCCAGGTAAGGAATAAAACGAGGATGCTTTTTAAAGTCTGTATATGTTTTGTAGCTAATCTCAGCAAGCTCGCTCATAGTATTACGATCCTGATCATTCAGTTTATTTTTACCTTCGCTGAAAATTTCATTAGAAACTCCTGAACTTAATAATTGCTCTAGATTATACGTACAACTATCTTTGGTGCCAAAATTGGAGCTAATCGTTTGCCCTTGTACGGTTAATTGAATTTCCTCATTCTCGATCGTTGGTCCTAAAGAAGCATAGAATTGATGAGTTTTTCCACCACCTCTTGCCGGTGGTCCACCACGACCATCAAAGAAGACAACCTTAATTCCGTACTCACGTGAAATTCGAGTAAGTTCCTCTTTAGCTTTATAAATACTCCAGTTTGCCATTAAGTAACCACCATCTTTAGTTCCATCACTAAAGCCTAGCATGATCGTTTGCTTATTACCTCGTTTTTCAAGATGTTCTTTATACACTGGATTTTTGTACAACCTCTCCATCACATGATGTGCTTCTCTTAGATCAGGTACCGTTTCAAATAATGGGATCACATCCACAGTTGGTTTTTTCCAACCGCATAATTTCATGTATAAAAATGGCTGCAAAACTCCTTCCACACTTCCACAGTTACTAATGATATAGCGGTTGGCTCCCTGCTCGCCATTCTTTTCCTGAATTTCCTTCATCGCATATATGGATGAAAGCGTAGATTTAGTCATCCCTTCATCGAATTCTTCAGGATCTAACTGTGCATCTGTCGTTGTCATTACAGCAATTTTCTCCTGTTCTGAAAGAGTTTCGAAATTTTCCGGAATCAACTTTGGTTTGTATTTCTTGAGATCTGCAAATACTTCTTCGTGTTTCGAGCTGTCCTGCCTGATATCTAAAGTTGCGAAGTGGAAACCGAAGAGTTTGATCTTATTGATCATGTCATCGAGCTCTTCAAGAAATAATGACTGATGTTTATTTGTCAAAATTTCTCGCGCGGTTTGCAATTTCGAAACCAATTCCTCTAAGGATATTTTTGGTGTGTCTGAATTCGTAACGGCTGAATCATACAAAGCTTTCTCTATCTCAGCCATGATCTCATTAACCTCTCTAAATGTAAGTCTTCTCTTTAGTTTACGAATATCCCGGTAATAATTAAGGAGTATGGTACGGCGAAGTCTACGTGCAACTCTCAAAGTGATCTCAGTTGTTACAAACGGGTTTCCATCTCTATCACCTCCTGGCCAGAATCCGAGATTGATCACCTGGTTGCCCACATCCTCTCCATCAAATATATTCTGCTGAATGTAATTATGGATCTTACTTGCACTCTGGTAGAAAACATTTTCAAAATACCAAATGAGGCTAACAGCCTCATCGTATGGGGTTGGTTTCTCTTTATTAAAGAACGGAGTTTTTCCAAGCTGTGCTAATAACTGCTTAATACGAACCAGATCATTTTTTTGAATTGCCTTATCCAAATCTGTTATAATTCCCAGCACTGCGCCAGGATAAAATTGGGTAGGATGCGCTGTAAGAGTGGGTCTTACATTGAATCGCTTCAAGTATTCCTTTAACTGCTCAGTTTTTTGTTTTGCTTCCGCTTCTTCTTTAACACTTCGCAGGGTACCACGACCATCCATATTATTTACGATAGGGAACGACGCATCTTCAATGGCGTCAAATAAAACTACCTGGCGCTCTATGTATTGGATGAAACGAAAAAGCAAAGCGTTACGCTCATCTTCCGTTGGGCTTTCTCCGTAACGTTCAAAAAAGTGTTCAACGATCTCAGAAGGATTCTTATTTTCAGAAAATCCACGTTCGCAAAGTTCTTGAAAAAGTGGTAACAGCGCTCCGGTCTTTTGTATCTCATCATAGGGTAAGGTTAAAAAGATACTATTATAGACCTGATACTTTGCCAGCACATTATCATTAAATCTATCTAAACGAGGTTCTCTATTCATAATTTCAATTTTTTCAACTGACCTAAATGTAAAAAAAAACCCTCTAAACAGCTAGGTCTAAAGGGTCTTTATTAAAAGTTTAGTATAAATTACATCTCTTTAAATATGGAATGCATCAAACGTTTTTTATCATTGATACTCTCCTCCAGAGAAATCATAGTTTCTGTTCTATAAACACCCTCAATATCATCAAGTTGGAAAATAATTTCCTTAGCATGTTGAGTGTTCTTAGCACGTATTTTACAGAACACGTTAAACTTGCCAGTTGTTACATGAGCAACCGTAACGAATGGAATTTCATTAATTCTCTCAAGTACAAATTTGGTTTGTGAAGTATTCTTAAGAAAAACACCTACATATGCGATAAACGCGTATCCAAGTTTCTTATAATCCAGAGTTAACGATGATCCTATAATAATTCCAGCTTCTTCCATTTTCTTTACACGAACATGGACAGTTCCAGCTGATATCAGTAGTTTCTTAGCAATATCGGTGAATGGAGTTCTGGTATTCTCGATAAGCATGTCAAGAATCTGGTGGTCGGTGTCGTCTAATTTAAACTTAGCCATCTTGAAGTTCTATTTTTAATGAAATTCAAAATTAATACAAAATCATTGAAT
This sequence comes from Christiangramia qingdaonensis, assembly GCF_048381525.1. Taxonomy (NCBI): domain Bacteria; kingdom Pseudomonadati; phylum Bacteroidota; class Flavobacteriia; order Flavobacteriales; family Flavobacteriaceae; genus Christiangramia; species Christiangramia qingdaonensis. Next base: position 288,351 of record NZ_JBLWIM010000015.1, read on the forward strand.
TATTGCTAAATAAAAACACATTTATTGGGGATTTAGCTCGAAAATCTCATCATTTAAGAATATTTTATTAACTACAACGTTTTCGGAAATTTCGCCCTCTTCCATCAAACTTATCTTTTTACATGCTGCATCAATTTCACGATGACCAAATAAAACTGAGTCTTTATGAATCCCTTCGATAACCGGGACGAATCGTATTCGATCGTGAACTAATGTTTCTTTGAATTGTATCAGGATATCCTTTTGATCTCCTTCTATGTTTACATTTCTTAAAATCACATCACGAAAACATTTAGCATTCTCAGGAATTTTCAAATATTGCCTGTGATCAGGACTTTGCCCATTCATTATTTGCTCCAGGCAGCTTCTCAAAGCTTTAAAAATAAATTTTCGCGTTACATCCCTATTGTAGTCTCCAGGATAATGACCTGCTTCAAAAAGAATAGTCGGAGTTCCTAAGCTTTGAAAGGTGTCGCCAGCACAATTGATATTAAAACCATCATCATACCTCCCTATTCGCTCCCCTAATTCATCTTTCAAATCCTTTACAATTCCAGCAATTAATGACATACTATCCTTACGTGCCCCCGTGATACTACGATCTATATCGCTCGAAGGTGTTAAAAAAGATAGGATCGCTGGTAAATTTGTTTCTCCAGCACTAAAGATGGTTCGTTGATCATGAAGATTCAAACAAAAATCAGGTTGGAATTCCCGGTAGACCTTCATCAACAATCTGCTTTCTGGCTGACTAAGATCCTGCATGTCTCGATTAAGATCTACATTATTGGCATTAACCCGCGTATAATTCGCCGCACCATCTGGATTAAGAACAGGAATAATATATAAACTCGTCTCTTCCAGAAGTGATTTATTATAAAGATTTTCTACATCCTCTGCTATTGAGTTTAAAAAATCCAGTACAGCTTTGGTTGTTGTAGATTCATTGCCGTGCATTTGCGACCACATCAAAACCTTCTTTGAACCCGACCCAATTTGCAATCCGTAAATATTCCTGTGCTCTACGGAAGTACCTATAGTTTCAAATTCGAATCTATCTGAATGCATAGAAATAAAATCTTCCAGATGATTATTATGAAAATAACGGCCTGCCACTTTCCTGAATTTGGCTTTATCATAATCGCGATTACTTAACCACAGTTTTGCTTTCTCTTTCATGTTTACAAAATTAAACAATCAAATATTCACAATTGTATACAGCTTCCAATCCATCTAAAGTTTACAGTTGTAAATAAGTTGATCTTCGCAATGGCAGTATGCTTAGGAATTTATCCAAATCTCAATAAAATCTACTTTATGGTATTCTTGGTCAACTACTTATATTTGCTCTTCTAAAGTATAAGTTTAATGTAAATCCAATCGTTTACAGATGTATATTTACACTAAAATATGCTATATTTACATTTGTAATCAATGGGAAAATGAGAAATAATTTACAATGGTAAACACGGAACAATTTGGAACAAGGCTGCAACGCATCCTTGAATATTACGATCTGTCAGCTGCATCTTTTGCAGATAAAATTGATGTTGGAAGGTCTTCCATCTCTCATATCTTATCCGGCAGGAATAAACCAAGTTTAGATTTTGTCATGAAAGTTGTCAAGAATTTTCCTGAGGTGGAATTATACTGGTTATTGAATGGTAAAGGCTCCTTCCCTCCCAAAACCGACTCAGTTAATGAAAAAAGTGTACAGCAAATAAAAGCCGTTCACTCAGCTCCTGAACCCCAAATCAGAAATCCTGAAGTCAGGGCTACGAAGGACGATCAGGTCCATGAGAAATCTGTGAGTAACAAAAAGGTGAAACGAATAGTATTTTTTTATGAGGATGGTAGTTTTGAAGCCTTTGAAAATTGACTCTCATTTGATTAAAACTTACCTTGCAGTATGAACAAAATGATTCCACTCTTCTTGGTCCTGTTACTCACATTGAGCTCTTGTTTTGAAGCCAACAGAAACTGTGCTGATTTTAGAACTGGTACTTTTGAGTTTGAAACGTATATAAACGGAGAATTACAAAAATCTACTTTCATAAGAAATGACTCGATTGAAATTGAGTTTTTTCAGGGAAAGACAGATACAAGTTCCGTACGATGGATCAATCCATGTGAATATATTATCAAGAATACCAATCCGAAGAATATGGCTGAACAGAAGCCAATCCACATGAAGATCCTCACGACTTCAAAGAATAGCTATACGTTCGAGTACGGACAGGTAGGTGAAACCCAAAAGGCCCGCGGAGAAGTAAAAAAAGTTTCAGAATAGAATTAAGCTTGCTTTTCCCGCAATAATTTATTCTGCTCTTCCATTAGATCATTTAAACTGGAGAGCAGTTCAATATCTTTAGGGGTAACAACCTTGGTGTTTTTTGGATCCTGAGCTTTGTTCCGAAAGCGATTCATAAATTTTACCACTATAAAGACAACGAAACCAATAACGATAAAATCTACCATGGTCTCAATAAGCAGTCCGTAACCAATTGACACTTCATTTACATAATCTGCTGCACCTTCAGTTCCTACACCATCTCGTAGAATGATCTTCCTATCAGCATAATTCACGCCATCGGTAATCATACTTAATGGTGGCATTATAATTTGCTTTACCAGAACATCAACCACTTTATTAAAGGCCGTACCAATAATGATACCTACGGCCATATCGATCATATTGCCTTTTACAGCAAATTCCTTGAATTCTTTAAATAACCCCATTATTCGTCAAATAGCGAAGGTTGACCATCGCCACCAGATTTTTTCTCTGGTGCTTTGATCGTCCCATTTTTAATATCTTCTCCTGTTATATTTTCTTCTGAATCCTTTGATCCTTGCTCTTCGTCAGTTTCACCCTCATTTTGTCCTTCATAAGGTATAGGGTCCAAAAGATTGATTTGATTCACTTTCTCTGAGGTCAGTTGATTTCCTAAAGCCTTTATTCCTTTTACTGAAATGAATTCCTCTAAATTGATCTCTTCGTTTTCGCGACGCTCTTTTCCTTTCGGTTTAGTATAAACGATCTCCGCCATTGGAAAATAATCTGTAGAAACCATTTCCAGGAAAGACTCTTCGTGATCACTAATAAATTTCTCTTCTTTATCAGGATGTTCGATTATGAATCGTTTGACATAATAACGTTCTTTCTCAGGTTCCCAGTAAATCGCAGAAATCGGTTTATTCTTAACCCATTTCTCCAGAATTACCATTTCTTCATCAAACCTGGTAGTTAACTCTGGCTTGATTGTTTTTGCAACACCATCCTGTGTGATGATCAGTAATCTATCTTCTCCTCTAAATTCTCCTAGTAATTCTCCTCGTTCATCTACATTCAGGCGTTTGACCGTTTCGTCGAACCAGATTCTTCTAGGTTTTAGCGTTGAAACACCTTCTTCTTTCAGCTCAATTCGTTTTACAGAATATTTAGTGACGATATTTCCTTTGACATTTCGGCCTTTGATAGAAATATCTGCAAAATCCACATCAAATTTCACTTTCCTGATGCTTCCTACCTGTCTAAGTAAAACTGTAATTACTTCAGCTTCTCCATTCGGGTTTGGCGTAAAATAAAGGACTTTACTATCCTTTTTACCCTGAGTTAAATTATATTCCCGATCCCTGGTAACTGAAGTAACGGCAAATCTTTTTACGTATGTATTGCCAGCCTTCCCGTCTCGGTAGATCATATTATAGATCGTACGTTTATCTTTTTTCTTAAAGATTGCCACGTGAATAATATCCTTACCAATAAAAGTTTTAGTATCAACCTTGGTCACCATCATTTTACCATCGGCGGTAAAACATATGACATCATCAATATCTGAACATTCAGTTACATACTCATCCTTTTTGAGACTTGTTCCCACAAAACCTTCGGCTCTATTCACATAAAGCTTGGTATTTCGAATAACGACTTTTGTTGCTTCAATATCTTCAAATAGCCTGAGTTCAGTTTTTCGTTCTTTGCCGGTTCCGTAGTCTTTCTTTAATTTCTGAAAATAATCTACCGCAAAGTCTATAAGGTTGTCAAGATGATGTTTAATCTGGGCGATCTCATCCTCGAGTGCATCGATCTTCTGCTGTGCCTTATCTATATCGAACTTTGAGATTCTTTTAATTCTAATCTCAGTAAGTCTTATAATATCTTCCTCGGTAACCTCACGTTTTAAATGGGTAGTAAAAGGTTTCAATCCGCGATCTATCGCCAGAATAACCCCATCCCAGGTTTCTTCTTCTTCAATATCCCGATACACCCTGTTTTCTATGAATATTCTTTCCAGCGATGCAAAATGCCATTGCTCTTGGAGCTCATTCAATTTTATCTCCAACTCTCGTTTAAGAAGATGAAGCGTATGATCTGTTGATCTTCTCAATACTTCTGAAACGCCCAGGAATACCGGTTTATGATCAATAATTACACAACCTAGAGGAGATAATGAGTTTTCACACTGAGTAAATGCATATAATGCATCTATAGTTCTGTCCGGTGAAATATTGTTAGGTAAATGTATCAGGATCTCTACTTGAGCTGCAGTATTATCTTCAATCTTTTTGATCTTGATCTTACCTTTTTCATTCGCCTTCAGAATAGAATCGATCAAACTTCCGGTATTGGTTCCGTAGGGAACTTCATTTATTACCAGAGTATTTTTATCTAACTGATTGATACGTGCACGAATTCTTACGCGTCCTCCACGTTTCCCATCATTATAATTGGAAATATCTGCTATACCTCCCGTTGGGAAGTCTGGAAATAATTTGAAGGTTTTACCACGAAGATGTTTGATCGAGGCATCAATAAGTTCATTAAAATTATGTGGTAAAAATCTCGTACTTAAACCTACGGCAATACCTTCTGCACCCTGGGCAAGCAACATTGGAAATTTTACCGGAAGGTTTACCGGTTCTTGCTTCCTACCATCGTAAGACAACTGCCATTCAGTTAATTTCGGGCTGAAAAGTACTTCCAGAGCGAATTTTGATAGTCTCGCCTCAATATACCTTGGGGCGGCAGCTCGGTCTCCAGTTAAAATGTTACCCCAGTTTCCCTGAGTGTCAATTAGAATATCCTTTTGTCCTATTTGTACCATGGCATCTCCAATACTGGCATCACCGTGGGGATGATACTGCATGGTGTGACCAACAATGTTCGCTACTTTATTGTAACGGCCATCATCCAGGTCTTTCATAGAATGCATAATACGGCGTTGAACTGGCTTAAAGCCATCTTCAATTGCCGGTACAGCTCGTTCGAGGATTACATATGATGCATAATCCAGAAACCAGTCTTTGTACATTCCGGTTACCTTTATTAATTCTTCCTTATTTTCAAATTGCTCTTCCTGAGCTCCATCAAGGTTTTCTTCCATTAGGCAGTCACTTTGGGGGTGTTTTCAAGAACTTTATTCAGTGAATCCACTAAGCCTCTTTTCTTTTTTCGGTTTAAAAATGTGGTATTAAAAGTATATTTCCGGTATCCTTTTTTTCTTCTTGAGTTAATATAGATCGTCAGGGCAGAATAGATGCCAACATCGTAAAATTTGAACTTCCCTAATTTTCTCTTCGGAAATTCAGCCTTCTTCACGCGATATTCCATAAATTTTGAAAGAAATACTCCGTTATTTTTAAAGTTCAAAGTTTCTCCATCGCTGTCAAAATCGAACGCCTGTCCAATCCGGTGAACGTATAAACCTAAAAGCAAGGTGGCGATATTGGGCAGAAAATGACTGAAGGTTATTTCCTGTTCAGAATCTGAAGCCATGATCTCTATATTTACGAATAGATTCGTAACGAATACCGCAACAAGAACGATATAGATCGATGGGATTATCTTGACCTCACTTTTATTGGTAAATCTCATACGCCAAGTTCATTGACCAGGTCAAGTTCAAATTTGAGATTATCAATAATAAATTCCTGTCTGTCTGGTGTGTTCTTGCCCATATAGAAGCTAAGCATTTCCTCTATAGATTTGTCTTTATCCAGCATTACAGGATCCAAACGAATATCTTCTCCTATAAAATGCACAAATTCATCTGGCGAGATCTCACCTAATCCCTTAAATCGGGTAATTTCAGGTTTACCTTTCAATTTCTCCATTGCCTGCTTTCGCTCCATCTCACTATAACAGTAAATAGTCTCCTTTTTATTTCTTACTCGAAATAACGGGGTCTGTAAAATATAGAGATGATTTTCCTTAATTAGTTCCGGAAAAAACTGAAGGAAAAATGTGATAAGCAGCAACCTGATGTGCATTCCATCAACATCTGCATCTGTAGCAATAACAATATTATTATAACGCAGATCTTCCAGAGAATCTTCGATATTCAATGCTGCTTGCAGCAGATTGAATTCCTCATTTTCGTATACGATCTTTTTTGTTAGTCCGTAGCTATTCAAAGGTTTACCCTTCAAACTAAATACTGCCTGGGTAACCACATCCCTGCTCTTTGTGATAGAACCGGATGCTGAATCTCCCTCTGTTATAAACAATGTTGTTTCAAGACATCGTTGATGTTTACTGTCGCCAAGATGTACGCGGCAATCCCTTAATTTCTTATTATGCAGACTGGCTTTTTTAGCTCTGTCTTTCGCTAACTTCCTGATTCCGGAAAGATCCTTACGCTCGCGTTCTGCCTGAAGAATTTTTCGTTGAAGATTTTCAGCCGTTTCCGGGTTTTTATGGAGATAATTATCAAGATTTCTTTTAATAAAATCATTGATATAAGTTCTTACCGTGGGAAGTTCTCCTCCCATGTCTGTAGAACCTAATTTTGTTTTCGTCTGACTCTCAAACACCGGTTCCATCACTTTTATACTGATAGCGGTTACGATAGATTTACGAATATCGCTGGCTTCATAGTTCTTACCATAAAATTCACGAACGGTTTTAACGATCGCTTCCCTGTATGCAGCAAGGTGTGTTCCTCCCTGTGAAGTATTCTGCCCATTTACGAAACTGTGGTACTCCTCGCTATATTGCGTTCTACTATGAGTGATCGCTGCTTCTATATCATCTCCACGCAGGTGTATAATTGGATACAGCATATCTTCTTCACTAATACTGTCCCCCAGGAGATCTTTTAACCCATTTTCAGAATAAAATTTCTCACCATTAAAAACTATGGTTAAACCTGGATTCAGGTAAACATAGTTCTTCAACATTTTCTCTATATACTCATTTCTGAATTTATAATTCTTGAATATCAGCTCATCTGGAATGAAGGTGATTTTAGTTCCTCGCCTTCTTGAAGTTTCCTCAAGATGCTCTTCATCCTGAAGTTCTCCCTTTGCAAACTCGGCAGCATGGCTTTTGCCATCACGCGAAGATTCTACTCTAAAATAGGAAGACAAAGCATTTACTGCTTTCGTACCTACACCATTTAGACCTACAGACTTTTTGAAAGCTCTGCTATCATATTTACCACCGGTATTCATTTTGGACACTACATCCACAACCTTACCTAAAGGAATCCCTCTACCAAAATCACGAACGATTACCCGTTGATTTTGCACAGAAATTTCGATGGTCTTTCCAGCACCCATCACGAATTCATCGATGCTGTTATCGATAACCTCTTTTAATAAAATATAAATACCATCGTCCTGGCTGGATCCATCTCCAAGTTTCCCGATGTACATACCAGGTCGCATACGAATATGCTCCTTCCAGTCTAAAGACCGAATATTATCTTCGGTATATTTAGTATTGTCGCTCATATAGATTCATGGAGTTTCGGTCTAAATATAAGGTAATAGCCGAAAAACTGAAACAGTTCCAGAGGAAAGTAATTAACAAAGATTTTAGATACGATGTTAATTAAAAGAATGAACTTAAAATGAAGTGTTATTCGTTACATTCTCAAATCTAGCAACTAGACATTGAATCTGAAATGCATTACATCGCCATCTTTAACGATATAATCTTTGCCTTCTACACGCATTTTACCAGCTTCCTTCACTTTTGCTTCACTTCCAAAACTAACATATTCGTCATAGGCTATAACCTCAGCACGAATAAAACCTTTTTCGAAGTCGGTGTGAATCACACCTGCAGCCTGTGGGGCTGAAGATCCAATAGGAATGGTCCATGCTCTAACTTCTTTAACTCCTGCTGTGAAGTAAGTTTGAAGATTAAGCAACTTATAAGCTCCTCTAATTAGTTTTGCTGAACCAGGCTCTTCGAGCCCAATATCCTGAAGAAACATCTGTCTTTCCTCGAAATCATCAAGTTCAGTAATATCAGCTTCAGTTCCAACCGCAAGAACGAGAACTTCCGCATTTTCTTCTGCTACAGCTGTTCTAACTTTCTCTACATGTTCGTTACCATCAACAGCAGCACCTTCATCTACATTACAAACATACATTACCGGCTTATCTGTGATAAACTGTAGAGGAGCGATAAATTCCTTACGTTCGTCTTCAGTAAGATCGATCGCTCGAACAGATTTCCCAGCTTCAAGACCAGACTTCACTTTAAGTAAAGCAGCTTCCTCTTTCTGAGCTTCTTTATTACCTGTTCTGGCTGCCCTTTTAACTTTTTCAAGTTTCTTATCTGCAGTTTCCAGATCTTTCAATTGCAGCTCCATGTCTATCGTTTCTTTATCTCTAATTGGATCTATAGAACCATCTACATGTACAATATTATCATCTTCAAAACATCTAAGAACGTGAAGTATAGCATCGGTTTCACGAATATTTCCAAGAAACTGGTTTCCAAGTCCTTCCCCTTTACTGGCTCCTTTTACTAAACCAGCAATATCAACGATCTCCACCGTTGCAGGAATCACTTTTTCAGGATCTACAAGTTCTTCAAGCTTCAGCAGTCTCTGGTCTGGAACGTTTACAACTCCCACGTTAGGTTCTATCGTACAAAACGGAAAGTTTGCACTTTGTGCTTTAGCATTACTAAGGCAATTAAAAAGGGTCGATTTTCCTACGTTTGGCAGTCCTACAATTCCGGCTTTCATATACTATAATTTAGATGCTTTGTTTTTGCGGCTGCAAAGATAGGTATTAGATTCGAGAATAACATACATCCTCTTAGCAGCTTGACCGAATAAAAAAAGCCCTGTGATTATATCTTACAGGGCTTTAATAAACATTGAAACAATTTAATTACTCCACAATATACATTTCGTTGGAAGCTCTTATATATTCCTGCGGATTAAATGTGCTCTCGAAACTGTTTCTAACCAGGTCTAGTTTCAATCTCAAGTTCTTCATTTCGTCCTTCAGAAATGGGTCATTTTCATATTTAGCGATCAACTTTTCATATTTTTCCAGATTCTCCAGTATTCTGAAGGTTAGCATCCCGAAACGAATCTTAAGATTCTGTACCGTCAACATCTGGTCGTGATACTCTTGCTTCCAGTTTTCCGGATTAGACTTTCGCTCTTCTACGATCTTATTTTCAGCAATTTTGGAAATATCCAGAATATAATGAGTTCGCTTTTTAGCATCAGTTTCGTTGGTGAATTTTTCAGTAAAACCATTTCGGGAGATTCCGAGGATCTCCACCAGGTTATCTTCAATAGCTTCTTGCTGTAATTCCTTAAGCTCATTCAGGTTCTTATTAATTCCTTGCCATTCAGTTTCGATCAGGTCTTTATCATGCGTAAATTGGGAAATACTAGTGGTAAGCTTGAGCATTTTAATGCTTTTCTCTCTTAACTCTTTATCCCTCCTATTTAGTGAACCAACAAACTGACTGATCCCATCTATCAGGCTTCCCGCAAACATTCCCGTAAAAGGTGTTCCTTTTGCCAGATCGCCTGTCACCTGTAACATATGATTCAGCGCTTCCAGTTTTGCATCGTCCTCTTTCTCTTCTTCAATGTATCCTTTGAATTTACCAAACCATTGCTGGTATCCTTCATAGTTCATAGGATTACTCACTTTATCCAGTGTAGAGTAGAATTCACGTGAACTATTAAAAAGACTTAGAGGTTTTATTTCTCGCTCCATAGAAGCAAGGTTAAGAACAGCTGAGCTATAATTGTACTTATAAACACTTACCGTATTCTTATCGATCTCCTCCTGCCGCTGCTCTAAAAACTTAACTCGCTCTAGTAGTTTCTCTACTTTTTCTGAAGCCGAATTAGAAGTACGAATGCTTTCATCCAGATTGGTGATCTTGGAATCGATCTCTTTAATTCTGAATTCCAGATTCTGACTTAATAACGAACGTTCCCGGTTTAGTTCTTTTAATACCTGCTCAGTAACAGACGCACTCTGATCTTCACCATATAGTTGTGCTGAAGCTGAAATACTTCCGAAGATAATGAAGAGAGCAGCAAAATATATTTTATGCATAGTTGATTGGTTTTGAAATCCTTTGATAACGAAGAATTGATGGTCATATTTCATGCCACACGAGAAAATGATTGTTTGAAGAAGAGCTTCAAGTTCAATGTGTGGATAACTGACACAATAAGTATGTGTGTTTTAACATCTTTCAGAACAACAGTTATAAAAATTGTTGATTACTCACTTTCATTGAAAGATTAACAATCGTTCAGCTCAATAATTAACTGATTCACATCTTTATAAGCTTTTAAATGGTTATATTGTATAAGTTTAAGTAAACTTTAATAATATGACTATGAATGCAAAACTTTTAAACCCTATTTCAGGAAAAAGTAGCCTGCTATTTTTTCTAAGTTTTATTCTAGGTTCATTACAGATATATGCTTTTCAGCCTTCGGCTAAAGCGTTTAATGAATATAAAGGTGAAGTGGTGAATGAGAGGACCGGAAGGCCTATTTCTTCAGCATACCTTTCCCTGAATAATAGTAACATTTCAACCATCACGAATGCAGATGGTGTATTTTCCCTCAAAGTTCCAGAGGATATGACTGAAGCTACCGTGACCATATCTGTTCTTGGATTTCAAAGTAAAACCCTTCCCCTGGATTATTTCAAAGCGGAAGATACGCGTATAGAACTTTCAGAAACTATGGAAGAACTTACGGAAGTTAGCTTATATAAGGCAACGAATCCACGTTTACTGGTTCAGGATATGCTGGACAAAAAGGATGAAAATTATCTTTCAGATCAAAGTATCATGACTTCCTTTTACCGGGAGACCATCAAGAAAGGTTGGAATAATGTCAGCTTATCTGAAGCAGTTGTAAAGATCCACAAAACATCTTATAAGGATAGCAAAAAAGATCTTGTATCTCTATATAAAGCCAGAAAAAGCACAGATTATGATAAACTGGACACCCTGGCGTTAAAGCTACGCGGTGGCCCCTTTAATACATTATACCTGGATATGATGAAATACACAGAGTATGTACTTAGACAAGGTATGATGGATAGCTATGATTTTAGCTTTGATGAGCCTGCCAAGATCAATGATCGTTATACCTATGTTGTAAATTTTAGAGAACGTGATGAATCAGATCCATGGTATTACGGGAAACTTTTTATCGATGCTGAAACTTCAACTCTGGTTAAAGCCGATTATAACCTGAACGTAGATAATAGAAATGCAGCTCAGGAAATGTTCGTAAAGAAAAAACCAAATGGAGCGAAAGTTTATCCTACTGAATTAAACTATCAGGTTGATTACGCACAGAACAATGGGAAATGGCATTTTGCATATGGAAAAGCTCAGATGGATTATGTAGTTAATTGGAAACGAAAGATCTTCAATTCTAAATATAAGATCAATAGCGAAATGGTTGTGACCGACTGGCAGCCATATTCTGAAGAAGAATTTAAAATGAACCAAGAGTTAATAAGACCTAATATCGTAATGGTAGACGATGTTTCTGGATTCTATGATTCACAATTCTGGGGTAATAACAATATTATCGAACCTGAAAAATCTATTCAGAATGCGATTGATAAAATCAAACGCAAAATGGATTAAGCTTTAAATATAAAATTTGAAAACCCGCCAGTCGGCGGGTTTTTTTATACCTGAAATCCAAAGGGCTATCCTATTTCGATAACTTGCTCAAAACTATCTTCAGAAGTTTCAATTATAAAGGTGTATTTACCAGAATCCACTTCAGAGAAATCAAACGCTTTTCTAAGTTCTGGTTCTCTGGTTTCAAAATTCCCAACCTTGATTCCTTTCTTATCGAAGACTTCAACACTAAGTTTTGTTTCGTTTAAATTAGGCATATATACTACTACCTGATCTTCTTCAATTTTGAAACAAGGTTTGAAAGCGAATTTGTAATTAGCCTGGTCAATTTCAATTTGATCACTTAATTTGGTAATCACCGTGGTAGACTTACAGTACTTTTTATTCAGAACCAGTAAATATTCCCCATCTTCAAGCGAATCGAAATTAAACTTCTTCGAAAACCTGGCGTTCTCGTCCAGTTGATCTCTAAAAATAACCTCAGCATTTTGGTTTAAAAGACTAAGTTCAGACCCATATTCAGTTTTCTGTATATCTACGATGAGATCAGACTGATTCTCTACTTTTAGATTCACACCATCTGTGGCAGAACTACTGAATGATACCAGTAACATGAATGCTACTACGAACTTGTTGATTGTGTTTTTCATAATCTAAGGTTTTAAGTTATACTTGGATTAACTGATGTAAACTTACCCTAGATCTACCTCGTAATGTAGCGTTAGATGATCCAGTTTCTGTACTCAATTACCTTGACAAAATCCATTTCAAACGTTATCGGTTAATCCAGCACATATAATTGCTAATTTTGTAATACAAGCAATTACTATTCAGGTGTAATTTTAGATGAAATCTCGATATTATGAATACAACATCGAAACCAAGGCTGGAAAGAATAGAACCTGGATTTGGGAGTTCATTTTCATATAGAACACATGATAAATTCCAGGTCGGTTCGAAAAAGACCTTTTGGCACTATCATCCGGAGGTCGAACTGGTTTACGTGAATGGCGGCTGCGGAAAGCGGCAGATAGGCAGTCATATATCATATTACAGGAATGGTGATCTCATATTAATTGGCTCGCTTCTTCCCCATTGTGCTTTTACCGATGGGCTCACTAATCATAATTGCGAAACGGTGATACAGTTTAGAAATGATTTTCTTGGCAATGAATTTCTGGAGGCTCCTGAAATGTCACGAATCCAGAACCTGCTCGAGAGAGCGAAAAAAGGAATCGTATTTCATGGTGATACCAAGCGTCATATTGGAGCTATTATTGAATCCTTACGAGAACTCAATCCTTTCGAGAAATTACTCGGTCTACTGGAAGTTTTAAATTCTCTTGAAAAAACTGGCGATTATACTATTTTGAATGCGGAAGGTTTTCTACTGGAAACTAACTTACAGGATAGTGACAGGATCAATATCATTTTTAATTTTGTAAAAGAACACTTCCAGAGACCAATTAGCTTAAAGGAGATCAGCGATAAGGTTAGTATGACCAACCCGGCTTTCTGTAGATATTTTAAAAGAATTACCGGAAAAACATTTACTCAGTTTGTGAATGAGTACAGGCTTGCGCATTCAGCTAAACTATTACACGAAAGACAGATTAGCATAACCGATGTTTGCTTTGAAAGTGGTTTTAATAATTTTAGTCATTTCAACAAACAATTCAAGGCATTTACGGGGAGGTCACCTTCAGTCTATAGAAGTGAATTAAAATTTAGCGTAACATAAAAAAACCCGCCAATTGGCGGGTTTGTATTTTATAAATCGATTTTTAATCGTGATGCATAAAACTTTGTTTCTGAAGTAATTTCTCTTCAGATTCAACATGCTCATCATCTGGAACACAACAATCCACTGGACAAACTGCCGCACATTGAGGTTCTTCGTGAAAACCTTTACATTCGGTACATTTATCTGGTACTATATAGTAAATTTCGTCGCTTATTGGTTCCTGAGCTTCGTTTGCGTTGGCTTCTTTCCCTCCGGGAAGTACCACATCACCTTCTAGATCGGTTCCATCTGCATATCTCCAGTCATCTGCACCTTCGTAAATTGCCGTGTTAGGACACTCTGGTTCACATGCACCGCAGTTTATACATTCATCGGTTATTACAATTGCCATAGCTCTGTTTTTATTGGTAAATTTAAGTACTGAGCGAAAAAAGACCTGAGCTTTTAGAGAAAATTATGGTTAATAGCTTCGGAAACTTTAATTTCGCTTCACAAATTTAAGATAGGCCACCCTCATAACCAAATATGAACATGACAATCGAAGAGCATACTTCAAACCTTGTTGCATTAGGAAAATTTTTAGGTCAGTTTCAGATCGATGGAGTTCAAAAACATCCAGATTTTTCAGAATTAGACGAGCTTACTAATGAGATGCATGAGAAGATCGATGCTTCCATTCATCGTAACGGATGGTTTACCCGGGAAAATATTATATTCTCGCTTCAGCAGTGGAGTGAAGCCTTAAAATTCGAGAATATTAAAAAATGGATAGGTCGCTATGATCTTTCCAATTCTGGGGGAAAAAAAATTGGGATTGTCATGGCTGGAAATATTCCCCTGGTTGGTTTCCATGATTTTATTTCCACGATCATCTGTGATCACAAAATACAGATAAAACAATCTTCCAGTGATGAGCTATTACTACCTATCATTGCTCAATTTCTTATCGAGCAGAATTCAGAATATAAGAACCGTATAGAATTCACCAAAGGTAAATTAGAGAACTTTGATGCAGTGATCGCAACCGGGAGTGATAATACAGCCCGATATTTTGAATATTACTTTAAAGGAAAACCAAGCATTGTTCGCAAGAACAGAAATTCTATAGCTATCCTTACTGGTAAAGAGTCCAAAGAGGAACTGGAGGCTTTGAGTGAAGATATCTTTCTATATTATGGTCTTGGCTGCCGTAACGTCTCCAAATTATATGTGCCTGAAGGATATGATTTTGACCAGTTTTTCAAGGCAATGTATTCCTGGAATCCTATTATCAACGAAAATAAATATGCCAATAACTATGATTACAACAAGGCGGTTTATTTAATGAGTGAATATAAGATCCTTGATAATGGTTTCTTAATGCTGAAAGAGGATGAAAGTTTTGGCTCTCCTATAGCAACAGTTTTTTACCAAACCTACAAGGATGACGATAACCTGAAAGACGTTCTAGAATCCAATTCCGAAAAATTGCAGTGTGTAGTAAGGAAAGATCCAGAGGCTAGCGAAGTTGCATTCGGAAAAACACAACAACCAGAACTTTGGGATTACGCAGATAATATTGATACAATAAAGTTCCTTAGTAAACTTTAATCTTATCATTTCGATAACAGCAAAGACTTTCGAAATTTGGCATCTTTGTGAATACACATTAATTATACACATCAATGAAAAAGCATAATTTCAGCGCAGGTCCATGCATATTACCACAGGAAGTATTTCAGGAAGCTTCGCAAGCGATTCTGGATTTTAATAACTCAGGTCTCTCTATACTTGAAATTTCTCACCGTAGTGCAGATTTCGTGTCGGTTATGGAAGAAGCACAGAATCTGGCTCTTGAACTTTTGGGTTTGCAGGATAAAGGTTACAAAGCACTTTTTCTTCAGGGAGGCGCGAGTATGCAATTTTTAATGACTGCTTACAATCTACTGAATAACAAAGCGGCCTATCTTAATACAGGTACGTGGTCCTCTAAAGCGATCAAGGAAGCTAAATTATTTGGTGAGGTGATCGAAGTAGCATCCTCAAAAGACAAGAACTTCAATTATATTCCGAAAGACTATTCAATTCCTGAAGATGCAGACTATTTTCACTGCACCAGTAACAATACAATTTTTGGAACACAGATAAAGGAATTTCCAAAAACTGATGCTCCCATCGTTTGCGACATGAGTAGTGATATATTTTCTAGACAACTTAATTTTGAAGATTTTGATCTTATTTATGCCGGAGCCCAGAAAAATATGGGACCAGCTGGAACTGTTCTTGTCGTTGTAAAAGAAAGCATTTTAGGCAAAGTTGACCGTAAGATCCCAAGCATGTTGGATTATCAGGTACATATCTCCAAGGATAGTATGTTCAATACACCTCCTGTTTACGCGGTATATGTTTCTATGCTTACCATGCGATGGATCAAAAGGAACGGTGGTATCGCTGCTATGGAAAAAAGAAATGCAGAGAAAGCAGCTCTTTTATATGATGAAATTGATCGTAATCCTTTATTCGAAGGTTTCGCCGCTAAAGAAGACAGGTCACCAATGAACCCTACTTTTAACCTTAAAGATGAGTCTCATAAAGAACAATTCGATAATATGTGGAAGGATGCTGGCGTGAATGGTCTTAGCGGACATAGAAGTGTTGGTGGATACAGAGCTTCCATGTACAATGCATTATCAATAGAAAGTGCTCAGGTAGTAGTAGATCTCATGCAGAAATTAGAGAAAGAAATAAACTAATCCAGACATAAATTAGAATGAAAGTATTAGCAAATGACGGTTTATCTCAAAGTGGTGTACAACTATTAAAGGATGCCGGCTTTGAAGTCATCATTAAGAAAGTTGCCCAGGATCAACTGGAAGATTACTTAAAAAGTAATGGAATTAGCGTCCTTCTTGTACGCAGTGCAACAGTGGTTCGCAAGAATATTATAGATAACTGTATACATCTTAAAGTTATTGGACGCGGTGGTGTTGGCATGGATAATATTGACGTGGAATACGCCCAAAGTAAAGGTATCTCGGTAATAAATACGCCGGAAGCTTCTTCAGCTTCTGTAGCAGAGCTTGTTTTTGCTCACCTTTTTGGAGGTGCCAGAAAACTGCATGATTCCAATAGAAATATGCCTTTGGAAGGAGATTCAAGATTTAAGGATCTTAAAAAATCTTATGCTGGCGGATCTGAATTACGTGGTAAAACTCTAGGAATTATAGGTCTGGGAAGAATTGGTCGTGAAGTAGCTAAAATTGCTTTGGGAGTTGGAATGCGTGTGGTTGCAAGCGACAAGGAAGTGGGAGAAACCGAGATCACACTGGGGTTCTACAATGATCAGAAGGTTACTATTCCTATCAAGACTGAACCCGTAGAGCAACTAATAGAGCATGCAGATTTTATAAGTTTACATGTTCCCGCACAGTCTAAGCCAATTATTGGTAAAGCTGAATTTGATAAAATGAAAAAGGGTGTGGGAATCATTAACACCGCTCGTGGTGGGATTCTAGATGAAGAGGCGCTCCTGATAGCGATCGAAGAAGAAAAAGTTTCTTTTGCTGCTTTAGATACTTTTGAGAACGAACCTTCCCCAGCCATAAAATTGTTGATGAACGAAAGTATTTCCCTTAGTCCGCATATTGGTGCTGCAACTAGTGAAGCTCAGGAAAGAATTGGAGAAGAATTGGCACATCAAATTATCAAGATCTTTAAAAAATAAAAGGCAATGGCAAACATTCTGGACCTTTTCAAAATTTCATCAGGTAAGGAGCTCATCCAAAATACTCATAAAGAACTAAACCTGGAGGAAGACTTGGTTCTGCAAATTTTTGCAAGCCTATTGCCGTGGACTATTTCAAGAGTCGAACTATCTGAATCCAGATCAGCGCTGGCAAAATTTAGTGATTTGAAGTTTGCCGATTTATTGAAGGAAAGTTCTATTATCTCTTCGGAAGATAAAAAGGTGATGAACTCATTACTGCTAAATACATTTAAGGTAGAGTCTAATAATTCAGCCAGATTTTTAAACATTGCTGAAAACATTATAGTTTCAATCATTTCTGAAATCCAATCTATAAACGGCCAATTGGAGCTAACTGAAATTAAAAGAACTTTATTAGGTGCTTCTGAAAAATCTTCAGAAGAATTTATAAAAGTAATTACGAGCGGATCAAATGATTCCGCAGATCTTATCAAACCTGCAGGAAGAATTGCTCTGGAAGATAAAGACTCTTCCGAAGATAGCATTTTAGGAGGATTTACAGGAGGGAAATAGGGAACACTTATTGCAGCTAATTAAATTGTTATGAAGAATCTAATTTACATTTGCCTACTGGCCTTATTTATTTACAGTTGTGGCTCCGGGAGATCCAGAGATTTAAAGGATAAGGATGCTACTAATGATACAGTTCGCATAGCCAATGATAGTCTCGAATATGAAATTATCATTATTGAGCCAGGTTTCAATTTATTTATAAACTCTGTGGCACGTCCAAGAGGATATCACACGCAGTCCTATTTGGAGAATAAAAATCAGTTTTTGGTAACTGAATATAATACGAGGGTTATGCAGCCACAAACCTACGATCCTAATTTATATATCAATCAAATAAACTACGATCCGAATATAGATTATGGGTATGAGGTGAATTATTTGCTGTACAATTATTTTGTTTTTTTCAGCAGACATTACAATCAACGATTTAGTGTTCCTACACGAATTTGATTTTTTAAGCAAAATCGTATATTTGCCGTATGAAAAAATTGAAGGCTAGATGGGGAATTGATGATAACTGGCAGCTCTTCGTCATATTGCTGGTATTTGCCATCACGGGTTCTTCCTCTGCGAAAATTGCTGGTCCGCTCTGTGAATTTCTCGGAATCACTTCTGAAACTACACATTGGAGCATTTACTGGACACTTCGAATTTTATTGATCTTTCCAATCTACCAGGTTTTACTGGTTAGTTTTGGTTGGATCTTTGGTCAATTTCAATTTTTCTGGGCTTTCGAAAAGAAAATGTTGAGCAGGCTGGGTTTTGCTAAAATGTTCAATTCTTAAATGACTTTACTGAAGAACATACTCCTAACATTTACAGCAGTCCTTATACTGCTTCCTACTGGAGTGAGTTTTTCTCATACTTTTTCAGGTCATGGACATAAATTGTGTGATAATTATGCAGATCAACATTATCATGATAAGTCCTTAGATTGCGAACTTCATAAGTTTCAAAAGAATCCAATAATATCTCTGGACTTCCAGAGTTTTGAATTTGCTGAGGTTTTCTATACCTCTACTCTTACCTACGATTATTATCGATTTTTAAATGATTACGAACCATTGTGCTATGAGCTACGTGGTCCACCTGCTTTATCTATTGCAGGCTAATTCAGTAATAATCATTTAAAATATTTCAATGCGTAACACAATGTTATTGACACTGCTATTGGCAGTGCAGTCTATTATTTATGGACAGAATTCCCTGAGCGGAAAAATCACCGATCAGGACACCCAGGAACCAGTTCTTAGTGCAAATATCTATTTCCCTGCTCTTGAAAGAGGGACGATGACAGATCTTGATGGTAATTTTAAAATATCAGATCTGCCAAGCGGTAATTTCAAAATGGTGATATCCTCTATAGGTTATGCCAGTTATACACAGGATGTGGTTCTACCTTCCCAGGATATTACAATTACTTTAAAACCTTCAGCAATAGAAATGGAAGAAGTTATAGTATCCACTCCTTTTCACCAATTACAAAGCGATAATGTAATGAAGGTGGAACGCGAAAGTGTTTCTGAACTCTCTAAAAATGGCGCTGTAAACCTTTCCGAAGGAATTACTCAAATTGCGGGAGTCGAAAATCTTACCACTGGACTAGGTATTGGAAAACCAGTAATTAGAGGATTGAGTTCTAATCGCGTGCTTGTTTATACCCAGGGAGTTCGTTTAGAGAATCAGCAATATGGCGATGAGCATGGCCTGGGAATTAGTTCAAAAGGAATTGCCAGCGTGGAAGTGATAAAAGGCCCTGCCTCTTTACTCTACGGAAGTGATGCGATTGGTGGAGTTTTATATCTGAATCCTGAAAGATATGCAAATGAGAACAGCACCAAAGCAAGTCTGGAATCAGATTATTTTACAAATACGCTAGGGTATCAAACCAGTTTAATGGCTTCTACTGCTGGTGATCGATTAAAGTTTATTGCTCGAGGAAGTTATGCGGCTCATAGTGATTATGAAACGGGAGATGGAGAAAGAGTTACAAATACTCGTTTCAATGAGAAAGATATTAAAGCAGGGATTGGTTTCCAGAATAGTGTGTATAAAGGAGACCTACGATATAATTTTAACAATTCAGAAATTGGTATTCCTGATGAATTAGGTGTTCAATCTACTAACAAAGACCCACTTCTACCCTACCAGAATATTGACAACCATATCCTGAGTCTTGACAACAAGTTCTATCTGAACAATTCCAGTATCGACCTGAAAGTTGGTTACCAGTTCAATGATCGCCAGGAATTTGAAGATCATCATCACGAAGATCATGAAGATGAAGAGCACGAAGAACACGAGGGTGAAGAGCATGAAGAGGAAGAACATGAAGGGGAAGAGCATGAAAGGGAAGAGCATGGAGATGAGGAGCATGAAGAGGAAGAACATGAAGGGGAAGAGCATGAAGGGGAAGAGCATGGAGATGAGGAGCATGAAGGTGATGAACCAGCTCTTGAGATGCATTTGGAAACCTTGAACTATAATTTAAAATACAATTTCCCTAAGTTCGATAATCTTGATGTTATTGCCGGAGTACAGGGAATGTGGCAGAGCAACGAAAATTTTGGTGAGGAAATCCTAATACCTGATGCGACAACTACTGACTTTGGGGTCTTCGCCACTGCGCATTACCATTTATCAAAAATCGATTTACAAGGGGGAATTAGATATGACAACAGGTCTATTGAAACAGAATCATATATCGCAGAGGATGGAGATATTCTGGATGAAGTAGACAGACAGTTCAATAGTTTTAATGGAGCTATAGGTGCGAAATTCGATATTACCGATAATCTTACCTCAAGGTTAAATTTTGCGAGTGGATTTAGAGCGCCTAACTTATCTGAACTAACCTCTAATGGTTCTCACAATGGTGCTAACAGATATGAAATTGGAAATCCTGATCTTGATAATGAACAGAACTTCCAAATTGATCTTGCGGTTGAGTGGAGAAATCAACATTTTGAAGCTTTTGTTAATGGTTTTTCCAATAATGTGAATGACTATATATTTATAAGTCCTTCGGGAGAAATTATAGATGATGAAAACGTATTTCGTTATCAACAGGATGATGCTAAATTGTATGGAGGTGAAATTGGTATCCATCTTCACCCCCACCCATTGGATTGGCTTCACCTGGAAAGTAGCTTTGAAACGGTAACCGGAAAACTGGACAATGATGATTACTTACCCTTAATTCCAGCAAACTCCCTTACGAATACGTTCAGGGTCGAGTTTGACAAAGGGAAATTATTATCAGGTTCTTATAGTTTTATAACACTAAAAAATGTGTTTGATCAGGAAAATCCTGGCAGTTTCGAAACCCGAACTGGTGGGTACAGCCTGGTTAACCTGGGGGCCGGAACTGAAATTAGAACAAACAGCGCATTATTTGAATTGCGACTAAGTATGAATAATCTATTTGATAAAGATTATTTCTCACACCTGTCCAGATTGAAGAATGATGGAATTTCTAATATTGGTAGAAACATAATGCTCTCAGCTAATATCCATATCTAACTAGAAAGGGCTACTGTTATTAGTAGCCCTTTTTAATTTTTATCTGGTAAATTCTAGTAGCTTTCTACTTCGATCACCTGTGGTTGCATCATAGGTTCCTTTTTCCAAACATAGGTATATAAATACATTAATGTAAATGTTGGAATGATGTCAGTCCCAGGAAGGATCTCTTCAATGAAAACAAGCACTGAGGCTAATTTACCTTTTCTACCCGGATACATATCTCTCATCTTTTTAGCAGCATATGGTGCCCAAAGTAAATCCAAAAACGGACCTACAAAGGGAATGGCAACAGTTGCCATCCCTACAAGGTCATATACCAGACCTTTTGCAAATAATTTATTTTTAAATAGCTTCATGTTTTTTGGTTTTGACTAGATAAAAGCAAATAAAGTGCCAAATTTATTTAAGGTCTGAGCTTATAAGTTTCAGGAACTCATTCCTGGTTTCTATTTCTTTGAACTGTCCACGGAAACCCGAGGTTGTTGTAGCACTATTCTGCTTCTGTACTCCGCGCATCATCATACACATATGGACCGCTTCGATCACTACAGCTACTCCCTGTGGCTGCAATGTATTGTTCAAACATTCCAGAATATCATGAGTTAGTCTTTCCTGTACTTGTAGTCTTCGAGCAAAAACATCCACAACCCGAGGAAGTTTACTTAATCCCACGATCTTTCCGTTAGGAATGTATGCTATATGGGCTTTGCCGAAGAATGGCAGCATATGATGCTCGCAAAGAGAATAAAGCTCTATATCCTTTACCACAACCATTTCGTCATAATCTTCAGAGAACATCGCTTTCTTCAGGATTTTTTCCGCATCCATTTCATACCCCTGTGTCAAGAATTGCATTGCTTTGGCGGCTCTTTCAGGAGTCTTTACAATTCCCTCGCGTTCCGGGTTTTCCCCTACCCCCACTATGATATCCTGGAAGCTCTGTTTCATTTTACCAGTAACCTCCTGGTTATATTCTTCAAAAAATTTATATGCCATGATCATTAGTTTGCTTCAGCTTATCTGAAAAGTATTTTTTTAGCTTTGTTATTTTCGGGTCGATTATAAATTGACAATATGGTTGTTGCCTGTGCTGATTGTAGAAGTCCTGATGTTCCTGTTCTGCAACGTAGAAAGCGGAAGCTTCAGTAACTTCGGTAACGATAGGATCGTCAAACGCATTCTCTTCTTCAATGATCTCTATTGTTTTTTTAGCAACCTTCTCCTGCTCTTCATCGTGAAAAAATATCGCACTTCTATATTGAGTTCCAACATCATTCTGTTGTCTATTAAGCGTAGTAGGATCATGAGTTGCAAAAAACACCATTAATAATTCGTTGTATGTAATCTTACCTGGATCGTACGTAATTTGTATTGCTTCAGCATGACCGGTGCGACCTGTAATGATCTCTCTATATGCGGGATTCTTGATCGCACCACCTGTAAAACCTGACACCACTTTTTCTACACCATCTAATCTCTGAAAAACAGCCTCTGTACACCAGAAACATCCCCCGGCAAGAGTCGCTTTCTTCAAATTATCTTCTTTCATAACCTGCAATATAATTTTTGTTTATCAAATTTAATGTCTAATTAAACAAAAAATACCTCGTTTAACGGGAATTTAATGAAAAACTTTGCCGATAAAGATTAAGCATATACTTTTACATAAATAACAATATTGAACATTCATCAATAAATGTCGAAAAAATACTGGCTGCTTTTCATTATTATCATCAATTGCAGCATTTTATCCTCACAAAATTCAGAAAACAGAAAGAATTACAAAGCAACTCGTATACAGGAAGCTCCTAAAATCGATGGATTGGCTTCGGAAGATGTATGGAAAAAAGCTTCTATAGCTAAAAACTTTGTAATGGTAGAACCTGGAGATGGTACTCCTATTCCGGAATCTCACGCTACCGAAGTTAAGATTCTGTATGATGACCTTGCCATCTACATTGCTGCAACCATGATGGAAAGTGATCCCGATAAAACGATCAGGCAATTTACTCAGCGAGATAATCTTCAGCAATCTGAATATTTTTTGATGGACATCAATACTTACGATGACGGTGAAAACCAGACCCGGTTTATCGTAACTTCCGCCGGAACACAAGCAGATGCCCGCATCACTGGATCTCAGGAAGATTATGGTTACAATGTGGTATGGGAGTCGGCAGTTTCACAGGATGAAAATGGTTGGTATCTGGAGATGAAGATCCCCTATTCTGCATTGAGATTTCCGGAAACTGAAAAACAACGATGGGGCTTACAATTTTCTCGCGAGATCACGCATAGAAATGAGACCTATGTCTGGAACTATATAAATAAGTCGGTAGGACAAATGGCACAATATACAGGCTTGCTTACTGGTATTAATAACATTGATCCACCTGTTCGCCTGAGTTTATACCCTTATATACAATCTGCTTTTGATTCTTTTGACGGTAATGACGATTTTAGTTTCAACGCCGGGATGGATCTTAAATATGGAATCAATGACTCTTTTACATTAGACCTGACCTTAGTGCCAGACTTTGGCCAAACTGCTTATGATGAAGTAGAATTGAATCTAGGGCCTTTTGAACAGATCTTTGGTGAAAACCGTGCTTTCTTTACTGAAGGAACCGAGCTATTTAACAAAGGCAACTTATTTTATTCAAGAAGAGTTGGGAGTACTCCCATTGGTTTTAACGCTGCTCAAACCAACAGACTTGATAGTGAGGAAATTCTTGAAAATCCCAGTAGAACAGATCTTATTAATGCCCTGAAGGTTTCCGGAAGAACAGACCGCGGTTTAGGTATTGGAGTTTTTAATGCCATTACCAGCGAAGCAAAAGCAGTTTATCGTGACACTGTAACTGGCAAAACAAGATCCACGATCACTGAGCCTCTTGCAAATTATAATATTGTAGTTCTGGATCAAAGGTTTAATAAAAACTCTTCTATAACGCTGATTAATACGAATGTAACACGTGACGGTAACTTTAGAGATGGAAATGTAACTGGCTTTCTATTTGATGTATATAATAAAGCCAACAGTTTTAATGTTGAAGGGCAGGCGAAGATGAGTAATGTCAACCTTCCTGGCCAGAATCTTACTGGTTTTGCCTCCTATTTCGCAGCACGTCGTACGAAAGGAAATTTCAGGTATAGAGTTGCTCATGAGTTCGCGAACGAGACTTTCGACATTAACGACCTTGGCATCAACTTTACGAACAATTATAATAATATCTTCTGGGGAACTTCCTACCAGATCTTTGAACCACAGGGTAATTTTAATAATTTTCAAATTAGTCTATACGGCCAGCACCGTAGAAGATATAAACCAGACAAAACGATCAATACTGGGATGGGCGTAGATTTCTTCGCTATGACTCGCGAACGGTTTGCTTTTGGAGGATCTTTGGATTTCAATTCAAAGTTTAGAGATTATTTTGAAACCAGGGCTGTAGACACTTATATAACCTACAAACCTTTTGCAAGTTCAAGGTTCTTTATTTCTTCAGATTATCGCAAGAAGTTTGCGCTGGACTCAAGGATCTATGTGGAAGAATATTTTGATACAGATTATGCCTATTATGGTTTAAGCATTGAACCTAGATTCAGGTTTAGTGACAGGTTTAATATGGTCTATGAGTTTGATTACGG
This sequence comes from Christiangramia qingdaonensis, assembly GCF_048381525.1. Lineage (NCBI taxonomy): Bacteria > Pseudomonadati > Bacteroidota > Flavobacteriia > Flavobacteriales > Flavobacteriaceae > Christiangramia > Christiangramia qingdaonensis. The sequence continues at coordinate 313,425 of NZ_JBLWIM010000015.1, forward strand.
ATTACAAAAAGAGCGACCTAGTTTCGTTAACAAAGTAAATGACAATATCATCTTCGGAATAAGAGATCAGAAAACCGTGGAAAATTCAATTAGAGCTAATTATAACTTTAATACAAAACAGGGATTAAGTTTGAGCGCAAGACAATTCTGGTCCACGGCTAGTTTTGGTGACAACTCATATCTTAATTTGATTGAAGATGGTGAACTCGAGGCTACAAATTATGACACCAGTACCTTTAGAGATCCAGACGCTAATTTCAACATCTGGAATCTGGATTTAAGCTACCGCTGGCAATTTGCTCCCGGTAGTGAAGCCGTATTACTGTATAGAAATTCGATCTTTAACGAAGATAAGTTGAGTGAACTCAATTATTCAGATAGCCTGGATAATTTATTTTCAAAGCCTGCAAGGCATAATTTAAGTCTTAGAGTCGTTTATTTTATAGATTACAATAACCTCCGAAACATATTCCGCAGTTAGCTTGGGGAATGCTTGCAATTTGGCTAATTTCGGAATGTCTATTTCGCATTCATGATAATCGCAAAGAACATACATAAATATTACGGGGATCTGCACGTATTGAAGTCGGTAGACCTGCATATCAAGAAGAAAGAAATCGTTTCGATCGTTGGAGCTTCAGGTGCGGGAAAAACGACTTTATTGCAAATTCTGGGTACTCTGGACAAACCAGGAAAGGATAAAAACTCAGAACTGCTCATCAACGGAACTGATATCTACGGACTCAAGTCCAGAGAACTTTCTAAATTTCGAAACAAGCATATAGGATTTATCTTTCAGTTTCACCAGTTGCTTCCAGAGTTTACAGCATTGGAAAATATCTGTATTCCGGCGTTTATCCATAAAACTCCGAAAAAGGAAGCTGAAGCTCGCGCTATGGAATTACTTCAATTTCTTGGTCTAAAAAACAGGGCTTCTCATAAGCCTGGAGAACTTAGTGGTGGAGAACAACAGAGAATAGCGGTAGCCAGAAGTCTTATTAATAATCCTGCCGTGATCTTTGCAGATGAACCTTCAGGAAACCTGGATTCTGAATCGGCTGAGAACCTTCACCAATTATTTTTCAGACTCAGGGATGAATTTGATCAAACTTTTGTGATCGTTACGCATAATGAGGAACTGGCAAACATGGCCGACAGAAAACTTACGATGGTAGACGGGAAGATTGCTCCTGAAATAAAAACCAGTATTTGAAGAAAGCAGATTTAAAGGAATTTCTTGATTTCAAAACCGCTCAGTATAACACAACTGCATTTATTGCTGAAGATCCGGTTAGCATTCCGCATCTATTTCAGAAGAAGGAAGATATTGAGATTTCGGGTTTCCTGGCAGCGACTATCGCCTGGGGAAACCGCAAAAGCATTTTGAAAAATGCCAACCAGATGATGGCTTTAATGGATCATTCTCCGCATGATTTTATTTTGAATCATTCAGATAAAGACCTTGATAGATTTGAAGGTTTTGTTCATCGTACTTTTAATGCGTATGATCTAAAGTATTTTTTAAAAGCTCTTAGGAATATTTATCTTCATCACGGCGGACTTGAGGATATTTTTGTTAAATATCAGACTGAAACCCATCTTCAGAATGCAATTCATGAATTAAAAAAGATCTTTTTTGAACTAGCTCACCAGGTAAGAACAGAAAAACATGTGAGTGATCCACTCAAAAATTCAGCAGCAAAAAGGATCAATATGTATTTACGCTGGATGATCAGGAAAGATAATCATGGAGTGGATTTTGGAATATGGGAAACGATTTCTGCCGCTAAACTAAGCTGTCCTTTAGACGTTCATTCTGGTAACATTGCAAGGAAACTCGGAATTTTGCACAGGAAAGCGAACGATGCTAAGGCAGTAAAAGAGCTCGATTGGGAATTGAGAAAAATGGATCCTTTAGATCCCGTTAAATATGATTTTGCACTCTTTGGTTTGGGTGTTTACGAAAAAGATCAGTTTTAGTATTTTTAACATCAGTATTTTTATCTTTATTTGAACTCTAAAAAAAGGTTGCTTATATGATAACTCCGGAAAAGCCCGTTAATGAACTTCAAAGACTTGAGTCTCTACGAGAACTTAATATTATGGATACTCTTCCGGAAGAGGCATATGATAATATTACCAGGCTGGCTAGTTATATTTGTAAAACTCCCATCGCGGTAGTAAATATGATCGATGCCGACCGCAATTTTTTTAAATCCAGTTATGGAACAGATCTGAAAGGCTCAGCACGAGATGTTTCATTCTGTGGTCATACAATTACAGATCCTGAAAATCTATTGGAAGTTCCCGATGCGACGAAAGATAATCGCTTTTTTGATAATCCCTTCGTTACTGCAGATACGCCTATTAATTACTACGCAGGTATCTCTCTACTGGATACTAAGGGTTACCCTATGGGGACGCTTTGTGTTTATGATTCCAAAGAACATCATTTGGATGAAGAACAAAAAATGGCATTAAAATCACTTGGAAAGCAGGTCGAACTTTTGCTAGAGACACGTAGAGCCAATAGTGTATTGGAAAAGATGAAAGAAGAGCTTGATGAAAGCTATAAAGTGTTGCAACAATTTGCGAGTACTGTATCCCATGATCTTAAGATGCCTCTTGCGAACATGATCATTACTGCAGATGTTCTAAAAGCCAAATATGCTGTAAAATTAGGCGAAGAAGGAGCAAAATATATATCATATCTAAAAGATTCCGGGCTTACTCTAAGTGAATACATTAATGGTTTGCTAGACCATTATTCCAATGAACACCAAGGTGACAGTAGTATAAAAGAATTCTTTTTGAACGATATGCTGGAAGACATCATAGATCTTCTCCAAATCGCAGACAACTGTGAGATCAATCTACCCGATAATAATTTATTAATAGATGGAAATGCCTCAGCTATAGGGCAGATTTTTATGAATTTAATTAATAATAGTCTTAAGTACAATGATCGCGAAAAAATAGTGATAGACATTGATTGTACTGAAAATGAGCACTTCTTCAATTTCAAAATCAGTGATAATGGGATAGGTATCGCCCAGGAACAGCAGTCTAAGATCTTTGATCTTTTTACTACGGTTGCGAAACAGGATCGTAGAGGTAAAAAAGGTCATGGAATTGGACTTTCCACAGTTAAAAAGTTGGTAAACAGTCTTGGAGGTACTATTACGCTTAATTCTGAAGAAAATAGAGGTACTGTATTCGAGTTCAGTGTATTAAGACATAATATCCCGGTTTAAGTTTTTATTCTGAAAAAGTTATTTAAATTTAAATAACTTTAAATCAAGAATATAAGGGGTAATGCAGAAAAATTCAGGCACTTTTAATGAGAAATTAAGGCGGGCCGCGTTAAAGGAATATCAAATTGTGAACACTGGACCAGACGAAGATTATGACAATCTTACTTTCCTGGCTACAGTCGCCTGCGAGGTATCCGTCGCTAAAATTAATATTGTCGATCGGGATCGTATCTGGAACAAATCAGTTCATGGCGCTGAAATAACTGAAATCGATCGAGAAAATTCTTTTTGTGATCTTACGATCAAAAGTAAAACTCCTATTCTCTGTCTCAAACGCTCTGAAGATCCCGAAATTTTTGAGTCCGCTACAGGGATGTATGCTACTGAGTATAGTTTTTACGCTGGTGTCCCATTATATAATCCCGATGGTCACGCCATAGCGGTATTCTGTATTTTTGATACTTTCGAAAAAGAGCTTAGTTCCATGCAGGAAAAAGCTTTGCTAGCCTTGTCAAAACAGGCTTTAAAGTTATTTGAATCCAGAAAGCAGAAACAGAAACTTTTTACTGTTCAGAACAAACTGGAAGAAAAATATAAGGAATTAGAAAAATTCGCGAGTCTTGTTTCTCACGATCTAAAGTCTCCCCTTGCAAATATCATTTCCCTAAGTGAATTACTTAAAGACGAGAATAAGGAGAAATTTGATGAAGAGACGAACCAATACCTGCAGTTTCTGGTCGAAGCCTCGTATTCTCTACGGAATTATATTGATGGTATTTTAAGTTTTTATCGCAGTGACCATGTCATTAAAAAAGAAGCTTCAAATATAAACTTAGGCAAGCTCTTAAAGCCTATCGTAGATCTTTATACGGTTTCCAACAATATTGAGATCAGCTATCCTGAAGATATTGAGTTGACTGCGGTGAACAAAGCAGCACTCACTCAGGTGTTTATGAATTTGATCAGTAATGCACTTAAATATAATGATAAGGATATAAGAAAAGTCAGGATCGAATTTACTGCGGAAGAAGAATTTTACTACTTTGAAGTTATAGACAATGGAAAGGGAATTCCTGCGGAAAGATTTGATAAGATCTTTGAGTTATTTGCAACACTGGATACCGCCGACCGTGATGGTAATGTAGGTAGTGGAATTGGGCTCGCCACCGTAAAAAAACTGGTTGAATCCATGCATGGGAAAGTAAGTATTTCTTCTACTGAAGGTGAGGGAAGTAATTTTAAATTTAGCGTTCCCAGGCACTAAAACTTCTGAGTGTTTAGCTATATTTGAGAAACAGCCTCGTTTCTATGCAATTTGAACATCCGGAATTACTGTATGCTTTGTTTTTGCTTATAATTCCTATTCTGGTTCATCTTTTTAAACTACGCAGATTTCAGAAAGAAGACTTCACCAACGTAAAATTTTTGAAACGTGTCGTGCAGCAAACACGCAAAAACTCTCAACTCAAGAAGTTTTTGGTTCTTTTCTCAAGATTGTCTCTGCTAGGTTTTCTAATACTTGCGTTTGCCAAACCCTATTTTCCCGCAAAATCTGAAACTTCAACTAAAGATTTGATCATTTATCTGGACAATTCTTACAGTTTGCAATTAAAGAAACAAGGTGACGAACTCCTGGAAATAGCCAGAAACGAACTTCTTGAAAATATCGATGCCACATATGAATATAGCCTGATCACCAATGATGCCGTACATTATCAAAAGTCTGGTGATGAATTAAGAGAGGTACTTCAGCAAATTAAATATTCCTCCAGACAACTGGATCTAAAAAGTGTTCTGCTGAAATCCCAGCAGCTGCGTAAAATTGATTCTTCAAATCTGGTTCTTATTTCTGATTTCCAGGAAAGTTTTCTAGGTCAAACTGAATTAGATATTTCTGATTATAATATTTCAAGCATAAAACTAACCCCTGAAAGTACCCAGAATTTACAGATCGATTCTCTTTATTTACTAAATTCAAATGCAGGAATTCTTGAGTTCGAAGTTCTATTATCTGGAAGTTCACTAAAGGAGGGAAGAATTATTTCCATGTATGATGGTGATCAACTTTTGAGCAGGAAAACAATTGATGCCAACAACACCGATGCAAAAACCATATTTTCAATACCATCACAAAGCATATCTAACGGAAGAGTTGTTATAGATGATGAGGGGCTGGAATATGATGATATCGTCTACTTCAGTATTTCTGAACAAACCCCAATCAATGTTCTGGCTATTTCTGAAGGTGATTCAAATTTTCTACAAAGATTATATACAAAACCTGAATTTAATCTAAAAATAAGCCAACCGAATGGAGTTGAATACAACGATATTCAGCAAGCCAGTTTGATCATTTTAAATGAAGTGAGTAGGTTAAGTGATGCAAACCTTAATAATATACGACAGCGTTCAATCAAAGGGTCCAGCGTTCTATTTATTCCAAATTCAAAAAACAGAAATGAGTTAATTCGGTTTTCAGAAAAATTTCAATTGGGATTTAAACCTGAATGGATCGAGGGCGATAAACTCATTACTACTATTAATTTTGACCATCCGCTGTTAGAAAATGTATTCCAGAAGAGGATTCAAAATTTCGAGTATCCCCGTGTTGCGGGCTATTTCAGTAACATCTCCGGTAACAGCATCCTGGATTTCCAGAGTAATGATCCTTTTCTCCTATCCAATTCCAATACCTATATTTTTACGGCACCGTTAAATGAGCAAATATCAAATTTTCAGAATTCGCCACTAATCGTACCTGTTTTATATCAGATAGGACTGCAGAGCCTCCCTCCTGCTCAACTTTATTATCAGACTTCAAAAGTTGAAGAAAAATCTATACCGGCAAGAATCGAAGAGGATCATGTGCTTCATCTCACCCGGGATAAACTGGATTTTATACCACAACAGCAGAGATTTGCAGACCGGGTTTCCATCAAAGTTGGTACAGAAGAATTGAATGCCGGAAATTATAGGATTGAGAGCCGGGATAAGACATTCGCAAACTTGAGTTTCAACGCACCAAGAAACGAAAGTGAGCTCGAATACTTAGATCCAGAGATATTTTCATTCCAGAATCATGAATCTATAGCAGAATATTTTTCCGAAGTAAAAGCAGGAAACGAAAGCAGCTCGCTTTGGAAATGGTTTATTATTTTTGCGCTCATATTTCTGGCAATAGAAATGCTATTATTAAAACTTCTGAAATGAAATTACTTCTAAAAGCGGTTACAATTATTGATGAGTCTTCGCCTCTAAACGGGCAAACGACCGACATTTATATCGAGAATGGAGTAATTACTGAAATTGAGAAGGAAATACTAAAGGAGGATGTAAAACAAGTAGAGATCGAAGGTTTGCATGTATCCAGAGGATGGTTTGATAGTAGTGTTTGCTTTGGAGAACCCGGTTATGAAGAAAGGGAAACCATAGAAAACGGACTTGAAGTTGCTGGAAGCTCAGGGTTCACAGGCGTTGCTCTAAATCCTTATACCAATCCTGTACTTGACCATAGCGGTTCCATATCTGCGGTAAAATCTAAAAGTTCGGGACATCCAGTAAATCTTTATCCTATTGGTGCACTTACCATTAAAAGTGAAGGTGTAGATCTGGCTGAATTGCTGGATATGCAACAGGCCGGTGCGATTAGCTTTGGAGATTATAAATCACCCTTAAAAAATCCCAATCTTCTTAGAATCGCCTTGCAGTATGCACAAAATTTTGACGCTTTAATACAAAGTTATCCGCAGGAAAATCGAATTGCGACCAATGGGATGGTTAATGAGCATGTGAATAGTACTGCCCTGGGCCTTAAAGGAATCCCCAATCTAGCTGAAGAACTGCAAATCACTCGCGATCTTTACATTCTCGAATATACCGGTGGAAAACTACATATTCCTACAATTTCAACGGCAAAGTCGGTTACACTTATAAGAGAAGCCAAGAAGAAAGGCCTTGATATATCCTGCAGCGTGGCGATTCATAATCTGCTTCTTACAGACAAAATGCTGGCAAGCTTCGATGCTAATGCAAAGGTTTTACCTCCATTACGCACCCAGCTAGATAATGAGGCACTGATACATGGATTAAAGGACGGCACTATAGATATGGTTACTACAGACCACAATCCAATAGATGTGGAAAATAAAAAAGTAGAATTTGATAATGCATTGTATGGAAGTATTGGTCTTGAATCGGCCTTTGGTGCCTTGCAAACAATATTTACTACTGAAGAAACCATTAAGTTTCTAACTTCGGGATTAGAACGTTTTAAGCTGGAAACAACGAAACTCGAAGAAGGTAGCCCTGCCAATCTTAGCTTATTCCTGCCAGATGTAAATTATACTTTTGGAAAGAACGATATTCTATCTACTTCTAAGAACAGCATCTTTCTGGATAGCCAATTAAAGGGAAAAGCTGTTGGAGTAGTTAACAATGCCGGATTAATTTTAAGATCATAATTATGAATACCGAAGGTAACGCAAAGACCAGTGCCATTATCTCTTATATCACCATTGTAGGAACCATCATTGCCTATTTCATGAATATGGAAGAGAAGAATGAATTTGCTAGTTTTCATATAAGGCAGGCATTTGGAATCAATATCACCTTTTACCTCATTGGAGCTTTAATGGGGTTGTTTGACCAGGTGTTTATCATAGGAGCCTTCTACCTTTTTTTCATAGTGCTATGGGGCTATGGAATTATTACAGCAATACAGGGTCAAACCAAGGAAGTGCCTATTCTTGGTGCCTTATTTCAGAAATTTTTAAGTACAGTTAAGTAATGCAAGAAAATTTTGTTCTAGATCATATTATAAGAAAACCTAAAGTAAGCGTTGAAAATGCGCCTGCACTTATTCTTCTACATGGCTACGGAAGCGATGAAAACGATCTGTTTTCTTTCGCTGATGAAATGTCAGAAGAATTGTTTATCATTTCAGCTAAAGCGCCTTACCCAATGCAACCATATGGTAATGCTTGGTATGCTATTCATTTTGATAATGAAAACGGAAAGTTTAGTGATGATATACAGGCTATTAAGTCAAGAGATATGATCGCTACTTTTATTGATCAGGTGATCGAAAACTATCCAGTAGATGCGTCGAAGATCAATTTATTAGGTTTTAGCCAGGGAAGTATTCTAAGTTATGCTGTGGCATTGACGTATCCGGAAAAAGTCGATAATGTAATTGCACTTAGCGGTTATATTAATAAAGAAATATTTGGGCAGGATTACCTTAAGAATGATCTTAGTCAGCTATCTTTTTACTGCTCACATGGATCTGAAGATCAGGTGATTCCGGTAGACTGGGCTCGCAGAACAAAACCATTCTTGGAAAATCTTGGCGTAGATTTTACTTATTCTGAATTTCCAGTCGGCCATGGGGTTGCTCCTCAGAATTTCTTTGAACTAAAGGAATGGCTTAAGAAAAAACTCTAATATTTAGGATAAAGGAATGACTTCTCAGTATTGAAAACCGGAGTACCGTCCTCCTGAATAGTGTAGGTTAGGAAGACTTCACCCCAGTAAGATCCATCGGTAAAGTCGGCAATGATCCATTTGTGGTTAAGCACTTTTATCTTGTTGATCCTCATAGAACCTTCCATACCGGCATGTGGAACCAGAGGATTATCATTTGAAGCACTATTCTGCGAAATGATCGCATCCTCGATTCTCGTAATAAGGCCTTCGGTCTCTACTCCATTATTCTGAAAGTAAGTGATCGCATCTTCATTATCCTCCAGATTGAAGTAATCTTCTGAAGTTGCTACAGACAATTGATCCTGATTGAGTTCTACTTCAGAAAGCTTATCCTCGAGCTGCTCGATCTTTTCCTGTTTTGAATCCAGAATTCTTTTATCATTTACATAGATGAATATGCAGAATAATAAAGCGAAAATGAATAGATACATTAGAATTTTGCTGCGCATGCTAAATTTCAATTTTTAAGTTATCATATGCAAGATGGACATTCTCAGGTAGCTCCTCCTCTACTTCTGCGTGAAATCCAAGCATATGACTAATATGTGTAAAATATGTTCTTTCCGGCTTCACCATTTTTACAAATTCAAGCGCTTCTTCCAGATTAAAATGTGAATGATGTGGTTCTCTTCTTAAAGCGCTTACTACCAGAACTTTTAAATTTTTCAGTTTCGCGATCTCTTCTTCGGTAATTGTCTTTATATCTGTGAGATAGGCAAAGTCACCCATTCTGTATCCAAAGACCTGTAATTTATTGTGCTTAAAATCTACAGGCAGAACATTCAAGCCCTCGAATTGAAACTCCTCATTACGCACTACGTTTTCAATAACTGCGGGAGCTCCGGGATATCGATCTTCCGAAGTAAAAATATAATCGAACTTTCTTCGTAGGGAATCTAAAACTCTTTGATGAGCGAAAATAGGAATATCTCCCTGCCGAAAGAAGTATGGTCTTATATCATCCAGACCGGCAGTATGGTCATTGTGTTCATGTGTATAAAAAATAGCATCCAGTTTTTTTACATTATTGGCGAGCATCTGCTGTCTGAAATCCGGCCCGCAGTCAATCAATATATTCTTTCCTTTCCAGTTTACAAGTACAGAGACCCGAAGCCTCTTATCACGAGGATCATCGCTGTAGCAAACCGGGTGATCTACACCAATTATAGGTATGCCTTGTGATGTTCCAGTACCTAAGAATGTAACTTCCAAATGCTGTTATTTTTGACACAAAAGTAAATATATTTTTTTGTATGCCTACCGCTTTTAGTACTTTTGAAGTACGCAATTAACAATGCTTACCTAAACAATAAAATATGCCAATTACCATAATGGGCGATAAGGAATTTGAAAATGTTCCTTCTATTAATAGTAAGGCCCTGCGTATCAATCTTAACGAAAATATCTACGGAACTTTTTCTGAAATTGGTGCCGGGCAGGAAACAGTGCGAAACTTCTTTCGAGCTGGAGGTGCATCTGGAACCATCGCAAAGGCAATGAGTGCCTACGATAAGGATTTTAGTGACGCAATTTACGGAGTTGAAGATGACAGGCGGTATGTTACTGAAGCAAGGCTGAAGAAAATGTTATCTCACGAAACCCATCTTATCGAAGAGCGTATTTCTCGTGAAAAGCATCCAAACAAATTATTCTTTACTTACGCCAATACTGTAGCTACCATAGATTTCGCGAAGAAATACAAAGGTCATGGTTGGGTAGGAATTAGATATCAGGTAGATCCTAAAGAAGAATATAATGAAATCCTATTACACGTAAGATTTCATGAAAATGATGCCCGCCACCAGCAAAACACTTTAGGAATACTAGGTGTTAACCTTATTTACGGCGCTTATTACAAGTACGACAATCCTAAAAAATTACTACGTTATCTATATGATCATATAGACAAGGATCAAATCGAGATCGACACGATCAATTTCTCAGGTCCTCGTTTCGAGAATGTTGATAACAGGCTAATGAGCTTACAGCTAGTTAAGAATGGAATGACCGATGCAGTAATGTTCGGTCCTGACGGTAACAATGTTCTTCCAGCAAAAATACTTTATAAAAAGAATATCCTGGCCCTTCGTGGTAGCTTTAGACCTGTTACTAAAGTAAATATGGATATGTATGAGAGATCAAAAGAATTGTTTTTTAACGAGAGTAAAGTTTCTGAAGAAAATACTGAGATCATCTTCGAGATCACGCTGTCCAACTTAAGGGCTGAAGGTGAAATAGACGAACGTGACTTTATGGACAGAGCTGAGCTCTTATGTTCTCTAGGCCAAACAGTTATGATTTCTAACTTCCAGGAATACTTTAAGGTAGTCGAATACTTCTCCAGATACTCCAAACAACGTATGGGTCTTACTATGGGTGTTCAGAATCTGGTTGATGTATTTGATGAAAAATACTATAGACATCTTAGCGGAGGTATTCTTGAGGCCTTCGGAAAATTATTCTTTAAAGATCTGAAGGTTTATTTATATCCACTGAAAGATGAAGAAACTGGTGAGCTTACTACCAGCGAAAATCTAAAAGTACACCCAAGAATGAAAGAATTATTTAAGTTCTTTAAATACAATGGACGTGTTGAGGATATTAAGAATTACAATCCAGAAACGCTGAATGTTTATTCCCGGGAAGTTCTGAAAATGATCAGCGAAGGAAAAAGTGGCTGGGAAGATATGCTGCCTGAAAAAACTACAAAAATGATCAAGGAGCAGAACCTGTTTCATTATAAGGAGCATAAAGAACAGGCGAAGTCAGAAGTCTAAACTTGATAATATATAAAACATAAAAAAAGCTGTTCTAACGAACAGCTTTTTTTTATGCTTTGCTTTCCGAAGAAAAAACCCTTAGGCGATTCTGGTGATCTTCGCTCCAATCGCTTTTAATCTTTCTTCAATATTTTCGTAACCTCTGTCAATTTGCTCGATATTATGTATCGTTGAAGTTCCTTTTGCTGAAAGTGCAGCAATCAATAAGGAGATTCCAGCTCTAATATCTGGAGAGGTCATAGTAGTAGCTTTTAACTGAGATTGAAAGTCATGGCCAATTACTGTAGCTCTATGTGGATCACAAAGTATGATCTTGGCTCCCATGTCTATAAGTTTATCTACAAAGAACAACCTGCTTTCAAACATCTTCTGATGTATCAAAACACTCCCCCTTGCTTGAGTAGCAATTACAAGTATAATACTTAAAAGATCTGGTGTAAATCCTGGCCATGGAGCATCACTGATATTCATGATCGATCCATCGATAAAGCTTTGCACCTCATAACCTTCAGAATGTGCAGGTATAAAAATATCGTCACCTTTTCTTTCAACAGTAATCCCCAGTTTCCTGAAAGTAGTAGGGATGATACCCAACATATCCCAGTTTACATTCTTTATTGTGATCTCACTTTTGGTCATAGCGGCAAGGCCAATCCATGATCCAATTTCGATCATATCTGGAAGAATTGTATGATCACAACCTCCTAGCTTCTCTACACCTTCTATAATAAGCATGTTAGAACCAATTCCACTAATGTTGGCACCCATGCGGTTCATCATTAGGCATAACTGCTGCAAATACGGTTCGCAGGCTGCATTATAAATAGTCGTTTTTCCTTTAGCTAGTACTGCAGCCATCACTATGTTGGCAGTTCCGGTTACTGAAGCTTCTTCAAGTAACATATAACTTCCAGTTAGACCTTCTGGAGCTTCAACTCCGTAAAAACGTTCTTCTTTGTTATATCTGAAATCTGCACCAAGTTTCATAAAACCTTCGAAGTGAGTATCTAGCCTGCGTCGACCAATTTTGTCACCACCCGGCTTCGGAATAAACCCTTTCCCAAATCTTCCAAGCATAGGTCCAACGATCATGATAGAACCCCGAAGTCCTCCTCCATCGATCTTAAACTGTTCACTATTAAGATAATCCATGTCCAGATCATCGCTCTGAAAGGAGTAACTTCCTTTACCCAGCTTTTCGATCTTAACGCCTAGATTTTTTAGTAAGTTGATAAGCTTGTTAACGTCCAGGATATCTGGAATATTATTGATAACCACTTTCTCATCGGTTAGCAATACTGCACATAAAATTTGCAGCGCTTCGTTTTTCGCTCCCTGAGGTTGTATTTCCCCGCTCAAACGATGACCGCCTTCTATTTGAAATGTTCCCATTAAAGAAAATATTAGTGGCGTTTACGACCAGGCTTGCGGCCGCCGGAATGCTTTTTGTTTTTTGAGTATTTCTTCTTGTTCGATCCGCTTCCACGAATAAGCTCTGAAGCCTGGGTTAGATCCTCATCTGCATTTTTTAGATTGATCTTTCCACCACTCAATTCTTTTAAATGATTAATGATGACTTCATCGTCTACAGAATCACGATTCCAGTTCAGGTAAGATTTTTTCATATGATTGGCGATAGTCATCACCAGGGCATCTTTAAAATCACCTTCTTCCTTATCCTTTGCCGCATCGATCATGCGCTTGATATTGTTTCCGTAGAACCTGTACTTAGGATTATTCTCAGGATAGTCAAGCATTTCAGGACGCTCTGTAAGCATTTCCCTCGTCGGCTTTGGAAAAGGAGACTCAACATCTAGCTTAAAATCACTTATTATAAATAACTGATCCCATAATTTATGCTGAAAATCTGGCACATCACGAAGATGCGGATTCATATTACCCATTACAGCAATAATTGAATTAGCAACTTTGTTACGTTCTTTATCATCTTCGATTTCTACAGCATGTTCGACCATTTTCTGCAAATGTCTGCCATATTCAGGAATGATCAGTTTACTCCTTTCAGAGTTATATTCTAAAGCGTTTGTCAAAATTGAGATTTAATTAGGTAATTTAATAGAAGTTTTCTCCTGCGTGCAAAATACTAAATATTCAGTAAGAATGACAAGAAAATAGCGCAATTGTGCGATCATTAAAGAGAAATAACCCCTTCAACTTTATCAGCGACCTCCTTATATTTAGCAATCACATGATCAGGATCTTTCATCCTAACGTTAATAGAAACACTGGTATACGTACCTTTCTTAGATTGTTTGGTATTGATCACAGCTCCCATATTATCAAATATATCTTCAACCTGTGTTACCTTCTCCCCTTTTGTGGGAACAATAAATTTGTAAAGATATTCTGCAGGCCACATTGCCGTATCCTGAAGCTGTTTTTTAAGTTTTGCGTAAAATTCCTCCGGATTTGTCGAATCACTCATAGTTTTCTCCTTCTTTTATGACAAAGATACAAGGAAAGACAACATTTTTATAATCAAATTCATTTACCGAAATTTGCCGGGTGAAAACTATGAAAATTGTTATTACCGGTGGACCCGGTACTGGAAAGTCTTCCATCATACACGAACTGGAAGCTAAAGGAGAAAACTGTATCCATGAGATCTCCAGGCAGGTAACCCTTGAAGCACAAAGAGATGGTATCGATCAGCTCTTTCTGGAGCAGCCCTTACTATTCAGTGAAAAATTACTTGAAGGGAGATTAAATCAGTTTAAGGAAGCTTCTAATTCCTCAGCGAATCGCATCTTTCTAGATCGTGGATTGCCCGATGTTGTTGCCTATATGGATTATTTTGACACTGTTTATCCTGAGATATTCAGTGCGACCTGTGAGGAGCATGCCTATGATAAAGTTTTTATCTTACCACCATGGAAGGATATCTACAAAAGCGATAATGAGCGTTACGAAACCTATGAAGAAGCTGTACGAATTTCAGAACATTTGTATGACACTTACAGGCGCTTTGGCTATAGTCCTATTGAAATTCCTAAAGCAAGTGTGGCAGAAAGAACTAAATTTATACTGAACCAACTATAAATCTTTTGCAAACGGAAGCTTTAAAAATTCTAGAAAAATATTGGGGCTTCCAGAAATTCCGGCCTTCACAGCTGGAAGTGATCGAGGCTATCCTCGCTGGTCAGGATACGCTGACCTTATTTCCTACCGGCGGTGGGAAGTCTATCTGCTTCCAGGTACCAGCGATGATAAAAGAAGGAATTTGCGTGGTGGTATCACCACTAATTTCTTTAATGGAAGATCAGGTACAGGCTCTTCAAAAAAGGAATATCAAAGCGATGGCCATCACCGGCGGAATCAGCTATGCCGATCTGGATAGAAATCTTGACAATTGCATCTTCGGAAATTTTAAATTTCTATACCTCTCTCCGGAAAGGCTTCAGCAGGATATAGTCAAGGAACGACTGAAACAAATGAACGTAAACCTGATCGCTGTAGATGAAGCGCATTGTATTTCTCAATGGGGACATGATTTCAGGCCAGCATACCGTAATATTTCAGAAGTTAGGGAAATTATACCAGAAGTACCTGTTGCAGCATTTACGGCTACGGCAACGAAAATGGTAGTGGAAGATATCTGCGAACAGCTCCAGTTAAAGAACAGGGCGGTATTTAAGAAATCATTTGAAAGAAGTAACCTGTATTACGAGGTTGTCAAAACTGAAGATAAATACTTTCGATTAACGAGGCTGCTGGGAAATGATTCTGCCATTGTTTATGTAAGAAGCCGGAATGCCACGAGGGAGATCACCGACTTTCTAAACAAAAATGGAATTACAGCCGCTGCGTATCACGGCGGAACGAAAAAGGAGGATAAAACCACAAAGTTTAGATCCTGGATGAACAACGATACCAGTGTAATGGTTGCAACGACTGCCTTCGGGATGGGTATAGACAAACCAGATGTTCGCACCGTTGTGCATATTGATCTACCTGAAAGTTTAGAAAGCTATTTCCAGGAAGCAGGAAGAGCCGGTAGAGATGGAGAGATTTCTAAAGCCGTTATACTGACGAATGCTGGCGACATTCCAGTACTAAAGAATCAGTTTATAAACAATCTCGCGTCTGTTGAAGATGTCAAATTTATCTATAGAAAACTGAACGCTTATTTCAGCATAGCATATGGAGAAGGTGAAAATCAGGTATATGATTTTAATTTTGCCAGCTTCTGCAATCAATATCATTTAATTTCAGGTAAGACTTATAACGCCTTACAATTATTAGATCGTTGCAGTGTCCTTAGACTGTCTCAACAGTTTCAGAAGAAAACTGAAATAATGATAAAATTGAGCGGGGATCAACTGGAAATTTATCTTGATGACAATCCAAAATATGCACACCTCTTAAGAACCCTGTTAAGAAACTATGGTGGTGTATTTGATAATCTGGTGAACTTTAATATGTCATCTGTAGCCGAGAAAGCAGATCTTCAGGAAAATGAATGTTTGAGCCTTTTTGAAGACTTACAGCAACAGGAAATTATAGAGTTCTCGATTGCCAAACATGATGCTTCCATTACCTTTCTGGTTCCCAGGGAAGACGAATCCACTATAAATCCTGTTTCTGGATTTATTACTAAATACAATAAAACAAAAAGAGAAAAGATATCGGCTGTGCTCGATTTCGTTCAGAATGATCAGGTTTGCAAACAGATACAGTTGCTGAAATATTTTGGAGAAACTAAGCCTGAGAAATGTGGCCGTTGCTCTGTTTGCAATGCTGAAACTGATATTTTAAGTCGAGATGAAATGAATGAAATATTTCTGGCGCTGCAAAAACTATTAA
Organism: Christiangramia qingdaonensis; assembly: GCF_048381525.1. NCBI lineage: Bacteria > Pseudomonadati > Bacteroidota > Flavobacteriia > Flavobacteriales > Flavobacteriaceae > Christiangramia > Christiangramia qingdaonensis. The sequence continues at coordinate 329,767 of NZ_JBLWIM010000015.1, forward strand.
AATCAAGGGCATTGGACACTAAAGAAATATCTTCTCTATTAAACTATAAAGAATCCTCTGTTCTGAAGGTAATTCGATTACTGGTGGAGCGAGGCATTCTAGAAAAAACGATAACTAACAAGTACAAAATAACAATAAATGACTGATCTCAGAATAGTATTTATGGGCACTCCGGAATTTGCAGTGAAAAGCCTTGAAGCAATTCTTGAAGCCGGCTATAATGTTGTAGGAGTGATTACTGCTCCAGATAGACCAGCTGGTAGAGGAAGAAAGTTAAGAGAAAGTGCCGTAAAGACTTTTGCGGTTTCTAAAGGACTTAATGTTCTTCAACCTACTAATCTAAAATCTGAAGAATTTCAACAAGAGTTGAAGCAAATCGATCCTAATGTGCAGGTAGTCGTAGCATTTAGAATGCTGCCTGAATCTGTATGGAACTACCCTGAGTTTGGCACTTTCAATTTACATGCGAGCTTACTGCCTCAGTATCGCGGAGCTGCTCCAATTAACTGGGCGATAATGAATGGTGAAAAAGAAACTGGAATATCCACTTTCTTTCTGGATGAAAAAATTGACACCGGCGCCATGATCATGCAAGAATCTGTTGTTATAGGTGAACATGAAAACCTGGAGACCATACACGATAGATTGATGAACAAAGGGTCAGGACTGGTTGTAAAGACACTAAAGGCAATCTCTGAAGGAACGACTAAGCCAATTGCCCAGAAAGATTCCGGAACGCTTAGAGAAGCTCCAAAATTGAATCGCGAGAATACCAAGATCAATTGGGATAAACCTTTAAATGAAATATACAATCATATACGCGGACTCAATCCCTACCCTTCTGCCTGGTGTTATTTAGATAATGGTGATGCGCAGGAACAGACTGTAAAAATTTACGATGTGATTAGCCATAATGAAGAACATGATCACTTCTACGGAAAGGTTCTTATAAAAGAAAAGCAATTGTTGGTTGCGGCAAAGGGTGGATTCATTGAAATTAAACAGATTCAATTACCGGGAAAACGTAAAATGGAAACTCATTCACTTTTGAATGGCTTCAAATTTTCAGAAAAAGCAAAAATGCGCTAAACCCTTATTAATGCTGATTTGGTTGGATTTTAATAAAAAACAATTATCTTTATTAACAAATCAACCGAGTTATCAACAAATATGGGCTTTTCCCTTGTCATTACTTGCGTGGACGGGAAATCCGTATAAATTTGTAAACCAGTTTAACAGAATGTTTAACCAACAATTAATTTAAAATTCAAATTATGAACAAAACAGATTTAATCGACGCAATGGCTGAGAATGCTGGAATTTCTAAGGCAGCAGCTAAAAAAGCATTGGAATCTTTTCTAGAAAACGTTGAAAAATCTCTTAAAAAAGGAGATAGAGTATCATTAGTAGGATTTGGATCTTGGTCTGTATCTAAAAGAGCTGCTCGTGAAGGAAGAAACCCACAAACCGGAAAAACTATCAAGATCGCTGCTAAAAACGTAGTGAAATTTAAAGCCGGAGCTGATTTACAAAAAGCTGTGAACTAATAATTTGCATTGTAAATATCATAAGCCTTCCCCAGGGAAGGCTTTTTTTTATCTAAAAATTTTAGATATGTATTGCATTTTTAACAGAAAAAATATAGTTTAGTTCTAAAGACTGCTACAAATGATTGCGTTGAAACCAACCAAAGGCCATCTTCTCGTTGCAGAACCATCCATAATTGGAGATGTCTCTTTTAATCGCTCGGTGGTTCTACTTGCCGACCATTCCGAAAACGGATCGGTAGGATTCATCCTGAACAAGATTCTTGATTTCACACTTAAAGATCTTATCCCTGAAATCAAAGGGAACTTTGATGTCTATAATGGCGGTCCTGTAGAACAGGACAACCTGTATTTTATTCATAAGATCCCCGATCTTATACCTGATAGTATTGAGATCGCTCATGGAATATATTGGGGTGGTAATTTCGAAGCTGTGATGGAACTTATCTCTAAAGATCTAATTTCAGATAAGCAAATAAAGTTCTTTTTAGGATATTCTGGATGGGATGCTCAGCAGCTGGATGACGAGTTAAATTCTCATTCATGGGTGGTCACTGCAAATGAGGACAACAAGGACCTACTTGAAAAGCCCTACTCTTCTTTCTGGAAAGATAAAATGCTGGAATTAGGTGGAGAATATATGTTATGGTCCAACTCACCAGAGAACCCTTCTTACAACTAATTAGCCTAACCTCGCTTTTACATTTAACTTACTAAGCAGGTTTTTAGCTACAACTGAGTCGTAGTGTTTTTTACGATATTTCGACACTGGCTGAATACCAACCGCAATATTAGTAATAAAGAGCTCATCAGCTTTTTGCAATTCGAAAGGCGAAATTGAAGCTTCTTCTAATTCGTAATCTTCAGTTTTCTTGATGATCTCAAGTAATTGTTTTCGAATAATTCCGTTTAAAACACCATCTGTAAGTGGAGGCGTTTTGATTTTGGAACCTGAAACTAGAAATAAATTACCATTCAGAGCTTCCACTACGCTCTTTTTCTCATTCAGAAGCAAACAGTTGTGATAATCATTCTCTTTAGCATAGATGCTTCCTAAAACATTTACCGCACGGTTATTCAACTTGATCGTTGATAAAAGTCCGCTACCCACATAATGATCTTTAAATAATTCGATCTCGTAATCTTCTGTATTTAAAAGATAGAACGAGTTCTCCATCTCTATTACCGTCATCACGTAAGCGATCTCCCTGGTTGCAGGCGTATAAAAACCACCTTCTTCGCGGTAAACAGCAAACCGTACTCTTGCAGCTTTTTCTAAAAGATCATTTTCAGCAACGATGCTCAGAATTTCTTTCTCCAGGAATTCTGGTGAGAAACTGGATGGGATCTCCATTCTCATAATTCGCATAGAAGCCATCAACCTGAAATAATGATCTTCCCAGAACATTATTTTTCCATTAATAACTCTAATAGTTTCGAAAACTGAATCTCCGTAAGCAAACCCCCTGTTGAGAACTGAAAGATTAGCTTCTGAATCCTGAACTATATTACCATTTAAATTGATCATAAAAAAAACCCCGTTTAAAACGGGGCAAAGGTACTATTATCTTGAGACTTTTCTAGGCCGAACCTAATATCTGTTTTAGATCTGAAACCATATTTTCCCATAACATTTTTCCTTCATCGATCTCGTCCTCTTCAGCAAAATCTGTGATCATCAGGGAAACATCTTTAGTAATATCATCCACTTGTATTCTTAATTCAAAAAAATATGGAGAATCTTCATCTTCAACCCACTTGAACTTAATGCGTTCATCGCTTTTCTTACTCATTAGTTTGGCTTTCTCCTCACTACCTTCCCAAATAAAAGTAAAAAATTCCCCACGGGAATTTACGTTATCTGCATACCACTCACTTAAACCTGAGGGAGTTGAAATATATTGATACAATAGCGAAGGAGAAGCTTGAATTGGAAACTCCATTTCGTATTTTGTCTTTTCTTCCATTCTAATTTAGTTAGTTTCGGGCAATATAGATATTAATTAGAAGGATTGAAAGAAATCAAAATAAATATTTTAGAAAATAAAGTTTGTGACAATACAAATTGTTTTTATATTTGCACCCGCATTAAGGAAATCATGCGAAGCCAGAAATAGCAGGGCTTCTGAAAGGTTCCTCTAAATGCAAAATTGATAA
>NZ_JBLWIM010000015.1:333535-359438 GCF_048381525.1 Christiangramia qingdaonensis
GTCTCGCTACAAAAAAAGGGATTTCGTATGCTCGAAATCCCTTTTTACTTTTTATCATTTTTTTATTTCCTGATCTACACTAACTTATCCAGTGTAATGGGTAATTCTCTCACTCGTTTACCGGTAGCGTTATAGATCGCATTGCAAATTGCAGAAGCAACTCCTACAATACCAATTTCACCAAGACCTTTGGCTCCCAGCGGATTCACAATTTCATCATGCTCCGGCACAAAGATCACTTCAAGATCCTGAATATCTGCTTGTACTGCTACATGATATTCAGCAAGGTTCGCATTCATGATTCGGCCATTACGACTATCCATCATTCCTTCTTCCTCAAGCGCCATACTTATTCCCCAGGTAATTCCACCCAGAATCTGACTTTCAGCAGTCTTAGGATTAAGTATTTTACCTCCTGCTATAGCACTCACAACTCTAGGAACCGTGATCATTTTAGTATCCTTATCTACATGAACTTCTACCATAACACAGGAATGTGAATAGCATGAATATTTACTACGATCATCTGCAGGTTGAGAATTAAAGCTTGTTTCCACAGATTTTTGTCCGGAAGCAGCTAATATTTCAGAATAACTAAGTCTGGTAGATTTTACGCTCAGATGTCTATTACTGAACTCGGCATCTTCGAACATTGCATCTTTCAACTCTTCTGGAAAACTCTGTTGAGCGTATCCAAATATTTTCTTCTGAAGCGCATGACACACAAGTTTTACTGCTGAACCTACTGAAGATGCTGTCCAGGATCCTCCTTCAATTGGAGCTTTCGGCAAACTAGAGTCTCCAAGTTGGAATTCTACATCTTCCAATGGAATACCTACTATTTCCGCAGCTATCTGGGACATGATCGTATATGTTCCAGTACCAATATCTGCCGTTCCACTACTAACTGTTAGTTTTCCTTCAGAAGTTAAAATTGCTTTCGCCGAAGATTCCTGCTGTAAAGCTTCCCAGACTCCGGTGGCCATTCCATAACCTACAAGATTATTACCATCCTGCATGCTTCCAGGCTTTGCATTTCTTTTATCCCAGCCAAAACTTTCTGATGCCTTGAGAAAAGCAGCTCTTAATTCTTTGCTTGAATACGGCTTACCTTCATTTTGATCAATATCAGCATAGTTTATTAAACGGAACTCCAGTGGATCTACCCCAGCTTCAATGGCTAGTTCGTCTATAGCGCATTCCAGCGCATACATTCCTGTAGCTCCTCCCGGTGCTCGCATATCCATAGGCGTATAGACATCCAAAGGCACCAATTGATAATCAAGTTTCACATTATCACACTGGTACATCATTCCAGACCAGTCAACAACGGTTTCATTGAACATTTCAAACCTTGATGTTTCGCCAAATGCCTCATGATTAATTGATTTCAATTTACCAGATTCATCAGATGATAGTTTTAATCGCTGTAAACAGGCAGGCCTGTGTCCAAAAGTGAACATTTGAGTTCTAGTCATTACAACCTTCACTGGCAAATTGAGGACTTTTGAAGCCATTGCAGCACAGAATAACTGGTATTGTGGTCTCAAACCAGACCCGAATCCCCCACCTACAAAAGGAGATAAAACCCTAACCTTTTCTTTTTCCAGATTGAAGATCCCAGAAATATATTGCTGACTACTTCCAACTCCCTGTATTTTATCATAAATGGTAAAACCCTGCTCCTCTTCGTTCCAGATCGCTACGGTCGCAAAAGTTTCCATAGGATTTTGATAATGGCGAGGCAAATAGTATTCTACATCAACCTTATGTTTAGAAGAATCATAAGCTTCTGCAGCATCACCTCTGGGCTCTGGTGGTTCAGGAACATCCTCTCTGGTTGCATTCTGAAGATTTGCTTTAAGATCCACCTCACAACCCTGTTCTTTTTCATAATCTATTTTAACCAGTCCGGCGGCATATGCGGCAGTTTCAAAAGTATCTGCAACGATTAATGCGACCGGCTGTCCATTATACAGAATGTCTTCGTTGTAAAATGGTCTGAATGGATTACCAGGAGGAGCCAGAGGATCTGTATAATTTGAATTTATCTTAACTTCTTCCGGGATATTTTCATGGGTAAATACCTGTCGAACTCCTGGCACTTTTAATGCTTCTTCATTATTAATAGCAACAATTTTACCTCTGGAAATCGTACTATTGATAATATATCCATGTACTAAATGCTCAGGATTGAATTCAGCGCTATATACAGCATTACCTGTTACTTTCTTTATCCCATCTACCCTTCTGGTAGGTTTCCCTATATATTTTGTCTCTGCTATCATGCTATTTGTTCATTGCTTCTGTTAATGCTCTAACAATAGATTTTCTTACCAGTGGAATTTTAAAATCATTATCACCGTATCCTTTAGCTCCTTCAGTAAGTTTATTCGCTAATTGCTCGAAATTCTCTGTATTTGCTCCTTTTCCAAAAAACTCTTTTTCTACGGAAGGTTTTCTCCAGGGTTTGTGTGCAACTCCACCCAAAGCAACTCTAACATCTTTGATAGTGGTATTTTCTAATTCAATTGCAGCTGCTACTGAAATTAAGGCGAAAGCATAAGAGGGCCTGTCTCTGACTTTTAAATAATGATAGTTCTTCTCAAAACCCTTTTCAGGAAGTTCGATTCCAGTAATGACCTCTCCCGGTTCTAAATTGGTTTCTATATGTGGGGTGTCACCAGGAAGTTTATGGAAGTCAGTTACGGCAATTGTTCTATCACCTTCAGCTCCACTAACATGAACTGTCGCATCCAGGGCCGCAAGCGCTACCGCCATATCTGAAGGATGAGTCGCGATACAATGTTCGCTTTCTCCAAGGATTGCATGTAAACGGTTAAAACCCTCTAATGCGGAACATCCGCTTCCCGGCTCTCTTTTATTACAGGGAGTTGAAGTATCATAAAAATAGAAGCATCTTGTACGTTGTAATAAATTTCCCCCATTGGTAGCCATATTCCGTAACTGTGCTGAAGCAGCAGAGAGCATAGCCTCAGAAAGTAGTGGATATCGCTTTTCTACCTGCTCGTGATAAGCTGTATCAGCATTCGTTTTTGTAGCACCAAGAATTAAACCACCAGAATCTGAGTTTTCGATATTCGAAAGATCCAGATGATTTATATCAATTAAGTGTTCAGGATTCTCAACCCTGTACTTCATAAGATCCAGCAAATTAGTCCCACCACCAATAAATCTGCTACTCTCTTTCTCAGAACCTATTTGTTCGATCGCGTCTTTCACGCTTTCTGCTCTTTTATAAGAAATATTATTCATAGTCTAATTGCTGTTTTTAGATAAAGCTTCGGTATTTCTGTCTTTCAATTCTTCCACCACTTTATAAATGTTGACGTAAGCTCCACAGCGACAAATATTTCCACTCATGAGATCTCGTAATTCCGCAGGATCACTTCCTTTATTCATATTCAGCAGTCCAATGGTAGAGCATATCTGCCCGGGTGTGCAATAGCCACATTGGAACGCATCATGTTTGATGAATGCTTCCTGCACAGGGTGCAATTCATCTCCACTGGCTAATCCTTCCACCGTAACAATTTCTTTTCCTGTTTGCATTGCGGCAAGGGTCAGGCAAGAATTAATATGTTTTCCGTCTATTAGCACTGTGCAGGCTCCACACTGTCCATGATCACAGCCTTTCTTAGTTCCTGTAAGCTGCAACTGTTCCCGCAAGGCATCAACAAGAGTTGTCCATGCAGAAATTTTCATACTAACATCTCGCCCATTAATATTCAATACCAATTCCTCGGTATCAGGATGTTGTTTAATTTCCATTTTATATGGTTTTGGTTGGTAATTGGTTTCTAATAAATACTAGAATACCTTTTAAAGCTAGAGAATAATTTGGACAGAATTATGTATATCACTCATCTTAATATTTTTTTATGATTTTTGTTTAATCAATAAAATAGTTCTAAGTCATTAGTATTATGAATATTACAGCGACCCTTCAAATGTTTCTCATCGAAGTCAAATTAAAAAAAGACGATTCAATTTCTAATTGTTATAGTTGTTGTAAAATCAAATCTCATATCCAAATTTGAGTTTTATTTGCTCAAAAAACTGTGATAATAATAGCTTCTAATTTTGACGGATACATAGAACCTGTGGCAGCATCTTCCGAAGATTTTATGGTAGATCCGTGGGTATGGATAGCCTTTTCTGCCTTCATCATCCTTCTCCTAATCGTAGACTTAAAAATAGTGATGAGAACGCCTCATAGGATAAATACCAAGGAAGCTGCGTGGTATAGTGCCGGCTGGATTAGCCTGGGGCTTCTATTTACAACTGTCATCTATTGGTGGCAGGGTTCTCTGGCCGCAGGAGAATATCTCGCCGGCTATTTGGTTGAGAAATCACTGTCCATGGATAATGTCTTCCTTTGGGCTGTACTCTTTAACTATTTCAAAGTGCCAAAGGAATTTCAGCATAAAGTTTTATTCTGGGGGATTTTCGGCGCCCTTGTTCTAAGAGTCATTTTTATTTTCGGCGGAATTGCCCTGATCGAAAAAGTAAATTGGATCATTTATGTATTCGGTGCATTTTTACTGTATACTGCCTATAAGATCTTCAAAAGTGACATTACTGAAGCTAATCCCGATAATAATAGAATTTTCAAATGGGTACGAAAAGTGATTCCTCAAACTAATGGTTACAGGGAAGACAACTTTTTTGTAAGAGAAAATGGTAAGAAGATTGCCACTCCTCTATTAACCGTTTTGATCATCATAGAACTAACCGATGTGATCTTCGCGGTAGATTCTATCCCGGCAATTTTAGCAGTAAGCAGGAATGAATTTATAATCATAAGCTCAAATGCATTTGCCATTATGGGTCTTCGCGCTCTGTATTTTTTGCTGGCAGATATGAAAGACAGGTTTATTTACTTGAATGAAGGTCTGGGAATTATACTGGCTTTCGTGGGAATAAAATTCCTGGTAAGTGATCTTTACGAAATACCAATCTGGATCTCCCTTTGCTTTATAGCTTTAATTTTAATAGGTTCGATATTATTATCTCTACGACAAACTTCGAAGACAGAATTAGATAAAAGTTAGCATAATGAAAAAACAAAAATTAGGCAATACAGAATTATATACTCCTCCTATCATTTTCGGCGGAAATGTATTTGGGTGGACGATCGATGAAAAAGAATCTTTCAGAATGATGGATCAGCTGCTGGATATGGGATTTGACCTTATTGATTCTGCAGATGTTTACTCCAGATGGGCTGAAGGTAACTCTGGTGGTGAATCTGAAAGTATTATTGGAAAATACATGAAGTCTAGAGGTAACCGACATAAATTGACCATTACCACCAAAGTAGGCTCCAGTATGCAACAAGGTGGCGATAAGGATATTTCCAAAACACATATTCTTAATGCGGTAGAAGATAGCCTGCGAAGATTACAAACAGATCATATCGACCTTTATTTCACCCATTGGGATGATAATAAAACACCTGTAGAAGAAACCCTTGGTGCCTATCAGAAATTAATTGAACAGGGAAAGGTGAGATATATTGGAGCTTCAAATTTGAGTCCTGAAAGATTACAGGAGTCTTTAGACGCTTCAAAAAATGATGATTTACCAAAGTATCAGGTTTTCCAGCCGGAATATAGTTTGATGCAGCGACGCAAGTTCGAAGGGAAAATTCAGACAATCTGCCAGGAAAATAATCTTGGAGTCACCTCCTATTTCAGTTTAGCCAGCGGATTCCTCTCCGGAAAATATCAAAGTATCGAAGACATAAAAGGAAGTGATCGTGAACAGTTCCTTGGAGATTACTTCGATGATCGAGGTGAAAAAGTACTCCAAGCACTTAAAGATATATCAGACCATCACAATATTTCCCAGGCAGGAATTGCTTTGAGATGGATCATGCAGCGCCCGGGAATTACCGCTCCAATTGCAAGTGCAACCAAAGCTGAGCATTTAAAAAGTTTCGAAGAAGCTGTCAACATGGAACTTACCAAAGAAGAAATGGAAAATTTAAATGCGGCAAGCGACCATTAGGTTACGAAAGCTTCGAGATAAGATCTTCCAAACGAAGTGTATCCTGCTCACCAGATTTCATATGCTTTAGAGTAAAGGTTTGCTGTTCTATTTCCTCTTCGCCTGCAAGTATGACAAATGGAATATCTCGTTTATCGGCATATTTCATTTGTTTACCCATTTTGGAACTGTCCGGATAAAGTTCAGCAGTAATTCCGGCATTTCTTAAAGACCTGATGGATTTCATCGCATATAAGGATTCCTTATCTCCAAAATTTATAAAAAGAACTTTGGTATTCTTCCGTACAGTTTCAGGAAACAGATCCAATTCTTCAAGGACAAGATATATTCTATCCAAACCAAACGAAATTCCCATTCCGCTCATATTCTTCAAACCAAAAATTCCGGTAAGATCGTCATATCTTCCTCCTCCACCAATGCTTCCCATCTTAACTTTTTTGGGAGCAGCAACTTCAAGAATAGCTCCGGTGTAGTAATTGAGTCCGCGTGCCAGAGTCACATCAAGGTCGAGGGTAGCGGTTTTCAAAGGCATTTCAGCTACAGCATTCTGTATGAATTGTAATTCTTCGATACCTTTCAATCCTGTTTCTGAACTTTTCAGAATAGATTGTAAACCTGAGATCTTTTCGGCAAAAGAACCCTTGAGATCAAAAATTGGCGATATTTTTTCAATAGCCTTTTCAGAAATACCTTTTTCAAGCATTTCTTTCCGAACACCAGCTTCACCAATCTTATCAAGTTTATCCAGCGCTACAGTAAAATCTACAAGCCGATCCTGTTCTCCAATTACTTCAGCAAAACCGGATAAGATCTTTCTATTATTGATCTTGATTACAACATCTTCCAGACCTAATTGAGTAAATACTGCATCATACAATTGTATGAATTCCACTTCCTGCCATAGACTATCGCTTCCCACTACATCTGCATCACATTGGAAAAACTCTCTAAACCTCCCTTTTTGAGGACGATCTGCTCTCCAAACTGGTTGTATCTGGTAACGTTTGAAAGGGAACTCGATCTCATTTTGATGTTGAACCACGTACCTGGCAAAAGGAACCGTAAGATCATATCTTAATGCTTTCTCGCTTATAGAAGAAGTTAATGTTGTACTATCCTTGAACTCCAGAGCTTTCGCATCAGCTTTTTTAAGATAATCACCTGAATTAAGAATTTTAAAAATCAGGCGATCTCCTTCTTCACCATATTTCCCCATTAGGGTCGAAGAGTTCTCAAAACTTGGAGTTTCGATAGGTTGAAAACCAAAACTTTTAAATTGAGTTTTGATAATATCGAAAATGTAGTTTCTTTTTGCTACTTCTTCCGGAGAAAAATCTCTGGTACCTTTTGGAATTGACGGTTTTTGTGCCATAAAGTTCTAAGCTGAAATATGATTTTTAAAGGACTGCAAATATCTTAATTTTTGAGTGAACCCAAACAAATTTGATATTTTAAGTAACAATCCTATCATTTTATAGTCTAATCGTTAAGATCGAAAAGTTAGCCCATGTTTTCACTCCTGCGGGAAAATATTAGAATTGCTCTAAGTTCCATAAGAAATCAGTCACTAAGAACTGTATTAACCGTTCTCATCATCGCTATTGGTATCACAGCATTAGTTGGGATTCTTAGTGCTGTAGCAGCACTGGAAAACACTATAAGTCAGGATTTTGCTTCAATGGGCGCGAATACTTTTAACCTGCAACGTTACGAGTTCAGAGAGAGAATAAGCAGTGAGGACCGGAAAGTGAATCCCACAATTAGCTATAGGGAAGTGACCGAGTTTAAGGAGAAATTTCAATTTCCTTTTACTGAAACTGCTATATCATTTACGGGAACGGGATCTGCAGAAATTAAATATCAGAATGAAAAAACAGATCCGGATATTTCAGTTCTCGGGGTAAATGAATATTATTTAGAGAACTCCGGACTGGAAGTTGAAGAAGGAAGAGAGTTTAATATTTTCGATATTAACAATAATAATAATGTTGCGGTGATTGGTGCCGACTATAAAGACGGCATTTTTAATGGAATGGATCCCGTTAATAAAACAATTAGTATTCGCGGGGCGAAATTCAAAGTGATTGGAATTCTGGAAAGTAAAGGAAGTACCTTCGGAAACAATCAGGATCTAAGAGTTTTTATCCCTATTCAGCATGCTCGCTCGATCTTTTCTCAGCCAAATATCAATTACAGCCTGAGCGTAAAGGTGGATGATAAGGAAATGCTGGAATCAGCAATGGATGAAGCTATTATCACCTTCAGAAATATTAGAGGATTAAACCCAAAAGAAGACAACAATTTTGGAATAGAAAGAAGCGATGATCTTATTAATCGTATTCTTCAAATCACTGGCGCTTTGAATATAGCAGCCTGGATCATTTCGATCATTACCATATTTGGATCTTCCATCGCCTTGATGAATATCATGCTGGTAAGTGTTACCGAAAGAACACGGGAAATTGGAGTTAGAAAAGCCCTAGGCGCCAAGAAAAACACTATTGCAATGCAGTTCTTCCTGGAAACCTTAGTAATTGGTCAGCTTGGTGGACTACTAGGTATATTACTCGGAATTCTTATTGGCTGGGGTGTATCGTCTTCCCTGGATTTCGATTTCACCACACCATGGAAAGCCATGTTATGGGCTACCGGGATTACTATATTCGTAGCTATACTCGCAGGCAGTTACCCTGCTGCTAAGGCTGCAAAACAGGATCCTATAGAATCACTTAGATACGAATAGTTCTAAGCATCTTTGTCTACAATATTCTTAAAATAAGCGTATAGTTCACCTTTTGTAATATTTGCTCCCTGTTTAATCAAAGCGAAAATATCCTTGTTTCTGTCCTCACTAAGAACTTTTGAAGAGGTATAAATATTAACCATCTCATTCATAAGGTTAGTTTGTAACCATTGATAACCTTCCCGGGTTGTAATGTCTACAGATTCATTATCTACCTTAATCGCGATAAGATTGATGGATATTTCAGAAATATAAAAAAGGAAGACCTGATTTGGTGAAAAATGCTCCAGGAATTCAACCTTATTAAGAACTCCTTCCCATACGAGATCGCTAAACAGATCCATTTCATCTTCCGCAACCTTTGGCTGTTCTTTTTTGATCTTATCCCATTCCTCACCGGTGATAGACTGAGTTGCCAGGAAATTAATGAATTCCTGATGCATCTCTTCAAATTGTTCTTTTGTTAATCGAGCGTATTTCATTTTTGTAAAAATAAGAAAAGCCCACTCATAAATGAGCGGGCTTTTTGCTATAAAATTATAATATTAAGCTTCCCCTACAACGTCAAAACTTAGGTTTGAAACTACTTCACGATGAAAACGCAAAGTTGCCTCGTATTGTCCTAAACGCTTGATGTTTCCACCGGCGATGTTAATATATTTTTTCTCAATTTCTACACCTTCTTTAGCAAGAGCATCAGCTAGATCACCATTAGTGATAGAACCAAACAACTTGTCACCAGCACCTGCTTTAGCAGTCATCTTGATCTCAATATTGTTAAGTTTCTCAGCCTGTTTCTTAGCTTCGTCAATGTGCTTTTGTTCTTTATAGGCACGCTGCTTTAAAGTTTCAGATAAAACTTTTCTTGCAGAAGGAGTTGCCAGTTCAGCGTATCCATGAGGTATAAGATAATTTCTCCCGTAACCGTTTTTAACAGCCACAACATCATCTTTAAAACCTAGATTGTCTACGTCTTTTTTAAGTATTACATCCATAACTGCCTCTTTTTATTTTAATAAATCACCTACGTAAGGCATTAGTGCTAAGTGACGAGCACGCTTTACCGCAGTAGCCACTTTTCTCTGAAACTTCAAAGAAGTACCTGTTAAACGACGAGGTAACAATTTACCCTGCTCGTTTACAAACCCCATAAGAAAATCTGGATCTTTGTAATCAACGTACTTAATACCAGATCTTTTGAATCTACAGTATTTTTTCGCTTTGGTAGTTTCTATATTAAGAGGAGTTAGATACCTGATCTCTCCGTCTTTTTTTCCTTTTGCTTGTTGTTCAATAGATGTTGCCATGATTACGCTTTTTCCTTGTTACGTTTTCTTCTCTTCTCAGCCCAAGCGATTGCATGTTTATCTAACTTAACCGTTAAATAACGCATCATACGTTCGTCTCTTCTGAATTCTAACTCTAAAGGTTCGATAACCTCACCAGGAGCTTCATATTCAAATAAGTGATAAAAACCACTCTTCTTGTGTTGGATTGCATAAGCCAGTTTTCTTAGGCCCCAATCTTCTTTAGCTACCATCTTAGCCCCCTTAGAAACAAGAAAATCTTCGTATTTCTTAACTGTCTCCTTTATCTGCTCATCAGATAAAACGGGATTCAAGATGAAAACAGTTTCATAGTTGTTCATAAAATTTTACTTTAAATTTAATCGGCTGCAAAAATAGAATTTATTATTCATATTTCAAAGCTTAATCTCCAGGTAAAACTTTTAATTTTAACCAGCATAAACAATATGCACCTTGCATTTGTTATATATAATGAGTAATATTGTTAATGTCTAACCTAATTATCGTGGAAGAAGTTTTACTTAAATGTGCTGTTGTTGATGATTCGAGCCTGCAAAGGTTATCGATCGTGAAATTGATAAAAGACCATCCTAATCTTAGCCTGGTTGCCGAATATAACAATGCTATAGAAACTAAGAATGGCCTGTTGGATACCGAAACAGATCTTATCTTTTTAGATATCGAAATGCCAATTCTTTCAGGTTTTGAATTACTTGATAATCTTCCAAACAAACCGCAAATTATATTTGTGACCGGCAAGACCAAGTATGCATTCAAGGCTTTTGATTATGATGCCGTAGACTATATTCACAAACCAGTAACTAAAGACCGTTTTAACAATGCAGTGAATAAAGCGGTAAATCTTTATAAACTTAAACATCAGGCTCCAATACAGGAGGATGATGATTTTATCTTTGTAAAAAGTAATCTCAAGAATCGCAAAGTATTTCTAAGTAAGCTGAAGTACATACAAGCTCTTGGAGATTATGTCAAGTTCGTAACCGAGAAAGATAACTTTGTAGTTCTCGCGACGATGAAATCTTTTGAAAAAGAACTTCCCAGTGAAAGATTCCTGCGTACTCACAAATCCTATATCGTGAATTTAGATAAGATCGAAAGATATAATAGTAAGAATATAGAGATCGATAAAGAATTACTACCGCTAAGCCGACATAAGAAAGCCAATCTGGTAGAAGCACTGAGTGCGATACAATAAGAAGAACGATCAACACTCCAATAATATATAGCCATCCTAACCGGTGGCTTTTTTATTGGGGATCTACGTTTACGATCACTCTAACCGACCTGAATGCGCCGATAGCCTGATAAGATTTTAAAATTCTTGTGATTATCGCTTTTGTTTTTCCCAGATTTTGTTTCTGCGGAATCTTGATAAGAATATTCTTATAATATTCATTACGAATACGTGCCACCGGAGGGAATTCAGGTCCCAGAACATATCTATCGAACACATTTTCCAATGCTCTCGCCAGCCACTCTGCAGCTTCATTGGTTTTGGAAAAATCCCTGCTTTTTAGTGTCAACCGTACGAGACGATAAAATGGCGGGTATTGATACTGGTAGCGATCCTCCAGTTGTTCCTCATACATCTCTTTATATGCGCCAGTTGACACCTGCTGAATGATCTGGTGGTGTGGGTTGTAGCTCTGTATCAAAACCTTTCCTCTTTTTTTAGTTCTGCCCGATCTTCCTGCCACCTGCAACATCAACTGAAAACTTCGTTCATGTGCCCGGAAATCTGGGAAATTAAGAAGATTGTCTGCATTCATGATCCCAACCAGGCTCACCTTTCGAAAATCCAATCCTTTACTAAGCATTTGAGTCCCAATAAGAATATCGGTTTCGTGATTTTCGAAGGCTTCAATGATCTTTTCATAAGCATATTTTCCACGGGTAGTATCCTGGTCCATTCTACCAATACTATGTTTTGGAAAAAGCGCTTTTAGTTCAGTTTCCACCTGTTCAGTTCCAAATCCTTTCGTTGTAATTTCATTGCTACCACAGGCTATACATTGATGCTGCATTGCAATATGATAACCGCAGTAATGACATCGCAACTGGTTATTATGCGAATGATAGGTTAAGCTAACGTCGCAGTTTGGACATTGTGGAGAATGACCGCAGGTATTACATTCCAGAATTGGTGAAAAACCTCTGCGATTCTGAAAAAGGATCACTTGTTCGTTTTCCTTCAGACTGGACTTAATCTCTTCAATCATTCTTTTAGAAAAATGTCCGGTCATTTTCTTTTTCTTATGCGCAGTTTTTATATCGACCACCTCTACTTCGGGCATCAATACATTACCAAATCTGCTATGAAGTTCCACAAGAGCATACTTACTATGAACAGCATTAAAATAGGATTCTATAGAAGGTGTGGCTGATCCAAGAATGATCTTAGCCTCAAAAATGTTGGCCAGAACCACCGCCGCATCACGAGCGTGATATCTTGGTGCAGGATCAAATTGTTTGAAAGTAGCTTCATGTTCCTCATCTACTACAATAAGACCAAGGTCCTGAAATGGCAGGAAAATACATGACCTTGCTCCTATCACGATTTTTCCTTTGTCCTTATTTTCCTTTACATGCTTATATATCTCTACCCGTTCATTTACCGAATACTTACTGTGATATACCAATACTTTATCACCAAAGTAATTCTGCAACCTTTTAATAAGCTGAGTGGTTAGTGCAATTTCTGGTAATAGATATAATGACTGTTTACCTTTTTTAAGGGCTGCTTCAATAAGTTTAATGTAAATTTCTGTTTTCCCGGAAGAAGTGACACCATGTAACAAACACACATTATTTTCAGCGAAATTTTCTGTGATCTCTGTATACGCTCTTAGTTGCTCACTGCTGAAGTTTATTTCGTGGTTACTAATTTCTGAATTGAATTGAATCCTGTCTGTAGACCGGTATTCTTCAATTAATATTTTCTTCTGAATTAATCCCTTAATTACGGCAGGAGAAACTCCAGATTCATTAGAAAGTTCCTTTAATTTCAGAGCTTTTTGAGATTTTGCAGTTAAACTGAAAAAGCTTAGCAAAGCCTCACGTTGTTTCGGTGCCTTGGATAATTCATCCAGCAAGCCATGCATTTCAGCTTCTGCTTCATAGATAGGATTAAGACTTACATAACGAACTTCCTTTGGCTTGAACTGCTCATAAATTTCCTGGTTGAGTTCTACCAGATTTTTCGCTACAAGTTTATTGATGATAGGTAATACTTTCTTCCTGTCAAGTAATTGCTCGATCTCCTGTATCTTCATCGAAGACTGCCTTTGCAAAGCTTCAGTAACCAAATACTCATCATCAGTAAGCATTTGGTCCTCAATTTTGACTTCAGAAGAAAGCTTTACAATACTTTCGCTTTCGAGCAAAAATGCTCCAGGTAAGGCTGCTCTCATTACATCTCCTTCCGTACATAAATAATAGGAAGCGATCCAGCTCCAGAATTTCAACTGTTTATAGGTAAGAAGCGGAGTTTCATCTATGATCTGATGTATTGGCTTAGCCTCGTATACCTCTGGCGGAGTTCCATGAATTTTAGCCACTATTCCTGTATAGATCCTGTTCTTACCAAAAGGAACAGCCAATCGCATTCCTTCCTGGATGAACTCTGCCTCTTCATTTGTGACAGCATACGTAAACCTGTTATCCAGAGGTAATGGTAAAATAAGATCCACAAATTGTGACATATAAGCTGCTATTATTAATAACGAAAAGCTGCCTGAACAGCGACTCTTTCTAAGAACTCAAAAGTATTAAGAAACTTTAGTTCTATGAAAATAAGTCTGACTTTGCAGGCAGCTTTATGCTCGTAGTTTATTATTCGGCTCTTTGCCAGGTTCTGGTTTGATAAAATAGAGCGATATATCCACGAATATTTAACACATCGGGCTCTTCTTCATCGATCCAGATCTTACAACGGTATTCCTTACCAGTTTTAGGATCTACAATGGTTCCATCACTGTATTCTTCACCGTCTTTTACCAGACCCTGCATAATTTCCATGCCTTCAACCGGTTTATTTCGGAGATCACCCTCACATTTCGTACAAAGTCTATCTCTATCTTCTTCGCGCATGATACGATCTACCTTTCCGTAGATCTTACCGTCTTTCTCATAGACCTCAATAATACTATTTACCACACCTTCTTCGTTTCTATTCTCCCATTTCCCTAGAACATCCTGTGCGCTAAGATCTTGAGCAAATAGTGGAAGAATTAAGAGAACTAATAAAAACTTCCTCATATTATTTACCTAACATGGCATCTTTTAGATCATCATCTGCCGGGTTTTTCGACAGCCAGATTCCAAATAACGCTTTCTTAAATTCCATCCCTTTAATGGTACCCAGTTCTTTATCGTTCTTGTAGGCGGTCACTCCAGACCCTGGAAGGTAAACGATGTCAAAAACATCATTCTTAGTAATTTCTTCCATAAAGAAACCTTTGAATTTTTTGATCTCTGCAGCAAGTGGCTTAGTGTTACCATTCATAGAACTTTCAAAACCTTCATTCACAGCATCTACCATCTTATCGCTACTAATTAGTTTGCTAACGATATGTAATTTGATGCTCATTGGCTTGTCTGAAGACATTATAGCATCAGCACTGGAAGATTTTTCAGAAAGGTACAGTCCACCCGCATAAAGGTCGATCCATAATTTTTCTCTGACTCCTGCTCCATTAAGCTGAAGCGTATTCCCCTGGTAAGTTTCAGAATTTGGAAGTTTTACACCACCAACTTCTGTTTGAGCCGAAGTTAAGCCGAAGCTCATCATTGCAATAAATAAAACTGCTAGTTTTTTCATGTTTGTAAGTTTAGTTTGGTTTAAAGTTATTTAAAATTCCTTTTCAATTTAATCAATGAAGCATTTAGTTCGAAACCGAGTAATAAAAGGTTGGAATTGAGCCATATATAGAACATAAGGATCAATAAAGCTCCAATAGAACCATATAATTCATTGTAATTTGAAAAATTTGTAATGTATAAACTGAATAAAAAGGTAGTAATAATTATAAGAATGGTAGTAAAGGTTGCGCCTACAGAAAAGAACCTTGCCTGTCTGGCTTCCTTTGTTCCAAAATAATAGAGTATCGCCACAGATGTATAAATTAGAATAACAAATCCAATATATTTCAATAGATGTGCTCCTGTTCCTTCTTTACTAACCAATCCCAGATCTGTTAGATCGGCAATAGCATAAGCAGTATACACAGCACCTATTACAGATATAAGCAACAACAATGCCAGTATAAGCGCAACACCCAAAGCAACAGCATACTGCCGGGGTATTGACCTGTTTTGCTTGGTATGATAACTAAATTCGAATCCCGTGAAAATGGCGTTTACACCGTTGGTCATTAAAAATACTGAAAGTATAAATGCCACAGATAAAAGCCCCCCCCTTGGTGTACTTGCTATATCCTCGAAAATAGTTCCGAAGAAATCTGAAGTCTCAGGAGGCAATAGAGAATCCATAAATACTAGAAATTCTATCTGAAAATCGTCAATGAACGTGATGTAGGGTATCAAATTCAGTACAAATAACAAAAAAGGAAAGATTGCCATAAAAAAGCTAAAGGCAATGCTACTGGCCCTGGTGGAAAAAGTTCCTTTTACGATCCCTCCCCAATAAATGATCCATAAATTATAAAGCGTTAATCCATCCAGGCCGGGTAAAATAACCCCTTTCGACCAGCGTTTCCACCACGCCGAAAGATCCTTTAATTTGGAGTTGAACGCTTTTTTTGGTGCCATTATTAAACGGCTTTTAAACTCAGATCTAAGTTGTACACAGAATGCGTCAACGCACCACTACTTATATAATCCACTCCGCATTCTGCATAAGAGCGCGCAGTCTCCAAAGTGATCCCTCCACTACTTTCTGTTAAACATTTACCATTTATTAGATCCACGGCTTTTCTAGTGTCCTCATAATTGAAATTATCTATGAGAATACGGTAAATCCCTTCTGACTTTAATATCTCCCTGATCTCGTTCATGTTTCTGGCTTCTACGATGATTTTTAAGTCGAGATTATTATTAGTGAGATACTCTTTCGTTTTATCTATTGCTTTTGTAATACCTCCGGCAAAATCTATATGATTATCCTTCAACATGATCATGTCATAGAGCGCGAATCTGTGGTTCTCGCCACCACCAATCTTAACTGCCCATTTTTCCAGAGCTCGTATTCCCGGTGTAGTTTTCCGAGTATCCAGAATCTTAGTTCCAGTGCCTTCCAATTTTTCAACGAAAGTTGCCGTTTTAGTTGCGATTGCACTCATTCGCTGCATAGCATTCAAAACAAGTCTTTCTGCTTTAAGAATGGACTGCGAAGAACCTTCTACATAAAATGCAATGTCACCCTTTGAAATCTTCTGTCTGTCTTGAATTCTAAGATCGATAGATAATTCTGGATCAACGTGATGAAATACCTTTTCCGCAAATTTTACTCCTGCTATAAGGCCCTGATCCTTTACAAGCAATTTTGCTTTGCCTTTTGCAGACTTCGGAATACAAGCGAGAGAACTATGGTCTCCGTCACCAACATCCTCACGAATGGCTTTTTCTATAATTAAATCTATTTCTTTTTCGAATTGTTCCGGTGAGATCATTTTCTCTGCTTATTTTTGTAAATGTAGTAAAGTCTGTACTAAAATCACGGGATGACCATAAAATTAGTGTGTGTCGGGAAAACCGATAAACGGGAGCTAGAAGATCTAATAAGCATCTATTCTGAAAGACTTCAGCATTACATCAAATTTGAACTTGAAGTGATCCCGGACCTTAAAAAAACCAAGAATCTCGACGAGAACCAACAGAAAATCAAAGAAGGTGATCTTATATTGAGCGGAACTCAGAATTCAGATTTCCTGGTACTGCTGGATGAGGATGGTAAGCAATATGATTCTGTATCATTTTCAGAATATATTCAGAAGAGAATGAACGCAGGATTGAAGCGATTGATCTTTGTGATAGGTGGCCCCTACGGCTTTTCTGATGCTGTATATACAAGGGCGAACGGAAAAGTATCTCTTTCAAAAATGACCTTTTCTCATCAAATGGTGCGCTTATTCGCTACTGAACAATTGTATCGCGCCTTTACTATACTAAAGAACGAACCTTACCATCATAGATAATGAATACTATCAAATTAGTTTTTGCCACCCATAATAAGAACAAATTCAAAGAAATTCAGGCATTAGTGCCAGATCATATTGAATTACTTAGCCTACAGGAAATTGGCTGTGATGAAGATATTGAAGAAACCGGCGACACGATCGACGCCAATGCCATCATAAAAGCAGAATATGTAAGAACTCGATATGGTTATGACTGTTTTGCTGATGATACAGGCCTGGAAGTGGAATCTCTCGCTGGAGCTCCGGGAGTTTATTCTGCCAGATATGCGGGTGAGAAAAAGGATGATGCCGCGAATCGCAAAAAGCTATTAAATCAGCTCGAAGAACGTGATGATCGTACGGCACGGTTTAAAACTGTGATTGCATTAAGTTTAAAGGATAACGAAAATCTGTTTACAGGAATTTGTGAGGGTTCGATCACCAAGGAAGAACGTGGAGAAAATGGTTTCGGATACGATCCAATTTTTCAACCAAAAGGATTTGATAAAACCTTTGCTGAGATGAATCTAGAAGAAAAATCGGGTATTAGCCATCGTGCAAAAGCTTTTAAGGAACTCATAGACTACTTATCTATTTAATATTCAGCCATTTAAATAAATCACTATAAATTAGTTTGCTTCAGATTTAAACGTATCTTTGCGGCTTGAAATTCCTCAGGGTGAGGATGTGTTACTGGAAGTTTAGGTTTAAGTATGTCGATTCGCTTCTTATGTAACACTTACATACGATAATCGAATACTTACAACAAAGAATGAACGCATTCCAAGCACTTGGACTGGACGCAGATTTGCTACAGGCCATAAACGACATGGGTTTCGAAACCCCTAGTGAAGTACAGGAAAAATCAATTCCAATTCTTCTATCTCAGGAAACCGACCTGGTTTCTCTGGCACAAACAGGAACAGGAAAAACCGCAGCTTTTGGTTTTCCACTTATCCAGAAAATAGATTCCAATTCTAAAAAAACTCAGGCTTTAATCTTATCGCCAACTCGTGAACTGTGTTTACAGATCACCAATGAGTTAAAGAACTACAGTAAATACAAAAGATCTCTAAATGTTGTTGCCGTTTACGGTGGCGCTAGTATTACAGATCAGGCAAGAGCGATTGAAAGAGGAGCTCAGATCATAGTTGCAACTCCAGGGAGAATGCAGGATATGATTAGAAGAAACCTCGCAGATATCTCTTCTATTAACTATTGTGTTCTTGATGAGGCAGATGAGATGCTTAACATGGGATTCTATGAAGACATCAAAAGCATTCTTTCACACACTCCAAAACATAAAAAGACCTGGTTGTTTTCAGCTACCATGCCTAAGGAAGTTGCGAAGATCGCTAAGAAGTTCATGACAGATCCTGTTGAGATCACGGTAGGATCAAAAAACATGGGGACTTCTAACGTGACTCATGAATACTACCTGGTAAATCACAGAAATAGATATGATGCTTTAAAAAGACTAGCAGATGCTAATCCTGATATCTTCTCTGTAATTTTTTGTAGAACAAAAAGAGATACTCAAAAGGTTGCTGAAAAACTAATCGAAGATGGCTACAACGCTGCTGCACTGCACGGTGATCTTAGCCAGAATCAACGTGACCTGGTTATGAAGAGCTTCAGAAGCAGACAAATCCAAATGCTGGTAGCTACAGATGTTGCTGCCCGTGGAATTGATGTAGATGATATTACTCACGTAATCAACTACCAGTTGCCAGATGAAATAGAAACCTATACTCACCGTAGTGGTAGAACAGGTAGAGCCGGTAAAAGTGGTGTATCTATGGTGATCATTTCCAAAAGTGAGGTTCGTAAGATCCGTACTATTGAAAAGATTATTCAGCAGAAATTTGAAGAAAAGCAAATTCCTGATGGAAAAGAGATCTGTAAGATCCAGTTATTCCATTTAGCGAATGATATTAAGAAAACTGAGATCAATCATGATATTGATCCTTATCTTCCAAATATCAATGAAGCTCTGGAGGATTTCACTAAAGAAGAATTGATCAAAAAATTCTTTTCGGTTGAGTTTACTCGTTTCTTTAATTATTACCAGAAAGCTCCAGATCTTACTTCAGAATCTGCGGGAGGTAGACCAGAAGTTTCAGAAGGAAATACAAGATATTTCATTAATGTTGGTTCGAAAGACGGTTATGACTGGAAAAGTCTTAAAGATTTTCTTACAGGCGAACTAAACCTTGACAGGGATGATATCTTCAAAGTAGACTGTAAAGCAAGTTTTTCTTTCTTTAATACAGATGAGAAGCATGCTGATCTAATTCTCAAAACATTTACAGAATACCAGCAAAATGGTAGATATGTGAATGTAGAGATCACCAAAGATCAGAAGTCTGATGGCGGTGGCGGTCGTAGAAGAGAAAGAGGCGGAGGCGGTCGTAAAGGCGGCGGAAAAAGCTTTAACGATAAAGGCAGCTTCGGAAAAAGACGTAGTAGCTCAGATCGAGGAGACAAAAAAGGCAACCGGAAAGGAAGCCGAAATAAAAATGTCGAGAGTTCCATAAAAAGAAGAAGATCGAAAGCATAAAATAAAAGGTGCCAAACTTAGTTTAAGTTTGGCACTGTTTTTTATGAAGATTTTCTATTTTTAGGCTCGATTGCTATGAAGACTTATTTACCCCTATTATTTTTTCTACTTACAGGTATCTTATCTGCACAGGAAGTGGATATTGTTGCCGGTACGGTAATGAACGCGGCTAATGACAAGCCAATTGAAAATGTACATATTGTGAACCTTAACCAGGTTAAAGGTTCCACTACTGGTGAAGAAGGGGAATTCAAACTTCAGGCAACGGTTAATGATACATTATATTTCTCTTACCTGGGATTTAGATCGATTAGAGTTCGAGTCACTAATGACTGGCTTAAGTACGGCAATGTTAAAGTTAAAATGACTGAACTGGGATTTGACCTTGAAGAAGTAACGGTTACTTCCAATAATCTAACTGGTTACCTCGAAATCGACGCGAAGAACATTCCCATATATGATAATTACCGTTATAGTATTTCTGGTTTAAATTCTGGATATGAAGGTGGTGACAAATCTCCCAATGCTGTAACAAAGGCATTACGCTCCCTTTCCAATCCTGCAGATCTTGTCTATAATATATTTGGCGCGAGACCAAAACAAATGCGGAAACTCAGGGAGATGAAGAAGGATGAAGATATTAAAGATCTACTTCGGAATAAATTTGATCGGGAAACCTTAATGGCATTATTACAGGTAAACCGGGCTGAAATTGATGAAATCCTGAATAATTGTAACTATTCTGAAGATTTTATGCGAACAGCAAATGATCTCCAAATACTGAATGCCATCAACGGCTGTTACGAAGAATACAAAGTTCTTCAGAAGAATTAGCGATTTTCAAGAATCTGTTTTAACTCCTTTAAACCCTGATCCAGGTTATTTCCCATAGCTTTTTCGGGAGAATAAAAAATACTAATGATAGTAAGCGGGAATGCAAGGTTTCCTCTGGTTCCCCAAACCATCTTGGTCTTCTCACTGTCCAGTTCCTTAACACCTATATACGTAAGCGCATTGACCTTGACCGGTTTAATGAAAAGTATCTTGGTTTCAAAAACCCTACCCTGCTTGGTCTTTACTATCTTCTGTATTCCTTCTCCTACTTTATTATTCCCTTTCCAGTAGAAAGAGGCACCTTCCTTACCGTCTGGTCCTTTATATTTTAATACTGCATTCGGATCACGCTGAAACAAGGGATTCCATAAAGGTTGATTTTTCAGCTGACGAACAAAACCATAGACTTCTTCTCTTGACTTATTGATCACCACAGTCCTGCTAACATCAAAGTCTTTTTTAGCCCATGCGTGCAGAAACGCGAAAAAAGTAATTAAGGCAATAATTAAGTAGAAAAACAGGGTCATTGTTCAGCTTTAGAATTTAAAAGTTACGAATATTTACTGATTACGGAAACGTTCAATAATCTCCTCTGAATTTTTAATGGTTTTCTTTGTCCATGCCATTCTGACCTCCTGCATTCGTTCTTCAGAAAACTGCCATTCTACATTAGAAACATCAAGCTTTTCCCTTAGAGACTGAAGTATGATCGCTGCAGAAACTGAAATATTAAGACTTTCAGTAAACCCGTACATAGGAATTTTAATGCTTGTATCTGCCTCTCTAAGAATTTCTTCTGAAAGTCCATTTTGTTCTGTTCCAAAAAATATGGCGGAAGGTTTTGTAATATCAAAATCTGCCAGCATTGTTGAATCATTATGAGGTGTGGTGGCTACGATCTGGTAACCCTGTTGCCTTAATTCATGCAGGCATTCCCGAGAAGTATTATATCGATGCACGTCTACCCACTTCTGCGCACCCATGGCAATTTCCTTGTCGATTCGCCTGGGCAGGTTCTCTTCTATAATATGTAAGTTCTGGATCCCGAATACATCACAACTGCGAACCACTGCACTGGTGTTATGTAATTGATATACATCCTGGGCTACTACGGTAAAATGATCTGTTCTTTGATTCAGAACTTTTTCGAAGAGATCGATCCTTCGATCGGTCAACAATCCCTGTAGATGTTCAAGTAATTTCTGGTCGGTCATGGCCGTACTAAATTATAAAAACTGCGCTCTTTTTGGAGCTTTTCGCCTTCATTTATCTTTGCTACCTGAATTATTTCTGATAACACCTGATTTTCAATAATTAATAATTGAATAATTCAAAGTTAGCTGGAGTTACAGAGCAATTATCAGGATGCTTAATTAAATATTCTTTGTATTTTATAAATTGAAGCTGGCATCATCAGTCAGAAACCTAAAAAAAATGAAGAAAATAGTTGTTTTAAGCGGAGCTGGAATAAGTGCTGAAAGTGGCTTAAAAACTTTCAGAGATGAAAACGGTTTATGGGAAGGTCATGACGTTATGGAAGTTGCCTCACCAATGGCGTGGGAAAATAATCGAGAATTAGTGCTGGATTTTTATAATCAAAGGAGAAGACAACTTCTTCAAGTAGAACCGAATGCCGCTCACTATGCTCTGGTAGAGCTTGAAAAGAAATATGAAGTACAGATCATTACGCAAAATGTTGATGACCTACATGAACGAGCCGGCAGCTCGAATGTTTTACATCTTCATGGAGAATTGCTAAAAGCCAGAAGTACTTTCGATGAAAACCTGGTCATGGACTGGAGAAAAGATATTCGAAATGGAGATTTCTGCGAGCATAATAAACAACTAAGGCCTCATATTGTTTGGTTTGGTGAAGCCGTACCAATGTTTGAAAAGGCGGTAGATCATTGTACGACGGCAGATATTCTTATCGTTGTAGGTACTTCCATGCAGGTCTACCCGGCTGCCGGACTTGTAGATTTTATTCCGAAGAAATGCCCTGTATATTTTGTCGATCCTAAACCTAATATTAATGAAAAAGCATCACTTCAGATTATAAGTAAAAAGGCTGTTGAAGGTATCCCAAAGGTTGTAGCACAATTATTAGCTTAATGCAAAGAGTTGAGAAAATTCTGGAAAACACCAGTTTGAAACTTGCTTCCCGTAAGCATGCTTCAGAATTAGTCCTAATTAATAATCTTTTACCACAAACCATAGAATTTATCAAGCTCCCTCAGGAATTATCAATGAAGGCATGGATGATAATTGAGATAATTGGACGTGATAATGTTGAAATACTGGGTGAATTTATTCCTGACATTGTTAATAATGGAAAAATGTATTCAGATAGCTCTTCCAAAAGATGTATTATGAAAATAATCAGTTTTCTGGTTGATTCACATTTCCATAGTAATTCTTCAATTCATCTTCATCATGTTGAAAAAAAAGAAGTTATTCGGCTTTCCTTCCAATATTTAATGAACGATGAGAAAACTGCAGTAAAAGTTTTTGCCATGCAGAATATTTATGATCTCAGAAATGAAAAAAAATGGATTGAAACTGAATTAAAAGCGCTTCTGGAAAAGAATATTTCTACCTCAACTCCGGGGTATAGATCACGGGCTTTGAAGATCCTGAGGAAATTGTAGCATCTGTTTTTTAGTCAATCAGGAAGAAGTATCTTTATGCTTTAATTTTTAAAACCAAGAAATGACATCGCTCTCTGCAGTATCTCCAATAGATGGAAGGTATAGATCCAAAACCAAGCAACTTTCAGCATACTTTAGTGAAGAAGCATTGATACGTTATCGTATCCTGGTCGAAGTAGAATATTTTATAGCACTTTACGAAGAGGGCTTACCTCAACTTCAGGATGTAAATTCCGCACACTTCCCAAAGCTAAGAGAGCTGTATCAAAATTTCACTTCGATCGATGCTCAGGCTATCAAGAAAATCGAAAAAGTGACTAATCATGATGTGAAAGCAGTAGAATATTTCTTGAAAGAGGAATTCGAAAAACTGGGAATGCAGCATTCGAAGGAATTTATTCATTTTGGTCTTACCTCACAGGATATCAACAACACGGCGATTCCGCTAAGCTTAAAGGAGGCTACGGAAGAAGTGTATCTACCAGAACTGGATGAAATTGTAAAAAAACTGGAATCCCTGGTTGAAGAATGGAAAGATATTCCACTCCTGGCCCGTACCCACGGTCAACCGGCTTCACCTACCCGACTTGGAAAAGAAATTCAGGTTTTTGTCGTTCGAATCAAAGAGCAGCTAAAATTTTTAAAAAATATTCCACACGCAGCTAAATTTGGAGGAGCAACCGGGAATTTCAACGCTCACAAAGTAGCGTACCCAAATACCGACTGGAAAGCTTTTGGACAGAATTTTGTCGAATCGAAACTGAAGCTTCACCACTCCTTCCCTACTACACAGATAGAACATTATGATCATG
Source organism: Christiangramia qingdaonensis (assembly GCF_048381525.1). NCBI lineage: Bacteria > Pseudomonadati > Bacteroidota > Flavobacteriia > Flavobacteriales > Flavobacteriaceae > Christiangramia > Christiangramia qingdaonensis. The sequence continues at coordinate 357,630 of NZ_JBLWIM010000015.1, forward strand.
CGGCATCATTATTTGATGCTTTCAAACGCATTAATAATATTCTGCTGGATCTCGATCGCGATATCTGGACTTATATTTCGATGGATTACTTTAAACAGAAGATTAAAAAAGGTGAGATTGGTTCTTCAGCTATGCCACATAAAGTAAATCCTATAGATTTTGAAAATTCCGAAGGAAATCTTGGAATTGCCAATGCGATATTCGAACATCTTTCAGCAAAATTACCGGTAAGCAGACTACAACGTGATCTAACCGATAGTACAGTTCTAAGGAACATTGGAGTTCCAATGGGTCATACGATCATCGCTTTTAAATCGACTTTGAAAGGGCTTAATAAATTGCTTTTAAATGAAGATAAACTACATGCAGATCTTGAGAATAACTGGGCGGTTGCTGCTGAAGCGATTCAGACAATCCTAAGAAGAGAAGGTTATAAAAATCCTTATGAAGCTTTAAAAGGTCTTACGAGAACTAATGAAAGAATTACTAAAGAAAGTATTTCCAGATTTATAGACGAGTTGGACGTGACTGAAGAAGTTCGAACTGAGCTTCATAAGATAACACCACAAAATTACACTGGAATCTAAATTATTCATTTTATATCATAAAAAAAGCCTCCGGACGTTCCGGAGGCTTTTTCTTTCAACTAACTAAAAAAAATACTGTTTAGTAATCTACAATGTGTCTGCAGATGTTTCCATTTCAACTTCAGTCGTATCTTTTTGCTTCGGTTTAGAATTCCCGAAGATATCGATCACTCCTTTTATTCCGCCTGTATTGATATCTTCAGATTTTAATGATCGCATCATTTCCATGATCTTTTCCGGATCCATATTTTCACCTAATACCCGAGCAACTCCCAGTCCTTTTTCATTATCATATCCATACACAATAAGTTCATCGATAGCATCTTCCTCACCAATGAAGTAAAGCGCCGCCTTGCGATCACTACCACCATATCGCATTAATAACTGGTATTTCTCATCCTGGAAGATCTCATCCAGTTTAAGTTTTTCTTCTTCAAATTTTTGAGGATTCTCATCTTTTTCAAGAGCCAGTACATTTATTTTCTTGATAGTTTCCATGGTAGACTTTTGCTCTTCATCAAGTGCATCTGCATTGGTAAATAAGCTGGTAGGAACATCTACAGCAAGAAAGTCGGTGTCCTGCTGATTCTCTACATAATATTTCTGTAAAGATTTTTCGTTATTACAGGATACTGCAAGTAAGGTAATGGTGCTTAAGACTAATAATTTGATTGATTTCATAAGATTAAGATTTTTTGTTCGCTTTCTTTAATTCTTCGGCTCCCGGAACTTTCAGGTCTGCTGTTAATTTTGACAATTGTGAAAGATCGATCTGGCCCGTAATGCTAAGAATAATGTTCATAGGTTCCGATCCTTCTGTTCCTTCAAGAAACATAAAAAGTTCGCTTACATAATTATCGTTCTTCCCAGGTAGAGAATAAAATTTTATATTCTTGCCATCGTCATTCACTCGCATTAACTCTTCAAGACTTCCTTTAGCCAGGTAAGATTTAACATCACTTGACATTTGAGACATCACCTTAGGGTTTGATGACTTATAGATCTGGATTCTTTCGAGATTCTCTATAAGCTTCATATACTGCTGTGATTCAGGATCATTTTCACTGAGATCTACTTTAGCCAGCATTTTAAACATTTTACTGGTCATCACCATCGCATCAACTTCTTTCATATTTTCATACTTCTCGAAGTTTTGAGCCTGGGTAAACATTGGAGCTGCAGCTAACAGCAGGGCAATTACTAACTTATTCATGATTTATAG
>NZ_JBLWIM010000015.1:359481-416292 GCF_048381525.1 Christiangramia qingdaonensis
CCTGCAAGTAAACAAGGTCTGAGGTGCCTTCATTCATCATTGCTGAAACCATTTTCAAGGTTTGCTTCGTCTTTTCCAAAGCTTGCTCCTGTTCGGTAACAGAACTCATTTCCGTAGTTGTTAATGAGGGTTGTGACTGGTTGAAGTAAAAAAGACCTAAAGCAACGATAATCACCGCAGCTATTGAAGTCCATGCAAACCTGTAGTTTTTCCTTTCTAGTTCTATAGGCTCATTCTCCGTAAATGTTGTTTTAATCTGTTGTGATTGAAATTTGAAAAGCAATGCATACGCTTCCAAATGTTCAGGAATTTCTTCCTGACTAAAATATTCTCTTAATTTCTTTTCTTCGGCAAGAGTTGTTTCACCTTCCTCATACCGACTGAGTAATCTTTCTATTTTATTTAATTCCATAGTTATGTTTTTTTATCAGCTTTTCTCTTATCGCTTTCCTGGCTCTTGAAAGCGAAACGCGTATCGCTGTTTGATGCATATTTGTAATTTCAGCGATTTCATCGTAGTCATATTGTTCCACATCTCTTAGCTGAAAGATCAATTTTTGTTGTTCAGGCAAACTGTCAACAATCCTGCCCAACCATTGCATTTCATCATTTAATTCGATTTCTGTATGTAAAGGAATTTGTTTGCTTTCATAATTCTGATGTACGATTCTCAGATTATTATTCTGTTTAAGTTTTAATTGATCCAGACAGTAATTCTTAGTAACCGTCATTGCGAAAGCTTCTACATTGGCATAATGCTTGATCTTATTCTTTCGGCTCCATAGTTTTAAAATAACTTCCTGGGTAGCATCCTCGGCCGCATCTCTTGATGTAAGAAGCCTCAACGCCAATCGATATATTTTATCCTTTACAGGATTAATATGGCTCAAAAAGATGCGCTCTTGCATTGCTAGATGGTTAGTTTATACTGCCTTGTTATACTTACGACGAATTGGTAACAGATTTGTTACAATAAATTTTTTATTTGCCCGTATGTAAGTAATTTTAGAAAAAATTTAGAAAAATTAATCCTTAACTATATTATGAAAATAAGTAAATACTTAATGCTTTTTGCTGTTGCAGGAAGTTTACTTACCGGTTGTTCCAGCGATGATGATGGATCTGGAGTAACTGAAAAGCCCGTAGAGCCACCAGTAACTGGTGAAACTCCTGAAGAAAATCTTGAATTGGAAATCAAAGATTTCGTTTGGAAAGGAATGAATGAGATTTATGTTTATAAAAGTCAGGTTCCTGAACTTGGAGATAATTTCTTTGCCACTCAGGATGAGCTAAATGAATACCTAATGGGCTTCGATTCTCCTGAAGACCTCTTTTATGATGGTTTAGTGATCGAACAGGATCGATTTAGTTTTATTACAGATGACTATATAGCCCTTGAGAATAGTTTTGCGGGTATTTCTGAAACAACCGGTGTGGACTTTAGACTTTACAGATTTTCCGGTAGTGATGACCTTTTTGGTGTGGTTCGCTATATCATTCCTGGATCAAATGCAGAAAACGCTGATATTGAAAGAGGAGATTTATTTACCGCTTTAAATGGGCAAACGCTGACCGTCGCTAATTACCGCGGATTATTAGAGGAAACGACCCTTACCTTTGGCCTTGCGACTATCGAGGATAATACTGTCACTTCAACAGGAGAAGAAGTAACTATCGATACTCAGGTATTAACAGAAAACCCGATCCTCGTTACCAATGTACTTGATGTAAACGGAACAAAGGTTGGATACATGCTTTACAATAGCTTTGTAGCCGACTTTGACGATGAAATGAACGCTGCTTTTGCAGATTTTAAAGCCGAAGGAATTACAGAATTGATTCTTGACCTACGTTACAATGGCGGTGGTCGTGTGAGTTCTGCTACCAGACTGGCCAGCATGATCACAGGACAATTTACCGGAGAGGTTTTTGCCAAGCAACAATGGAACGCAGATTATCAAAATTACTTCCTGAATAATGACCCAGATAGATTATTTAATAGATTCACTACGACTCTGGAAGGCGGAGAAGCGATCAACAGCCTGAATCTTACAAGATTGTACGCTATTGTATCCAGTTCTACGGCTTCTGCTAGTGAACTTGTGGTTAATGGGCTTGCTCCATATATTGATGTGGTAACTGTGGGAGATCAAACTGTAGGTAAATCTCAGGCATCTGTAACTTTATACGATTCAAGCAACTTTGGTAGAACTGGCGCCAATTCAGATCACACATACGCCATTCAGCCATTAGTATATGAATCTGTAAACTCCAATAACGTAGGTGTTCCGTTTGACGGAATAACTCCAGATACTGAAATTGTTGAAAGTATATCAGATCTTGGTGTTCTGGGAGAACCTTCAGATCCATTACTGAATGCTGCTTTAAGTGTGATTGCTGGAAACAGAAGTATGATTTCAAGTCAGAAAGAATACTGGTATAATGAATTCAGCGAGTCTGGAGTTCAAAAGGCCACCTATCAGAAAATGTATATTGACGAATTACCTGAACTTCCAGGTCAGAATAAAAGATTGGAATTCTCTAAATAATAGAGATCTTAAATTATTAAAAAACCCAGCTCATTGAGCTGGGTTTTTTGTTTTAGATAGAGATGTAAGAATTAATTAAAATAGACTCCGTTAGGATTAATTCCAACTTCGTAAGAGTTGAGAAGACTGCCATTAGAAGCATCATAAACAAAAACCTGCCCGTTACCAGTGAAACTCGCATTCGCTGAAGCACCATATAACATCCCGTTTCTGGCATTAAAACCATATAAAGACTCCACATCTTCCAGTCTGAACTTTGGTCCGGAAGGAAGGTCTCCTCCACTTAAGTATTCATAAACAGCCTTACCTACAGTAAAATAAAACCTGTCATCACTTTGTACAAGGTTACCCGGATGAATGCTCGATGTAGGGAATTCTGCAGAATTCAATATTGCATTCGCATTCATATCGACTACGCTTATACTTCCCGCAGTCTCTACATCTGCATAGGATGGTTTCCCAGCAGATAATACAATTAAGTTTGAACCATCAACAATCATTGAAGTTGGCACGTCTCCAACTTCAATTTCAGTAGACACAACATTTGTAGAGGTATTGATTACAGATATGATATTATTAAAATTATATCCACCTTTATGCGCAGTATATATTGATCCATTACTCGATAGAATTTTCTCCGGTCCTTCTGCAACGGCAATAGAAGAATCAAAAGAATAGTCAGATAAATTAAAAACAGCAATATAAGAATCATCTGGATTGGTGGCATCTCCCCAATTACTCACATATAGTGAATTTCCTGAAACCGTAGCAAATCGCGGATTTTGCAAGTTTTCTGAAAGTTGGCCTACAGTCTCGAAAGTATTGCGGTCTACGATCTCGATCGTATTGGATGCATTTAAGATTACAAATGCCAGCTCTTCAGAAAGGTAAATACTTTGCGCGGTATCCCCTAATGAAGTTCCGTTTACTGAATTAAATATTTCAGACTGAACTTCTCCAGTCTCTTCATCTATAAAGGATACAGTAGAATTTCCAGAACCAAAGTTACCTTCGTTCAATACAAAAATGCCTTCTTCAAATGCTTCTTTATCCTCACCTGGAGGAATTACACAACAATCCTCATCGTCGCTACAGGAGTTCAGTAAAAAAATTAGTGCCAGCAGGCTGAAATAGTGTTTAAAATTCATGGTTAAAATTTAATAGTTAGAAAAGTTTTAAATGATCTCCCTGGCATATATCTGCCTGGAAGACTTTGGTAGTCTTTATTAACAAGGTTATTGACTTCAGCACCTATGCGAATTCCAGGTTTTGTTTTCAATTGCCGGGAAATTCCAAGATCGGCTATGGTGTAAGAATCGAGCTCATAATTATTATCGGCTGAAGTGAAAATCTTCCCATTGTATAATCCCCGAGTAAATAGATTCCAATTTGAGAATGTGTACGAAGCTTGCGCAGTCAATTTATGATAAGGAGTATAGATTAACTGATTTCCATTAGATCTATCTATAGATCTAGTATAGGCGTAATTTCCTGTAAGCTTTAAGTTTGAGGATTTAAAATCTTTCTGCCAGGTTGCAAAAATTTCCAGACCGTAATTGTAAGCAGATTCTGTATTAACAGGTTGCCAGACTCCAGTCTCATTAGGTATCCAGCGTATAAGATTTTCAAGGTCTATATAGAAAACGGTCGCATTGAGTTCTAGCTTTTTCTTTCTGAAATCCACTCCAATTTCAGATTGCACTGAATTTTCTGGTTTCAGATCCTCGTTTCCACCTTGTAACCAGAATAGATCATTCAAGGTTGGAATGCGATAATTCTTTGAAAAGTTGAATCTTAGCAGGTAATTCTCGGTTAGTTGATATTTAGATCCTACAGAGAATAATATAGGTGATTCGAAATCTGAAGTTTCTTCGATACGAAGACTTATATCATATTGAAAATCTCTCAAGGATTGATTGTAAAGTAGTGCAACTCCTGAAGTTTCTCGTTTCTGGTCAACAACCCCTGAACCTTCCGCATCAATTTTAGTATAGTCAGTAATTAAATTCAGAAAAGCATCTTCAAAAATTTCATACTTCAGATCATATTTTATAATACCTGTTTCAGCTGAACCAAAGGAATGATTTATAGAATTTCTATTCTCATAATATTTGAACTCCTCTTTTATCAACGCAAACTTAAGGCTACTGGTGAATTTTCCGAAGAAAGCCTTGTACTCCAGTAAATTCCGAAAGCTTCTATCTTCGTATTTACTATTTGAATCTATAAATACAGTACCAGAAAAACCGCGATTTCCATCGTATAAATTGGAATGAAATTTGACCAGGTGGTCTTCCGCAAGCCAGTGCCCTACTGAAGCATTCAAAGCGATATTATCAAAGTCTCCATTTTCATTTTTAAAATCATCCACTGGATAATCATAATCATTCGCTGAACGTATACCGGATAAAGATATATTCAGAGCTGTTTTGTCGCTAGAAACCTGAGCATTTGCGCTAGCCTGATAAGTATCAAAACTACCTGCACCAGCATATACAAAAACAGAACTCGTGTTCTTGAATCTTAAAGAATTATTTAGATGAATGGTTCCTCCAATTGCACCACTTCCGTATAGAACACTACCACCGCCTGGCCTTAGACTTATATCATCAAAAGCTTTGGAATTGATAGTATTGAAGTCGGTTTGCCCGGTGAACTGAGAGTTTATATTGATCCCATTCCATACCACAGCAGTTTGGGAAGCACCGGTGCCTCTCACAGATGCCGAAGAAACCATCCCAAAACCATTTTCTCTAAAGAAAAAAGAAGAATTAAATTTAAGAACGTTGGTCAAAGCTGGATCACTGTACTGCACGACAGAATCAGCGATCGAATGCAAATGCTGACCAGAATAGTTACTCTTAAGTTTGCTGTCGCTAAGCTCTACCTCTTGTAACCAACGAATAGAATCAGTTTGAGCACGAGCTGAAATACAGCATATGCCAATAAGGATTAAAAAAATGTAGTAAGTTCTGTTCATAATCTGCCGACCTTTATCCCGAAAGTCACTCGATACTAGTCGAAATTCGGGCAGGTCTCCTGGCTTACGTACTACAATTTACCTTCCCGCCTGTTGGCAGTGGTTTGAAGAATAATTGCAGCCACCCAATCGGGCTAAGCTTACAGTTGCGGGAACAGCTCAGGCTATTGAAAAAATCTCTCCTGATTCCCTTTTAATTAACGCAGAAATAAATCGACGTCAAACCAAAATTTCGAGGCGAAAATAAACAATTAAGTTTGGTAAGTCTTTCAAAAATTTAAATAATCTTACTTTTGGTGACCAAATTACATTCGTGAAGCAATTAACATTCATTATCATTTTTATAGCATTCATTTCCTGTAAGGATAATTCATCCCGGCAGGAACCTGGAAACCAGCAAGGTGAAACTATCTCCGTGAAATATGCCCAGGGATTTAGCATTAAATCCTATGAAACTTATAAAATTCTGGAAGTTGCAACTCCATGGCCCGGAGCTAAAGAACCCTTTAAATATCTACTCCACTCCGCAAATGCCACTATTCCTGATAGTATTGACTTTGATGAAAAACTGGAGATTCCTGTAAAAAATATTGTGGTAACCTCTACGACCCATATACCTGCGCTGGAAGCGTTGGGTCTGGAAGATAAATTGAGTGGATTTCCCGGAACTCGTTATATTTCTTCAGAAAAAACGAGAACCTTGATCGATTCTGGCCAGGTACAGGAACTTGGTCAATATGAGAACATCAATACAGAGATTCTTATTGATCTATCACCAGATGTGGTTGTTGGATTCGCAATCGACGCTTCTAATAAAAGTCTTGAAACAATTAAAAATATCGGAATTCCCGTAATTTATAATGGAGACTGGACAGAAAAAACACCACTAGGTAAAGCTGAATGGATCAAATTTTTTGGCGTGCTGTTCGACAAAAATAAGGAAGCAGAAAAAATATTCGATGATATAGAAACTTCCTACCTCGAGGCTAAAGAATTAGCTTCCTTATCTAAAGACAAACCAGTGATCATAGCCGGTTCCATGTATAATGATAAGTGGTACATTCCTTATGGAAATAGCTGGCAGGCGCAATTTATTGACGATGCAAATGGCAATTATCTATATTCTGATACTAAAGGAGAAGGCAGTCTGGCGCTTTCTTTCGAAAGTGTACTGGAAAAAGCTGGTGACGCAGATATCTGGATAAGTTCCGGACAGTTTGAGAGTTATGCTCAACTTGCTGAGAACTCGATTCACTACGATAAATTTAAGGCAGTACAGGATAAAGAGGTTTATTCTGTGAGCTTATCAAAAGGCGCTACTGGCGGAGTTCTTTTTTATGAAGTTGGTCCACAACGGCCTGATCTCATTCTAAAGGACCTGATCACAATTTTTCATCCTGATCTTCTTCAGGATCACGAAAATGTATTTTTCAAACCCCTCAACTAATGTGGAGCAGGAAAAAGTATAGTTTAACCATCGTCTTTCTGGGAGTTGCGCTTCTGTTCTGCCTGCTACTGAATATTAGTCTGGGATCGGTTAGCATACCCTTTTCTGAAGTAATTGCCTCTCTTACTGGTCTTGCGGTAGAAAAAGAAACCTGGAGATATATTATTGTGGAATTCAGATTACCGAAGGCGTTAACAGCGATCATCACAGGATCTGGACTGGCAGTTAGTGGTTTGCTTATGCAAACATTATTCAGGAATCCGCTAGCCGGACCATATGTTCTGGGTTTAAGCAGTGGTGCCAGCCTGGGAGTTGCCATCGTATTTATGGGATCTGCACTATTTGGTGCCGGTTTTGCAACAATTTTATTATCTAAATGGAGTCTCGTCATAGCATCGAGTTTAGGTAGCTTACTAGTTCTACTAGCTGTCATCGTTGCATCACTGCGACTGAGAGACACTATGGCGATATTGATCATTGGCCTTATGTTTGCCAGTTTTACTGCTGCGATTGTTAGCGTTCTGGCTTACTTTAGTCCAGCTGCAGATCTACAGCAATATATATTCTGGTCCTACGGAAGCCTGGGAAACCTAAGTTGGGAAGAAGTAAGTATCCTGGCCATTTTCTGGACCGCAGGCATTCTGATAACTCTGGCTTCCATTAAAAATCTCAATTCCTTACTTCTTGGTGAACAGTACGCAAAAAGTATGGGGACTAATATTAAAAGAAACAGATTCCTGGTAATTTTGGCGACCAGCCTGCTCGCTGGCAGCATTACCGCATTCGCTGGTCCAATTGCATTTATAGGGCTGGCGGTACCACATTTAATAAGACAGATCATCCCTTCTGCAAACCATATTATTTTGTTCCCGGCGATAATTTTTGGTGGAGCTATCTTAATGTTAATATGTGACATTGTCTCTCAGCTGCCCGGTAGTGAATTTAGTTTACCAATAAATGCCATTACTTCGCTTATTGGAGCACCCGTAGTTATCTGGCTTCTAATAAGAAAACGTAGATTTAATTTTTAATGGAGAACAAAAACTCAAATAGCATTTTAAAAACTAGCGGACTCTCCATAGGTTATTCTGAAAGATCTAAGGCTAAGATCATTACTGAGAATATTAATTTTGAGATTGATAAAAACGAACTTACTGCGGTTATAGGAGTAAATGGCGCTGGTAAATCCACTTTACTAAAAACATTAAGTAGATCACTTGAACCTATTAAGGGTGAGGTTATTATAGAAAATAAAAATATAAGTAATATTAGTTCCGAAGAGCTTTCAAAACAGCTTAGCCTTGTTCTTACTGAACAGCATGTTTCAAGAAATTTAAGTGCACGCGAATTGATCGCTCTGGGTCGGCAACCATACACGAACTGGATCGGGAAACTGGATCGGGAGGATAAGGAAGCCGTACAAAAAGCAATTGAGCTTGTCAACATTAAAGAACTCGCAAACAAAAAGTGCTACGAACTTAGTGACGGGCAGTTTCAGAAGGTCTTAATAGCCAGAGCAATTGCACAGGAAACTTCTTTGATCATTTTGGATGAACCCACCACTCATCTTGATATTTACCATAAAGCCTTTATGTTGAAATTACTAAAGGAACTTACAGAAACGACCGGTAAAGCGATCATTTTTGCCACTCACGAGATCAACCTGGCCATACAACTATGCGATAAACTAATCATTTTAAAGGATGGCAAATCATTTACTGGTACACCGAAGGAATTGATGGCCTCTGGTGTATTTGATTCTTTATTTCCTTCTGAACTTATTACCTTCGACAGGCAATCGGCCAGCTTCAGAATAAGTAGCTAAGACCGATAAAAATCTTAAAGAATTTCCAAATTAATTAAATTTAGTAAAACCTCAATTTATGCCTGAACCAGTCTACCTGATAATTATCTGTGTGTTCATTTTCACTTTAGGTTTCTCGCTTGCATACTTTTTGAAAGCTTCAAAATCAAAAGAGGTTATAAAAAACGCTGAATATCAAATTAATCAACTTAAACTTCAGATGGATGATGTTAAGAGGTTTTATGACAGTCAGTTAAATGATAAAAAAATAAACATAGAACTACTCAAAAAGGAAAGCACGGAGAAGCTTCAGAAGAAGGAAGAGCAATTGGAAATTCTTAGAAATGAACGTGGAAAATTACAGATTCTACTTACACAGAAAGAAGCAGAAAACGAGCACCTGTTAGAAAAAAGTAAGACCCTTAAACTCGAAATTGAGAAACTGCATCAAAAATTTAACGAGCAATTTGAAAATCTGGCCAATCGCATCTTCGAACACAAATCTGAAAAATTTACGGATCTGAATCAGAAGAATATTGCTGCAATTTTGAATCCGCTTGATAAAAAATTAAAAGAATTTGAAGATAAAATTAATGATAGCAACCTGGCTTCAGTAAAGAGACATGCAGAACTTGGAGAAAAATTAAGGTTTCTAAATGAGCAAAATATCAAAATAAGTGAGGAGGCGAACAATCTCACCAAAGCTTTAAAAGGGAACACCAAAATGCAGGGAAACTGGGGTGAAATGATCCTGGAGCGTGTTCTGGAAAAGAGCGGACTTACCAAAGGCAACGAGTATGATGTACAGCAAAGTTTTACCACAAAGGAAGGAAAACGTGTAATCCCAGATGTGGTGATCAACCTGCCGGGTGATAAAAAGATGATCGTAGATTCTAAGGTTTCCCTTAATGCTTATGAAAGATATGCGAATGCTGAAGATATCACAGAGCAGTCTGCTCATCTCAAAGATCATTTTATTGCTTTAAAACAGCGCATTCAGGAATTAAGTAAGAAGAATTACCAGATGCTTCACCAGGAAGCAAGTCCGGATTTTGTATTGCTCTTCATCCCTATTGAAGCGGCGTTTGCGGTTGCCAGCAACGAAAACCCTAATCTTTATAACGAAGCCTTTGACCAAAATATCATTTTAGTAACTCCTACCACTCTGCTTGCGGTACTAAGAACCATCGAAAGTATGTGGCAGAATGAAAAGCAAAAGCAGAATGCGATAGAGATTGCAAACCAGGCCGGTGCTTTGTATGATTCATTTACAAATCTTACTATAGAACTGGAAAAAGTTGGCAGACAGATTGGAACAGTTCAAAATTCATATGATGGTGCTATGAAAAAACTTACTGGAAAAGGGAATTTAATTAGAAAAGTGGAGCGTTTAAAAAAACTTGGAGCTAAAGCTTCAAAACAGATCGACCCTAAACTAATTCGTGACTCAAATTCAGAAACTTTGAACGAGAATTAAATATCTTGCAGCCATGAAATTCTGGATCAATTCAATTTTATTCATCTTTTTATGTACCAGCCAGGCGCAAGAGATCTATTTCCCTGCAGACACACTCTGGGAATCAAAGTCACCTGAAATTTTTGATCTTAACCTGGATGCAGCAATAGACTTTGCCAGGAAAAATGAATATACTGGAGCCAGAGACCTTGAACAGGCCATTTTGAAGGGTTTTGAACGGGAACCGTTTCATAAGATCATGGGACCCGTAAAGCGACGTGGAGGCCCGGCGGGAATGATCCTGAAGAACGGCTATAAAATAGCCGAATGGGGCGATGTTCAAAGAGTGGACATGACTTTTAGTGTAACTAAAAGCTTTCTTTCTACTACCGCTTTAATTGCTTTACAGGAAAATATCATTCGTAACATCAATGATACGGTATCAGGATATGTTTGGGATAGCACATTTAACGGTCCACACAACTCTCAAATTACATGGAAACACTTACTTCAGCAAAATTCTGACTGGAGTGGTGAGTTATGGGAGAGCCACGACTGGGCAGACAGGCCCTCGGCAAGTGGAAATATTGATAGCTGGAAATCCCGTAAATTAAATGAACCGGGAACTTTCTTCAAATATAATGATGTACGAGTAAATGTGCTCGCCTATAGCCTGTTGCAGGTCTTCAGAAAACCTTTACCTACCGTTTTAAAAGAACATATCATGGATCCTATTGGCGCATCACATTCCTGGCGGTGGTTTGGTTATGACAATTCCTGGACAACTATCGATGGTTATACGATGCAATCTGTAAGCGGAGGTGGTCATTCCGGTGGCGGTATGTTCATCAATACTGAAGATATGGCCAGATTTGGATTATTATTCATGAATAATGGTGTGTGGAACGATAAAAAACTTCTTGAGAAAGATCTAATTAAGCAAGCCGTAATACCCTCTACTACCAACACCAATTATGGTTATATGTGGTGGCTGAATGCTAAAGGAGACCGACACATGGAAGGTTTGGATAAAGATCTTTTTTACGCAGCGGGATTTGGAGGTAATTTTATCATCATTGACCAGAAACAAAAATTAGTCATAGTGACCCGATGGCTTGAACCTTCCAAACTTGAAGAATTTCTTAACCTGATCTATAAAAATCAATAACATGAAGAAAACACTAATATATATACTAGGCGGAATATTCATCCTATGGCTGCTTTATTATGCATTTGTCTATTTCGTGCCGTATAGCGAAGGAACCAGAAGCGGTGAGCTCATCAAATTCAGCCGTAAAGGAGTGATCACAAAGACCTGGGAAGGTGAAATAAGCCAGGGAATAAGCGGTGCTCAGATATTCAGTTTTTCTGTTCTTGATAAAAATGAAGAAGTGATTAAAGGCCTTCAGGAGTATGAAGGAGATTATGTAAAGCTTACCTACGTAGAACGCTATTCAACCTTCTTTTTCTGGGGAGACAGTAAATATTTCATTACTGAAGTAGAACAATCGCAAAGTCCACATTTTAGAAGATAATATGCAGCAAAATTACAAAAGCGTTGAAGCAAGCCAGGTTGTAATCTCGGAATTGATGCTGCCATCGCACTCCAATTTTAATGGCAAAATACATGGTGGCTATATATTATCCCTCCTTGATCAAATCGCCTTCGCTTGTGCCTCCAAACATTCCAGGGCTTATTGTGTGACCGCAAGTGTGGATACCGTTGATTTCCTGAGGCCTATTGAGATCGGTGAACTGGTGACGATGAAAGCTTCTGTGAATTATGTGGGTAGAAGCTCCATGGTTATAGGGATTCGTGTGGAATCTGAAAATATTCAAACAGGTGACATCAAACATTGCAACAGCTCGTACTTTACGATGGTTGCAAAGGATAAAGATGGGAATTCCATTGAAGTTCCAGGTTTAGTCCTTAAATCTGATGATGAAATTCGGCGTTTTGCTAAAAGTATCAAACGTAAGAAAATGAAGGATTTCAGGGTTAAAGAATTTCATGAAACCGACTTTGCTTCTGAAAAATACTTGCATATCCTGGAAGATCACAAGGCTAAAATTGAGATGCATTCGTGAAATCGAACTGGTTTATCATAGCGATATTTGTTGCGATCGCAATAGCATACTTTCTTCCGCAGGGCCCAGAAATTTTACCTTTAAAAACCATTACCGATATAGGAATTGGACTTATATTCTTTTTCTACGGACTCAAATTATCGCCGGCAGAGTTTAAACAGGGTTTGATGAATTACAAAATTCATATTATTATCCACTTAACAACTTTTGTCGTTTTCCCACTTTTATGTATCGCTTGTCTACCGCTATTTGAAAAGGGGCTACAATCTGAATCCTGGATTGCGCTGTTCTTTCTCGGAACATTACCGTCCACCGTCTCATCATCTGTCGTAATGGTCGCTTTAGCAAAAGGAAATCTTCCAGCTGCAATATTTAATGCCAGTTTATCTGGCCTTATCGGGATTTTCGCAACCCCACTTTGGCTTGGACTGGTTCTGGAAAGCACAACAGATTTCGACTTTCTGAGCGTATTACAAAAATTGATGCTGCAAATTGTAGCACCTCTACTTATTGGATTATTTCTTCAAAAGTTCCTGGGAAACTGGGCTAGAAAACATGGCAAGAAACTTAGTAATTTTGACAAGGCTACGATCATACTTATCATTTATACAAGTTTCAGCAATTCATTTTCCTCGAACATCTTTGCTGATATTAGCTGGAGCGAGATCTTGAAAATGGCAGGAATCGTTATTGTCCTTTTCTTCCTGGTTTACTACGGGACAATGTTCGCCAGCAAGGCACTAAAATTGAATACCGCCGATACCATCACTGCTCAATTCTGCGGAACAAAAAAATCATTAGTGCATGGTTCTGTAATGGTTCGGGTGATCTTTGGAAGTACAGCAAATTCAGGTTTGATACTACTTCCTATCATGCTATATCACTCCACACAACTCCTTTTAATTGCATGGTTTGCTGAAAAATATAGAAGCAGAAAATCAGATCTTTAATAATTGTCCTATTTTTATGCTGAATTATGAAAAACGTAAACTACATTTTCCTTTTTATCAGCATCGTATTATTTAGCTGTAAATCTGAAGTACCTGAAAAAGTTGAAGAAGCTTCAGTAGAAAAACAGGAAATTGCAGCTCCGAAAACCGAAAATATTCAGAAGATCGAATGCTACACTTACCTTAAAAAAAAGGATACGATCTATATGGCTTTAAGGATTAAAGATGATTCTATTGTAGAAGGCGATCTTTCTTATTCACTGTTCGAAAAAGACCAGAACAAAGGTAATATTCGAGGAAGAATTTCCAATGATTCTCTTTTTGCCAGCTATCAATATACTTCAGAAGGAAAGGTTTCAGAAAGAGAAGTATTCTTTTTGAAAAGCTCTGATGGCTTCGTTGAGGGCTTTACAGAAACTGAAGAATCTACTGGAAAAACCAGCTTCAGAAATAAAGATTTTAAGTTAAACTATAGCTACACCTTAAAGCGCACAGATTGCCGATAGTCAGTTATTTATATAGACAGCTATTTCAACAACGTTTATCGTAAAAAAGATCCATCCCAGGATTAGAAACAAACCACCCAGAGGAGTAACCGGACCGAGTATTTTTAGCTTTTTATTGATCGAACTACTATAGGTAAGACCATAAATACTGAAGGAAAATAGCAAGATCCCGATCATAAAAAACCAGGCGGTGAGCTGTTGTCCAGTTTGAGTAAACGGAAACACAATACCGGTAATGATCAATATGATCGCATGATACATTTGATATTTTACACCGGTTTCAAAACTCTTTAATTGATCATCATTAAAGGTTTTTTTAAGAGCGTGAGCTCCAAAGGCTCCTAAGATTACAGCGAGCGCCCCCATTATTCCGCCAAAGATTAAAACGAATTCTTTCATTTTCGACTATTAAAAAAGGTCATTCTTAACATAGAGTTCAGAATGACCTTTTGTTTCTATAAGTTTAATTACTTACTTAAGTACATTTTTCTTCTGGAATATAGATCGTAGAACTCATCGTCCTTCAAACTATCAATGAAAAGGATACTTTCCCCGGTGCTTTTCATTTCAGGCCCAAGCTGCTTATTTACATTATAAAATTTATTAAATGAGAAGACAGGTTGTTTAATGGCGTAACCTTCCAGCTGAGGATTAAAGTTGAAATCCTTTACCTTCTTTTCCCCAAGCATTACTTTGGTCGCGTAATTCACGTAAGGCTCCTTATAAGCCTTCGCGATGAACGGTACAGTTCTCGAAGCTCTGGGATTCGCTTCGATAATAAATACTTTATCATCCTTGATCGCAAATTGAATATTGATCAATCCAACTGTATTAAGCGCCAGAGCGATCTTGCGAGTGTGATCCTTGATTTGCTGCATTACCAGGTCTCCTAAGTTGAAAGGCGGCAACAAGGCATGAGAATCACCAGAATGTATTCCACAAGGCTCGATATGCTCCATGATCCCTATAATGTAGACATCCTCTCCATCACAGATAGCATCTGCTTCAGCCTCGATTGCTCCATCAAGGTAATGATCCAGTAGTAATTTATTGTTAGGAATTTTTCTAAGAAGGTCTACCACATGAGCTTCCAGTTCATCCTTATTGATCACAATTTTCATTCCCTGACCTCCAAGCACATAGGATGGTCTTACCAATATAGGGAAATCAAGTTCTTCAGCAAGTTTAAGGGCTTCGTCTGCATTTTCTGCAGTTCCAAAGTCTGGATAAGGAATATCGTTCTTTTGCAGTAAAGTTGAAAAACTACCTCTGTCCTCAGCAAGATCCAGGGCCTCATAACTGGTCCCCATGATCTTTATTCCGTAGCGATCAAGTTTTTCAGCAAGTTTAAGAGCCGTTTGCCCTCCAAGCTGTACTATAACTCCTTCCGGTTTTTCATGCTGAATAATGTCATAAATATGCTCCCAGAAAACAGGTTCGAAATACAACTTATCTGCCGTGTCGAAATCTGTGGAAACGGTCTCAGGATTACAATTGATCATGATGGTCTCATAACCACATTCTGCAGCAGCAAGTACACCATGAACACAGCTGTAATCAAATTCTATCCCCTGTCCTATCCTGTTTGGCCCGGAACCAAGCACTATGATCTTCTTCTTATCTGAAACTTTGCTTTCATTATCTGTGTAGTACTCTCCATCCTTGGAACGAATTCCTTCCTCGAACGTTGAATAGTAATACGGAGTCAAAGCTTCAAATTCAGCAGCACAGGTGTCTACAAGTTTGTAAACCCGGTTAATCTGTAATTCTTCTCTCTTTTTATAAACTTCACTTTCCAGGCAATCAAGCATATGTGCAATTTGCCTATCAGCAAAACCTTTCTGTTTGGCTTCTAGAAGTAGATCTTTAGGAAGGTTTTCTTTATCATATTTAGTAATCTCCACTTCAAGAGCGTGAAGATCCTCATATTGTTTCAGGAACCACATATCGATCTTGGTGATCTCGTGTATTCTACTAAGTGGTATACCCATTTGTATGGCATCGTAAATCACAAAGACACGATCCCAGCTAGGGTTAGTTAATTTATCTATGATCTGATCATAATCCTTATAACCTTTCCCATCTGCACCCAATCCGTTTCGCTTGATCTCAAGTGATTGTGTAGCTTTATGAAGAGCTTCCTGGAACGAACGTCCAATTCCCATCACTTCCCCTACAGATTTCATCTGAAGACCTAATGTGCGATCTGATCCTTCGAACTTATCAAAGTTCCAGCGAGGGATCTTAACGATCACATAATCAAGTGAAGGCTCGAATAATGCTGAAGTTGATTTAGTGATCTGGTTTTCAAGTTCATCCAGATTATAACCTAAAGCAAGTTTTGTAGCCACTTTTGCAATAGGATATCCTGTTGCTTTAGAAGCTAAAGCTGAAGATCTCGATACACGCGGATTGATCTCAATTGCTACGATATCTTCCTTTTCATCAGGACTAACTGCAAATTGCACATTACAACCTCCAGCAAAATCACCAATACTACGCATCATTTTAATCGCAAGATCACGCATTCTCTGATACGTCTTATCGCTAAGCGTCATCGCAGGAGCAACAGTGATCGAGTCTCCGGTATGGATTCCCATTGGATCCATATTTTCAATGGCACAAATAATTACTACGTTATCATTTTTATCTCGCAGTAGTTCCAATTCATATTCTTTCCAGCCTAATAAAGCTTTATCTATCAACACTTCATGAATTGGAGAAGCTTCAAGACCTCTGGAAAGCATCTCATCAAAATCCTCAGCACGGTGCACAAAACTAGCTCCGCCTCCACCAAGAGTAAAGGATGCTCTAATTACTAATGGAAATCCAAATTCCTGAGCAACTTCCTTTCCTTGCAAATAAGAGGTCACCGTTTTGGCCGGAGCGACTGGCACTCCAAGTCTCCCCATTAGCTGCTTGAACTGCTCGCGATCTTCACAAATATTGATTGCATCGATATCAACACCAATAAGCTTTACATTGAAATCACTCCAAATACCTTTTTCGTCTGCTTCGATACATAAATTCAGTGCAGTTTGACCACCCATAGTTGGTAGAACAGCATCGATCTCAGGATGATCCTTCAGAATTTCAATAATGGATTTTGTGGTAAGTGGTTTAAGATATACATGATCGGCCATGGAAGGGTCGGTCATGATGGTTGCAGGATTGGAATTGATAAGTATGGTTTTAATCCCGTCCTCTCGCAGAGATCTAAGAGATTGAGTACCTGAGTAATCGAACTCACAGGCCTGGCCAATGATAATTGGACCAGATCCAATGATTAAAACGCACTTGATGTTGTTGTTTTTAGGCATGATTAAGATTTGATCGTGTTGTTAGTTGTGTACTATAAAATTAAGAAGCGTCTGGGTATAAAAAAAGGCGTTACTCAAAAAGTAACACCTTTAATATTTCAATTAATGATAATCATTAATGCTTATGTCTGTTTTCAGAAGATACAGATAGTTTCTTTCTTCCTTTAGCTCTTCTTCTAGCAAGGACTTTTCTACCGTTGGCACTTGCCATACGCTCCCTAAAGCCGTGCTTATTTTTTCTTTTTCTTTTGGATGGTTGAAACGTTCTTTTCATTGTGAATATCTTTTATCTTCTAAATTCGTTTATCTGTCTTAAAAACTGCGTGCAAATATACAAAGCTTTTTATGTACTGCAAATACTAAACATAAAAAATTTTAATAGTTTTTACTACCTTTGCCGCCGGAAAACAATTTTATCTATGTTCAACAAGAATATCAAACTATTTATCGCAGGATTACTTATCGTCGTTGCTGTCTGGCAATTTATTGAAGGGGAGATTGGAAATGGAATTGCTCTAATTCTACTTTCCGGGATCTTTATTTTCCTGTATTTTAAGAATGAAATGATACTTCTGGCTTTTCTTAGACTTAGAAAACAAGATTTTCCAGGCGCGAAAAGATGGCTTGATAAGATTAAAGATCCTGAAAAGGCACTAGTACCAAAGCAACAGGGATATTACTGGTACTTGCATGGTCTAATGGTTTCTCAAACCAATATGACGCAGGCTGAAAAGTTTTTCAAACGCGCTATAAAACTTGGACTTTCAATGGATCATGACCTTGCGATGGCAAAATTGAACCTCGCTGGAATCGCAATGACCAAAAGAAGAAAGAGAGAAGCGACAACATTACTGAGTGAAGCTAAGAAACTGGACAAACATGGAATGCTAAATGACCAGATTAGAATGATGAAAGAGCAGATGAAAAAGATCTAATTAAGAGTTTTTTAAAACCTCTTTTCTTTCAACAAATAAATTGGTACTTAAACGAGTATATTTCTGAAACGTCTTTATTCATAATACTTTTAGGGAGTAAGCCCCAAAAATAGATTATGAAGAGACTGTTACTTTTGTTAACGCTTCTTTTTATTACCTCCCATTTATTCGCCCAGCAAGATCTGGACGACAAATATTATTTCACCGAAGCTCTTTTTGAGCATTTATCTGACTATAATAAGAAGGCGGATGCTGCATTTCGAGCTAATAAATATGAAAAAGCCCAGGAGCTCTTTGAAGAGTTTACTTCGGAACAGCTGGCAGGTTCTTACATGAATAATTTTAAGTTTAAGAACCTTCGAAATCGTGAAGTTGAGCTTTACGATTTTAATAAACCAACCTTTCTTATTACTTATGCCAGCTGGTGTATTCCTGCAAAAGGAGAAATTCCTGCAATTAACAAATTAGCGAAAGAATATTCTGATAGAGTAGATTTCGTGGTATTGTTCTGGGATAAGCGTGAAACTGTCAAGAAACTTTCAGATCAATTCAACTCTCAAATTTCTGTAGTATACGTGGATGAATCTGAAAATAACGGTGGTTATGTCGTGAAACAATTGAAACATTCACTAGGGCTCCCAACTTGTTTTTTACTTTCCGAAGATAAGAGGATAACATCTATTCGTAGAAGCGTATTCTCAGGACCTGCAATCGACCTCGAAACGGCCTATCAAAAAAACTACATCGCACTCGAAACCTCTATTTCAAAAAACCTGATTCCCGAGTACGATGAAGTGTATGCTGACAATGTTAGCGTAGACTAATCTAGTTTAGGATACTGACCTGCTTCAGGGATTTCAATATAATAAGTCTTTCTTGACGAATTATTGAGATGATCATCTCTTAACCAGGGGTTATGAATTTTCAAAGTTTTATAATTGATTCCGAATTCTCTTGCAAAATCCGGGAAATTCGCTACAGCAGTGTCTACTTTCACTTTATTTAGCTGAATTGGCGCGTAAAGATCGTCTTCATCGTAATCGAATCCATATTTTTTAGGATTGTTCATAATCTCCTTCAGGGCAAGAATTCTAAAAACATACCTACCAGTCTCTTCTCCTAGTAAAAGCTCATAATATTCATCAACCTTTTGTCTATCCAATTGCTTATCTACACCATACTGCCCGGCATTGTATGAAGCCGCAGCCAATGTCCAGGAACCAAAACGTGCCTTTGCTTTCTTCAGATAATCTGCAGCTACACGGGTAGATTTCTCTATGTTATAGCGCTCATCTACGTTAGCATTGATCTCCAATCCATACTCCTTCCCTGTTCCTTCAAGAATTTGCCAGAAACCCACTGCCTTAGCAGGTGACACCGCCTGAGTCAAACCACTTTCTATAACCGCAAGATATTTGAAGTCTTCAGGGATCCCTTCTTCTTTTAAAACTGGTTCTATGATCGGGAAAAACTTATTAGCTCGTTTTATAAGCAGCAAAGCATTCGATTGCCAGTAGGTATTGACCAGAAGTTCTCTATCCATTCTTTCATAAACATCTGGATCTTCCAGTGGAACGGGCTCACCCGCAAAATCCAGATTTGTTGGCACTGGCAACGCCTTGATTCGGTAGTTGTTTGCAACACTACGATCTTTGATAGTGTCAGCTACTGTACTACCGGACTCAGTTGAATTTAATTCACCATCCTGCACATATGCATTAATACTTACCCCCAGGACCGTAAGAATCCCTACAAATATCAATGCGCTTTTCAATAAATTCATATGTAATTATTTAAGTTCTTTTAATCAATTCTCCGGTTTCGATAATTGCAGGTAGATTTTCGTTAAACCACCTGAATCTGTTTACAACCATAATATGCGTCCCGCCTTTAACGATGATCGCATTGTCAATATTTTTTACTGGAAAAACTTCATCCTGATCACCATGAATATGAATTACCTTCTCATCAGGCTTCTCACACTTCCAGTTCACCATTTGTTTTATGGACCAGTCCAGATATTGCTTGTCTGTAATAGAAATATACTGTTTATATAATTTCGCACGTTTTTTAAGAAATGGTCCAATTGCATACTTCTCGAATTGGTCTACGTAATTCGCAAGACTTGTAGGTACTATTCGAAATAAGCCTGTTCTGGCAGCGAATTTCATATGTGGAGGTAGCTCGTTCGTACATTTTACACTGGATATTATAATAAGCCTCTTCAAGTCCAGAAACTTTGCCATCTCCTGTACAATAACCCCTCCAAAAGAAACGCCTATCAATACAATGTTCTCATGTTTAATAAATTGAAGCATTCTTTTCGAATAATCATCAAGTGATTCATCTGTCTCAGGAATTACCCACTCAAGCAAATGTGTTTCATACTTTTCCGCAGGTAAAATCAGGTTTTCAAAAATTGTTGGAGCTGCTGCCATACCCGGCATGAAGTAAACATGTGTACGCTTCTGCAAACTAATCTTTTTAACATGCGAGTTACATGAAATGCACTCACAAAATCGTAAATTGAACAATCAAAATTAGCCTTTAATCTTAGACTTTCAAATCTTATAACTCATAAATAATGGATAAAATATTTCACGCTGCAGGATCTCGTGGTACCGCTAATCATGGCTGGTTGAACGCTAATTTCTCCTTTAGCTTTGCTAATTATTTCGATCCTAGTAAAACAAATTTCGGACTACTTCGTGTACTTAATGATGACTACGTTAAATCTGGAATGGGATTTGGCACCCATCCACATAAGGATATGGAGATCATTTCAATTCCTCTCAAGGGTGCAATAAAACATAAAGATTCCATGGGCCACACTGCAGTCATTGAGCAGGGCGAAGTACAGGTAATGAGCGCTGGAACAGGTGTGGAACATAGCGAATTTAATTCCTCAAATGAAGAATTAAATATGCTCCAGATCTGGATCTTTCCGGATAAGAGTGGACATGAACCACGGTATGACCAAAAGAATTACAGCAAACAGTTAGATACTGGTGAGTTGGTTACAGTAGTAGCTCCAATGGGTCATGATGATGAAAACGCCTTGAAAATTCATCAAAACGCTTTCCTGTCAATTCAAAAGACCGAAGCTGGCAGGAATATTGAGTATAACTTAAATAACAAGACCAATGGTGTCTATATCTTTATGATAGAGGGAGATTCAGAAATTGATGATTTAAAGCTTTCAAAGCGCGATGCTGTTGGTATTTGGAATACTCCGAAGATAAATGTTGACGTTAAAAATGAATCAACGGTACTTTTTATTGAAGTGCCTATGAATTAATTCTTGAAATATGAGTGTAGAAGAAATGAAGATTACAGACAATGAATTTTTGAGACAGTTTGAAACTGAAATTGATGGAGAACTCTGCATTATAGAATACTCTCAACAAGATAGAAAGATCTTCTTAACCAAGATAAAAGTATCTGAGAAAGTTCTGGACAAGCAAAATGATTTTATAGAAGCGGTTCTTTCCAGGATTAGCGAAACCAATATGAGAGTGGTTCCTACAAACCCAACCATTGCTGGTTTTATGCGGAAAAACAGAAGAAAATACAAAGATCTACTTCCTGTAGGTATTAATATTTAAACCAATTCTTCCTGTAGCATTTCGAATCTTACCAGGCCATCTTCATCGATCTCGGTAAGATTCACTTTTTTAAGTGTATTTACCATCTCTGGATTCCACGGTGCTTTAACCTTTACGTAGTTTTCTGTAAATCCGTGAATATAACCAGATTTGTTCTCTCCTTCGAATAGAACCGTTGATGTATTCCCAAGCTGACTTTCATAAAAAGCTCTGCGCTTTTTAGCAGATAAGCCTCTCAGCATTTTACTCCTTTTCTTCCTTACCTTTAACGGGACTACTCCATCCATCTCTGCTGCCGGCGTATTATCCCTTTCTGAATAAGTAAAAACATGCAGGTATGATATATTCAATTCCTGAAGAAAATTATAGGTCTCCAGAAAATGCTCATTAGTTTCACCTGGAAAGCCAACAATGACATCTACGCCAATACAGGCATCTGGCATGACTGACTTGATCTTATTCACACGATCTACATATAGATCACTAAGATAGCGCCTGCGCATACGCTTCAGCATATCGTCACTTCCACTTTGAAGTGGAATGTGAAAATGAGGTACAAAAGTTTTACTTGAAGCTACAAAATCGATCGTTTCATTTTTCAGCAAGTTGGGTTCTATAGAAGAAATTCGAAGTCTTTCAATCCCTTCAACTTCATCCAGTGCCTGTACGAGCTCAAGAAAAGTATGTTCATGCTTTTTATTTCCGAATTCACCTTTCCCGTAGTCTCCAATATTTACTCCCGTGAGAACGATCTCTTTGATTCCCTGTTCTGAAATTTCCGAAGCATTTTGAAGAACATTTTCAAGACGGTCGCTTCTGGAAATACCTCTGGCCAAAGGGATGGTGCAATACGTACATTTATAATCACATCCATCCTGAACTTTCAAAAAAGCGCGAGTACGATCACCTATAGAATAAGAACCCACGTAGAAATCGGCTTCATCGATCTCGCAGCTATGAACTTCACCATGATCATTCTTGGTGAGGTCGTTAAGGTAGTCTGTAATTTTGAATTTTTCAGTGGCACCCAGGACTAGATCCACACCATCTACCGCGGCTAGTTCTTCTGGTTTCAATTGAGCATAGCAACCAACTGCAATAAGGAAAGCATCTTCATTAGCTTTCTGAGCATGCTTGACAATGGTTTTGAATCGTTTATCTGCATTTTCAGTAACAGAACAGGTGTTGATCACGTATATATCTGCCGCTTCTTCAAACTCCACCCTCTGGAATCCTTCATTCTCAAAAGATCTAGCGATCGTGGAAGTTTCAGAAAAATTCAGCTTACAGCCAAGGGTATAAAATGCTACTTTTTTTGCGCTCATGATCAATTCGTCTATTCCTGTAATTCGGGTTGCAAAGATACCAACTTAAAGTGTTTCTAAAAAATCAATTATCAAGCTGAAAATCAAATGCTCAACTCTGGTTTATAGAGTTTAATCCCGTCGCCATTTAGCGGAATAATCGAAAATATGCTCCATAATCTTTTCATCGACTGCGGTGAGCTCTACTCCCCGTCGTTGCATTACCAGTCTGGCGGTCTCAAAAACCTTAGTAAGTTTGTATGTTGTTGTTCCTGCACTTCCACCCCAACTATAAGAAGGAATAAAGTTTCTAGGGAAACCACTTCCAAAAATATTCGCACTCACTCCAACTACGGTCCCGGTATTAAACATGGTATTGATCCCACATTTACTGTGATCTCCCATTATAAGTCCGCAGAATTGCAACCCGGTATCCGCAAATCTTTCTGTCTCATAATCCCATAAACGAACGGCAGCATAATTATTCTTAAGATTGCTGTTATTGGAATCGGCACCTATATTACACCACTCACCAAGTACAGAATTCCCTAAAAAGCCATCATGTCCTTTATTAGAATTCTGAAACAACACAGAGTTACTAATCTCACCACCCGCTTTACATGAAGGCCCGATGGTAGTTGCGCCATAAATTTTAGCACCCATCTTGATCGTTGCAGATTCCCCTAAAGCGAAAGGGCCTTTAATCAGCGATCCTTCCATAACTGTAGCATTTTTACCAATATAAATGGGACCATCACTGGCATTTAAGGAACAGTTCTCCACGCTGGCTCCTTCCTCAATAAAAATGTTTTCTGAAACCTTGGTATAATTAGAAGAATCTATCATCTGAGAAGTTCTTCCTTTGGTTAAATGATCAAAATCTAACTGAATAGCTTCAGCATTTTTAGAGAAGATATCCCAGGCATGAGCAACAACAAAAGGCTTTCTGGATGATTCTTTAAGCTGAAGATCTTCAGGAGATGGTTCAGAATTACCTTCAAACTTATATGCTATTAAGATGTCTTCAAAAACTAATTTTTCGCCATGCTGAAGTGCTGAAATTTCCTGCAGTAATTTGTCATCCGGTAAAACAGAAGCATTGATAAAAATATTTGAACCTTCTAATTTCAATGGCCACTTTTCTGAAAGATATTCTTCAGTTTTAGTTGAAGTAATCAAATTCAATCGTTGCTCCCATTTTTCTCGGATGGTTAGTATCCCTATTCGTAGATCAGCTACTGGTCTGGTGAATGTAAATGGTAATAGATTATTTCGGAAAGTACCGTCAAATAGAATATAGTTCATATCGAATGCTTTGATTCAGTAAAAATAAAGTTTCCGGTGAAACGGACTGCTGCTAAAATGAAAAAAGCCGCTAAAAGCGGCTTTATATGTCGAAAATTCGGAAGAATTACTTCTTCTTGAATTTTGAGTATTTGTTCTTGAACTTATCAATTCTACCTGCAGTATCCAGTAATTTGGTTTGTCCAGTATAGTATGGGTGAGAAGTTCTGGAAATTTCCAGTTTTACTAACGGGTATTCAGTTCCGTCAACTTCAATAGTTTCTTTTGTTTTTGCTGTAGATTTAGTTAAAAACACGTCTTCGTTAGACATATCTTTAAATGCTACTAATCTATAATTTTCCGGATGGATTCCCTGCTTCATCGCTTTGATCTTTTAATTTTCGAGGTGCAAATTTAACTAATTACTACTTACGAACAAATAAAATTGAAAAAAGTTTTTATTTATTATTGAGTGTAACGTTTCCTTATATTTGTTAACTAACTGCTAAACTAATCAATCTACAACTAAATTATGGGAAATTCACCTTCAATTAAACCTTTTGCGTATACCTACGGAATAATAATGGCGGGGTATTCAATATTAGTTCTCGTTTTAATGTACGTTTTTGGCCTCACTGAACAAAATTGGTATCTAGCAGTTATAAATGGAATTGCTAGCATAATAATCTTTGTCCTTGGATTAAAGGCATTTAAAAAAAGCAATGGCGGCTATCTAAGCATTAAAGAGGCTATTAAAGTTGGTTTAGCTATAGCAGCTATTAGTGGAATTATCACAGCTATCTATACTTTTATACACTATACTTTCATATATCCTGAATTTATAGATATGGTTAGAGAAAAAGCTTATACCGATATGGCAGATGGAGGAATGTCAAATGAGCAAATGGAACAAGCTGGCGGTGTGATGGATGTTACTACAAGTCCATGGTTTTTTGCAACCGTAACTCTTATTTCAAGTCTTTTCTTCGGATTCTTGATATCTTTGATCGCAGGAGCAATAATGAAAAAACAAGACCCCGCTCTTAATCAAAATATTAAATAGTGCAAATATCGGTAGTTATACCATTACTCAACGAAGAGCAATCTTTGGTTGAATTATATAATTGGATCGCAAAAGTATTGCGATCCAATTCCTTTTCTTATGAGATCATCTTTATTGATGATGGCAGCACAGATGGTTCCTGGAAGACAATTGAATCACTTTCTGAAGCCGATGATCGTGTAAAAGGTATACGTTTTAATAGGAATTACGGAAAATCCCAGGCTTTGCATGCTGGTTTTATCGAAGCCCAGGGTGATGTGGTCATCACTATGGATGCCGATCTTCAGGATAATCCTGATGAAATTCCAGAATTATACGCCCTTATCAAGGAGCAGAAATACGACCTTGTTTCGGGATGGAAAAAGAAGCGCTATGATAATGTGATCACCAAAAACCTTCCTTCCAAACTATTTAATGCTGCTGCCAGAAAAACTTCCGGAGTAAAATTAAATGACTTCAATTGCGGACTCAAAGCTTACCGAAAAGAAGTGATAAAAAACATCGATGTCTACGGTGAAATGCATCGATACATTCCTGTACTTGCGAAAAATGCCGGTTACAGTAAGATCACCGAAAAGGAAGTTAAACACCAGGCTCGCAAATATGGTAACACAAAATTTGGCGCCAGTAGATTTATTAATGGTTTCCTGGACTTAATCAGTATTTGGTTTCTTTCCAAATTTGGACGCAGACCTATGCATCTATTTGGAGCTCTGGGTGTTCTAATGTTTATCATCGGTTTTGTCTCTGCCTTTCTTATTGGTGTTTCCAAACTCTATAAATTGTATCACGGCCTACCTAACGTACTGGTAACTCAGAATCCCTGGTTCTATATTTCACTTGCAGTGATGATTATAGGCACACAATTTTTTCTTGCTGGTTTTCTGGGAGAGCTTATTCTTCGTTCAAAGCGTGAGAAAGAGCGCTACCTGATACGAAAAACCACCAGTAATATTTAGTACCTTTCTCGTATTAATCATTATTTTTGTTTAGTAAAACCAACTAATTATGGCAACAAATAAACCTGAAATTCTTCAGAAGGCACAGGCGTGGCTTACTGATATCTTTGATGCAGACACTAAAACCGAGATCAACCGACTTATAAATGATGATCCGGGTGAGCTGGAAGAAAGTTTTTATAAAAATGCTGAATTTGGTACAGGTGGAATGCGTGGTGTTATGGGCGTTGGCACAAATCGTATCAACAAATATACCTTAGGTAAAAACACCCAGGGACTTTCAGATTATTTGAAAAAATCTTTTCCAGGAGAGCAGGTTAAAGTAGCTATTGCTTACGATTGCAGACATAATAGTGATACATTAGCCAAAGTTGTAGCTGATGTCTTTTCGGCGAACGATATCAAAGTTTATCTCTTTTCTGATCTACGACCGACTCCTGAATTATCTTTTGCCGTTAAAGAATTAGAGTGTCACTGCGGGATCGTGCTTACCGCAAGCCATAATCCACCAGAATACAATGGTTATAAGGTTTACTGGCAGGATGGTGGCCAGTTAGTTCCGCCGCAGGACAAAGAAGTGATCGAAACCATTAATAATCTTGACTATACTGAAGTTAAATTTGAAGCGAACGAATCGTTGATCGAGAAGATCGACCAAAAGGTTGACGATTCATTCGCAAAAGCTTCCGTAGAAAATGGAAGTTTTGACACTTCAGCTACCGCAAAGAGCGATCTTAAAGTAGTATTTACTTCTCTCCATGGAACTTCTATTACGATGGTTCCTGAAGTTCTGGAAATGGCAGGATTTAATAATGTTCATATTGTTGAAGAGCAACGTAAACCAGATGGTAATTTTCCAACAGTGAAATCACCAAACCCGGAAGAACCTGAAGCATTAAAGATGGCTTTGGAAAAGGCTGAAGAAATCAATGCAGATATTGTTATTGGAACAGATCCGGATTGTGACAGACTTGGAGTTGCCGTTCGTAATTTAGATGGCAAAATGGTACTTCTTAATGGAAACCAAACCATGTTGGTAATGACCTGGTTTCTTCTGGAGGAATGGAAAAAACAGGATAAGATCAAAGGTTCAGAGTTTGTTGCTTCTACCATAGTTTCCACTCCAATGATGAAGAATTTAACCGAATCTTACGGAGTAGAATATAAAGAAGTTCTTACAGGATTTAAATGGATCGCAAAACTGATCAAGGACCACCCGGAAATGAATTTCATTGGTGGTGGTGAAGAAAGTTTTGGATATATGGTTGGTGATTTTGTTAGAGATAAAGATGCGGTAACCGCTACCCTACTTGCCTGTGAAATCGCAGCAAAAATGAAAGCGGAAGGAAAATCTTTCTATCAGAAACTTCTTGAGCTTTATACAGAACACGGTCTTTTTCGCGAAGAACTTATATCCCTTGTAAAAAAGGGAATGAAGGGAGAGCAGGAGATCAAGCAAATGCTGGTAGATCTCAGAGAAAACCCATGGGAAGAGATCGATGGAGAAAAAGTGGTATTAGTTGAAGACTACCACACCTCTACTGCAAGAAATGTATTAGAGCGAAATGAGTCTGTTATCGATATTCCAAAATCCAATGTTCTCATTTATTATACTGAAAATGGAACGAAGATCGCGGCAAGACCAAGTGGAACAGAGCCGAAGATCAAGTTCTACATCAGTGTAAATTCTCAGCTCGATGATATTCAGAATTATGACGCTGAAAATCAGAAATTAAGTGATAAGATTGCCCGAATCAAAGATGAATTAAAACTGGGCTAAATTTCTTTAAATGACCTATTTTAGAAAGATCATGATGTTCGCAATGCCGTACAGGAAGTTTGCGATCCTCAATATTATATGTAATATCTTTTATGCGATTTTTAGCACTTTATCCTTTATCGCGCTAATACCTGTTATTCAGGTACTTTTTGATAAAACAAAAAGGGTTGCTGAAAAACCAGTTTATACTGGAATTTCCAACGCTAAGGACTATTTTTCAGATTACTTTAATTACGAAGTCACGCAGAGAGTGAACGAAGATGAAGTTGCCGCACTTGTATTTATCTGCGGAATTGTAGTTCTCCTCTTCTTTCTTAAAAACCTATTCGGCTACCTAAGTTCTTTCTTTCTTACATTTCTTCGGAATGGCGTACTTCGTGACCTTCGTGATGCGATGTATAAAAAGATACTTGCCTTGCCAGTATCCTATTTTTCAGAAAAAAGAAAAGGTGATACGATTTCACGAATCACTGCCGATGTGAACGAGGTTCAGACTTCGTTTCTATCCATTCTGGAACTCATTGTACGAGAACCGCTCACCATATTATTTACAATTCTGGCAATGCTGGTTATGAGTGTACAGCTAACACTCTTCGTTTTTATATTTCTACCAATTGCTGGTTTCATCATAAGTTTGATAGGAAAACAATTAAAGCGAAAGTCGAATCTGGCTCAGGAGGAAAACGGTCATTTTCTTAGCATTGTTGAGGAGACTCTTTCCAGTTTAAAAATTGTAAAGGGTTTTAATGCGGAGAGTAAGTTTTACGATAGGTTTCAGCAAAGCACTAATAGACTCAAGGAGATCCTGAATAGTCTCATAAACAGGCAGAACCTCGCATCACCTACCAGTGAATTCCTGGGAATCTTTGTTATTGTAGTAATTCTATGGTTTGGTGGTAACATGGTTCTTGTCGAAGAATCTCTGGATGCAGCAACTTTTATAGCCTTTCTGGGATTAGCTTACAACATCCTGACACCAGCAAAACAAATTTCTAAAGCTACTTACAGCGTTAAGAAAGGTGATGCGGCAGCAGAAAGGATTTTGCAGGTTCTCGAAACACCTTCCACCATTACAGACCACCCAGATGCAATTGATAAGAAAGATTTCGAAACAGGCATAGAGATCTCAAATGTGGATTTCGCCTATGAAGATGATAAGGTATTAAAACAGTTCTCAATCTCTGTCAACAAAGGTGAAACTGTCGCCCTTGTAGGACAATCTGGATCTGGAAAATCTACTATTGCAAATTTGATCACCAGGTTCTACGATGTAAATGCCGGGACTATAAAGATCGACGGAATCGATATCAGGAAGATGAAGAAATCTGATCTTCGGGATCTGCTTGGTCTGGTTACTCAGGATTCAATATTATTTAATGATAGCATTCGTAATAATATAGCACTTGGTAAAGATGATGCTACAGACGCAGAAATTATCGATGCTTTAAAAATTGCCAATGCCTGGGAATTCGTGAAAGAACTTCCCAAACAGTTGGATACAAATATTGGAGATAGTGGAAACAAATTGAGTGGTGGCCAGAAGCAACGTTTATCCATTGCAAGAGCTGTACTTAAGAATCCACCGGTAATGATACTGGATGAAGCAACTTCTGCCCTGGATACTGAAAGTGAGAAACTGGTTCAGAAAGCTTTGGAGAATATGATGAAGAACCGTACCTCTATTGTGATCGCACACAGATTATCTACGATACAGAATGCAGACAAGATCGTCGTGATGCAAAAAGGTGAGATCGTGGAACAGGGAAAACATCAGGAATTGATCGATACCAATGGAACCTATAAAAAACTGGTGGCCATGCAGTCTTTCGAATGATCAAATGAAGTAACGACATAAAAAAAAGGATGACTACATAGGTATCATCCTTTTTTTAATTAATATTCTCACTTGGGGCAGCAAGAATAATTCGATATAATTCAATTTTTAAGGGGCAAAAAAAGGATTAAATCTTTTAACTGTCGTAAATATACGTTAAAATGCATACTAACCAAATTTATTTTGCATTTAATCCGCAAATAATTCCTTTCGTCCGATTGTGGTTTGATTTTGTAGGTTAGTACTTACAAGTTTTTATTTTGATCTCCGTTTTGAGCAATGATCGAATTGAATATCTTTGCGTTGAACATCAATTATGTCCAATACACCAGAAGCTGAACAGGATCTTATCCTAAGATTGCAGAAGCAATCCACTTCCCAGGAAGCCTTCAGGGAATTGATCACGCTTTATAAAGAGCGTTTGTACTGGCATATCCGAAATATTGCAAAAAGTCATGATGATACAGATGATATTTTGCAGAATACCTTCATAAAGATCTTCAGAAATATTGATAAATTTAAGGGTGATAGCAAATTGTACAGCTGGATGTACCGTATCGCGACGAACGAAGCCATCACATTCATCAATAAAAAAGCGCGACGATTAAAGATTACTTCCGAAGAACTTCAGGATCAAATTATTGATAACCTAGAAAGTGATGTCTATTTTGAAGGGAACGAAATACAATTGAAATTACAAAAAGCTATCGCCACGCTTCCGCAGAAACAGCAACAGGTCTTTAATATGAAATATTTCGAAGAACTGAAATATCGAGAAATGGCAGAGATTTTGAGTACTAGTGAGGGAGCATTGAAAGCTTCGTATCACATTGCAACCAAGAAGATCGAAGAATTTTTAAAGTCGAATTAAACCATTACTGAAAAACCAAGTCATACGTACGATGAAAACCGATAATTTTAAACATAAGAACAACACTGGCTTCAAAGTCCCGGAAACTTATTTCCAGGATCTTGAAAACAGTCTTATGAATAAAATTTCTCATGATAATGAACTACCTATAGTAGAAAGTTCAGGCTTTATGACGCCTGATAGTTATTTTGATGAGCTGGAGGATAGCATTCTTGCAAAATCTATTGCTCCTGAAACTAAAGTTGTACCGTTATTCAAAAAGGAATACTGGCTATATGCATCAGCTATCGCTGCAATCATGGTCATTATGCTTGGCAACTTCTTTCCTTCTAACCAAACGAGCGATCTTGGATGGGATGACATAGAGGTTACGGCATTAGAAAATTACCTGTACGACAGTTATGAAATGGGAAGTATCAACCTTAATAGTGTTGAATATTCAGATTTGATAACTCAAGGTGATCTGGAAGCTGACTTTACTGAAATTGATACTGAAGCAGCTTTCGAATATATTGATGAGAATGTTGAAGATCCATCTTATATAATGGACTAATTATGAAAAGATACCTACTAATAATTCTATTTCTTCTGCCAGCAAATATTTTACTGGCACAGGAAAAAAACGAAGATCGGGAAGCACAGCATAAGAGAATCAAAGCTCTTAAAGTAGCTTTTATTACTCAGGAACTCGAGCTTACCGATAAACTGGCTCAGGAATTCTGGCCAATTTACAATGAATATGAACGAAAGAAGCGAAAACTTCACGAACGTGAGCATATCGAACTGGAGGATGTAAGTTGCTATAATGAGGACCAGGCAGAAGATCTTCTAAATGAATTTCTTTCTGTTGAAAACGAAGAATACAAGATCAAGAAACAACTCTTCAAGGATTTAAAGCAGATCATTACGGCGAAAGACATTATAAAACTACATAAACTCGAGGATGAATTTCATAAAAAGCTCATTAGAGAATACAGAGCGAAAAAGGGAAATAATAAATCGAGTGACGAATAATATTGGTTAAGTATTTGGTTAGATTGAAACGGCCCGGCTTTAAAAGTCGGGCTTGTTTTTTATTTAAATCTAAGCTTCGCTACTCTTCCACTTCCTGCGGCATATGCAGTGGAATCATTAATGAATCTAATTGTAAAGAATCCTTCATTACTAAGTTCCGTCCAGGTTTCTCCACTATCCTTACTATAATTTATGCCTTCAAAACCTACGGCAACTAATTCCTTTCCATCACTACCAGGAACGAATCTAACCGAACTTCTATAGCCAGGCTCCTGCCCTTCCGCGATCAGATTCCAGGTTTTACCACCGTCTTTCGTGATCGCTTTGTTTCCGTTATTCTCTTTTGGTTTGGTATAATCTCCACCAATAATGAATCCAATTTCAGAATTAAAAAAGTCAACACTATAACCTCCAGAAGTGGCAGTTCCCTGGACAAGTGGGGTATCAAAGACCTCCCAGTTCTCCCCCTTGTCTGGAGAGTACAATATTCTCGATTTCATTCCGCCTGTTAGAATCCAGGTTTCATCATTATAAGTTGCAATATTTGAATTACTGGCTGCAAAAGCTGCTTCACCCTCGGCAGCTTCAGGTAGCTGCTCACAGTCAAGTTTTTTCCAGCTTTTACCAGCATCTCTTGTGATTATGATAGAAATACAGCCATTAGTAGGATCGCCCATTGCAATTCCTTCTGTATCATTCCAGAAAGTCATGGAATCATAAAACGCTTTCTCATCATCTTCTTTATAGACCAGTTCTAACTGGCCATTATTCCCAGTTTTGTATAACAACGCCGGACTTCCTACCCCAAGCATAAAGAAGTCGTTCGATGTGCTGGCGATAGCACGAAACTCAGGATAAATACTATCATAAGCCTGCGTATTCGTCTTCCAGGTTTTGGACGCTGCATTATATAAACCATAAGTTCCCTTATTAGCTGCAAAGGCCAGGTTCTCACCAATCACCTGGATCGCCCTGATGCTCAATGAATCATCTTCAAGTATATTTTCGATATGAACTTCACTAAAGGGTTTATGCTTACTTGTAGAGGCTGAATCTTCAGCTTCAGACTCATTACTATTTTTGCAACCTGCAGTAAGGACTAATAGAAGTAGTACCAGTTTTTTCATAAAATAGATTTGATCCAAATATAGATTTTTCCGAATCAAAAAAACGTAACTTTGCCGGCTTAAAGAAGAATTATGCGCCTACACAGAAATCTCGTTTTTGCAACTATTGATGCTCTTGCTGAAATTTTCAACGATGGAAAATATGCCGACAAGGTAATTGAAAAGACGCTAAAGCGTGATAAAAGATGGGGATCAAGAGATCGCAGTTTCATTGCTGAAACCACTTACGATATTGTTCGTTGGAAAAGATTATATGCTGAAATTGCTGAAGTAAAAGAACCATTTTCCAGAGAAGACCTGTTTAGGATCTTCGCTGTTTGGTGTGTCCTTAGAGGCGTTAAGATTCCGGAATGGCCACAATTCGATGGAACTCCGGTGCGACGAATTAAAGGGAAATTTGACGAACTAAGCAGAACTCGAAAATTCAGAGAATCTGTGCCAGACTGGTTGGACGAACTTGGTGTGAAAGAGTTAGGTGAAAAGATATGGACACAGGAATTGAGCGCTTTAAATACACAAGCTCCGGTAGTCCTGAGAGCCAATAGCCTAAAAACTGATCCTGATAAACTGGCTGGTATTTTACAGGAAGAAGGAATAGAAACCAATAAAGTAAGAAATTACCCCGAAGCACTGGAGCTAAAAGAGCGCTCTAACGTTTTTAGAACAAAAGCCTTCCAGGATGGTCTTTTCGAAGTTCAGGATGCAAATTCTCAGCGAGTGGCAGAGTTTCTTGACGTACAACCAGGAATGAGAGTTGTAGATACCTGCGCAGGCGCAGGTGGGAAAACCCTTCATCTGGCGGCACTTATGGAGAATAAAGGCCAGATCATTGCGCTGGATATTTATGGAAATAAGTTGAAAGAATTAAAACGACGTGCAAAACGAGCTGGCGCTCATAACGTGGAAACCAGAAGTATTGAGACCACGAAAGTGATTAAAAAATTATATAATTCGGCAGACAGAGTTTTGATCGATGCTCCATGTAGCGGACTTGGAGTTCTTAGTAGAAATCCAGATGCGAAATGGAAACTACAACCAGAGTTTCTGGAAAAGATCAACCATACTCAAGCTGAAATCCTTCAGCAATATTCCAGGATCTTAAAAGAAGGTGGAAAAATGGTGTATGCTACCTGTTCTATTCTACCTTCCGAAAATGATAAACAGGTTCAGAAGTTTCTAAAGACAGAAGAAGGGAAAGAATTCCGTTTGCTAAAAGAAAAGAAGATTCTATCCAGCGAAAGTGGCTATGATGGATTCTATATGGCGCTGCTGGAAAAACAGGCTTAGAAATCGGTATACTTCCGAAGCATTAAAATTTGTCCTTATATAGATATGATATTGACAAGTTTTAATTTCATGAATTGAAGGCAAAAAAGTAAATTTGTGCCCTGTTCAAAACAACACAAACACAACTTACATGATCCTTTTCTTCGGAAATCAAACTACCAAGGTTTTTGCGGTTGAAACGCACTCCAACCTTTCTGCACAGTCTATTTCAAAACTAAACTGGCTTTTTGGAAATACTCTTCAAATAAATAAATCTGCTCTGGCAGATTTTTTTGTTGGTCCACGTGCCGCAATGATCACTCCCTGGAGTACGAATGCTGTCGAGATCACTCAGAACATGGGAATTACCGGAATCATTAGAATCGAGGAATTTCTGAAAGTTGATGAACATTTTTCTGATTTTGATCCAATGTTATCTCAGAAATACAAGCAACTCGATCAGGAGATCTTTGATATTCATGTTGAGCCTAAGCCAATTATAGAGATCGATGATAT
The DNA here is from genome assembly GCF_048381525.1 of Christiangramia qingdaonensis. Classification (NCBI taxonomy): domain Bacteria; kingdom Pseudomonadati; phylum Bacteroidota; class Flavobacteriia; order Flavobacteriales; family Flavobacteriaceae; genus Christiangramia; species Christiangramia qingdaonensis. The sequence continues at coordinate 394,140 of NZ_JBLWIM010000015.1, forward strand.
CGCAGCCTATAATAAACAGGAAGGTTTAGCATTGAATGCTGAAGAAGTTAAATACCTGGAAGATCTTTCAGTAAAACTGGATAGAAAACTTACAGATTCTGAAGTTTTTGGTTTTTCCCAGGTGAACTCAGAACATTGCAGACACAAGATCTTTAATGGAACTTTTGTTATTGATGGCGAGGAAAAACCAGTATCTCTTTTTAAACTGATAAGAAAAACTTCCGAAGAGAACCCAAACGAGATCGTTTCAGCATATAAGGATAACGTTGCATTTATAAACGGACCTGTTGTTGAACAGTTCGCTCCCAAAGCTCCCGATGTTCCGGAATATTATGAAATAAAGAACTTCGAATCTGTTATTTCCATTAAAGCTGAAACTCATAATTTCCCTACGACCGTAGAACCATTTAATGGAGCAGCAACTGGTAGTGGTGGAGAAATTAGGGACAGGCTTGCTGGTGGTAAAGGTTCGCTTCCTTTGGCGGGAACTTCAGTCTATATGACCTCTTACTCCAGACTTGAGGAAGATCGACCATGGGAGAATGGCATGAAAAAGCGCGAATGGTTGTACCAAACTCCAATGGACATCTTAATAAAAGCATCTAATGGTGCTTCAGATTTTGGTAACAAATTTGGTCAGCCGCTAATTTCAGGCTCTGTACTTACCTTCGAACATATGGAACACGAACGTTCTCTGGGTTACGATAAAGTAATCATGCTTGCCGGTGGAATTGGCTACGGAAAAAAGGACCAGGCATTAAAGGATATTCCTCAGGAAAATGACAAGATCGTTGTTCTTGGTGGTGAAAACTATAGAATTGGAATGGGTGGCGCTGCTGTTTCCTCAGCAGATACTGGTGCATTTAGCAGTGGTATAGAACTAAATGCCATACAGCGTTCCAATCCGGAAATGCAGAAAAGAGCTGCAAATGCTGTTCGCGGAATGGTAGAAAGTGAACACAACCCGATTGTTTCCATTCACGATCATGGCGCTGGTGGTCACTTGAACTGTTTAAGTGAGCTGGTAGAAGAAAAAGGTGGAAAGATAGATCTTGATAGTTTACCTGTTGGAGATCCAACCCTTTCTGCCAAGGAGATCATTGGTAATGAATCCCAGGAAAGAATGGGTCTGGTTATTGGCGAGAAAGACCTCGATACCTTAAGAAGAGTCGCAGATCGTGAACGTTCTCCAATGTATGAAGTTGGAAATGTGACCGGTGATTATAAATTTACCTTTGAAGGCATGAAATCTGGCGATAAACCAATGGACCTTGCTCTGGCAGATATGTTTGGAAGTTCACCCAAGACGATCATGGAAGACAGGACGGTTACTCGCAATTATGAAAAACTCGGTTATCAACAAGAGAAAATTCACGAGTATTTACAACAGGTCCTGCAACTAGAAGCGGTTGCCTGTAAAGACTGGCTTACTAATAAAGTGGATCGTTGTGTTTCGGGACGCGTTGCTAAACAGCAAACTGCAGGACCTTTACAGCTGCCATTAAACAATTGCGGAGTAATGGCTTTGGATTACAAAGGCAAGGAAGGTGTTGCAACCTCTATTGGACACTCCCCTATTTCTGCATTAATAGATCCGGTGGCTGGCTCTCGTAATTCTATTGCAGAGGCATTGTCTAATATTATCTGGGCTCCTCTTGAAAAAGGCCTTAAATCTATATCACTTTCCGCCAACTGGATGTGGCCCTGTAATAACGAAGGTGAAGATGCAAGACTTTATGAAGCGGTAAAAGGAATTTCAGATTTTGCAATTTCTCTGGGTATTAATGTCCCAACCGGAAAGGATTCGCTATCCATGAAACAGAAATACAAAGATGGTGATGTTCTCTCGCCAGGTACGGTAATTATTTCTGCTGCAGGACATTGTGATAACATTAAATCGGTTGTAGAACCGGTACTAAAAAAGAATGCAGGGAGCATTTATTATATCAATCTTTCCGGAGATGATTATAAACTGGGAGGATCCACTTTCGCGCAAATTCTGAATAAAGTTGGCGATGAAGCTCCTACCGTAAAGAATGATGAGCGTTTCAGTAAAATCTTTAACGCCGTGCAATCCATGATCAAGAGCGATATGATCGCAGCGGGTCACGATGTTGCCTCAGGTGGATTGATCACAACTTTGCTTGAGATGTGTTTCGCAGATATTAATCTGGGTGCAAATCTTGACCTGAGTGCACTAGGCGAAAAAGATATTATCAAGTTGTTCTTTAATGAAAACTGCGGAATAGTATTCCAGGCTAAAGATGATGCTGCGGAAACTTTTATGAAGGAACTTGAAATAGACTATCATAAGATTGGAACTGCGACTGAAGGTACAGCGCTAAATATCAAGGTTGGTGATGATGCTTTCCATTTTCATATTGCCGAATTAAGAGACACCTGGTACAAAACCAGTTTTCTTTTGGATGAGCGTCAAAGCGGGATCGATAAAGCAACTGAACGATTCAATAACTATAAGAAGCAACCACTCGAATTTAAGTTTCCAGAACATTTTAGCGGAAAGTTACCTGAAATGGATACTAAGAAACCGCGAATTAAGGCAGCGATCATTCGTGAAAAAGGTTCTAATTCTGAAAGGGAAATGGCCCGGGCTATGTACCTTGCTGGTTTTGATGTGAAAGATGTGCACATGACCGATCTGATCACCGGAAGAGAAACCCTTGAAGACATACAATTTATTGCAGCAGTTGGGGGATTCTCAAATTCAGATGTTCTTGGTAGTGCAAAAGGATGGGCTGGAGCATTCTTATATAATGAAAAAGCAAAAGCTGCACTGGAAAATTTCTTCCGTAGAGAAGATACTCTTAGCCTTGGAGTTTGCAATGGGTGTCAGCTGTTTATTGAGCTGGGACTTATTAATGCGGAACATGAGCAAAAACCGAAAATGCTGCATAATGAATCGCAGAAATTTGAATGTAATTTTACTTCCGTAGAAATTCCACAAAACAATTCTGTTATGCTTTCCACTTTATCGGGAAGTACGCTAGGAATATGGGCCGCACATGGTGAGGGTAAATTCAGTTTCCCGTACGAGGAAAACCGCTATAACATCGTGGGTAAATATGCTTATGAAGGCTACCCTGCAAATCCAAATGGATCACACTATAACGCTGCTGCACTTACAGATATAAGCGGTAGACACCTGGTAATGATGCCGCATATGGAGCGATCTACTTTTCAATGGAACTGGGCACATTATCCGGATGGCCGCAAAGATGAAGTTTCACCGTGGCTGGAAGGTTTTGTGAATGCCAGAAAATGGCTGGAGAAATAATTAAGTAAAAGGAACCATTCGGTTCCTTTTTTGTTCTAAATCCGGTAGCATACTTCTGTGTAGTTGTCAGTTTTTCTATATTATAAGATCCATAAACTTCCTTGAGAAGTTTAATTCAGAAGGAAAAATTGCATTATCCTGGTAGAGAGATCGAATCCACAAGTGCGCTGATATATTCAAAAAAGAGATCAACAAATTGGTTTAAACTGAAATATTCAAGTTTTTTTTGGTTGGAAATGCTTTGAAGATTTAGTGATCGGATAACGATTTATGAAGTCGAATTTAGATTGATACTGAAGAGTTTAAGGAATTATTAACAGATTTTAGTAATAGAATTTTTAAGTCAGATTTTAGTAAATACTCAAACAATAAGATTTTTTTTTATCATATTTGATTTGAATGAGCTCTGAAAATTGCTATTTTGCAAGGTATATCTAAAATCTTTCCTTTTCATGAACGACATTAAACGTCTATTTGACTTTCCTTACTATCAATTAGAAAATCATCCACTGGATGTTGCTTTTGCTACTAAATATGATGGAAAATGGGAAACTGTTTCGACTCAGCAATATATTGATAAGGCGAATGCAATTAGTCGGGGACTTCTTCGACTTGGCGTGAAACCGAATGATAAAATTGCAGTTATCTCCACTAATAATAGAACTGAGTGGAATATTATGGACATTGGAATACTTCAGATCGGAGCTCAAAATGTTCCAATCTACCCTACCATTTCCGAAGAAGATTATGAATATGTTTTGAATCATAGTGGAGCTACTTACTGCTTTGTTTCAGATGAAGAGATCCTTGAAAAATTAAACAGTATTAAAGCCACGACCAGCCTGCTGGAAGTTTATAGTTTTGACGAGATCGCTGGCTGTAAGAATTGGAAAGAATTACTAAAATCTGGAGAGGATAAGGCTAACCAGGATGAAGTAGAAAAGCTTAAGAAAGCAGTTACAGAAGATGATCTGGCTACCTTAATATATACTTCCGGAACCACAGGAAGACCAAAAGGCGTCATGTTAACTCATAAGAATATCGTAAGTGACGTGCTAGGAAGTGCGCCTCGTGTTCCCTTCGATACCGGAACTTACGTAGGTTTAAGTTTCCTACCAGTTTGCCATATCTTTGAGCGAATGATCCTCTATCTATACCAGTATTATTCAGTATCGGTATATTTTGCTGAATCTATCGAAAAGATAAGTGATAACCTGAAAGAGGTAAAACCACATGTAATAACTGCCGTTCCGAGATTGCTGGAAAAAGTATATGATAAGATCATCGCTAAAGGAACTGCCCTAGGCGGTGTAAAACAAAAATTATTCTACTGGGCTGTAGAGCTTGGACTGGAATATGAGCCATATGGACAAAACGGCTGGTGGTACGAAACAAAATTAAAACTTGCCCGTAAACTAATATTTTCTAAGTGGAAAGAAGGTTTGGGTGGAAATATAGACCTGATCGTTTCTGGAAGTGCAGCATTGCAACCAAGACTCGCAAGAGTTTTCGCTGCTGCTGAAATTCCCGTAATGGAAGGTTATGGTCTAACAGAGACATCACCAGTAATCGCGGTGAATGACGAACGCAATGGAGGTTTCAGAATTGGTACTGTTGGAAAAGTGCTGGATAATGTAGAAGTCAAAATTGCTGAAGACGGAGAAATCCTGACTAAAGGGCCTAACGTTATGAAAGGTTATTATAAGGATGAAGAAAAGACCAGAGAAGTAATTAATTCTGAAGGTTTCTTCCATACGGGAGATATTGGAGAGATCGATAAAGATGGTTTCCTCAAGATCACAGATCGTAAGAAAGAGATGTTCAAAACATCTGGAGGGAAATATGTTGCACCGCAACTTATCGAAAATACCATGAAGCAATCAAGATTTATTGAGCAGATCATGGTGGTTGGAGATGGAGAGAAAATGCCGGCAGCTTTGATCCAGCCTAATTACGAATTCATTACAGAATGGGCGCAGAGAAAGAATATCGATCTTGGCGCGGGTGATCCTGCAGACATATCACGTAACAATTTGGTACGTGAGCGCATACAGGAAGAAGTAGATTTCTACAATCAGAAATTCGGAAAATGGGAAAGAGTTAAGACATTTGAATTAACCCCAGATCCATGGACGATAGAAGATGAGCACCTTACTCCTACTATGAAGTTAAAACGACGTAATATTCGTGACCGATACCAGGATCTTTATGAAAAACTCTACGGTAGATTCTAATCTATCATTAAGAATATGCTAATAAAAACTCCCCAACTACCGGGGAGTTTTTTGGTTTTAGGAATTTAAATAACATTAAAACAAGATATTAGTATTTTTAAAGACATTTTATTATGCATGCATAATATTTTTTCCTAACTTTGGAATCAATCCAAAATCCCCCATGAAGGAGAAAACCATAGATTATGTTTTACGTGCCACCTGGATGGCGGTTTCTAAAATGTATAATGAAGAAGCAGGTAAAGCTGGAAGTACAATGGCTACTGGTTTTGCCTTATTAAGTATTGATCCGGAAGATGGAACCCCATCAACCTCTTTGGGTCCAAAAATGGGGATGGAAGCTACCAGCCTTTCGAGAATTTTGAAAACTATGGAAGAAAAAGGTTTAATAGAAAGAAAACGCAATCCACATGATGGACGTAGCGTTCTTATCTACTTGACAGATTTCGGAAAAGAGATGCGCGATTATTCTAAGAGAGTGGTTTTGAGGTTCGATGAGTCTGTAAAGGAAAATGTGAGCGATAAGGATCTTAAAACTTTTATACAGGTAGCAAATACGATCACTGGTCTTATTAGTGAAAAGAAAATATATACTGAAGAAATTAGTGTAAAACAATAATAAACCAGGCCTGAACAGGTTTGGTTTTTTTGAACCATAAAAATCAAATAATGAAAAGAAGGATTAATAAAGTTGCAGTTATTGGGTCCGGTATAATGGGAAGTGGTATTGCATGTCACTTTGCAAATATTGGAGTGGAAGTACTTCTACTTGATATCGTTCCCCGTGAGCTCAATGAAAAAGAACAGAAAAAAGGCCTTAGCCTTGATGACAAGGTCGTTAGAAATAGGATCGTAAATGATGCTTTGACGGCTTCAGTAAAATCCAAACCATCTCCAATTTATCACAAGGACTTCGTTAACCGAATTACTACTGGAAATCTGGAAGATGATATTTCAAAAGTTTCTGAAGTGGACTGGATCATTGAGGTTGTAGTAGAACGTCTGGACATTAAAAAACAGGTCTTTGAAAACCTGGAAAAGCATAGAAAACCAGGAACCCTTATTACTTCAAATACTTCAGGTATTCCTATCAATTTCATGACCGATGGAAGATCTGATGATTTTAAAAAGCACTTCTGTGGAACTCACTTCTTTAATCCACCAAGATATTTAAGATTATTTGAGATCATTCCAGGAAGAGAAACTTCTTCTGAAGTTCTGGAATTCCTAAAAATGTATGGTGAAAAATTCCTTGGGAAAAATGCTGTATTAGCGAAAGATACTCCTGCCTTTATTGGGAATAGAATTGGTATCTTCTCTATTATGAGCTTATTCCACACCGTAAAGGATATGGGAATGACCATTGAAGAGGTTGATAAGCTTACTGGTCCGGTGATAGGACGGCAGAAGTCGGCAACCTTTAGAACGGTAGACGTTGTTGGTTTAGATACTTTAGTACATGTTGCGAACGGACTTCATGAGAATGTTCCAAATGATGAGCAGCATGATCTCTTCGCTTTGCCAGACTTTATCGACACTATGATGGAGAAAAAGTGGCTGGGAAGCAAAACTGGTCAGGGTTTCTATAAAAAGATTAAAAATAAAGATGGTTCAAGTGAGATCAAATCTCTGGATCTTGATACCATGGAATATAGAGACCGTAAGAGTGCATCTTTCGCAACTCTTGAAATGACCAAGTCTATTGATAATGTAGCAGATCGTTTCGAAGTATTGATCAAAGGAAAAGATAAAGCCGGTGATTTCTACAGAAAGAATTTCTCTGCACTATTCGCTTATGTTTCGAATCGTATTCCTGAAATTTCAGACGAGTTATACAAGATCGACGATGCCATGAAAGCTGGTTTTGGATGGGAACATGGACCATTCCAGATCTGGGACGCAATTGGTGTTGAAAAGGGTATTGAAATGATGAAAGCTGAAGGTTATGAACCTGCAGCCTGGGTAAGTGAAATGCTGGAAAATGGAAGTAAGAGCTTCTACACTGTAAAAGATGGTAATACCTACTATTATGACATCGAGGATAAGAAGCAAACTAAGGTTCCTGGTCAGGATTCATTTATAATTCTTGATAATATTCGAAAATCTAAAGAAGTTTTCAAGAACAGCGGAGTGGTAGTGGAAGATCTTGGCGACGGAATCCTTAATGTTGAATTCAGAAGTAAAATGAATTCTATTGGAGGTGATGTTCTTGACGGACTCAACAAAGCCATTGACATGGCTGAGAAAGATTATCAAGGCCTTGTAGTTGCGAATGATGGCAAGAACTTTTCTGTAGGAGCAAATATTGGGATGATCTTCATGATGGCTGTAGAGCAGGAATATGAAGAATTGAACATGGCTATCAAATATTTCCAGGATACCATGATGAGAATGCGCTACTCCTCTATTCCAACAGTAGCTGCACCACACGGAATGACTCTGGGTGGTGGTTGTGAACTTTCACTGCATGCTGATAAAGTTGTTGCTTCAGCAGAGACATATACCGGACTTGTAGAGTTTGGTGTTGGAGTAATACCTGGCGGTGGTGGAACCAAAGAGATGACACTGCGTGCCTCTGATACTTATGAGAAGGATGATGTGGAGTTAAACCGATTAAGAGAAAATTTCCTGGCCATTGGGATGGCAAAAGTATCTACTTCAGCTTATGAAGCATTTGATCTAAATATTCTTCAAAAGGGAAAAGATATAGTAGTGATCAATCCAGACAGACAATTGGCGATCGCTAAGAAACATGCGCTATTAATGGCAGAAAATGGTTATACCATGCCAATCAAACGTACAGACATCAAGGTGTTAGGTAAGCAGGCACTTGGAGCATTTATGGTTGGAACAGACCAGATGGCTGCAGGTAAATACATTAGCGAACATGATCACAAGATCGCAAACAAACTGGCATATGTAATGGCCGGTGGAGATCTATCATCCAGCCAGATGGTGAGCGAACAATATTTACTTGACCTTGAAAGAGAAGCATTCCTATCCTTAACCGGGGAAAGAAAAACGCTGGAACGCCTTCAGCATATGTTGAAAAAAGGTAAACCTTTAAGAAACTAAGCAGGAAGTCAAGTTCTAACAATAAAAAAGTATAAAATGAAAACAGCATATATAGTTAAAGCATATAGAACAGCAGTTGGGAAAGCTCCCAGAGGTGTTTTTAGATTTAAAAGACCTGATGAACTTGCTGCAGAAACCATCAAGTATATGATGGATAAGTTGCCAGATTTTGACAAGACTCGTATTGATGATGTCATGGTTGGTAATGCTATGCCAGAAGCAGAACAGGGTTTGAACGTAGGTAGATTGATCTCATTAATGGGATTAAAGATCGAAGATGTTCCGGGTATGACCGTAAATAGATACTGTGCTTCAGGATTGGAGACGATCTCCATTGCAACTGCTAAGATCCAGATGGGAATGGCAGATTGTGTGATCGCAGGTGGTGCGGAAAGCATGAGTTATATTCCTATGGGAGGTTATAAGCCAGTTCCAAATTACGAAGTTGCCAAAAATGGTAATGAAGATTATTACTGGGGAATGGGTCTTACTGCGGAAGCGGTAGCTAACAAATACAATGTATCCAGGGAAGATCAGGATCAATTTGCATACGATTCCCACCAGAAAGCTATTAAAGCGCAGCAGGAAGATCGTTTTCAAGATCAGATCGTTCCAATTACCATCGATGAGACCTATGTGGAAGATGGTAAAAAGAAGACAAGGTCTTATACCGTAAATAAAGATGAAGGTCCTAGAAAGGATACTTCAGTTGAAGTTCTGAATAAATTACGTCCTGTTTTTGCTGATGGTGGAAGTGTTACTGCTGGTAACTCATCACAAATGAGTGATGGTGCTGCCTTCGTAATGGTTATGAGTGAAGAAATGGTTAAAGAACTAAATCTCGAGCCAATAGCAAGAATGGTAAGTTATTCTGCAGTAGGTGTTGAGCCTAGAATTATGGGTATAGGACCAGTTCATGCGATTCCGAAAGCACTGAAACAAGCTGGCCTGAAACAGGATGACCTTGAGCTTATCGAATTGAACGAGGCATTTGCTTCGCAGTCACTTGCTGTAATTCGGGAACTTGGTCTGGATAAAGAAAAATTAAATGTGAATGGTGGCGCGATCTCGATGGGACACCCACTGGGATGTACAGGAGCAAAACTTTCAGTCCAGATATTTGACGAAATGCGTAAGCGTGATCTTAAGAACAAGCATTGTATGGTAACAATGTGCGTTGGAACCGGACAAGGAGCTGCCGGAGTTTTCGAATTTTTAAACTAAACCTGAGATTTTAGATCTTAGATATGAGACTAACAAACTATAAATAATATAAATTAATTGAGATACTAAGTCTAAAATCTTACATCTCAATACTAATATCTTAATATAAAAATGAGTACAGATACAACTAAAAAAGATCTTCTTCGCGGTGGTCAGTTTCTTGTAAAGGAGACTAAATGTGAAGACGTTTTCACGCCGGAAGATTTTAATGAGGAACAGAAAATGATGCGCGATTCCGTTCAGGAATTTGTAGAGCGCGAGATCTGGCCTCATAAAGAAGAATTCGAAAAGAAAAATTATGCTCTTACTGAAGAGGTAATGCGTAAAGCCGGAGAACTAGGTTTTCTAGGTGTTGCGGTACCTGAAGAGTATGATGGTTTAGGAATGGGCTTCGTGTCTACGATGCTTGTTTGTGACTATATTTCTGGTGCTACAGGATCTGTGGCTACTGCCTTCGGAGCACATACAGGAATTGGAACAATGCCAATCACACTATATGGTAATGAAGAACAGAAGAAAAAATACGTGCCAAAATTAGCTACTGGTGAGTGGTTTGGAGCTTACTGTCTTACAGAACCGGGTGCAGGATCTGATGCCAACTCTGGAAAAACAAAGGCTGTCCTTTCTGAAGATGGTAAATATTATAGCATTAGTGGACAAAAAATGTGGATCTCCAATGCTGGCTTCGCAGATGTATTCATCGTTTTCACACGAATTGAAGATGATAAGAACATTACCGGTTTTATCGTAGAAAACGAAGAAGGTAATGGTATTAGCTTTGGGGAGGAAGAAAAGAAATTAGGAATTCACTCCTCCTCTACCCGCCAGGTATTCTTTAATGAAACGAAGGTACCAGTAGAAAATATGCTTTCAGACCGTGGAAATGGTTTTAAGATCGCGATGAACGCTTTAAACGTAGGTCGTATAAAACTTGCTGCAGCTTCTTTAGATGCACAACGTCGTGTAACAGATCTTTCTGTTAAGTATGCAAATGATAGAGTTCAGTTCAATACGCCTATTGCGAAATTCGGAGCTATAAAATCCAAGCTTGCAGAGATGGCTACTTCAGCCTATGTTGGAGAAGCAGCTTCTTACCGTGCGGCTAAAAATATCGAAGACCGAATAAATATCAGACTGGAAGAAGGAAGCTCACATGCAGATGCTGAACTTAAAGGTGTTGAAGAATACGCGATCGAATGTTCTATTCTGAAGGTTGCATGTTCAGAAGATGTACAGAATTGTGCCGATGAAGGTATTCAGGTGTTTGGTGGAATGGGATTCTCTGCAGATACTCCAATGGAGTCTGCATGGAGAGATGCGAGAATTGCTCGAATCTATGAAGGAACCAACGAGATCAACAGAATGTTATCTGTAGGAATGCTGGTTAAGAAAGCGATGAAAGGACATGTAGACCTACTAGGCCCAGCAACAAAAGTAGCAGATGAGCTTACAGGAATTCCTTCCATGGACAAACCAGATTATTCTGAACTGTTCGCTGAAGAGAAGGAAATGATCGGTAAACTGAAAAAGGTATTTCTGATGGTTGCAGGTAGCGCCGTTCAGAAATTTGGTCCACAATTGGAAGAGCATCAACAATTATTATTGGCTGCATCAGATATTTTAATTGAAGTTTATATGGCTGAATCTGGTATTCTTAGAGCAGAGAAAAATGCCAAAAGGTTTGGAGCAGATTCTCAAAAGGAACAGATCGCTATGGCAAAACTTTATCTGTACCATGCAGTGGACACTGTGAATACTAAGGCAAAAGAGGGAATTGCTTCTTTTGCTGAAGGAGACGAGCAACGCATGATGCTTATGGGACTGAAGAGATACACAAAGTATACGAACCTGCCAAATATTGTGGCACTTCGAAATACGATCTCAGAGAAATTAACATCTGAAAACAAATACTGTTTTTAGTCACATTCTTTTAAACTGAGAAAAACCACCCAATCGGGTGGTTTTTTTATTTTTATACTAATTGTTTCAATAATGTTACAATTTACTTCAGTTATCGTTAATTGTTTCTAAATATTTAAATATATTGGCTCTAAATCAAACAATAACTTAACATTATGAAAAAAGTTTTTCTTGGAATGGCAGCTATGGCCTTCCTATTTGCTTCTTGTGAGCAAGATCCTACAGAAAACAGTGTCGACCAGGAAGTAGCACAGGTAGACATGAGTGATTTTTATCTTTATACAGATGCTGAGGCAGATGGCAAAAAGACTGAAGATGACAAAACGAAGTGTTACTCTATGAGAAACTTGAATCGTTTACTAAACGAGAATCCAGGTTTACACAAAAAAATGTACGACGTAGAGCAAAATACTCGTTCTATCCTGGCTAAGAATGGTAACGGGAAAGGTAAACCAGGATCTGGTGATGGTGGAGGAACTACTGAGCCACCAGTAGGTGATAATCTAGGAATTGTAAATATTCCTGTTGTGGTTCATGTTATTTACAGTAACTCTCAGCAGAATATTTCTGATGCTCAGATCAATTCTCAGATTGCTGTGCTGAATGATGACTTTAGAGCTACAAACAACGATGCAGGCAATGTACCTAGCGAATTTGCTGGATTAGTTGCAGATTCAGAAATCAGTTTTACTCTTGCAGGAGTAAACAGATACAGTGATTCAAGATCTGAATGGGGAACAAGCGATGCTATGAAATATGCATACCCTCCAACCTCCCCTTCTAATACTTTAAACATCTGGATTTGTAACATTGGTGGTGGTATCCTTGGGTATGCACAATTCCCTGGTGGACCATCTGCAACTGATGGTGTAGTAATTTCTCCTCAGTACTTTGGAACAACTGGATATGTTTCAGCACCATTTAACAAAGGTAGAACAGCTACTCACGAAGTAGGACATTACCTAAACCTACGTCACATCTGGGGTGATGGAAGATGTAGACAGGATGACTTCGTAGCTGATACTCCTTCTTCTGATGGACCTAACTACAGCTGTCCTTCTTACCCTACTGTTAACTGTAGATCTACAGATATGACTATGAACTATATGGATTATACAAACGATGCATGTATGTATATGTTCTCTGAAGGTCAGAAAGCTCGTATGAGAACAGTTTTCGCTAGTGGAGGACCAAGAACTGGTTTCGTAAACTAATCAACTAAAATTATAACCACAAAAAGCCACCTTTTAGGTGGCTTTTTTCGTTTACCAGCCAGCCTTTCTTTTTTAAAATCTAAAATTGAGTATCTTAGTTGACCGACCAAAAGAATTACTCATGAACCGCTCCTTACGCCACTTGTGGCTATGTATTTCCATTATATTTTTACATCAAACGACCTTTGCATTCCAACAGGAATCAGAAAACAACAAATCTAAAGACCAGGAATTGCCCAGTAAAGCAACGGTCCTTAACGACTCAGCTGCTGTTGCTACTAATGATATTGGTGAATATGCAGATGCCTACTACCAGACAGATCAATGGAATGACGGAATTGGCTTCCCTCCTAATACAATAAACCTTCAATCTCCCCAGGCCGCTTTAGAACATTTTATAGTACAGGCCAGAAACGATAATTACGAAGAAGCACTGTATGCAATGAATTTTAATTTGTTGCCAGATAATATTTCTAAGGCAGATGCAGCGATACTTGCTGAAAAGCTACATTTTGTTCTTGAACAAAGAATTTCAATTGGGTGGGATGGTCTTCCTGATCGTCCCGATGGACAAATTGATGTGAGTACCTCAACAAACAAGGCTGTAGCTGGAAAACCCAGAAGAAGTCTATTGTTTGGTACTACAACACTGGATGATCGTGATATAACTTTTAGAGTACAACGTGTAAAGTATAAAGATGAGCATCCTGTCTGGCTAATTTCATCACAAACTGTTGAAAATACCGAACCGCTTTACGCGGCTTACGGTCCAAGAAAACTGGATAGGATGATTCCTGAATGGATTAGTTTTGAGGTCTTGGGAATACCAATATGGAAGGTTGTAGGAACCCTGTTACTTATTTTAATCTGTTATTTAATAGCCAAAGGCATTAGCGCCATCATTAGAAAAGCATTTTCAGGTGTGGACCGCTACTGGATTCGGAATATTGCCTATAGATTAGCCTCACCAGCAGGAGCCGCTATAGGAATTTTAGCTTTCTATTTATTACTTAATAACCTGATTTCATTTACCGGATCTCTCGCTAAAGGTATTTACACTTTTATTCTAATTGTGCTTATATCAATTTTCACCTGGTTGATCATGCGAATCATTGATTATGTCATGGACTTTTTTGCTGTGGAAAAAGTAGGCGACGTGAGAACCGAGGAAGATAGCAAAGCGAAAAGCTTGATGACCTATATCTCTGTAGGTAGAAGAATATTTATTTTCATAATCGTAATTATTGGCGCCTCCGTAATATTCTCTCAATTTCCATCTCTTGAGAAACTAGGAATATCTCTAATGGCTTCCGCAGGAATCGCCACGGTGGTAGTTGGTATTGCAGCGCAAAGTACGCTTGGTAATATTATCGCCGGGGTTCAAATTGCACTTACTCGCCCCGCTAAAATTGGTGATGCAGTCATTATTGAAGGTGAATATGGCTTTGTAGAAGACATCACATTTACTTATATGGTTGTTAATACCTTCAAATTAAGAAGATTGGTCATACCTCTTTCTGATGTTATTACTGAAAGTTTTGAGAATCTTTCTATGTCTAACCCACAGAATATTATGGAGATCGAATTATTTGTAGACCACCGGGTAGACGTTCAAAAAGTACGTGAAAAGTTTACAGAATTACTGAAAGCTTCAGATAATTGGGATGGTGATGAGGATAGATCGCCACTGGTTGAAGCTTCAGGCATGGATCACAATTACCTTAAATTGCGCTGCCTGGTAAGTGCAAAGGATTTTCCAACTGCATGGACGCTACATTGCGAGCTTAGAGAAAATATCGTGCGTTACATCAGTGAACTGGAAGATGGAATTTATTTAAAACGGGAGCGAGTTGTACTGGATGGAAAATATTCAGAAGATGAGAAAGAAGATAATAAATTAGATGAACAAGGCTAAAACGTTGTAGGTTAATCTTCTGTAAACCTAAAGCAACTATGCGTCCAAAATTTTAATTTTAGAATATCTAAATCTGAATCATGCTCGAATTTGAAAAAAACGGACTAGTTTACCTCGTTTCTGCTCTTATCATTTTAATGTTAAGTTTCGGTCTTGCATTTTATATCATCAGGAAGCTTGGTAAAAATCCAACGAATATACTTCCGGTTAATTTCGCTTATAAGATTCGGCTGCCATTATTAATTTTTCTGGCCTCCATAATTGCCAGAATTGCGATCATTAGTAAAATTTTCAGGTTTGAAGCAACCTATGAAATTGTTGGCCACCTTAGTACAGTAGGTATCATTTTAAGTGTTGCCTGGTTTCTGATCTTACTGTTCAGAGTAGTTAAAAAGAGAATGCTCAAGAAGTACGATATGGCTAGTGATGATAATCTCAAAGCCCGGAAGGTTTACACCCAGTATATGATCCTTGAGAATATTGTTATTTTCATTATTGTAATACTTGCCGTTGGAATTGCTTTGATGAGCTTTGAAAGTATACGCTCTGTTGGAATTAGTGTATTGACCTCAGCAGGTATTGCTGGAATTATTATAGGTCTGGCTGCGCAAAAAGCAATTGCTACTCTACTTGCAGGCATACAGATCGCTATCACTCAGCCTATCCGTCTGGATGATGTAGTGATTGTTGAAGGTGAATGGGGTTGGATCGAAGAGATCAATCTTACTTATGTGGTGGTTCGGGTTTGGGATAAAAGACGACTCGTTGTTCCCACAACATATTTTATTGAAAAAACCTTCCAGAACTGGACAAGAAGTTCCGCAGATATATTGGGAACAGTTTTTATTTATGCAGATTATGGTTTGCCTTTAGAACCGCTTCGAGAAGAACTCACAAGACTATTAAATAATACTCCTCTCTGGGATGGTAATGTTAATGTACTTCAGGTTACAAATGCTTCGGAAAAGACTGTGGAGCTAAGAATACTGGTAAGTGCAAAAAATTCACCTACAGCCTGGGATCTTCGTGTACATCTAAGAGAGAAATTGCTTGATTTCATACAAAAAAATTACCCGGGACATCTTCCGAAGGCCCGGGTAAGTATAGAAAAGGATCAGGAATTAAATTAATCCTGAAATAAGGCATTTTCCGCAGAAATTCCTTTTGAGAAATTCGCAGCTGTTTCAATAAGTGCTAAATGTGAATATGCCTGTGGGAAATTTCCGAGCAGGCGTTTGGTTTTAAAATCGATATCCTCACTAAATAAACCTAAATGGTTACTGTATGATAACAACTGGTCAAACATATCTTTTGCTTTCTTCTTCTCTCCAATTTTATATAGACTATCAATTAGCCAGAAGGTACAGATCGTAAAGGATGAGGTTGGTTTCCCAAAATCATCATTATTCTTATATCTGTACATCAGTCCGTCTTCACAAAGCTCCCTTTCAGTAGCCTGAACAGTGCTCACAAATCTTGGATCATTTGCCTCTATAAAACCATAAGGCTGCATCAAAAGCGTAGATGCATCCAGATCTGCCGAACCATAGGATTGTGTATAAGCCTGTTTTTCCTCGTTCCATCCATTCTCATAAATATCCTGGTAAATTTCTTCTCTTAACGCGATCCATTTGGTATCGTTAATTCCCATTCTTAGGACCTCACCAATTTTTATAGCTCTATCCACAGCTACCCAGCAAAGCAGTTTTGAAAATACAAAGTGTCTGTCCTCTGTACGAAGCTCCCAGATACCTTTATCTGGTTTCTCCCAGTTTTCTTCCACGATCATGACAATACCGCGAACCACGGTCCACAGCGCTTCAGAGTTTTCAAGTGAAGTTTCAAACATGAGAAATTGCTGGTAGATCACTTCCATCAAAATTCCGTAAATATCGTTCTGCTTTTGGATATAAGCGGCATTACCAGTACGAACCGGACTGGATCCTTCATAGCCTTTTAAATGACTTAAAATATGTTCGGTTAGTTCCTTTTCACCGTTGATCCCGTACATGATCTGGATCTTCTCATCCTTATGCGGAATAATATCTATAATGAACTGAAGGAAATCCTTGGCAGATTTAATATGCCCCAGACCTGCCATCACCTTGATCACCATGGAAGCATCACGAATCCAGCAAAAACGGTAATCCCAGTTTCGCTCCTCTCCTATAGTTTCCGGAAGACTTGTAGTCGCGGCGGCAAGTACAGCACCAGACTTTTTATAGCTCAATGCTTTAAGTACAAGCGCACTTCTCATGATCTCCTGCCCGTAATGCGTATATCTGGTTGTATTATCTGCCCAATTCATCCAGTAAACCTTTGTTCTCTGGAATTTCAAATAAGACCTGTCCAGGGTTTGTTCTACCAGTTTTTCATGATAGCCTACCAGGCAGTATGCATTTCCAGTAAGAGTGATCTCCTTTTGTTCCAGAATCTCATTCAGGTTCAAACTTGAATATAGATAAGCAGAATCATATTTACCTTCTTTGGTAAAGCTCTTTATATAATCACCCTTATTCTCGTTATAGGTTTTCTCTCTTGCAAAATCCAGTTTCGGATCATATTTGATCCTGAATTTTGGTTCGCCTTTCATTAATCTGAAGAATCTAATAACATCTGGTGGCGCATAATAAGATCCATCTTCACGAGGATACCTGGGCATAAAATCTATTAACTGAAAGGCATCAGTTCCATTATCGAACACCGTACTTAAGATATTAGTTTCCCAAAGATATTCCTGGGTGATCTTATAATCGTCGCCGATAAGTATTTCAAAACTTCCTCCAATCTCATCATCAAGTATTTTCGCGAATACTGCCGAAGAGTTAAAATTTGGCATACAACACCAATCCAGGGAGCCTGTTTTAGAGATTAAAGCTGCACTTTTACAATTACTAATTATTCCGTAGTCGAGATTATCCATATATCTTAAAAATCTTATAAATCAATGGCTGTCTTAAATGATTTTCGGAAATTTAATAAAAATCAATTTCGCGACCACGGCATTTATAATTAATTATGAGCAAAACAATCATTATTTCCAACCGCTTACCATTGCAAATTTCTATTTCTGAAGATCATCTCGAAGTAACACCTAGTGTGGGAGGACTCGCAACAGGCTTAAAATCATTTCATAAAGATGGAGACAGTATCTGGATAGGATGGCCAGGAATGACTGAAGAGGAAATTCCCGAAAATCTGAAGGATGAAGTTCAGCAGAAGGCCCGGGAAGAGAATTGTGTAGCCGTCCATCTAAATGCCAATGAGATCGACGGCTTTTATTATGGCTTTAGTAATCGTACCATCTGGCCTCTATTCCATTATTTTATGGAGTATACTGAATCTGACGATGATTACTGGCATACCTACAAGGAAGTAAATCAAAAGTATGCAGATGAAATATTGAAACATTATAAAGAAGGTGATGTCATCTGGGTTCATGATTATCAACTTTTACTGGTTCCTAATATGGTAAGAGAACAGGCACCAGATGCAATCATTGGATTCTTCAATCATATCCCATTCCCTTCTTATGAAGTTTTTAGAACGCTTCCATGGAGAGATGAGGTTTTACAGGGAATGCTCGGGGCAGATCTTATTGGTTTTCACACCTATGATTATGAAAGACATTTTTTAAGTTCGGTAAGTCGTATTCTGCGACACCAGGTAGATTTTAACCAGATCACCCTCCCAGACAGGATCGTTAAAGTAGATTCTTTTCCTATGGGTATCGATTATAAAAAGTTTGAGCAGGCTGCACTTGATCATTACGAGAGCACTTCCGCAGACCAGTCTGAATTACAGAAAAGACTGGATCACCATTTAGAATCTACACCAGATGCCAAATTGATCCTTAGTATAGACAGACTGGATTATACTAAAGGTATTGCACACCGTATTAGAGCTTATGAATACTTCCTGGACAAGAACCCAGAGTATATAGAAAAAGTAAGGCTGGTGATGCTGGCTGTGCCTTCAAGATCCAATGTGCCACAGTATAGAAGGCTTAAACGTGAAATTGATGAATTAGTTGGACGCATCAATGGGAAATTTTCTACCGTGAGCTGGACACCTATCTGGTATTTCTATCGTTCCATGCCTTTTGAAAACCTGATCGACCTTTATACTACCTGTGAGATCGCCCTACTAACACCAATTCGTGATGGAATGAATCTGGTAGCTAAGGAGTATATCGCAACGCGAACAGATCATACAGGAGTTCTAATTTTAAGTGAAATGGCAGGAGCCGCTCATGAGATGAACGAAGCACTCATTATCAATCCTAATAATTTTGAGCAGGTGGCCGAAGCCTTAAAAACCGCGTTTGAAATGCCTAAGGAAGAGCAGATCGAAAGAAATAAGATGCTTCAGAAGCGATTAAGACGATATAGTGTAGAAAAATGGGCAGGTGATTTTATGAAATCTCTTAGATCCACCAAAGAGAATAGAGAGTCCTTTCAATCCATTAAGATCAATTCTGAAATTTCACAGGAGATCATGATTAAATTTCAGCAAGCCAAAAGAAGGATCTTATTTATTGATTATGATGGAACATTAGTGAACTTTACAGACAAACCAGAGAACGCCCGCCCTGATGCCGATCTTAAAGAACTTATACGTGAACTTAATGCAGATGATAAAACCGATGTAATATTAATAAGCGGTAGAGATAAAGATACTTTAGGAACATGGTGGAAAGATGTACCGGTAGAACTAATTTCTGAACATGGAGTTTGGATGAGACAGATTGATGGAGAATGGGAACTTTCAGAGAATGTAAAAAGTGAATGGATGGATGCAGTTCGTCCTGTGATCGAAAATTTTGTGGATAGAACACCAGGTACATTCATAGAAGAAAAGAATTACTCTCTGGCATGGCACTACAGAAAGGCAGATCCAGAACTAGGAGAGATTCGTGCCAATGAATTGAGCAACACTTTAAAGGAGCTTATTTCCAATCGTGGACTAAGCGTTCTGGAAGGAAATAAAGTGTTGGAGATTAAGAGTAGCGGTGTGAATAAAGGAAAGGCCTCTACTAAAAAACTGGTAGGTAAGGATTACGATTTTATTTTCGCAATTGGTGATGATTGGACAGATGAGTATATGTTTGAAGATCTTCCGGAAGATAGCGTTACCGTTAAAGTAGGTATTAAGAAAACAAGTGCCAGATACTATGTGGAAGGTACTCCGAAAGTTCGAACCTTACTGGAAAAATTCAGAGCAAATAGTTGAACGATTTTAGGTGTTAAATAATTTGTGAATTCGATTTAAAGTTTAGATATACATTAACTAGCAGAAGATGGCCTAGGTTCAAATTCTCTTTAATTTAGCAGCTGAATTTAAATCGAACCAATTTAAAACCAAATTCTATGAAATCAGGAAAATTATTATTGGGACTAGTATCAGGAGCAGCTGCAGGAGCAGTACTTGGATTACTATACGCACCAAAAAAAGGAACAGAAACGAGAAAAACTATTGCTGATACCAGCAACGGTTATATCAAAGACGCTAACAAAGGAATCAACGATTTTACTGATTCTTTGAGCCACAAGATGGAAGCTCTTAAATCTAAGACTAAGGCAGGTTTTGCCAGCAATAAGTCTGAAGAAAAGATCAACCAGGCTAAAGCAGAAATGCACGAAATGCAAGCCTAATTTAATTGTATCATAAAGATCAATAAATTAAAGCTCCGGTAACACCGGGGCTTTCTTATTTTATAGAGTTAAATAACTTCCCTATTTTTAAAAGAAATTTCCATTTATGATGAAAACTACCTTTAAGACTGCTATCCTAATACTAGGATTATGCATCATATCCATTAATTCCAAAGCTCAGAACACAGATCAAAAAATCTACGAGATCATTCAGAATGTAAGTGCAGATCGTATCGAAAACGATATCCGTAAACTTGCGGGTTTCGGTACACGAAATACGTTTAGTGATACAGTATCTGAAACTCGTGGAATTGGGGCTGCCAGACGTTGGATAAAATCTGAATTTGACAAAATCTCTACAGATTGTAATGATTGTCTCGATGTGTTTTATCAAAAAGATTATGTGACTCCCAAAGACGGACAAAGAATTCCAAAGGAAGCATGGGTAGTTAACGTAGTTGCGATCCAGAAAGGAAGTAAGTACCCTAATCGTTATGTCATCATGAGCGGTGATATTGATTCAAGAAATGGCGATACTATGGATTTCACTACAGATGCTCCCGGAGCGAACGATAATGCCAGCGGAATGGCTGGAACCTTGGAAGCCGCGAGAGTCTTATCAAATTATGATTTTGAAAGTAGTATCATCTATGTAGGTTTATCTGGAGAAGAACAAGGTCTTTTTGGCGGGAAAGGTCTGGCAGAATTTGCAAAAAAAGAAGGCTGGGATATTATTGGTATTCTGAATAATGATATGATCGGAAATATTGAAGGTGTAGATGGAGTGATCGATAACCGCAGTTTCCGAATCTTTTCTGAACCAGTTCCACCTACCGAAACGGAGAATGAAAGAAGAATGAGAAGATTCTATGGTGGAGAAGTTGATGGAATTTCAAGACAGTTGGCAAGATATATACATTCAAATGTAGAGACATATATGCCAGAAATGAACCCAATGATGATCTACAGACTGGATAGATTTGGCCGTGGTGGGCACCACAGGCCTTTTAATGATCTTGGATTTGCTGGGGTTCGTATAATGGAAGCTCATGAGAACTATAACAGGCAACACCAGGATATTCGAACAGAGAATGGCATAGAATACGGCGACGTGGTCTCTGGGGTTAATTTTGACTATGCTAAGAAATTAACAGCGGTAAATGCTATCAACCTTGCCTCTCTGGCTTGGGCACCACCTGCACCTGAAAAAGTTGAAATTGGTGGAATTGTTGAACCCAATACAAAGTTGAGATGGGAAGCGGTTGATGCTGAGATCGCTGGTTACAAGATCTATTGGAGAGACACAACTTCACCGCAATGGCAATACTCCAGGTTCGTAGGGGATATCACAGATTTTACTTTAGAGGGAATTGTTATAGATAATTACCTGTTTGGAGTTGCTGCAGTAGGTAAGAATGGCCATGAAAGTCTGGTTGTTTTCCCAAGTGGCACCTTTAGATAGATTATAACCTAAGAACTATACGTGAAGAGCCGGGGCATTAGTCCTGGCTTTTTTTATGCGTTGTTTCTAATTAACAATACTTTACACAATACTTACATCTTTTTGGCACTGCTCTGTAGTACATTAGAATAACCAAAAAATCAACAATATGGCAGAAATA
>NZ_JBLWIM010000015.1:416323-435489 GCF_048381525.1 Christiangramia qingdaonensis
GGATTCTCTTAGTAATTATCCTCGCAATTCTTGCGTTCTTATATTTCTACGGAAGTATGGCTGAAAACGATGATAACGAAATTGATGAGACTGATGATATTACTTTGATATTTGAGAGATCTAATGAAAACACAAACCTCCTGAGTTAAAATATTAGTTATGAGTACAAAAGAAAAACACCTGGTACATTTAAGCCAGCTAAAAGGATACAAAGTAGACAATCATGATCATGATATTCGTGGTTGGAAACTACTGGATCGAGATAAAAAGACAATAGGAAAAGTAGATAACCTCTTAGTGAATAAAGAATTGGGAAAAGTAGTCTATGTAGATGTTCAGGTAGAACAGGACATTATAGACAAAAACCACGACCCCTACTCCACTCAGCATCAAAGTGAGTTTAAGGAGTTTATCAACAAAGAAGGTGAAAATCATATCATCATTCCAATTGGACTAATCGATATCAACGCTACTGAAAAGTACGTATTTACAGATGGAATAGATTACCAGACTTTCGCCGAAACCAAGCGCTATAGATCCGGGACAGATATTAGCAGAAATTATGAGCATCATGTATTGGGATCCTACAATAGAGATAGAGATCATAACAATCATGATGAGTTACACAAGACCGAAAACACTGATCATAATCATTCTACTTTAGATGAATCAATAATGAATGAAAATCGTGATCACGGATATGATAAGCTTTCCGAAGAAGAAAGACGGGTTGAGAGAGAACGAGAAAATATGCAATATTCTTCAGAAGACCGTAAAGCTGCGGTGGATACAAGAATTGATACCGGCCGGGATGATCGCCAATTCTTAGATCGTAAGGCTGGTGAAGAGCTAAACACTTCGGAAAAAAGAACTTCGCAGGATGATTCCTATTCCGGGCGATCATTAAACGAATCTAGAAAACCTATAGATGATCACCATCGTTCCCAGGATTTTCACGTTAAACATACAGGATTCAAACCTGAAAAGTCAATCGACGAAGATCAACAATGGCAGCATGATGACCGAAACTTAGATGATCCTGAAGATTTTTATAGTCGGAGGGAATTCATCAGAAGAAAATAATACAAAGGGACTTTTTAAAGTCCCTTTTTTTGATTTGTGTTTAAAAATCGATTAAGAGAAAATTGCTAACTTGAGATCATATTAAAAATTTGAACATTTTCATGAAATATTCCTACCTGTTAAAGCTTTTTGCTTTAATAATTACCACCAATCTTACAGCACAGAACTTCGATCTTGAACTTTTTAAAAACAAAACTCCCCGAAATATTGGTCCAGCCGGGATGAGTGGACGTGTAACTTCCATAGATGTGGTTAACAGCGACCCAGATATTATGTACGCAGGGACAGCATCCGGTGGATTATGGAAATCTACCAGTGCGGGCATCAAATGGGAACCTATTTTCGATAATGAAGTTACTGCTTCTATAGGAGCAGTTGCGGTGCAACAATCAAATCCATCGGTTATTTGGGTTGGAACTGGTGAAGGTAATCCCAGAAATAGCCTCAATGGTGGCTACGGAATTTATAAAAGTCTTGATGGAGGCAGAACCTGGAATAGTATGGGCCTGGAAAAAACCCGTCATATTCACCGTGTTATCATACATCCCGATAATCCCGATATAGTTTATGTTGCGGCAATAGGTTCACCCTGGGGTGAGCACGAGGAAAGAGGAGTTTACAAAACTACCGATGGTGGTGAATCCTGGAACAAAATTCTGTATACCAATAATCTTTCTGGTGCTGCAGACCTGGTGATGGATCCAAATAATCCCAATAAACTGGTGGCTGCGATGTGGGAACATAAGAGGGATCCCTGGTTTTTTAAATCGGGTGGTGAAGGTTCCGGGCTTTACATAACCTTCGATGGTGGAAAGACATGGAAAAAGAAAACAGAAAAGGACGGACTTCCCAAGGGAGAACTGGGTAGAATTGGACTTGCCATCGCAGCTTCCGATTCCAATATTATGTATGCTTTAGTTGAGTCGAAAAAGAATGCTCTCTACAAATCTGAAGATGGTGGGTTTAGCTGGAAAATGATAAACGATAAGGATGAAATTGGAAACCGACCATTTTATTATTCGGATTTGTTTGTAGACCCTCAGAATGAGAATCGTTTGTATTCTGTTTTTACCTACGTAAACGTTTCTGAAGATGGCGGTAATAGTTTTAAAGAATTGATGCCGGCTTATGGCGTAGACAATGGTATACATCCAGATCATCACGCCTTCTGGATTCATCCGGAAGATGGAAGTTTTTTAATGGACGGGAATGATGGCGGACTCAATATTTCTAAAGATCGTGGCAAAAGCTGGAGATTTGTAGCCAATCTTCCTGTTGCTCAATTCTATCATATTGCTGTGGACAATGAATTTCCTTACAATGTGTATGGTGGAATGCAGGACAATGGAAGCTGGAGAGGTCCCGCTTACGTGTGGAAAGCACAGGGAATCCGAAATTCTTACTGGCAGGAAATTAGCTTTGGTGATGGCTTTGATGTGGTTCCAGATCGAGATGACAGCAGATATGGATGGAGTATGAGTCAGCAGGGATATGTTAGCAGATACGATCATGAAACCGGGAATAACTATTCGGTAAGACCTACACATCCAGATCCTGATGTGGAACTTCGATTTAACTGGAATTCAGCTATAAATATTGATCCGTTCAATAACAATACTATTTACTTCGGAAGTCAATTTGTTCACAAAAGCACAGATAAAGGCTTAACCTGGGAGATTATTTCACCAGACCTAACTACCAATGATCCTGAAAAGCAGAAGCAAACTGAAAGTGGCGGACTTACCATGGATGCCACCGGAGCTGAAAACTTTACCACCATCCTGGTTATTGAGCCTTCTCCATTAGAAGAAGATATGTTATGGGTTGGGACAGATGATGGGAAAGTTCAATATACCCGCGATGGTGGCGCAAACTGGACAGACGTATCAGATAATTTACCAAAACTACCGGAAGGGAGCTGGATCGTACAAATCAAGGCTAGTAATAAGCGAAAAGGCGAAGCATTGCTAGTCGCAAATGATTACCGAAGATTCAATTATGAGCCTTACGCCTATAGAACCAGAAATTATGGAAAAAGCTGGGAGCGAATTGTTGGCAACAAGGATACTGAGAGCTATGCCCTTAGCATTATAGAAGACCCGGTGGAAGAAAATCTATTGTTCCTGGGAACAGATGATGGACTGTATATTTCGCTTGATGCAGGTAAGAACTGGGAGAAATACACCCATGGTTTCCCTACAGTTTCAGTAAAGGATTTGGTGATACATCCACGTGAGCATGATCTGGTCATTGGAACCTTTGGGCGTGCAGCCTGGGTTCTTGACGATATCAGGCCATTTAGAAAACTTGCAGGCGAAAATACGATCCTGGAGAATAAACTAACCTTGTTTGAACCACCTGTAGCTTATCACAATGCCACACAGCAACCAACTGGAAGTAGATTTGGTGGTGATGCAGTCTATCAGGGTGAAAATCGCGAGCAGGGAGCACGAATCTCTTACTTTATAAAAATCGATTCTTCGGAAGAGAAAATTAAGGATGAGAAAGCGAATATAATAGAAGATAAAACTGCTGATGAAGAGGTAGATAAAAAAGCTAATGCCGATAGTATAAATCTGAAGATCTACGATGCAGACCGTTTGATAAGAACCTTGAAGCAGAAGGCTCCGGATAGCACTGGAATTTACACTATAAAATGGTATCTGGATGAAAAGGGAGCAGACAGGCCTTCAAGATCTATCAGAGAATCGAAAAGAGAACCAGGCGGTGTCGCTGTAAAGCCGGGCGATTACCGACTCGTGATGAGTTTCAACGGAGAAACTTCCGAAGAAATGATGGAGGTGAAATCAGATCCTCGTCTGCAGGTTTCAGAAAAGAGTATTTCAGAAGTATACGAAGCAGCCCAGAAGATCGAAAAATGGCAACAAACCGTCGCAGATGCAGTAGAACAATTAGTAAAGAGTAAGAACACAGCAGAAAATTTCGCCGAAGATCTTAAACAAAACCTGAAAGATACTTCAGAAAGGAAGTCGGCAATAAGGAGTGCAGACTCCATTAATAAGAAGCTGGAGGAACATATCGCGCTCTTTTTAGGAAAAGTTGATGATAGACAGGGCATTACAAGAAACAGTGAGAATACAGTGATGACAAGGCTTGGTACGGCATCCAGTTATGTACGATCCAGGCAGAATGGTATTACAAAAACTGAAGAAATTCTTATGGAGCAGGCGCGGGAGGAACTTCAGGAGGCTTTAAACAAAACGAACGAATTCTATAGGGATGTATGGCCAGATTTTAAGGAAGAAATGAACCAAATAGAAATGCCGACTTTTAAAGAAACCAAAATATTTAAAATAGAATAAGCAGATTAAGAGCTCTTCTCCGGAAGGGCTTTTTTTTCAATGCATTCTAGATTATTCCGATCTTCTCAGAATGTTCTATGGCAAGCTTACTATCCCTGAAATAGCAGGTTTTTACATTCATACTTTCAATATTAGCCAGCACTTCCTGAATTTCTTTTTTTGGAGATTTAGAAGTCTGCCGTATATAGATCGCTCTAATATTTTTTGGAAATGTTTTGCAAATTCGTTCGTATAAATAAGGATCATGCTGAGAGTCATCACCTAAAAGGACATATTCCAGATGTGGATAAAATGATATAATATCTTTGATCTTAACAAACTTATGATCGTGATCTCCCCTACCCGTTTTAATGAAATCCATCAATCCGGTCTTTATCTGCTTTAATTTGATCACAGCTTTAGGAAGATCGTGCAAACGTGCGAATTCATCAATGAAATCGTATAGATTCCATTCGCTGGAAGACACATAGAAAAATGAATTAAACGAATTATCTTCTTCTCTACCCGCCCTGCTTAGCTTATGATAATGATCCTTTACCTCTTCAAATATCTTACGATTGTTGATATTCTTAGACAGCATTACGTAGATCTTTTTAAAAAACTTACTGCTGTGTGAAACAAGGAAAGTATCATCGATATCTGAAATGATAGCAAGTTTGCCAGGATGCGGCTTTAGCAGCTCACCTTTTTCTATCATTCCAATATCGCCAGTGTTACAGGTAACTTCATACTCGTGCCATCCCGGCTCTATCTTAGAGTCATAGGGTACAGTAAATCTAAAATATCCATCATCCAGGGTTCTTGTGCTAACTTCCATATCCTGAAATTTTAAATGAACTTCATAGTTGGGTAACGGTTCAATACGAAATTTATGAAGTAAAGCATAAGCGTGTTTAATTCCTTTCCTGTCTACACTATATTTATCTGGAGCCCAGGATTGGAACAGATGTCCAAAAACAACTAGTTCTTTTTCATTTACATAACCCCGATAAAGTTTAAGATCAAGCTTCAAAATTTGGCCTTTTTTTAAAATCACTCCGTTCCAAAATACTTAATTTTAGAGGTATATCAACCAATAACACATGAATTTTAACCAAGTTTTATTGATAGTGAACCCTATTTCCGGTGATTTGGATAAAAAGCAGATTATCCAACAGGCACGTGATTATGCAAAAACTCATCAAATCACTATACATCTTTTCGCTACTACTGGAAAAGAGGACGTTCAGAAGATCCAGGATCGCTTGAAATCGCTAAAGATCGAAAGGATCATTGCAATAGGTGGGGATGGGACTATTAACCTGGTAGCCAAAGCGATAAAAAGCTATAGTATTCCCTTAGGCATTATTCCCGCAGGATCTGCAAATGGATTAGCTACAAATTTCGGCATCCCCGAATCTATTGAAGAACAGGTGAAAATAGCCTTTGGTGACACTATTTTCGAAATGGATCTACTAAAAATGAATGACGATATCTGTCTTCATCTCAGTGATTTTGGTGTAAATGCTGAACTTATTCAGAATTATGAAGACTCCAGATTTCGGGGGAAATTCGGGTATTTATTGCAATCACTTCCAACATTGATAAATAGTGAATATCCTTTTGATTTTGAAGTAGAAACCAACTTTAAAAAACGACAAACCAGCGGTGCACTTCTTGCCATAGCGAATGCAAATAAGTATGGTACTGGGGCTAATATCAATCCCACTGGAAAGATGGACGATGGTAAGTTTGAGATCATTATTTATAAAAAACTAGATTTGGTAGAAATAGTTAAGACTGTACGTAATGAAAACGATATTAATTCTGATGTTGTTGAAACCTTTCAGGTAAAAGAAGCAAAGATCACCTGTAAAAAGCCTGTAGCCTTTCAGATCGATGGAGAATTCAAAGGAGAAAGTTCTGAGGTGAAAATTTGTATTATGGATGACAAACTAAAGGTTGTGGTACCGGCAGATTTTAATTCTCAGGCTTCACAGGCATAAAGATCTCGGCTTTCCAGCTTAATGCTTCACCACCAGTTTTAGGATTGTTCCAGAAGATCTCCAGTGGTAAATTACTTGTCTTAAGGTCCCTGTTCTTAGCTTCAGAAAGCAATTCGTGCCATGCAAGATCTGAGCTTCTGTAATTCCCATTATAGATCGCTTTCAAAGATGTGGTAGCTGGAAATTGCTGAAATTCAATAAATGTATTGGGCCTTATATTCTGGGCAAGATTTACCGGGAAACAAAAATTGTAATCTATGGTCCCCGCCTCCTGATCCCAGGCTCGAATTTTTACAAAAGGGTATCCGGTCAGTTTTAACCGATGAGCTATCTGGAAGTCTTCGAGATAACCAATATCCCTGACCATCTGCATTGCCTTGTTCTCAACCTTAATATCTTCAGCAGGTTTGCAAATACAATCTAGTGCCGGGGAATAAACAATACTGTCTATAACCTGCACTTTATAAGCCGACTGCTTTATAAGAAGCTCCTTACCAAATTTGAGAAATGAATTTTCGAGGCTATCTATATATTCACTTTTAGAAAATGGATTCAATAACGCCAGCCTGTTTTTAATTTTCTCACCCGATGCTACATTTAAAGAAATATTAGTAGCGGTATCTTTTTGGTTTTCAAGCTCCCAAAGAAGATCAAGTTCCCGATCTCCAAATTCCAGGGTTTGTTTTAGTGCATCATATCCGTCAGTTTGTTGATAGGAGATTGCCGGTTCACTATCAAAAATGCTATAACTTTCTATTTTTTTAAGTTCTTGCTGAACCATGGCAGGTGAATGATTTGCCCGAAATCTAAACTGGTAATCGTATTCTTTTATGAATAAAAACCAAGCCAGGCTAAAGAGTAGAACACCCAGCAGGATAATAATAAACTTCTTCATCATGTTATTTGGAAGCTAATTCGGAATTTTCAGTAGATTTTGTCATTTGAAGATTATCGATGACATATTTTCCAAGATCCTGTCCCTGGGCTAAGCCAACTTCAATGGCAGCCCGGTAATGAATACCTCCGTATAATCTGCTGTTTGCCGCCTCTTGTGAAGCTTTATTGAATGATTCGAAGCTTCTAACCGGTAGTCCATAATCTACTTCAGTATCATCATCAAATGCAAAGTTATCACCAAAAATATCTGTCAAAGCCGTGGCTGCAGCCGCAGAAATTACAGAATGTCCACTTGTATATTCTGGAAATGGCGGTGTTTGCAGTACAGATGTCCAGTTCTCGTCTATATATTTATTGATAATCGTTTCAGGTCTAACAAGGTTGCTACGATACTTTTCATCCCAGCAACTAATAAAACCATCTGCGATAGCTATGGCAGTCTTAGAATACGCATAAACAGATTTACTGAAGTCGGCTTCATCCTTCTGGCAGGCAATTTTTACAATTCCCATCCAGTGACCTCCCGGAGTGATCTTTTTAGTAGCAAACATTAAGTGTCCTCTTAATATCGAAACATAGGGATTGCAGTCCCAGAACTTGGCGATCGCCATTTCTTCGCTGTTCTCCTCGTCTTTAGCGATTTTCTCTCTAATATTATAAACTTCCATGAGTTCTGTGTGAAATCTAGAGCCTTCTTCCATAGAAAATTCTGGTGGTGGTGCCGGTTTAAACTGATCAGCTTCTTTGATCACGAAAGGTCTGATTTTCATCCAGTGTGGTTCGATCCCATCCATATAAGAAGGAGGCGTTGGCTGCCATCTGCTTTCATCATCTGTAAGAATAGAAAATTTGGGCATAGTTCGCGTTTCAGAATAATTATCCTGTTTCAACCAATCCTTTATATGAGCGGCTACCCTTTTCCCATAAGCTTCGGAAACTTTAAAGGATCTTTCATTCGTATTTTTCCACTTGGTAAATAAACTATCACTTTTGATAGTCACTTTATCTTCTGAAAATACCAGGCTGGTTGCTATGTCGTAAAATGCTACAATTGCCGCAACTTCAGGGTTTGTGAGATCAGATTCTGGAGCCGGAACTTCCTCGAGATTGGTCAACTGACCTGAAAGACTTTGATAATTCTCATCAAACTGCGCCATGACTTCATAAGCAGCGATATTGGAATATGCATATACTCTACTTGCCACAGGAGGTGAAAAGATATCGTGCACCATCGTTTTACTGATGTGTTCATTGGCAGTATGAAAATCATCTGCTGTTACAACGATCTCTTTCTCTTCCTTTGAACAGGAAATGAAAAGAAGCAGACAACATGATAAGATGGTAAAATTTTTAAAAACTGAATTCATAGATTTCAATTTCTGAATTATTTATGGTCACTATAAGATAGGACTTGTTAGCAATTTTAATGATCGAAAAATCTTTAACAGATTTTTGTGATAAATTTAAACCAATTTCATCAGAATCGAGAATTTTATCCTGATTTAACATCAGCATTCCACCCATCGCATCAAATCTACCATGATACGGCGTTATCCCAAAATAATTACCACCTACCAGCACTTCTGTCCTGCCATCTTCATTGAAATCATAACTGAGCATTGCACGTATAGGAGCTGTTTGCAGCTCTTTATCAAAAGCCCTAAAACTGAATTTCCCATTGTTATTCTCCAGGTAGCCAGATGATAATGTATGTACTTCCAGCAGGCTTGCAGAGTCTAGTTCTTCTTTAGAAAAGATCTCATCAATGCTTTTTCCTGCATAGTCTTTATACTGAGGGAACTTCTTACGCATCTGGTTCAGCTGTGCGCTCAATTCGTCAAGACCATACGGCATATAATACTTCCCACCTTTTTCCATTGCGATGATGGTTTCAGTCAGGCCATTTTTATCAAAATCCTTATGATATAATTTTAGAGGATGCTCGGCAGAAGCTTTTAGTTTAGTATTTAGGCCCCAGTTACCCAAAAGGTAATCCATATCTCCATCGTGATCAATATCAGAAGCTATCAAGGTTTGCCATAATCCATTGAGTGGCATATTTTCCAAAGCAGCCGATTTTGCAAATGTTCCGTTGTTATTTTCCAGGATTTGAGGAGACATCCACTCGCCTACCATCATCATATCCAGATCTTGATCACTATCAATATCTGTCCAGATCATATCATTCACCATTCCAATGTTCTCAAAAATCCCAGGTTGTACTTCAGTAAATTTGCCGTTGTCATTTCGTAATAGTACCGACTTTGGGATCGCTCCATACTGATAATTCTGTGCGTTACTGCCGATAAAAATATCCACATCACCGTCATCATCATAATCGGCAGTTTTGATCACAGAAGAATTAAGGAATAGTTGAGGAAGCAACTCCGACTTCTGGAAATCCCCTTCTTTAGAATTATAATAGATCCTGTCCTGCAACCACTTATTCTTACCAACAGACTCTCCTCCGCCTGAAGCTATCAAGATATCCTGGAGTCCGTCACTATTGAGATCTGCAATAGTTATCGAAGCGTCTTCGGCCAATGAATCACTTGATATTGCCTTAAAATTCTTTTTTCTGAATTCACCTTTTTGCTGATAATACACAGCTGCAGGCTTAAACCTGGATGCTCCAAAAATGATATCTTCCGCCCCGTCATTATTCAAATCTGCTACCTGAACGGCAGGTCCAAGATCTGAAGTTTGATGTGGTATCAATTTTTGCACATCAAAATCATTATAAGTATTCTCCTTATGCTCATAATCGATCCCAAAGTTTTCAGTTCTTTTGAATTGAAAATCGCTTCGGGATTTAAATATTTCAGAAGTTTTGATACTATCATTTGCATTGGAAAAATTCAGCGAAAGAGTAGAATTTAATTCTGGTGAAATGATACGTTGAGAACGATTTCCAGGCCAGAATAGTCTTAGACTATCTACAGTTTCTCCTTGTTTTAAGCCGAAATGTATCAAAGGTTCAGATGAAGACTGAAAAGCTTTAGTGCTATATAATTGTCGTACTTGAAAACCTTCAGAAGTAAAAATAACCGCTTTGGTGCCTATTCCTAAGGAATTCAAATCTGGTCCCTGAAGTTTCAGTTTTAAATAATTTCCTTCAGCAAAATCATTGATATAGATACTGGCAGGTGCATTAATGTTATTGGTTACAATATCGAGATCGCCATCATTATCCAGATCGCCATAGGCCACTCCCGTTGAAATAATGGAATCATTTGCGATCCATTTATTGGTTACATTTTCAAACTGTCCACTCCCAGAACCCTTAAAGGCATAATTTGTCACTGCTCCCGAAGGCATTTTGCCGAGCACTTCATTATCCACGATCGTGGTTTTATCAAGCTTCTTCTGAATTTGCTCGTTAGAAGTATATTTCACGTAATCCAGATCATTAGGACGTCTGGGTATCCCGTTACTTATAAAAAGATCCTGAGATCCATCCTGATCAAAATCTGCAAAAAGAGGTCCCCAACTCCAGTCTGTAGCTGCTACTCCGCTCATCAAAGCTGTTTCTGCAAAGAATTTACCGCCTTTATTGATCTGCAACATATTACGGGTGTATTGCGGGTGATAACCGAGTTTCTCTATACGAAAACGGTCAAGGTTCACATTGTCATCTCCTGCGGAAGATTTCAGAACGGTTTCGTCTTCTGGAAGCATGTCCAGTGTGATCAAGTCTACGAATCCATCATTATTGATATCTGCCGCATCATTTCCCATGGAAAACCTGGAAGTATGACCAAACCTCGTTTTTAGTTCCTCGCTGAAAGTACCGTCCCCGTTATTAAGGTAGTAGTAATCATCTTCATGAAAATCATTTCCTATATAAACATCTGTAAATCCATCATTATTAAAATCGGCAGTAGTAATACCAAGTCCATACGAATTCGCGCCACCATAGATTCCCGCTTGCTCACTGATGTCCCTAAACTTACCGTTTTCGTTAAGCATCAATTTATCACCGCTTTCATAAACCCGGTTATTCCTGATATTTGCCGGCCCGAATGATTCATTGGTGTGCACGGCATGATTCAAAATATATGCATCAAGATCACCATCATTGTCAAGGTCAAAAAATGAAGTCTGGGAACTGTAAGTGTCCAGATCAAGACCATATTCAGCCGCCCTTTCGGTAAAAGTAAGATCACCGTTATTGATGAATAATTCGTTATGGCCGAGAAATCCATTCACGCCTACTACTGCAGAAACGTAGATATCCAATAATCCATCGCCATTTACATCGGCCATGGTGGTACCTGTATTCCATGTGCTTTGACCACCAACTCCAGCCGTTTCAGTAATATCTTCGAATTTCAGGGATCCTTTATTGAGATACAACCGATTTTGAACCTGGTTTCCGGTGAAATAAATATCTGGAAGTCCGTCGTTATTGATGTCTCCAATACTTACGCCTCCTCCATTGTAGAAATAGAGATAATCCAGAATGTTCTGGTCCCGGGTTTCTGTAAGCTCGTTGATAAAATCAATGCCAGTTACCTCTGCCTTGAGATTACTAAAAAACAGTGATTCCTGCTCCTTTTCTCTGTCCTTAGCACAGGAGAAAAGAAAAATAACCAGGAAAGAAATAAAGAATCTACGGATTGCTGATTTCAAAAATTCGAGGTTTTTGGTCATTAATAGCAGCGATTATAAAAGTCTTCCCATTCTTATCACGAATACGTTTCAGGAACTTGACTTCGTCCCGAATATGAAAACCACTTTCTTTAAAATCTTTCCATTCAAAATTCATATTTCCGTCGCCAAGCAATACGTTACCATAACCAGCATCAAGTCGGCTAAATTGTGGTTTAAATTCAAAATCATTACCAGCCATCACCAAATCAAGATTACCGTCATTGTTAACGTCTACGCATGATATCCCGCAAACGCAAGAAAACTGAACTCGTCCCGGAAGTTTCTGAATCTTAAACTGACCTTTCCCGTCATTGATAGCTATGATTGTTTCTGAAATATTCGCTTCTTTGACTATAGAATTCTGAATTTTTTGATCAGGAATTAATTCCTGTACGGTTTTCTTAGCGTATTCTGAAGCTTTCAAATTTTCCTTTTTTAAAAAAACGAGTTGGGAAATCATCTCCTTCTTCATGTGCAATGGATAGTCCTTGCCTTCGCTATGCAAGGTTACGATCTGTTCGATAGTTCCATTATCATCGTAATCATTTACCCACAATTTCATAGGATTTTCAAAACTGGTCTCATATGCCAGGTTGGCTCCCTTATTCCCCAAAACCAGGTCCATATCACCGTCATTATCCAGATCTGCAGTTTCCACCGTATTCCACCATCCGGTATACTTTTCCAGGTCATTCTTAAGCAGGCTTAATCTATTTCCAGAATTAGTATAAACATGAGGCGCACCCCAATCTGAAACTGTGATCAGGTCTTTTTTTCCGTCGCCATCTATATCTTCCCAGGTGGCATCGGTAATCATCCCGGCATATTTAACATCATAAGCAACTCTTTCTGTGGCATTCACAAATTCACCATTCCCTTGATTTTCGAGAAATAAATGTTGTGGGTCAATTCCATAATTTACCGCAACACTTCTGGAACCTATAAAAATATCCACGTCACCATCATTGTCGAAATCATGGGGAGCGATCGTAGCCACGTTTTGTTCTACGGAAGGGATCTTCGCCTGTGTTGGTTTAAAATTCCCTCGACCATCGTTTAGGTAAAGTCTTGGACGGTAATTCTTAGATTCGCCAATCTCGTTCCCTCCAGAGCCTATCATTAGATCTATTTTCCCATCGCCGTTTGCATCAAAGAATGCAGCTGCGGTATCTTCAAACATCGCATCGGCAATCAAAGCGGGTTGATTCATTTTCTGCAGATTTCCATTTCTACGATTCAGATAAATAGTTCCAGCTTGTTTTTTAGCCCCGCCAATAAATACATCCTCATTTCCATCATTATTGATATCGCCAACTGCCATTGCCGGACCTTCCTGGCTCAATTTTTTATAGATCATTCCTTCATAATCAAAATCTGTATATTGATTTTCAGTATGACTTTCCAGTTTATCGTTGGAAACTTCGGTAAGCAGGGTCTTTGAATTTGTTCGTTTCTCGATCTTAAACTGATCCTTAGCTTCGGAATGATTCAGCACTAAAGTTTGATTAGCTTTTACATTTTGAAGCAATTGAGTCGCATTGTCTGGCCAGATCACTCTCAAGGAATCAAGGTTCTGTTTCTTACCTAGACCAATATTCATCACGTAATCCATAGAGGACTGAAAGCCCCGAGACGGATTTTCATCCTGCAAAATGACCTCTTCTCCTGCATACATTTTGACAACAGCTCCAATCGCGAACCTGTTCTTATCGGCACCTTCCAGCTTAATTCTAAGGTAATTATGATCTGCAATCTTTTCAGAATTGTTTCTGTAAATAAAGGAATTCATATTAACGTTATTTACAACCAGATCAAGATCTCCATCATTATCAAGATCACCATATGCGCAGCCATTACTAAGACTTGGTAAGCCCAACCCCCATTCTTCAGCCTTGTTTTTGAATTTAAGATTACCCTGATTTTGAAAAGCATAATTAGGCAACTTGGTTACTGGCATTTTATTGATAATAGAATCAATTGCCTCCTTTTTCCCTGTTAAAGCCATTTTCTGAATGATCTCATTAGCAAAGAACTCAACAAAATCCAGATCTGTTAGATCATGATTAATTCCATTGGTAACATATATATCACGGTTTCCATCATTATCCATATCAAAAATAAGACCTGCCCAACTCCAGTCTGTACTTTCAACGCCACTAAAATGAGCGATCTCTGAAAATGACTCGTTCCCATTATTTAATTGCAGCGTATTATGAATGTATTGCTGGAAAAAATCCTTGCTTTGCTTCAGTTTAAAGACGTTGTAACCTTCAAATTCCATCACAGATTTCACCCTTTCTTCAGTATCGGGAAGCATATCGGTGATAAAAATATCAGCAAAACCATCATTATTGATATCTGCCATATCCACTCCCATCGCAGAAAGACATAAGTGCTGAGTCCAGTTTTCAATTTCTTCAGTAAAGGTGCCATCCTGATTATTGATGTATAAATAATCACGCTCGTAGAAATCATTGGACACATAAATATCTGGATACAGGTCGTTGTTGAAATCACTAACCATCACACCAAGCCCAAAACCTATCAGACTTCCGAAGATACCTGCGTCCTCGCTTACATCGGTAAATACGCCGTCATCATTTCTAAGCAGCATATCTCCTACTCCTCTGAAAATTTTTGGCACTCCCTCCCAGTCTTGCGCTCGAATATTCCTTTGCTCGGCAAAACCAAGAGTACTCACAGGAATGTTAGAATTATTTAAAATATAGGCATCCAGATCACCATCCTTATCATAATCAAAGAAGGATGCATGAGTGCTAAATCCGGTTTCCGCAAGGTTATATTCATGAGCTCTTTGAGTAAAAGTTAGATCACCATTATTTATATACAGATCATTATCGTGATTATCGCCTTCCATATTTCCGGCATTACTTACATAAATATCGAGGAGGCCGTCGTTATTGATATCTACCATATTGACTCCGGTGGACCATGGTTTGTTACCTTCCACGCCAGCAGATTCACTAATATCTTCAAACTCGAAATTACCCTTGTTCAGATATAATTTGTTCGGCTTCATATTGGCGGTTAGATAGATGTCTGGGAGTCCGTCATTATTAATATCACCAATGGCAACACCACCACCATTATAAAAGTTCCGGTACTTGAAAATATTGAAGTCTGGCTGATTCTTGACTTCGTTGATAAAATCAATTCCTGTTTCTTCTGGAAGCATTTCAGTAAAAAGAGTATTCTGAGAGCGGATTTTTTCTTCGGAATCATTCTCTTCACTTTTTTTATTTGAATCGCAAGAGACTATAAATATTGAAAAGCAAATAGCTAAAACCTGAAAGTAACTGGTTCTATTCATTTTTATTCGTTGATTTTAAAATTACAGGAGTATCGTCGTTCCTTGTAATGATCACGTATTCCTGGTTCCCCACACATATTTTTCCTATGTCACGTGCTGCCCCGGAGATCGCTGGAAATTCTTTCGAAACTGTGAAATTCGCGTTGCCATCATTTAATAGTAAAACACCGTGTGAAGCATCTAATCTACCTAATTGAGTGCTTATTTCATAGTTATTTCCTGCCAAAAGAATGTCTTGGAGACCATCAGCATTATAATCTGAAACTTCTATAGACATCATTACTGAAACCTGAGCTTCAAAAGCTAATTCATGTTTTTTGAACGTTCCATTTCCGAAATTTTCAAAATAGCAGGAGGCTAGCTCCGTAACGTTTTTTAGCTGTGCTTCTTCTAATTTTTCCTTCTGAAATATATCTGAAAGCTCTGCATTCGCAAACTGTTCATAGGTATTAAATCTTTTCTTCAAATATGGCAATTGTTGATCCAGTTCATCTTTTGAAGCAAATACGGTTTCTTCACCTTTATAGAAATATGTTAGAATAGGATCTGAAGTAGCGTTCCCATCAAAGTCATTCAGGTAAAGATTTACGGGCTCTTCCCGCGATGCAGTAAGTCTGGAATTAAGACCCCAATTCGCAGCCACAAGATCAAGGTCTCCATCGTTATCAAAGTCGGCAAGCTCCAGATCATTCCACCAACCTTGATAATCTGATAAATTACTATCCATTCTCGAAAAAGACTTGCCGCTATTATTGAGATAGATCTCCGGTGCATTCCAATGTCCTGCCATTATTAGGTCCAAATAACCATCTCTGTTGAAATCAACCCATTTTGATGTTTGAACGTTCCCGGGAAGTTCTTTGAAGTATTTCCTGGTGGCATCTCTAAATTTACCTTTATCGTTGATAAAAAGAAACTGTTCTGAGCTGGAACCAAATTCATGCGGTTTAATACTGGAGGAGATAAAGACGTCCTGAAATCCATCATTATTGATGTCTGCCACACTAACCCCTGAAGCATTGAAGGAAAGTCCGTTAAAATTATTACTGTCTTTTCTGAATTGACCATCTTCATTCACATATAGTTTTGGTTGAATTGCATCACCAGATCTGAATTCATTTCCACCGCTTACCACGAGTATGTCCAGATCACCATCATTATCGTGATCCAGCAAAGCGATGTCGGTATTTTCTGAAATGGCATCAGGCTCAAATGCTGAAGTCTCAAATTTTTCAAAAAATTCATCGTTCTGGAAGAAAACCTGCAGTGGCTGTGACTTGCCACCGCCCAGAACCAGATCCATTTGGCCATCTCCATTTAAATCCCCAGTCGCCATCGTTGGCCCAGAGTTGGAATACGCAAATAAGCTCAAAGGTTGCCTATTGAAATCAAGACTTGCCTGTTCAACATGCTTGTAGTTCAAAATAGAATCGTTAGCAATTTCATATGCTGGTAGTTTAGCGGTTTCTTTATTATTCTTTGCTGAAGCTGAATACTTAACAATTACTTTTTGATTTGCTTTCACTTTTCCTAATACCGTTTTGCTGCCATCATACCATTTGACCGTAACAGAATCTACTACTGTATTCGATCCCAAACCAAAATGCAATCCTGGAGCGAGTGAAGACAAATAACCTCTGCTCAGGTAATGTTCTTTCATCTGTATTATTTCCTTTGTATGAACAGTGACCTTTGCTCCAATCCCGAATCTATTTCTATCAGGACCTTGTAGATCGATCTTTAAGAAGTTGCTTTCAGTTGTAGTGTTTTCATAAATAAAGGCAGCATCCTCAGTATTATTGGTAACCAGATCAAGATCGCCATCATCGTCAAGATCTACATAAACACTACCATGACTAAAGCTTTTTTGAGCAGGTAACCACTCTTCAGAAGTATTTGTGAACTTTTGATCACCGCTATTCTGGAAAATGTAATTATTAACCTTTTTTTCTGGAAGTCGTTTAGTAAGATTCTCGAGGTCTATTTTTTCACCGGTGCTGATTTGTTGCTGAATCTCTTCCGTAGAAATGAATTTTATATAATCCATATTATTGGTCGCACCTTTGATACCATTGGTGATGAATAGATCCTGATGGGAATCGTTATCAAAATCGGCAAACAAAGCACTCCAGGACCATTCGGTTGCAGCAATGCCACTCAGGTAAGCTACTTCAGAAAACTTTAGATCTCCGCGATTCATATGCAATGTGTTTTGCATATACTGGGGAGCAAATCCATTTCTTAGATAATTGGTATAAGTCTGGAAAGGAAACTCCAGTCCGGAAGTTTTATAGGTATGTAAATTTTCGGGTAGCATATCAAGGGATACAATATCTGCCAGTCCATCATTGTTCATGTCGGCAATATCATTTCCCATGGAGTAATGCGAGGTATGACCAAAACTATCTGGGCTGCTGGTAATTAGATCCTGAAAAGTACCATCCTGCTGATTAATATAGACGTAATCGTTCTCGAAGAAATCATTTCCAACGTAGATATCTGGATAATTGTCATTATTCAGATCACCAACGGCGACACCAAGGCCATAGCCCGTAGGACCCTGAAATATACCTGTTTCTTCGGAAACATCTACAAAAGTTCCTCCGTCATTTCTGAAGATTCGATCTCCTGCCCGGGTATCAAATGAACTACGTTTATTGCCACGACCATAATTTCTATTGGGATGAATGGAATGATTGAGTAAGAACAGATCCAGGTCACCATCCAGATCATAATCCAGGAAGACTGATTGAGTAGAGAACCCACTGAAATCCAGGCCGTATTCCTTAGAGCTTTCCTTAAATTTCAAATTCCCATCGTCATCGATTCCCTTATTTATGTATAATAAGTTATGACCTTGAAGCCCTTCGATGCCTGCTACTTTTGAAAGATAGAGATCCATGAGCCCATCATTGTTAATATCGATATTGGAAACTCCTGTGGTCCAGCCTTCAGAATTATCTATATTACTTTGAGCTGCTACATCCTGAAATTTAAAATTTCCAAGATTGAGATAGAGTTTATCTGATGCCTCATTGGAGGTAAAATATAGATCTGGAAGTCCATCATTATTATAATCTGCAGTAGCCACACCAGCGCCATTATAGTAATATAGATAATTAAGGATGTTTAGGTTAGAGTCCGGATCAAGCTGATTGCTGAAATCAATTCCGGTTGATTCACTGCTTTTTTTAAGAAAAAGAGTTTGCTTTTTCTCACAGGCTGAGAACAGGATAAAGATAAAAATGAAATATGTAAGCCGAATGGCTTTTTCCATAATAAATCGCTTTGAGGAGCAGGTTGAAAGGTAAATAATTTTAACAAATGTATAACAAAAAAAGAGGGCTAAAATAGCCCTCTTTTCATTCAATTTTTAAAAGTTTAGTAACCCTCGTTCTGAGTTAAATTCGGGTTAGATATAATCGCCGATGCCGGGATTGGGTATAATGTTCTGTAATCTTCAGAAGCATCTTTATAACCCCATGCTTCAGTAAACTTACCAAAACGGATCAGGTCATTTCTTCTCCAGAATTCAGAGTAAAGTTCTCTACCACGTTCATCGATAATATCTTCAGAAGTAACTGAACTAAGAGGAGAAGCCTTACGTATCGTTCTAAGTTCATTCACCAATTCTGTAGCGTCTCCACCACCACCGTTAAGTGCAGCTTCAGCTTTCATAAGATGAGCATCTGCATATCTGAAAACGATCTTGTGCCCGGTGAAAGAACCATTCGTTGGGTGGTACTTGATCACACGAACCCCGGTAGACTGACCATTACCTAAAAGTCCAGGAAGTTCTTTTGTAAAACTAAGATCTTTACCAGCTTCGGCCTGTAGTTTAGAACCATCGATCCCGTATTGCTGTCCTATTAACATCCCAAATCCTATTTGAGA
>NZ_JBLWIM010000015.1:435553-473882 GCF_048381525.1 Christiangramia qingdaonensis
ACTCCAACAGGCGATCCTTCCGTTGGAACGTATCCTCTACGCTCTTCCTGACCATCACCCATAAAATTTGAATTTGGATCACCTTCGAAAAGGTCATAAAATTCAGCTAGAGTGGTAAAACCATTCCAACCACCACCACCATTCGCTGGTGTATTCTGGTTATAGTGTAATGTGTGCCACATAACGTTTCCAACTCCGGAATTTGTATACCAGATAGTTTCATTATCAAGTTTTGGAGAGAAAATTCCAAAGTAACCTTCTTCCAGACCAAAGCCCATAGCACTAATTGCATCCACATTGCTAATCACCTGTTGCATGTCCCCAGCGTCTGGTGAACCCGTCCCTGTATAGATATGTTTGTTAAGATACATTTTAGCAAGCATAAAGTGAACTGCTGCTTTAGTCGCACGATTCGTAGCTTCTGTTCCTGGCGAAGCCGTAGCAATATTCGCCGCAGCTGTATTCAGATCTTCCATGAGAAAGTCGAAAGCTTCTGCTCTGGACATTACCGTAGGATCTACTTCAATTCCTTCATCTGGTCCTCTAAACGGCACCTGACCGTAAAGATCCATCACCCAGAATGTAGCGAAAGCTCTTAAAAACCTTGCTTCTGCTTCCTGTTGTGGAGTAGCATTACTCCTCTCGTCAATGATTTCAGTAGTTCTGAAAATGATAGAGTTCTGCTCATTCCAGGTATCTCTTACATGCTGGTGAATTGGAGACCAGCTGTGCTGATGTAATGTTCTCCAAACACCATTATCACCCCAGTCCGTTCCTCTGGTGGGCACCAGGAATTCATCTGTACTCACCTCGTTTAGAGCGTAAAGGTTAGCCTGATTTTCTAATTGTCCCCGTACAGCATCATAGATACCGCTCAAGGTCGCATCTACGTCACCAACTCCGGTAAATTCTCCGGTCTGGTTTACGATGATCGAATCTGTTTCCTCAATTTCCAGGTCTGTACATGCACTAAACACGAACAGTGCGCAGGCTGGAATTAAAGTAAAATACTTTCTATTTTTCATCATTAATTTTTTTTAAAATTTAGCATTTAAACCAAATGTTACCGTTCTAGGTCTAGGGAATGCTGTATAATCGATACCAGCTGTTGGTAAACCATTTAGTGACTTATCTACACTAACTTCCGGATCAAGACCTGAATAGTCTGTGATCACGAAAAGGTTTTGACCGTTTACATAAACTCTTAGATTTTCTACGAAAGAGTCTTCAGCAAGAGGAATAGTATAACCAAGACTTGCATTCTGTAATCTTAAGAAATCACCTTTTTCAAGAAATCTTGTAGATACATCTGGAGCATTCGCTGGAAGTTCTCCGTTTGTAAGTACGTCTGTAGTTACGTTTCTACCACTATTTATACTACCTGCAGTAAAGAATGCATTGGCAGTATTGTTATAGATATAGTGACCAAACTGTCCTGCAAAGAAAATTGAGGCATCAAAGTTTCCAAATTCAGCTCTGGTATTAATACCAAGGTTTGTAGTTGGAAGTGCACTCTTATCAACGAACTGCTGCTCATCTCCATTAGGATAGATAGAAAGACCATTTTCATCAAATCCACCGAACTCTCTTAAGTAGTAAGAAAACAATGGACGCCCTTCAGCTAATAGCTGAGCAAAAGCTCCGGTAAGACCCTGACCTGAAATTTGAGCCGTCTGAATCAGACCATCAAAATCCTGAAGTTCATTATCGTTATAAGCTACGTTGAAACCAAAGTTCCAGAAGAAATTGTCATTATCAATGATATCATAATCAATTGCGAATTCAACACCCTTATTAATTACACTAGCATCAAGATTCTGGAAAGTGAAAGGTACCGGTGAAGGCTGAGCCTGTTCTGCCACAAGAAGAAGATCCTGTGTATCCTTATAGTA
Organism: Christiangramia qingdaonensis; assembly: GCF_048381525.1. Taxonomy (NCBI): domain Bacteria; kingdom Pseudomonadati; phylum Bacteroidota; class Flavobacteriia; order Flavobacteriales; family Flavobacteriaceae; genus Christiangramia; species Christiangramia qingdaonensis. The sequence goes on from NZ_JBLWIM010000015.1 coordinate 437,446, forward strand.
AAAATCAAGACTACCAGATAATCTATCATTCATGAATCCATAATCGATCCCGACGTTAGCCTGAGCAGTTTCTTCCCATTTCAATCCTGGGTTAGCGAATCCTGCAGTTCCAAGTCCACCACCATTTATGTTTCCACCATTATCAATTCCGTAGCCATTAAGCACACGACGAATAGTAAAGTTTCCATATCCAAGACCTTCCTGGTTACCAGTGATACCATAACCAAGTCTAAGTTTTAAAGTAGATAAAGCGTCTGGAGAAAAATCTTCCTGGTCGATCTTCCATGCAAATGCACCTGAAGGGAAGTACCCATATCTATTGTCTGGACCAAATCTTGAAGATCCATCTGCTCTCATGGTAAATGTAAATAAGTATTTATCCATCAAAGAATAGTTCAACCTGGTAAAGAATGATTGAATTTCATCTGTATTATCGTAAGTTCCACTTGTAAGTACTCTAGTATTGATACCACCTGGACCGTTTACAGATTCTCCTAATACAGGACCATTGTCAGTAAATAATCTATCTACAAGCAAGCCATCAGCATTGTAACGTAACTGGTTAAAACCACCATTTACCGCTCCATATAACGCATCAATATCGCTTCTTAATTCTGAAGACATTGCCCCATTATCTGTGGATACAAATCCAAAACCATTAGCATATCTACCTTCTCTCTGGAAATCCTGGAAAGAATAACCAACTAAAGCTGAAAAAGTAGAGTTATCAAACTGCTTATCGTAGTTCACTACAAACTCCATCAATCTGTTCGTAGCTTCAAGATCGTTTAACTGAGCACGACCATTTCCTGGTGATCCATTATCAAAGTTGATCACATTTCCTGAAACTGAAGCATTCTGCTCAGATTCAGCTCTGTCATAACCTAAAGTTACTTTTGCATTCAGGTTTTCAAGAATGTCATAATCTGCAGAAAGGTTTAAAAGGATTCTGTCGGTTTCTGTTTCATTCTTAACATACTCAAGAATTTCTAATGGGTTTCTACTGTTTCCAACCGGATCAAAACCTACTTCAGCAGGCCATGTTGGATTTGCGTAATACGCTGCTCCCAGCAAGTCACCTGTAGATGGACCATCATTACCAATAGGCGCCGCTTCATCCTGTACATTGGAAAGTGTCAATTGTAAACCAAGATTTAACTTATCATCAAAGAATCTTTGATTAGCATTTAAACGACCTGTTAGACGTTCCATTTTTGAGTTCTCAACAACACCTTCAATTCCATTATATCCTAAAGATACACGAAGGTTACCGGAACTATAACTATTCATATAAGATAAAGCATGGTTTTGAGAGATCGCAGTTCTTAGGATCTGATCCTGCCAGTCTGTATCTGCACCAAAATCCTGAGCCTCTCTGTCTCCACCATATTGCTCCACAGCATCCAGGAATTGTTCAGCGTTTAATAGATCAAATTCATTTGCTGCATTTGCAATACTTACAGAACCATCATAAGTAAATGAACCGCCCTGGGCTCCTCTACCAGACTTGGTCTGTATAATTACCACCCCATTCGCACCTCTGGAACCATAAATTGCAGTTGCAGACGCATCCTTTAAAACACTGATGCTTTCAATATCGCTAGGGTTTAAGAAGTTTAATGGGTTTCTTGAAGAGCTAGACCCAATTCCAAGGTCACCACCACCTGCAGCGGTAGCATCACCAGCTAATGGTACACCATCCACAACGAATAATGGATTGTTATTAGATCTTACTGAAGTTGTTCCTCGAATACGAAGCGCAATCCCAGCTCCAGGTTCACCACTTGCCTGTGTAATCTGCACACCAGCCGTTTTACCCTGAATTAATTCTTCCGGGGAAGAAATATTACCTTTATTGAATTCTTCGGAAGTTACCGAAGCAACTGCACCGGTCGCATCCCTTACAGTTGTGGTTCCATAACCAATTAAAACTACCTCTTCCAGTTCAGAAGCATCTGTTTCAAGGTTTACATCGATAGTTTCACGACCGCTAACTTTTATCTCCTGTGTTACATAACCAACGAAGCTATACATAAGTATAGCGTCTGCCGGAACATTATTAATGGTATAATTACCATCAAAATCTGTAGTGGTACCCGTCGATGTTCCCTTGATGGAAACAGTTGCACCGGGCAGCGGACCACTCTCATCTGTCACTGTTCCGGTTACAGTTTGCGCTTTTGCCATACCGAAGGTAATAAGTGCTCCGATGAACAAAAGGCTCCTGAAAATCAATTTTCTCATAAGTTAAAGTTTTAGTTGGAATCGCTCAATTACACGTTGAGCACGATAAATTTATATAATTTATTGTTAACAAAACAATCGGCATTCTGAATTTATAGGATTTCGCAAACGTTTGAAATTTATAAATGTCAATTTCTTGAAGCAATTTTTAAGGAATCCACAAAAAGATGGCGATAATGCAATGAAATGAGCATTATCGCCATAATATTAAAAATTTCATAATTTGATTTTTTTTACCAACAACTGTTGATAAATCTCAAATTTTTGTGATTCTGACTAAGAATCTATAAAGACATCGCTTTTCCGCCACCAAGTTCACTAACCGGGCCGCAAGGGATGTACTCTCCAGGAATTGGATCATACCACATAACATTCTCACCTACTTCTTCGCTGTTCTTCCATGCCCAGATTGCCATATCTCTAACATTATTTAGGTATGCATAAGCTCCAGCATCTGAATCCATTTCAACATCAGGCTCCTGATTTTGAGCATCCTGAGTTTCGGTATTACGCTTCATGTATTTCTCCCGATCTGCCGGAGTCGCTTTTAGATATTTTTTAAGTATTAGATCATATTCTTCTTTAGTTCCATTATCCTGAGATTTTTCAAATTCTTTTTCAAAGGATTTCGCAAAAGCATCTGCAGATCGATTAAATTCTTCAGCCCTTTCCGGCTCAGCTACGGTGTCCATATAAGAATCAATGAACTGTTCAATATTCAGGTCTGAAGCTCCTGGCGTATCTGTTGCGGGTAAAATTGTATCAAGAACCTGTTTTAATGCTAGTCCGTTTGAAGCACTTAGGTACACGGGTTGCCAGTCATAATCAGGTTCATTCTTGCAACTTTGCAAAAGACTTAATGCCGAAGGCCCTACGACAAAAACTCCTGCACCCAGTCCGAGATTTTTTATTAATTGTCTTCTATTCATGATTAAAACTATTATGCATTAGACTTTTTAAAGTTTTTGGAAGCATGATCTGCCGCTCTTGCAGTCATGGCCATATAGGTCAAGGAAGGGTTCTGGCAACCGGCAGAAGTCATAAATGCTCCATCGGTTACGTATACATTCTTAGCTTCGTGAACCTGGTTGTTTCCATTAAGTACAGATGTCTTTGGATCTCTACCCATTCTGGCCATTCCCATTTCGTGTATTCCAAGACCGGGAGCCCCAATATCATCGTAACCACTAACATCTTTAAATCCAGCTTTTTCAAGCATTTGTACAGCCTGATCTACCATATCCTTACGCATCTTCAGCTCATTCTCTTTAAATTCGGCATCAAAAGTTACGGTTGGTAGCCCCCATTCGTCCAGTTTATTGTAATCAAGACTCATTTTATTTTCGTGATATGGTAGAGTTTCTCCAAAGCCCATCAATCCCATGTTCCAGCCTCCTGGTTCTGTTACCGCTTTCTTAAGGTCTTCACCATAGCCTGCTTCCGCAACGCTATCTGTCCAATTGGTACGGCTGGCTCCACCCTGGTAACCATAACCTCTTAAGAAATTAACTTCACTATTACCGTTAAGGTTTCTGAATCTGGGCAGATATATTCCATTAGGCTTTCTTCCTTTATAATACATGTCCTGGAAACCATCATAATTTCCGGAAGCTCCTGCTTTAAAATGGTGATCCATCACATTATGCCCCAGTTCTCCTGAGTCATTCCCCATTCCTTCAGGAAAACGATCAGATTTTGACTGCATAAGGATACTAGTAGACGCCACGGCTGAAGCACATAAGAAAACGACATTGGCTTTAAACTCCATAGTCTCTCCACTTTCAGTATCTACAACTTTTACTCCAGTAGCAAGTTTGGTATCTGCATCATACAGCACTTCGCTCACGATGGAATTTGGTCTTAAGGTCATGTTCCCGGTTCTTTCCGCAGCAGGTAGTGTAGAAGAATTACTGCTAAAATACCCTCCATAAGGACAACCACGAATACATCTATTTCTAAACTGACATTTAGAACGGCCTTCGAACTTCTTATCACCTGTTATATGGGCAACACGACCGGAAGTCATTACCCGACCGTTGAAATTTTCAGAAATACTTTGTCTAAGATGATCCTCCACACAATTTAATTCCATTGGTGGTAAGAACTGACCATCTGGCAATTGACTCAAACCTAACTTCTCACCGCAAACTCCTATATAAGATTCTACATAATCGTACCAGGGTGAAATATCCTTATAACGAATAGGCCAGTCCACTCCTACTCCGTCATTTTTATTCGCTTCAAAATCAAGATCGCTTAATCTGTAACTATGTCTTCCCCACATGATCGATCTACCTCCAACGTGGTATCCACGCATCCAGTCAAATCTTTTAGTTTCATTATAGGGATGCTTAATATCATCTACAAACCAGTGTTTGCTAGGTTCAGCAACAGTATAGCCGGTTCTTGCCTGCTTGAGTTGTCGTTTTTTCTCTTCACGTGGAACCTGTCCTTTAAATTTGTAATCCCATGGATCATCATTCATAGTTGGATAGTCCTTGACATGCTCTACCATACGACCACGCTCCAGAACAAGTGTTTTAAAACCCTTCTCTGTGAGCTCTTTAGCTGCCCATCCACCACTAATACCTGTTCCAACAACTATGGCATCATAGCTGTCATTTTCATAATAGTTATTCACAATTCATTGATTTATCGTTGAAAAAATAGTTCGAAGTCTACCAAATATATAAATTAATGACTATAATTTTACATCTTTAAAAAAAAGACTACATTTAATTTTCAATCTATCAATGGCATTAAAGCCATACAACCTAAGCATACCAAAAAATGAATTTCAGATCACTTAGAGCCTGCAGTCTCTTTCTTGCTATTAGCCTTTCCCTATCCTTAACCTCTTGTAAAGATCAAACTGAATCCAGCAAAGAGAATGAATCCCAGGAAGTTGCAGAAAAAACAAATGATTCTTTATTCTTCAAGATTTCACTAGCACAATGGTCCCTTCACCGCCCAATTTTTGAAGGCAGCCTGGACCCAATGGATTTTGCCGAAAAATCCAGTGAAATGGGTTTTGAAGGAGTTGAATATGTTACAAGTTTTTATGCTGAAAAAGTAAAGGATTCCAAAACTCCTGAAGAGGATTTACAAAAAGTACTGGACACACTTAAAAACAGAAGTCAAGAGTTTGGTGTTCAAAACTTACTACTTATGATTGATGGCGAAGGAGATCTTGCAACCAACGACTCTGTAGCGAGAAACCAGGCAGTAGAAAATCATAAAAAATGGGTGGATGCCGCTCAATTTCTGGATTGTCATTCTATAAGAGTGAATCTGTTTGGTGACGAGGAAAGAGAGAACTGGAAAAATAATTCTATAGATGCCCTCAAAAAGCTATCTGAATATGCCGCAACCAAGGACATCAATGTATTAGTAGAAAATCACGGATACTTATCTTCAGATGCAGATCTTCTGGTTAGTGTAATGGATGCCGTTAACATGGAAAACTGCGGAACTTTGCCAGATTTTGGGAATTTCTGTTTAAAACGTGAAGGCGGTGTCAGATGGCAGGCAGAATGTATCGAAGAATTCCCAAAATACGAAGGCGTGGAGAAATTGATGAAACATGCAAAAGCTGTAAGTGCAAAATCTTACACCTTCGACATGAAAGGCAACGAAGAAGTCATCGATTATAAAAAAATGCTGCAGATCGTTAAAGATGGTGGCTATACAGGCTTTATCGGTATTGAATATGAAGGTACAGACATGGATCCTGAAAAAGGGATCAATGCAACCAGAGATCTACTTATCAAAGCAGGAAAGCAAATTTAAACCAATTCCAACAAGTCCTATTTATGAGCAAATTAGTCCGCTTCCAACTATCCTTAATGATGTTCTTAGAATTTTTCATTTGGGGTGGCTGGTTCGTTACACTGGGAACCTATCTCGGTTACAATTTAGATGCAACAGACGTTCAGATCTCAACCGCTTTTTCTACGCAATCCTGGGGAGCTATCATCGCACCTTTTATTGTAGGAATGATTGCCGACAGGTTTTTTAACGCTGAAAAGATCCTCGGAATTTTACATCTTACCGGTGCAATTTTGATGTACTTTATGTATCAAAGCACAGATTTTGCTGAATTCTATCCATTGGTACTTGCTTACATGATCGCTTATATGCCAACACTGGCTCTTGTAAACTCGGTTAGCTTTAACCAGATGAAAGATCCCGCAAAAGAGTTCTCCTTTATACGCGTTTTTGGGACAATTGGATGGATCATAGCAGGGCTGGTTATCAGTTATATTTTCTTCTGGGATTCTCCGGAATCCAGACAGGAAGGAATGCTGAAAAACACATTTTTGATGGTAAGTATTGCTTCAGCATTTTTAGGAATTTTCAGTTTTACGCTTCCAAAAACACCACCATCTGCAGATAAATCTAAAAAGGTAAGTGTCGTAGAAACACTGGGACTGGATGCGCTGGGATTACTGAAAGACAGAAACTTTCTGATGTTCTTCCTGGCATCTGTACTAATATGCATACCGCTAGCCTTTTATTATCAAAATACAAATCCATTCCTTTCTGAAGTTGGAGTAGAAAACCCAACCGGTTTAATGACCATCGGGCAGGCATCTGAAGTTTTATTCCTGTTACTACTACCCTTCTTCTTTAAGAGATTTGGTTTCAAATTGACCATTATTGCTGGTATGCTGGCCTGGACCTTGCGTTATCTGCTTTTCGCCTATGGTAATTCCGGAGAACTTATTTTTATGCTTATTACCGGGATCGCATTACACGGGATCTGTTATGATTTCTTCTTCGTTTCGGGACAGATCTATACAGATTTTAAAGCCGGTTCAAAATATAAAAGTTCAGCACAGGGATTGATCACTCTTGCCACCTATGGCGTGGGAATGTTGATAGGTTTCTATGTGGCTGGTTTGATCACCAATGCTTACGTTACCGGAAATAAAATGCATGATTGGGAAACTATTTGGGTATATCCTGCGGCATTTGCATTTGGAGTCCTGCTCCTTTTTGCCTTATTTTTCAGGAACGAAAAGATCGACAAAAAAGATATTGAAATTTAAACATTGAATTATGAGTAAGATCAAACTCGGAATATTAGGTGGCGGTGAAGAATCTCTTATTGGAATTCTGCACAGAGTCGCGGCCAATATGTTCGACCAGTTTGAAATTGTAGGTGGTGTATTTGATACCAATCATCAAAAAAGTCTTGATTTTGGTGGAAAACTTCAGCTTGATACCTCAAGGGTCTATCGTGATCTAGACCACCTTGTAGATGAAGAAGCAAAGCTTTCAGAAGAAGATAGAATGCAGGTGGTTTCAGTACTCACTCCTAATTTTCTGCATTTCCCAATGGCAAAACAGTTGCTTGAGAATGGATATAATGTGATTTGCGAAAAACCATTGACAACCACTTTCGAAGAAGCTAGGATCCTGAATGAACTTCAGAAGAAAAATAATAAGATTTTTGCAGTGACTTATACCTATACCGGTTATCCTATGATCAGGCAAATGAAAACGATGATCGCAAATGGTGAAATAGGTGAAATTCAGAAAGTAGATGTACAATACTACCAGGGATGGATCAATCCTTTAATTCATGATAAAGACAAACGTGCTTCTACATGGAGACTAGATCCGGAAAAGTCCGGAATTAGCTGTTGTATTGGTGACATTGGGACACACGCATTTAATATGGCGGAGTACGTTACCGGAATGCAGGTGAAAAATATCCTATCAGACCTTAATTATCTGTATGAGGATAATCCTATGGATATCGACGGAACCGTTCTTTTACGCTTTTCTGAAAAGATAAAAGGTGTTCTAAGGGCAAGCCAGATCGCTACAGGTGAAGAAAATAATTTTACAGTAAAGATATATGGAGATAAGGGCGGTTTAAAATGGGAACAGGAAAATCCGAATTATCTCTATTTACTGAAGGAGGATCAACCACTACAAGTCCTTAAACCAGGTCATGCTTATAACAGCGACTTCTCTCTTGAAGGCACTAAACTTCCTGCAGGACATCCTGAAGGGATTTTTGACTCTATGGGGAATATCTATTATGGAGTTGCGCAGGCAATAGAAGATAACAGCAAATTTGAAGGAGCTTATCCTAAATTACATGATGGTTACAGAGGGATGCATTTTATAGAACAAACAGTAGCTTCCCACAAACAGGGTAATGTTTGGGTAAGCATGGAAGAAGAATAATATGATGAAGACAATAAAAGGACCGGCAGTTTTTCTGGCTCAGTTTATGGATGATCATGCGCCTTTCAATTCCCTGGAAGGTTTGTGCAAATGGGCTGCAGACTTAGGCTATAAAGGAATTCAGATCCCTACCTGGGAAACCAGGCTTATAGATCTTAAAAAGGCTGCTGAAAGTAAAACGTATTGCGATGAATTTGCAGGAACCGTAGGATCTTACGGACTTGAGATCACCGAACTAAGCACACACCTGCAGGGACAGCTAGTTGCTGTACATCCTGCTTATGATCTAATGTTCGATAATTTTGCTCCAGATGATTATAAGAATAATCCAAAAGCAAGAACCGAATGGGCAGTAGATCAATTAAAATATGCGGCTAAGGCCAGTAGAAATTTAGGAATTGATGTTCATGGAACCTTTAGTGGTGCTTTGTTATGGCACACCTTTCACCCATGGCCTCAGCGACCTGAAGGACTTGTGGAAATGGGTTTTAAAGAACTTGCAGACAGATGGATGCCAATCCTGAATACTTTTGATGAACAGGGAGTTGACGTTTGTTATGAGATACATCCTGGAGAGGACCTACATGATGGGGTGACCTTTGAACGCTTTCTGGAGGCTACCAATAATCATAGACGAGTGAATATTCTTTATGACCCAAGCCATTTTGTTTTACAGCAACTGGATTACCTGGAGTACATAGATCACTATCATGAGTTCATAAAAATGTTCCATGTCAAAGATGCCGAATTTAAGCCCACGGGCAAAAAAGGAATGTTTGGTGGCTACGGGGACTGGAAAGATCGCGCCGGTAGATACAGACATCCAGGCGACGGACAGGTAGATTTTAAAAATGCCTTTTCTAAGCTAACTGAATACGGCTGTGACGTATGGGCAGTTCTGGAATGGGAATGCTGTATTAAAAGCCCTGAACAAGGTGCCAGAGAAGGTGCTCCATTTATTCAGAAGCATATTATTGAAGCAACTCAAAAGCGTTTTGATGATTTTGCAGGTTCAGAAATCGATGAAAATAAACTCAGGAATATTTTAGGAATTTAAACACTCAACAATGAAAAGATTAGCAATTATAGGCTGTTCAATATTAGCGCTTACTGCGTGTAAGAACGAAAATAAAGAAACCGAAGCTGAAAACATGGACACTCAGGAGTCGGTTGCCATGCAGGAAGTAGAGCAGGAATGGCAGGAACTATTTAATGGTGAAGATCTTCAGGGCTGGAAAGCATATAATAAAGACAGCATCTCCTCCCAGTGGAAGGTGGAAAATGGTGTGATCGCATTTGAACCTTCAGCTGAAGAAAGAGAATCTTCTGAAAATCTTATCACTGAAGATGAATTCGGGAACTTCGAAATGAGTTTTGAATGGAAAATTTCTGAAGGTGGAAATAGTGGTGTCATGTGGGCTGTTCAGGAAGATGAGAAATATGCTGAGCCTTATTTAACAGGACCAGAAATTCAGGTACTGGACAATCAAAAGCATCCTGATGCTAAAAATGGTCCAAACAGAACTGCAGGAGCCCTTTACGATATGGTTCCTCCAAGTGAAGATGCGACCAAACCTGCAGGAGAATGGAACAAAGAGACAATATATATCAACCACGAAGAGAATAAAGGATGGGTAGAACTAAATGGAACTCGCGTTACTGAATTTCCTGTACATGGAGAAGAATGGGAAGAAATGGTGAAAAACTCAAAGTTTAGTGAATGGGAAGGTTTTGGCACTAATCGTAGCGGCCATATTGCCTTACAGGATCATGATGACAAGGTTTGGTATCGTAACATAAAGATTAAGGAATTATAAAATTCTGCTAAATAATAATTAAAGCTGCGTGATGCAGCTTTTTTTATACCCCATACTCTACAAAATAAAGTATCTTAAAAAATAAATTTGCTACATGAATAAGAAGGATATAAGCTTTAAAAATGCAGATGGCAAAGAACTGAAGGGAGTTCTGGAATTACCACTTAATGAAACCCCTACAAACTTCGCGATCTTTGCCCACTGTTTTACCTGTAACAAAAATTTTCACGCCCCCACGAATATTAGCCGAACGCTGGCATCGCATGGCTACGGAGTTCTTAGATTCGATTTTACGGGCCTGGGAGATAGTGAAGGAGACTTTGAGGACACCAACTTTTCAGGAAATGTAGAAGATCTAATTTCAGCAGCGAAGTACCTGGAAGAAAATTACCATGCTCCCAGTATTATGATTGGACATTCACTGGGAGGAGCTGCAGCCTTATTTGCCTCAAAACAGCTCGAAAGTATTCGCTGCATGGTCACTATAAATGCACCTTCCAATCTTACCCACGTAAAATCCCATTTCAAATCCAATATGAAGGAAATTGAAGAACAGGGTTATGCCGAAGTGAATATTGGCGGTAGAGAATTCAGGATCAAACAACAATTTGTGAAAGACCTGGATGATAATGAGGATGCAACAGCGCTTCAGGAAATTAGAAAAGCTTTGCTAATATTACATTCTCCACAAGATAATATTGTGTCCATAGATCATGCTGAAGATTTGTATAGATCTGCATGGCATCCAAAAAGCTTCGTTAGCCTGGACGGATCAGACCATATGCTGAGTGATAAAAGTGACTCATTATATACAGGAAACCTTATTGCTACCTGGGCTGCACGTTATATAGATTCCGAAGAAAAGGAAGAATTAAGTACAGATCATGAGGTGGTCGCTAACCTTGGTGAACATGGCTATACTACCCAGATTAGAACTGGGAATCATAGTTTTATTGCAGATGAACCTGCTAAAGTTGGTGGCGCAGATCTTGGTCCTACTCCTTACGAGTTGGTTTCGGCGGGACTTGCCGCCTGTACCTCCATGACCATTCAAATGTATGCCCGCCGCAAGAACTGGAGTATACAGAATGTAGAAACGCATGTAAGTTATTCGAAAAAGCATGCTGATGACTGCGAAAATTGTGAAGATGCCGGTGCCAAAATTGATACTTTCGAAAGAGAGATCTCGATCAAAGGTGATCTTGATGAAAAGCAACTGGAACGTGTGCTGCAGATCGCAGATAAATGCCCGGTCCATAAAACCTTATCCTCTACAGGGAAAATAAATTCAAAATTGCGTAATTAAGCGGATATGGTTCTATTGTTAAGCTCTCCTTAAACTTTTGGCTGCACATGACAATAGGACTAATTTAGACCTGTAAACCGAATTTTAACCAATCGATACAGTATGAAACGTATTAGTTTATCTCTAGTTCTTTGCGCCGGATTAGTTTTCACAGGATGTAAGAACGACAAGAAAGAAAAAGAAATGGATGACCAGAACGAGACAGAAATGTCTTCAAAAATGGACAGCCAGAAAAATGAAGAAAAGAAGAAAGCAAAAGTTACTTTGCAATCTGTTAGCAACTCAGACCTTAGTGGTAATGTAGTATTCACCCAGGAAGATGGTGAAGTTTCTATGACCGCAATTATTAGTGGTCTTGCTGAAGGAACTCACGCTATTCACATTCACGAAAAAGGCGACTGTTCTGCAGCAGATGGTAAATCTGCCGGTGGACACTGGAACCCAACTGGTGAAGACCATGGTAAATGGGGTGATTCAGAAGGTTTCCATAAAGGCGATATAGGAAACTTCGAAGTTGATGAGAATGGAAACGGAACCGTTAATCTTACTACCGATGAGTGGTGTCTTGATTGTGGTGACAAGAATAAAGATCTTGCTGGAAAAGCAGTAATAGTTCACGACGGTGTAGATGATTATACATCTCAACCTTCAGGAGCAGCCGGAACCAGAGTTGGTTGTGGAGTTATTGAAATGTAATAAGCGTTCAATATTATTTGAAAGCGGCTATTTAGCCGCTTTTTTTATACCATATTATGAAGTATATTTATTTTTTCTAAACATTATTTATGCAGCAGGACGGTTTAATCCTTGAACTTCAGAATGGTAATCAAAGAGCTTTCGAAAGAATCTATGAGCTTTATTCTGAAAGTGTTTACGGTATTATATTCAGTATAGTGAACGATCAGGATATTGCAGAGGAAATACTACAGGATGTCTTTTTAAAGATCTGGAATAACGCTTCATCATACAATTCAAGCAAAGGCCGGTTTTTCACCTGGATCTTAAATATCGCCCGGAACGCTTCTATAGATCAGCTTCGCTCCAAGAGGCACAAGAACAGCCAGAAAAACCTGACAGCAGATAATTTCGTAGATATTCTGGAAAGCAAGTCTAACTTTTCTGCTCAGGCAGATGCTATTGGAATTCAGAAATATATTGATGTTCTAAAGCCTGTTTGTAAGAAATTGATAGACCTGCTCTTCTTTAAAGGATTTACACAGAAGGAAACAGCGGAAGAGCTGGATATGCCACTGGGCACGGTTAAAACCAGAAACAGAGCGTGTATTAATTCACTTCGGAATATGTTAGCTGAATAAGAATGGATATCAAAGAATACATAGAATCAGGAATTTTAGAGCTTTATGTTTATGGAGCTCTAACCGAAACTGAAAGCAGGGAAGTATCTGCAATACTTAAGGAGCATCCCGAGGTTGAAAAGGAAGTGGAAGAGATCGAAGCTGCATTAATCAAACTCTCGGCAGCAACCGCTCCTTACAATCCAGAAGCCTTACTAGCCAGCATTAGAACCAAGCTAGCTGGAAAAGGTGATCGTAAAGTGGTAACCATGGAAACTGAAAGTAGAACACCGTGGGTATCTTATATTGGCTGGGCAGCCAGTATCTTGCTATTAGTTGGTTTATTCTTCCTTTTCGAAGATAACAACGATCTAAGAGAGCAACTAAATTCTGAAAAAGTACGCAGCGCGAGAATGGAACAGCAAATTGTTGATATTCGTGAAGACGCAGAAAAAAGCGAAGATCTCCTTGCCATTCTTAGAAGTAAGAACGTTTCAAGGGTAAGTCTGCTAGGTCAGAACGTAGCTCCTGAAGCATATGCAGCGGTTTACTGGAACAAGGAAGATAACAAGGCGTACATTGATGCTAAGGAATTACCTGAGCCTCCAAGAGGTAAAGTGTATCAGGTCTGGTCACTAAAAATGGATCCTTTAACACCAACGAGTATAGGCCTTCTGGATACTTACGCAGTGGACGATAACAAAATATTCGAGCTTGACAATGCAAACCAGTCTGAAGCTTTTGGTATCACACTAGAGCCTGAAGGTGGTAGTGAATCACCAACCATGGAACAACTTTATGTACTTGGTGCAGTATCTGCTCCTTAAAAAATAGGACAACCTTCTACAGATATTTAAAACCCTGCATTAGAACGCAGGGTTTTGTTTTCTGAGATCAAAAAAATATATATTATATAAATTAATAAGCCCCACGCAAATGCGTGGGGCTTACTTTGTAAACGTTAGAAGGATTTCCGAGGGTCCTCACTCCTAACATCTAACCAACCAAAAAAATCAAAAACTCAAATCGACATAATTCGACCAAAAATTATTCAAACAAACCGAGTTTATATATCAAGATATACGGAAGCTTCTTCCTTGCGGTTTTAAAATAATCAACTTTAACATTTCAACATCAATTGTTTAGCCATGATTTAAAGTCTTTAACCCGCTCACGGCTTACTATGATCTGGAATTCAGTAAAGTTTTCGATCTTCACTTCCAGTCTTGAATTGGAATAGGTAAGTATATCTTTGATTGCCTTGATGTTCAGGATACATTTTCGATTCACCCGGTAGAATTTTTGAGGGTCTAACTCATCCTCCAGTTGTTCCAGCGGAATATCAATCGGATAATTTCTTCCGGAATAACAATGCATATAAGTTGCTTTATTTTCAGAATAAAAGCAGGCGATTTCGCTGGCTTCAACCAGTTTTAAATGCTGGCCAACCTGAGCTGTGAACCGGGATTTATAAGTTTTTTTGGATGACTGACCATTCAACATGCTTCTAATTTCCTGCAGGTCCAGCCCTTCATTCTTCCTCGTGCTTTCAAATTTTGTGATCGCTGCTTCCAGTTCCTCGTCATCTATAGGCTTCAGCAGGTAATCAATACTATTTAATTTGAAGGCTTTCAAAGCATATTCATCGTAGGCAGTCGTGAAGATAATGGCACTTTTCGGAGAAACCTGTTCAAAGATCTCAAAGGAGAGTCCGTCGCTTAACTGGATGTCCAGAAATATAAGCTCTGGATCCGTATTATTCTGGAACCACTTAATGGAATCACTAACCGAATGTAGCATCACTTCTGCAGTCAATCCCAGATTAGTCAGCATTCTCTGCAATCTTCGTGCGGCAGGTTTTTCGTCTTCAATAATTACTATTTTCGTCACAGTCCAGATTTATTTCCAAAGTTGCTTTTTGTCTTTTTCCATGATCTCTTTGATCTTACGCTCTTCCCAGGATTTTCCGAAGATAAAATTTGGACCGAACACACTCGCCCAATGAGCGAATAAACCTATCCCCCAAAAGAATAGTGTAGAATAATTCTGCCACCTGGTAAGACCTTCTTCTAAACCTGTCTGGCGCGTACTTACCACAAAAATGGCTATGTTCACGAATACATACACGATAAGGTGAACGTAAAAACCTTTAATGTCTTTGATCCTTTTCTGCGCCTGCTTGTAGCGCATATCTTTTCTATAATCGATTTCCATTAGTTCCAGCTTTTATTTTGTTGTTGATCCTTTTCCATTAATTCCCTGATCTTACGCTCTTCCCAGTCAGATCCATAGCCAAAAACTGAAAAACCGTGAATGGTCAATCCAATTCCCCATCCAAATAATGGAAACCAGAACCACTGGAAACCCCAGTAGGTAAAGTAATTTATAAATATTAGAAAAGGGATTACTACGCAGTAAGATATAAGGTTTCCATAAAACTCCTTGATCTCCTTTACTCTCTGTTTTGCCTTGAAATACGCATTTTGTTCGTTGATAGTGGTCGATTCCATAATTGATATTTGTTTAGTTAGTATTGGAAGTTTCACCTTGAAGTGATCTTCATTTTGTTCGATTAATACTTTACGTTCGGTCACCACATCATAGCGGTTCACGATATTCTGAAGCCCTACGCCTTTACGATCACCCAGAACTTCTTTTTTCTGAAAGTTGTTCTGTACAACCAGGTAACCATTTTCCTCAATGATTTTAATATGTAAAGGTCTGCTGTCGCTTACCACGTTATGTTTGATGGTGTTTTCTAGCAATAGTTGTAATGATAAAGGAACTACTTTTGCTTCTTCTGAAGATAATTGCTCTGGCAGTTCAAAGAATATACTGTCTTCAAAACGCATTTCGAGTAATTTCATATAGGTCTTTGCAAATTTCAGTTCTTCTGAAAGTGGCACAAGATCTTTATCTTTCTGTTCCAGCACATAACGGTAGACTTTCGAAAGTGAGGTAGTAAAACGTTGTGCCTGGTAAGGATTTTCATCTATTAGGGAAGCAAGAACATTCAAACTATTAAAGAGAAAATGTGGATCTAATTGATTCTTTAGTGCATCAAATTTAGCTGAAGCAGTTCCTGCAATGATCTTTTGCTCCTTAACTCTCTTCTCCTGAAGTGCTTTATAAAAATAGATGAGGTGAAAAATCAGGGTAACGATCGTGGTAAATAGTAGCGGAAAGAAATAAAAGCTAAGACTTTCATTCTCCAGGAATTCAGGTATTGGCTGTTTTCCGAAAACAGTTTTATCAATAAGCCTGCATAGAAAATATCCCAGCAAGGTCAATATGATCGAACCGGAAGAAGCTATAAAAGCTCTTTTGAGTCCGGCATCTTTCCAGCCTACCTTTTTATTAAAGTAATAGAAGTAAAGTACGTTTATTGATGTAAGGACAAATGAATAGAAGAAATACATGGTCAGGTTCTCCCAGTCGGTAAGTGCTCTAAAGCTAAATCCATTAAAAGTAGCATCCAGTAGAGCTATGACTAAGCTCACAATAACACTGATCTTTAATATTTTTAATAGGTTCTTCATTTGTGTAATTCTATGTCAAAGATGTACTCTTTCTGTCTTTTACTGAAAGTTTTATTACTGAACTGTTATTTCTGCGGGCTGAACTGTTAGAAGTTTGACCTATGTATTCTGTAAATTAGAAAATCTTTAAATTAAAAATGAATATCTTGGAAACAAATCACAAAATTCTACAAGCATGACAATTTTCGAAGTCCTTAGACAGGAGCATGAAATACAGCGTGACCTGATCGACAAGCTTATAAAAACCGAAGGAAAAACTGAAGAAAGAAAAAAGATCTTTGAAGATCTAAAACATGAACTAAAAATTCATGAGGATGCTGAGGAGCGGCATTTCTATATTCCGCTAATGGAAAAGGACATGACCCAGGAAAAGGCAAGACATAGTGTTGCAGAGCATCACGAAATGGATGAACTAGTGGAACAACTTGAAGATACCGAGATGGATGCTTCCAACTGGCTGAAGATCGCCAAAGATCTGGAACATCAATTGATCCACCATCTTGATGAAGAAGAGCAGGAAGTTTTTCAATTGGCTGGAAAAGTGCTAACCGATAATCAAAAAACTTCTTTGGCTTCAGATTATAATAAGGAGATCAAAGAAAGAAGATAATTAAAAAAGGCCGTCATATGACGGCCTTTTTTTATGCTTTGTCCTTATCCATAGACATTCGTTCTTCATGACCTTTAAAAGGTCTTATGATCAATCGCGCAGCCTTGTCAAAATTCACGTAATTGTATAACCAGTTAAAGAAAGTAACAGCACGGTTACGGAAGCCTACCAAAAACCACAGGTGCACGAACATCCATACGAACCAGGCAAAGAAGCCTGAAAACTTCCACTTATGCAGGTCTACTACTGCCCTGTTTCGACCTACAGTAGCCATGGTTCCTTTATCAAAGTAATCAAAAGCTTCCAGAGGCTCACCTTTGATCAATCTTTTTATATTTTTAGCTAGATGTTTCCCTTGCTGTATCGCAGGCTGAGCTACCATAGGATGGCCTCTAGGGAAGTCTTCGGTAGCCATTAATGCAATATCACCAATAGCGAATATATTCTCATAACCGTTTATCTGGTTAAAGGCATTCACCTCATAACGGTTCGCTTTTTCGACCATGGCCGAAGCATTCAATCCTTCTACGGGTGCTCCGGTAACTCCAGCAGACCAGATAAAAGTTTCGGTTTTTAGAGCCAGTTCAGTATTAGTTTTCACCAGGTGACCATCGTAGTTTTCGACCATCGTATTCAAGTGTACCTTCACACCGAGTTCTTCCAGCATTTCCTGAGCTTTCTCAGAAGCATGTTCACTCATAGGAGGTAATACCCTTCCCATACCTTCCAGAAGGTGAATATTCATTTCGTTAGGATCCAGATCGGGATAATCTTTGGGTACTATATGATTTCGAAGTTCTGCAATCGCACCGGCAAGTTCCACACCAGTAGGTCCTGCTCCTGCTAGAACAAAGTTCAGTAATGATTTTCGTTTTTCAGGATCATCTGTGATGGTAGCCTGTTCCAGGTTTTCCAGGATAAGACTACGAATATTCAGGGCCTGCGGAACAGTTTTCATCCACATTCCATGTTCTTCAATACTATCATTTCCGAAGAAATTTGTTTTTGAACCCGTCGCAATGACCAGATAATCGTAGATAATATCACCAACACTGGTATGAACGGTATTTTTTTCCGCAGAAATTGATTTTACCTCCGTAAGTCGGAAAAAACAGCGATCACTGGAACGCGTAATTTTTCTTAATGGATAAGCGATCGAATCTGGTTCCAGTCCCGAAGTGGAGACCTGGTAAAGCAATGGCTGAAAAGTGTGGTAATTATGGCGATCTAACAAGACCATCTGCACGTCCTGTTTTAATAAATTTCTTGCCAGTGCCAGCCCGGCGAAGCCACCGCCAACTACTACAACTCTTGGTAAATCAGA
This sequence comes from Christiangramia qingdaonensis, assembly GCF_048381525.1. Lineage (NCBI taxonomy): Bacteria > Pseudomonadati > Bacteroidota > Flavobacteriia > Flavobacteriales > Flavobacteriaceae > Christiangramia > Christiangramia qingdaonensis. The sequence continues at coordinate 455,782 of NZ_JBLWIM010000015.1, forward strand.
CTTTGGAATAATCATTTTCGGTTGGTTTTATTCAAATTTAAGATTCTTAAGAGTAAAGAAAGATGGATTAACTATAAATTAAAGATTTTTGTAACGCTACGGCCTTTTTATCTACCTATTAGTGCTAACCAAGAAGATTCGTGAACAAAGACCTAGAACATCAGTTTGTAACAAACCTGGAGCAAAACCAGAACATTGCACACAAAATCTGCCGTATCTATACCAATGATCAGGAATCGCATAATGATCTTTTTCAGGAAATTACGATACAGTTATGGAAAGCTTACCCCAAATTTAGGGGAGATTCAAAGTTTAGTACCTGGATGTACAGGGTTGCTTTGAATACGGCCATCACGCTTTACCGAAAAAAGAAGAAGAGTATACGCACCCAGGATTATGATAGTGTACACTTTAAAATAAAAACGGAAGCTTATGATGACACTGCGGAACAACATTTGAAACTAATGTATGATGCGATCAAGCAATTGAACGATATAGACAAGGCACTGGTCTTTCTATATCTTGAAGATAAAAGTTATGCCGAGATTTCTGAAACTCTGGGGATCACAGAAGTTAATGCACGGGTAAAAATGAATAGAGTGAAAACGAAATTACAAAACATTATAAATCCTTAATAGCGCCGTATGGATAATTTAGATCTATTAAAAAAGGATTGGAAGAAGCAGGAGAAATCTATTCCCCAGCTTTCTTACGACGAACTGTATAAACTTATCTGGAAGCGCTCTTCTTCTATCGTGAAGTGGATATTTTTTATAAGTATTATCGAGTTTGGACTTGGAGCAGTATTAAATATTTTCATCGCTGATGATGAATACTGGGCAAAAATGGAAGAATATAATCTTACATTATTTCTTATCATCACCTATGTGGTTTCATATCTTGTCACCTTTTATTTCATTTACAAGTTTTATAAAAACTACAAAGCTATCAATGCTACAGATAGCGCAGCGGTTTTAATGAAGACCATTTTAAAAGTTAGAAAAACTGTAAAGTATTACATAGGATTTATACTGTTATCAAGTGGCTTTGTCTTTATATTTTCCATGATATTTATCTTAAGAAATCATATTTTAACTGCGGAGACAGTAACATCAAATATGTCATTTGACTGGAAGCAATGGCTATTATTTATTGGGGGAACTTTGCTTGCACTTGCGGTAATACTGGGTGTTATCTGGTTAATCTACACACTGGTGTACGGAATCCTGCTGCGAAGATTGCACCGAAATTATAAGGAATTAAAAAAGTTAGAAATGTAAAAGTGAAGGCCGGAAGTGATTCCGGCTTTTTTTATCAGTATCCGAAACGTCTTTGTTCGTTCAGGTCTTCCATCGCCTGTATTTCTTCAGAAGGAATTACTTTCAGAAATGAAGGATGTTGCTCAATAGCATATTCCAGTTTCTTTACAATATCTTCAATACTATCATTCTCGTAATCAAATTCAAGAGGTTTCTTGATCTGGAAGGTTTGAAGTATACCGCGTTTTTTGATTCTGAGACCTTTTTTATCAAATGATCTTCGGAAGCCATCGATCACGATTGGAATCACGATAGGTTTGTGATTTTTAATGATATGAGCCGTTCCCTTTCTGATAGGTTTAAAAGGTTTCGTAGTTCCCTGCGGAAACGTGATCACCCATCCATCATCAAGTGCCTTACCAATGTTTTGAGTATCGTTGGGATTAACATCTCTTTTGACCTCCTGCCCTTTTGCTCTCCATGTTCGTTCCACAGTAATCGCTCCGGCATAAGCCATAATTCTAGCGAGAAGTCCCGCCCGCATGGTTTCCTTTGCAGCAACATAATATATATTCATTTTAGGCTGCCAGATATACCCTACATTCTTAATGCTATCTACCCGCCCGCTTAAACTAGCGTTGAAAACATGGAACATAGCGGTAACATCAGCGAAATATGTTTGATGGTTGGAAACAAAAAGCACATTGGTATCTGGTAGGTTCTTAATGATCTCAGAGCCTTCTATCTGTAATTCATTATATCCACGATAGCGCCTGTGAGTTAAAACACCAAATATGCGAATAAGCCACTTCTTCAAGAACTGATAATGTCCAAACGGATTTTTCTTAAACAACCCCATGCTACTTATTTTATCCTATTGAAATTTTTAGATTTCCTTAACAAAACCGGGCAAATATAGTAATATCTCTCAAATTAACTTTTAAGCAGCATTTCCCGAACTTCAGAGAGCATCATTCCAGTAGCTCCCCACACAACTTTATTGTTCAGTTTATAGGCTGGCACTTCAATTTCAGTGGCATAAGATGTACTCAGCGTTTCGTTTATTAGATTATTATCATCCAGAAATTCACTCAGAAGTACCTCCATAATTTCTTCTACTTCAGATTCCTGCGGAATAAGTTCTGGAGTATGATCCAGCATGCCTATAAATGGATAAACCCAGAAATTGGACGGCGGAATATATAACCTGGACAATTTTGCGATGACTTCTACTGAATCTTGTGGAATTCCGACTTCTTCTTCAGTTTCTCTTAAAGCAGTATGTTCCATATTTCTATCTTCAGGTTCTACCCGACCACCTGGAAATCCTACCTGATTGGAGTGCACTCCCTTATAGGTTTTTCTAAGGATTAATACCATTCGTGTTTTTTGCTGCATATCTGGATAGAATAATGCCATCACTCCAGCTTCCTGAGGTTTTAGCTGTTCCATATCCAGCTCCTCCAATTCCTTAATTCGCATCATTGGAGCCAGTTTTCGGTGCGCCTCCTCTCCCGGCAACGGCATTTTTTTTAACTTTGAAATCCTGTTTTTAAAATCTTTGAATTCCATGTTTAGAAAGTCTCTTTTACTAACAATTTTTTCAGTTCTCTTTTTCGCAAGTTGTGAAGATAAGCAAAGTTCCTCAGAAAAGTCGGCTAAACCTACTGCGGAAGAGCTTGAACTTCAAAGAAAGAAAGACTCTACACAGCAGGCCAGAGATAGTATTTTGAAGGTTCGCAAAGCAGAGATTAAACGCGCAAATATTAAAACTGAATTCGAGAAGAATGACATGTATCCCATCGCACAGGAAGAATTAATGCCTACTTTACGCAAATATGGTAATGAGCATCCTGAAATCAGGATAAGAATCAAAACAAAATTTGGGAATATCGATGTTCAGTTATACCGGGATACTCCGCTTCACCGGGCAAACTTTATCATGCTTGCAAAAAATGACTATTTTGATAATACATTTTTCCATAGGGTTGCACCGGGTTTCGTGATACAGGGTGGCAATGCAGACAACCAGATCACTGCAGATAATCGAGGTGACGTGGGAAGTTATTTGATCCCGAGCGAGTACGAAGCAGGACATCAACATAGCTACGGAGCCTTTTCAGCTGCAAAATATGCCGAGCAGAACGTTAGTAAAGCCTCTTCCCCATTTGAATTTTTTATCGTTATGAATAAAAATGGAACTCCGCATCTAGACAATGATCATACGGTTTTTGGTCGTGTAATAAGTGGAATGGATGTAGCTGAAAAGATTTCCCAGGTTGAAACCGGAGAATCTGAATGGCCTATTGATAATATAGAAATGGATATTGAAGTTCTGGAATAACTATTGGCTAGTGTAGTAATTATAGTCGGTTACCACTCTATCCAAAAATTCCATAGGTCTTTCTTCAAATCTTACATCCAGCAATTCAGCAACCTTTTCACTTAGGTTCAGGATGATATGGTGATGTCCTTCAGCTTTAGCATTCTGGTACAAATTCTTAATCTCCTGCACATCTTTATCTGAAAGCACGGTAACCTGAGGATATTTAGGTGTATAATCTTCAGAAAAACTAGCACCCAGTGTATGCTCAATTCCAAATTTCTTTTTTTCAGTAATAACCGTTGTACCCGCCGCGAGATCTCCCAGTCGCTGCCCCTTACCAGTAAATAATATAGTTACAACCGCAACAGCACCGCTACTTGCCGAAATATCTATTAATCGAAGTAACCAACGGGTTAGATAATTAGAAAATGTAGGACGACTACCATCCTTACGTACCACGCGGATATCAAGAATTGCCTTTCCTGGCGTCTGCCCGTTCCAGAAAGCTTCCCATAACAAATAGTATAACATAGTAGGTAGCCCAAGAACAGTATAATACATCCATTGGTCTCCTGCACCATTGGTCGCTCCTGCGATGATTAGACCAGAAAGGATCATATAGATCACGATAATGGCGAGATCTATAAAAAAAGCAAGGATCCTCTCACCCACTCCCGCAATATTGTGCTGAATATTGATATTTTGGGCAGTTTCGATTTGAAAATTATCCATTAAATATGTTACTTTGGTTCAATTAAATCTAAGAATGCGCGAGGCAGCTTTTGTAAGGCAAAATAAAGATAAATGGGTCAAGTATGAAAGTCTGCTTCAGAAATATAAATCGCTGGATCCAGATCAACTGTCCAATCTTTACGTGGAGCTTAGCGACGACCTAAGTTATGCTTCTACCTTTTATCCGGGTTCCAATACTGTACAGTACTTAAACGGACTAGCAACTACTGCTCACCAGAAGATCTATAAAGCAAAAAAAGAATCTAAAAGCAGATTCATCACATTCTTTACTAAAGAATTCCCGAAGGAATTTCACAAGCACCAAAAGCAACTTTTATGGAGCTTTCTAATATTTGCAGGTTTTAGCCTGGTTGGTGCTTATAGTGCGGCTACAGATGGTTCTTTTTTAAGATCTATTCTAGGCGATGCTTATGTGAACATGACGCTTGAAAATATTGCGAACAAAGATCCAATGGCTGTTTATAAACAGGCTTCAGAAACTAATATGTTCCTGGGTATCACCATTAACAATATTCGCGTAGCGTTGACAGCATTTTCACTCGGTGTTCTCGCCGGGATCGGGACTGTTTTCGTGATGATGCAAAACGGAGTTATGCTGGGCAGTTTTCAATATTTCTTTTACGAACAGGGTTTGCTCTGGGAATCTGCCAGAACGATCTGGATCCATGGAACGATAGAAATTTCGGTTATTATTGTAGCTGGCTGTGCAGGCCTGGTCGTGGGAAAAAGTATACTTTTCCCGGGGACTTACAGCCGGCTGAAATCCTTTACCATGGGAATCAAAGACGGACTCAAGATTGTAATTAGTACAGTTCCTTTTTTCATAATAGCCGGTTTTCTAGAAGGATTTGTGACCAGGATCACTCAAATGCCGGACTGGCTTGCCATTATTATCATAAGCTTATCATTAATACTAATCATATTCTACTACGTTATTTACCCAATCCTATTATCTAACAAAACCAACAATGCATAACGACCACATTATTTTTAAACAACAGCGAGAACTTGGGGAGATCCTGAGTGCTACTTTCAAATTTATTAGAGAGAATTATAAAACCGGACTACGATTATTCTTTAAACTCGTAGGGCCCTCATTTATTCTACTGGTTGCTGCCATTACCTTCTACACCTACACCACACTAGGAAGTAGTTTATTTACCAGTGGAAACCTGGACGCTTCCAACGTGATCATTGCGCTGGCACTACTTATGATCGCCTACCTTGCTTATTTCACCTCTATGACCGGGACTATGAATCATATGATCCTGTCGTATATAAATAACGACGGACAGATAAAAGATGAGGAGGTCAAAAATGGTCTGAAACAGGACTTCGGAAAGATCCTGCTGTTATCTATACTTACTGGTATTATAACATTCGCCGCGTTCATGTTCTTTGTGATCCCGGGGATTTATGTGTTTGTTCCTTTATCACTGGTTACTGCGATCCTGGTCTTCCGTAGAAATGGAGTAACCGATAGTATTTCTGAAAGTTTTCAGCTGGTTAAAGACAACTGGTGGATGACTTTCGCCACGCTTCTTTGTATATACCTGGTGATCTATGTTATCGGACTTATCTTCCAGCTACCTGCACTTATTTATATATTCATTCGCGCTTTTACGGTAGCTTCAGAATCTTCTGCAGCGGAACCTCAGGATATGTTTGGAACTGGATATATAATTATCAACGCGATCTCTTCCGCATTACAATATATCATTTACAGTATGACCGTAATTGGGGTTGCCTTTGTCTACTTTCATCTAAACGAAAAGAAAAATTTCACCGGTACCTACGAAACAATTCAAAACCTGGGAAACAACCGATAGTTTGAAGTTATATCTGCTGTTTTTTTTAATGCTTCTGAGTCTTACTCAGGAGATACTCGCTCAAGAGGATTCAATTTCCAAGGGAGATATTCAGGTGGAAATGTCTGAAGATCTTGTTCCGGTTGAATTTGATACTGCTGAAATTGAAGAGTACAAAAAGCAGGATGCCTATAATTATATTGAGAGTACAGAGGAAGATAGCTGGTGGGTTCGTTTTAAAAAATGGCTGAACCTCAAGTATAATCAATTTATAAACTGGCTTTTCGGAAGTTATGATGCAAACGGAATCCTGGCATTTTTTATTAGGATCTTCCCGTACGTGATTATTTTTGCCGTTCTGGCTTTGATCGTCTGGTTATTCACCCGACTTAATCCAGGCGCTAAGATCCTGGCAGAGCCCGGAAAAAGTAAAGTGATCCTTAGCGAGGAAGAGGAACTTGTAAAAAATGAAGATCTAGGCAGTCTCATTAGTAAATCAGTTTCCGAAGAAAACTACAGGTTTGCTGTGCGTTATCAATACCTGCGAAGTTTAAAATTGCTGGATGAGAATGATCTTATTCAGTATGAATTTCAGAAGACCAATAAGGAATATTTACAGGAGATCCCAGATAGGCGATTACAGCAGCTGTTTGCAGATGTCACTAAGTTTTATGAGTTTATCTGGTATGGTAACTTCAAGGTTTCTTCCGCAGATTATAAAATAGCCGCAAATGGATTCAGCAAGATCGAAAATGAATTAAAACCGGTCAAAAATGCATAGGACCTACAAGTTTGCGATCGCACTTTTTGTACTAGTGGTCATTGTACTTACCTGGCTGGAAACATCTGTCAAAGAAGATATTAACTGGAATCCGAGTTATACTCATTCCGATGTAATCCCGCTTGGCTCGAAGGTTTTTTATGAAAGCTGGAAACAAACTTCGGGAAATAATCTGGAAATGCTCAAGATCCCGCCTTATGAATTTTTAAATTCTGAAGAGGCCAAAGGCACCTATTTCTTTTTTAATAAAGGTGTTGGTTTTGATGATGATGAGCTAGATCATTTGCTGAACTGGGTTGCTGAAGGAAATACTTTATTTATTTCAGCACATGACTTTAGTCAGAACCTGAAGGATACCTTAAATATCGAAACAGGTTCTGAAATTGATGCAGATGGGTTTACTGAAGCTCAGGACCTGAACTTTTACAATCCAGATATAAAACTGAAAAATGATGCCCTATTTGATAAGCAGATAACGAAAGCTTTTTTTACTGAAATTGACACCTTAAATCATACAGCACTAGGATTTACGCGCAAAGACAAACTGTTGCCTAAGGTCAATTTTATAAGAGCAGACTTTGGAGAAGGAGCGATTTTGCTACATACAGCACCGCAGGTTTTTAGTAATTACTTCATGCTGAAGGATGATAATTATAAATATACCGGCAATCTTCTGGCGTATCTACCTGATGGTAAAGTTTACTGGGATGCGTATTATAAATCTGGAAAATCTTTCTACAGTTCTTCGCTCTATATTTTACTGAATAACAGATCCCTGAAATGGGCATATTATGCTGTGCTTTTATGCATCATCCTGTATATCATATTTGAAGGAAAGAGAAAGCAACGTGCAATTCCGGTCATAGATCCACCAAAGAACCGGTCTTATGAGTATACAGGAATCATCTCGAGTTTATACCTGGAGCAAAATCGATTTCAGGAACTGGGAAATAAAAAGATCGCGTTATTCCTGGAGTGTATACGCCGGGAATACCGTTTGGAAACTTCAAAGATAGATGGTGGATTTAAACAGGATCTGGCTGCAAAGAGCTCAAATTCTTTGGAAGCAACCAACGAGCTTTTCAACAAAATAGAGTCATTTCAAAAGAATAAGAAAAGCTCAAAACAAGAGTTTCTGGAGCTAAGTACTTATATTAATCATTACAAATTTACCGATGGAAAATCAGGAGCAACATAAGCCGCAGGACGAATTAAAATTTGAAAACAGGATTCCACTGGAAGGCCTGAAATCTTCTGTGGATAAGCTTAAATCACAGCTAGGAAAAGTGATCGTAGGACAGGAGAATTTCGTAGAACTTTTGATCGTTGGTTTACTTGCAAATGGACATGTTCTTATAGAAGGTGTTCCAGGAGTGGCCAAGACGGTTACTGCGAAATTATTTGCGAAAAGCATCAAAACCGACTTTAGTAGAATTCAATTTACGCCAGATCTTATGCCCAGTGACGTTTTGGGAACTTCGATCTTCAATGTAAAAACCTCAGAATTTGAATTTAAGAAAGGTCCTATTTTTTCGAATGTAGTCCTGATCGACGAGATTAACAGAGCTCCGGCAAAAACACAGTCGGCCTTGTTTGAAGTAATGGAAGAACGGCAGGTTACCATAGATGGGAATCTGTATCCTATGCAACCACCTTTTATGGTACTAGCCACGCAGAACCCCATAGAACAGGAAGGAACCTATGCCTTACCAGAAGCTCAACTGGATAGATTTTTATTCAAGATCAAAGTAGATTATCCAAAACTGGAAGAAGAGATTGAAATTTTAAAGGGTCACCATCTTAGAAAAGGAAATTTGCCGGAAGCTGAAATTTCGCCCGTTCTCGATCCAGATGAGATCGCTAAGTTACGCTCCCAGATCCATGAAATCGTAATAGAGGATAAACTGATGAATTATATCGCGGAACTGGTGATGAAAACGAGAAATCATTCCCATTTATATCTTGGCGCAAGTCCACGAGCTTCCATAGCGATCATGAATGCTTCTAAAGCATACGCTGCCATCAATGGTAGAGACTTTGTAATTCCGGAAGATATTAAGAACGTACTGAAACCTGTATTAAGTCACAGGCTCATACTTTCTCCAGATAGGGAAATGGAAGGAATGAAAGCTGAAGATGTCGTAGATATGATCACTCAATCTGTAGAAATTCCCCGATAGTGCTGAAGTTTCTGAAAAGTCTATATTTCAAAGAACTGTTCTTCTATTGCCTGATAGGGATTGCAGTATTATTCCTGATCTCGTTCTGGGTGGGCTGGCTCTACAGCATTACCTGGATCATCAGCATGATACTGGCAATAGCGACTTTATTGGATGTGATCGCTTTATATTCCGGAGAAGCAGTGGTAGCAGAACGCATACTTCCTGAGAAATTTTCCAATTCAGATCCTAATCAGGTAATTCTTAAACTTCGGAGTAACTACAGGTTTCCGGTTAAAGCTGAAGTGATCGATGAAGTACCACTGCAATTTCAGAAAAGAGATTTTTTAAAAAATAAAAAGCTCGGCTCCCGTTCCGAAGAAAAATTAGAGTATCAATTAATTCCGCTGGAACGTGGAGAATATATATTTGGCAACCAGAATATCTATATTTTTAGCAAACTGGGGCTGGTAAGAAGAAGGTATGTTACTGGAAAGGCACAATCTGTCAAAGTCTATCCGTCTTTCGTACAGATGAAAAAACTGGATTTTCTCGCCTTGGATCAAAAGATCAATTTGCAGGGAATGAAACGTATCAGGCGGATTGGACATACGATGGAATTCGAACAGATCAAAGAATATGTTCGTGGCGATGATGTACGAACAATTAACTGGAAAGCAACAGCGAAGCAAAACGCCTTGATGGTCAATCAATTCCAGGATGAGCGCTCCCAACCGGTTTATAGTATCATTGATACAGGAAGAGTCATGAAGATGCCTTTTGAGGGCTTATCCTTACTGGATTATGCGATTAATAGTTCCCTGGCGTTTTCCAATATCGCACTCCGTAAAAAAGATAAGGTTGGCTTGCTGAGTTTTAGTAATAAAGTCCATGGTATTCTGAAAGCCAGTTCGAGACTTAGCCAGCTGCAACAGATCATGGAGTCCTTATATCGTGTAGATACCGGCTACCTGGACAGTGATTTTAGCATGCTATACGCGCGAGTTCAAAAAAGTATTACGCATCGTAGTCTTATAATGCTATATACCAATTTCGAACATATGAGTGCGCTGCAAAGGCAGCTAGCTTATTTAAAAGCGATCAGTAAAAAGCATTTACTGGTAGTCATATTCTTCGAAAACACTGAAATTACCGGACTTACCAAACAATCCGCAGAAAAGGATATTTCTACCATGGCGCACCAGACGATTGCTGAGTCTTTTCAACATGACAAGATCATGATGGTAAAGGAGCTGGAGAAATTCGGCATCCAGACCATACTTACTCCTCCCAAGAATCTAAGTATCAATACGATCAATAAATACCTGGAAGTAAAAGCTCGCGGACTCCTATAAACGGTTCAGCATCAATATTCGACAGTTCAGATATAAATACTTATAGACAAGGAGGTTATGATCTACATTTGAAATGTAATTAAAACCAATCCTTATGAAAACTGTATTATTATTACTCGCGTTATTTATTGGAAGTCTGTTAAACGCACAGACTGCAACTACTCACGAACTTGAAGTTACGATCCCAAATGTCACTAACGATAATGGAGAAGTGCTATTCGCACTTTATAAGGAGGAAAACTTTATGAGAGAACCTACATTTTCTCAAAAATCTGATATTAAAGACGGTAAAGCAACGGTCAAATTTGAAGACCTTCCAGAAGGTGATTATGCTCTGGTTGTAATGCACGACGAAAATAGCAATGGTAGAATGGATTTTGAAACTAATGGCATGCCGAAAGAAAGTTATGCTACGAGCGGAGAGAGCAAATTTATGGGACCGCCAATGTGGAGTGATACTAAATTCAAGTTTGATGATTCCACAAAAGAAATAAGTCTGAGATTTTAAGATCTCAGAGAATTCGTATCAAAACCCGCCAATTGGTGGGTTTTTGTGTATAGATAAAACAAAGTTAAAGACTATCTAGAATAGGAAATTCTTATACCTTTGTAGTTCAAATCTATTCATATGACTATTACCCAGTTGCATTATGTTTTAGCTGTTGCTGAACATAAGAATTTCACCAAAGCCGCTCAAAAAGTATTCGTAACCCAGCCAACGCTGAGTATGCAAATTCAAAAGCTGGAAGAAGAACTGGACATTACTATATTTGACCGTACCAAAAAGCCGATCCAGCTTACAGAGGTTGGGCAGAAGATCGTTCAACAGGCTCGTAATATTGTAAATGAAAGCGACAGAATTCAAGATATAGTAGATCAGCAAAAGGGATTTATTGGAGGAATATTCAGATTAGGAGTGATTCCTACCATCATGCCAACGTTGTTACCTATGTTCATAGGTAATTTTATGAAGAAGTTTCCGAAGGTAAAGTTGAAGATAGAAGAGCTGCATACGGAAGCGATCCTCGAAAAACTGAAAGAAGGACATCTGGATGCGGCAATTGCTGCTACTCCGCTCCAAATTGATGGAATCAAGGAAAACGTGCTCTATTATGAACCCTTTGTTCCTTATATTCCGAAGGAAATGGACATGCATACCAATGAGAAGATCGATATAGATAGCCTTGATATCAATAAGATCCTACTGTTAGAAGATGGTCATTGTTTTAAGGATGGTATCATCAATCTTTGCAAAGCGAACCGGGAATACGATGGTGACCAGTTACAACTGGAAAGCGGTAGTTTTGAAACACTTATTAAACTGGCCAATGAAGGTCTCGGGATGACGCTACTTCCCTATCTGCACACCTTAGAACTTAAGGAATCTGAAAAAAAGAACTTAAAGATGTTCAACGATCCCGTTCCAGCCCGGGAAGTGAGTTTGATCTATAACCGTAGTGAATTAAAAATGCAGATCATAGAAGCTTTACGCAGCACGATCGCCAGTGTCGTAAAAGGTGCAATAACCTACCAAAATGTGAAGATCATAAGTCCTTTGAATCACAAAAAGGATTTTCAGAAGAACTAAAAAAAGCGGCTAAAAGCCGCTTTTTATTTAAGTGTTCAAATAAATTAAACATTGATTTAATTCAGGGTTCTGTTTGGTTAGTGCGAGAATCCAGAGTCGTAACTCTTCAATCTCATGTGGAAGCAATCTATCGATCGCTTTCTTAACTTCTCTACAGAACAAGCTTGGATCAAAACTAACTTTATCAAGTATCGTCTTGGTGTATTCAAACATCGCTCTCGCCATATTTTGAAGTATTTAAGTTTAGGATTAGGTTAAAAATAAATGTAGAGATGTACTATAGGCATTTAGATTTTTGGTTAGAACAATATAGTTATATTAAGAACAATATATAAGTATTTGTTAATTTTTTAACAAATTAAAACCTGTTATCACCACTCAAAACATCACCAATTCCTCCAAGTAAACTACCTTCTCCTTTATCTTTCCCACCCATTTGCGGCGCTGCCTGCAATACGCGATTCGCCAGCCTGCTAAAAGGTAATGACTGGATATAAACCGTACCCGGACCTGTAAGGGAAGCAAAGAATAAACCTTCACCTCCAAAGATGGTATTTTTAATTCCACCTACAAATTCTATATCATAATCTATGGTTTGTGTAAAACCTATGATGCATCCTGTATCGATCTTAAGTTTTTCACCTGGACCTAACTCTTTTCTGGCCATTGTCCCGCCAGAATGAACAAATGCCATCCCATCGCCTTCAATTTTCTGCATGATAAAACCTTCACCTCCAAAAAATCCGCGGCCAAGCTTTTTACTGAATTCTATACCAATGGCCACGCCCTTTGCAGCACATAGAAAGGCATCTTTCTGACAAATGAATTTTCCATTGAATTGGGTTAGATCTATAGGAATGATCTTACCTGGATAAGGTGAGGCAAAGCTTATACGCTTTTTTCCCTGGATCTCATTGGAGAAGATCGTCATGAACAGACTTTCCCCTGTAAGCAATCTCTTTCCGGCCCCAAGGACCTTTCCAAGGAAACCTTCATTTTGCTTTGATCCGTCGCCAAAGATGGTATCCATTCGAATGCCATCGTCCATCATCATAAAGTTTCCAGCCTCGGCAATGACCGCTTCCTGTGGATCGAGTTCAAGCTCCACATATTGCATTTCTTCTCCAAATATCTGGTAATCTATTTCATGTGCATTCATACTGATTATATTTTGATTGATGTTTGTTCTATATGATGAGTAGGGATTTTCAGAGGAGTGTTACTTTCTTTGTTTAAGTTTAACAGTCCATTCAAATTCAAAAACCGAAACTTCAACCCCTTCCTCGTTAAGTCCAATAGCTTTCATCCACATAGTTTGTCCTTCTCCGGTAGCAATCGTTCGATCGATAGCCTCCTTAACTTTCTGTCCATCATGACAGGTGAAACTTATTTTACCAGTGGCCTTCTTCGAGAATACTGATTTGTTCTGCGCCACCAGCATGGAGATCTTTTTACCAGATTCCTGGATTTTCCCTATAACCAGAGCTCCCGTACTAAGCTCGGCAGCCATGGCCTGAACAGCAAAATACATGGAATTAAAGGGATTTTGATTGATCCATCGATGGGTAACACCAACGGCGCATTCGGTTTCATCTATATGTTTAACTCTAACACCACACAACCAGGCACTTGGAAGTTTTAGCATTAGAAAAGAATTCAACTTAGAGGGATTTAGCTTCATGAGCGTAGTTTATTATCAAATTTTTATAAAAATATGAAATAAGAACGAGACCGTAATTCTTAAATATTTGTTAACTTTTAGTACTTTGCTTTGCATAATACCTTCTTTTAGACATATATTTGCATAAGAACCTAATAGGTATAAAATCATCAAAATCAAAACATCATGAAAAGATCAATCAAAAAACAATCAGTCACCAGCGTTTTACCAGGAACATTAGCAGATAGAATCAAGATCTATGTTACCGTCTTCGCCATCTACGTGTACGTTTTCAGCACGATCATTTTTTAATAGTTAAATCTCTAATCATGCAGGATACTAACGCTCATAAAAATCGTACTCTAACTACCGTACTCCATCTATCGGTATTTACGAAGTATTTCATACCACTGGGTAATTTCATATTCCCGATGCTGCTCTGGTTAAGTCAGAAAGAAGATGCATTTGTAGATCGTCATGGGAGAAATGCTTTAAATTTCCAAATCAGCACTTTTCTATATACGGTACTACTGGTAGCAATTGGAGGTGCCACTTTCCTATATTTTGCACTAAAATTCAATTTAGTAGAACCTTTAATGACTAACGACTCTTTTGAAGTCAACCAGTTTTCAGAAGCACTACCCTTTATCATCATCATGGGTATTCTGGGAATACTATTACTTGGACTATTTGTTCTGGAAATCTTTGCAGTCATCTCTGCAAGTCTTTCAGCAAACGAAGGAAAAGATTACAGTTACCCTCTAACCATCAATTTTTTAAGTTCGGACATACCGGATGAAACAAATCATCAAAATCATCAATCAAAAAATGAACAGTTTAATGACACCCAAAAACAAACACTATGAAGATTGAAAATACCAAAGCCCAGATGCGTAAGGGTGTATTGGAATATTGCATTCTCTCGGTTCTAAGAGACGAAGATGCCTATGTGGCTGAAATTCTGGACACATTGAAAGACGCAAAACTGCTGGTAGTTGAGGGTACGATCTATCCTTTATTAACCAGGTTGAAAAATGCGGGACTTCTCAATTATCGTTGGGAAGAATCTACAAGCGGGCCGCCCCGTAAATATTACGGACTTACCGAAACAGGAAAAATATTTCTCAGGGAATTAACGGGTACCTGGGATGAATTACAAACTGCCGTTAACATCGTAACCACTCAAAAAAAGAACAATCATGAATAAGACAGTTAACATAAATCTTGCCGGCGTTTTCTTTCACATAGATGAGGATGCCTATGCCAGACTTCAACGATATTTGGAGACTATCAGGCATTCGTTTTCAAATACGCAGGGTCGTGATGAGATCATCTCAGATATCGAAGCTCGTATTGCTGAATTATTCAATGATAAAGTCAAGAATGACAGGCAGGTTATTAGCATTAAAGAAGTAGAAGAAGTCATCACGATTATGGGGCAACCTGAAGATTATATGGTCGATGAGGAGATCTTCGAAGATGAACCAACAACCACGCACAGGTCTGCAAGAACTCGTGGAAAACAATTATACCGTGATACTGAAAATGGATTTGTAGGTGGTGTGTCTTCAGGACTTGGTCATTACCTGGCGATCGATGCGATCTGGGTAAGATTGCTTTGGGTATTGCTTACGATCTTTTCCAGTGGTGGTTTTCTATTAATATACATTGCCTTCTGGATATTTGTTCCTGAAGCAAAAACCACGGCAGATAAACTTGCCATGCGCGGTGAAGAAGTAACAGTTAGTAACATCGAAAAGAAGATTCGTGAGGGTTTTCATGATGTTTCAGACAGTATAAAAAATGTTGACTATGATAAGTTCGGGAAAAAGGCATCTGCTGGAGCAAGTTCTGCAGCAACCACGCTAGGGAATATTATCAAGTTCTGTCTGAAACTATTTGTGAAATTCATCGGGATCATCCTAATCCTTTTCGCCGGTTCCACCCTTATTGCGCTATTTGTTGGGTTATTTGCAGTTGGCACATTTGGGATCGTTGATGCACCGTGGACTGAATACATCGATGTGGTGAATAGTGGCGCTCCTATATGGCTTACTTCGCTGCTCATATTTTTCGCAGTAGGAATCCCTTTCTTCTTCCTGTTCGTTCTTGGATTGAAGATACTGGTAAGAAACCTAAGATCTGTGGGTAGAATTGCCCTGTTAACATTACTTGGAGTCTGGTTAATTTCGATCATTGGACTTTCAGTTATTGGTATTAGCCAGGCGACCAATCGTGCTTTTGACGGTGAGGTTGCAACAACAGAAACTTTGAAGGTAACTTCAGCAGATACTATTTACCTGCGTATGAAGCATAATCCTGAAATGAGTAGCAGAACCAGAAGATCATCAGACTTCAGAATTGTATATGAAGAAGACACTAAAATGATCGTTGGAAATGATATCAGGCTTATCGTTAGATCTACCAGAGATTCCGTAGGAAAAATGGAGATATTGAAGTCGGCTGAAGGTAAAAATTATAATGAAGCCAGAAATCGGGCCAAGGCGATACGTTACGGTCGCAGCCTGGTAGGCAATGAACTTTTGCTGGATAGTTATTTTATTACAGAAGCAAAGTCTGGTTACAGAGATCAGGAAGTACAGATCACGTTATATCTTCCTGAAGGCACAACCCTTTTTGCTGATGATAATACTTCTACGTTTCACCGAAATACCGATTCTTACGAAGACATTTTGCATAATGGCGAAGAAGAGCATTTTCTGAAGATCATTGATGGAGGCACCAGTTGTGAGGATTGTCCTGTGGAAGATGTTTGGGACGATGATAATACAGACTGGAATGACGAAGATACCTGGGAAGATGATTATGACACTTCAGATGACTTTAATGCAAGGGTGGACGTAAACAGTGAAGAAGTTAATATTAGACTGAATGATAACGGCGTAGAGATCCAGGATAAGGATGGTGACCGTGTAAGAATAGACAGTAACGGAGTACAAATACAGAACTAGTATGAGCTCACTAATCAACCTCGTCATCAGCTTTTTTGTAGGATTGGTATTATATATTCAGCCTATAAACAAAGAAACTGTGGATATTGAAGAACCACTAAACAGTACTGAAATATTTCAGAAGCTGGAAAATTATCAGAAGATTTTGGATAGTTGAAAATTTAAAGCCTCCCTTGTGGAGGCTTTTTTTTCTTCTGAAACTCTTCCGCTAAGAAATATCTGAGCTCTATAATATGTGCAGTTCGACCCGCTTTGAACCGTGATTTTTGACAATGGATTATGAGCTTTGTAATAATTAGTCCTATCTTTTGCAAAAAAGTATCCGGACGGTTAAACTGAAAGATCGAATAAGAAAACATAAAAATATCATGCTAAAGAAACTTCCACTATTACTACTAATAATTTTATGTAGTTGTAAAGCCCAGGACAAGGTAAAAGGTAGCCGAAACGTAAAAACCGAACAATATGATCTTGAAAAATTTCATTCGATCCAGATCAAAGGAGAATTTGAAGTCGGAATTCTAAAGGGAAGAAGATCCATGATCGAAATAGAAGCCGATGATAATATTCATGATCTCATTATGACTGAAGTTCTTGATGGTACCCTTTATATTAAACCCATTAAGAAACTTTCCCGTACCAAGAAACAGGAATTGAGAATTACATTTTCCGATACCTTAAAAAGCATACTTATAGGAGGTGACGTGGAACTAGAATCTCTACAGGATCTTTATGTAAATGATTTCAAGCTTGAAACCGGGAAAGACGCCAAAGCTTTTCTAACACTCACGGCCAGTAAATTCAATTTTATCCACAAGGATGATGCAGAAGCTGAACTCAATGTCACCGCTAAGGAAATTGTTTGTCAGCTAAATCAGTCTTCAAAGGTTGAGGCACTATTGAATGCTCCTGATGTTGAGATCGATATTTATGAAAAAGCCTCTGCCAGAATAGACGGCGAAACCCAAATTTTCAACTTAAGAGCAGACCAGTCTTCCAAATTCGATGGCGAGAATTTTAGCAGTCTTAAAGCTGAAGTGCTGGCACAGGGAAATTCATCATCCAGGGTAAACGTGAATGATACCTTGAATTTGACTGCTTCAGGGAAAAGTGAGGTCGAAGTATATAATACACCGGTGATCAAACTCTTAAAGTTTTCAGATGAAGCTAGTTTGTCTAAAAAAGAATTCAGCAAGGGTCTATTTAAATAAATGCTAAATTTTGATTCTCAATTCATTCTGAATAAGTGGATTGAATACATTTGCAGCCAAAATAAACAAATAGAAAAATGAAAATTATCACTGAAAATATTGTTTTTGTATTGCTATTATCTTTGGCGTTAGTGTCGTGCAGAGATGAGCAGAAGACAGAAGAAGAAAAATCTGAAGTTGAAAGAATGATGGAGGATCCTGATAATAAAGTTGAAGTTAAAGATGGCGG
>NZ_JBLWIM010000015.1:473930-492043 GCF_048381525.1 Christiangramia qingdaonensis
AAAGGATGATGGCGAGTATAAGAAGAAAGTTGACAGAGCCGATGGTTCAGAAACCAAGATCAAGGTGGACGATGGAGAAGTAAAGGTGAAGACCGACAATTAATATCTTAAGTTAGTATCAAAAAAAAGTCCCGCAATTGCGGGACTTTTTTCTTTTATAAACTACCTGAGTTAAACTGTTTCAGGTCTAGTTTGTGGCTTTTGAATATCTTCTTCTGTTTCGATCTCAGCAAGATATCTTTCGGCATCCAGTGCTGCCATACAACCTGTTCCAGCTGCGGTGATCGCCTGTCTGTAAACCTTATCCTGAACATCACCGGAAGCGAAAACACCTGGGATATTAGTTCTGGTGGTCTTACTCTCGGTAATCACGTAACCAGTTTCATCCATATCTAACCAACCTTTAAAAATATCGGTATTTGGTTTATGTCCAATAGCAACAAAGAATCCAGTAATGTCAATTTCTTCCTTCTCTCCAGTTTGATTATTCACCATTCTAAGTCCTTCTACTACCTGCTCTCCAAGAATCTCATCAACTTCTGTATTGTAACGAAGATCAATGTTCTTGGTAGTTTCCACACGGTGCTGCATTGCTTTAGAAGCTTTCATATAGTCCTTACGAACCAGCATGGTCACTTTATTACAGATATTCGATAAGTAAGTAGCTTCTTCCGCAGCGGTATCACCTCCACCTACGATGGCTACATCCTGGCCTTTATAGAAGAACCCGTCACATACTGCACAAGCAGATACTCCTCCACCTCTTAATTTTTGTTCGCTAGGCAAACCTAAATACTTGGCAGTTGCCCCGGTAGATATGATCACACTTTCAGCCTCGATCCAGGTCTTGTTGTCTACAAGAGCTCTGTGGATCCCTCCTACTTCTTTTGAAAAATCAACTTCAGTGATCATTCCAATTCTCACCTTCGTTCCAAAACGCTCAGCCTGCTGTTGCAGATCCATCATCATTTTTGGACCATCGATACCTTCAGGATAACCTGGAAAATTATCAACTTCCGTAGTGGTAGTTAACTGTCCGCCTGGTTCCATCCCGGTATACATAACTGGTTTCATATCTGCCCTTGCGGCATAGATCGCTGCTGTATAACCCGCAGGACCTGAACCTATGATCAGGCATTTTATTCTTTCAATAGTATCACTCATGTCTTTTGGTTTTCTATGTTATAAAAGTAGGTAGTTTGTACTAAAACTTACAAAATTAGCTATTAAGTTATCCTTATTAAATTCAGAAGCTAAAATAAGCACGAAACTATCACACAATCAGGCAAATTTAAAAGATAAAACTACCTTTGCCAAGTATGGAAATAAGTTTGTTTAGCATCCTGGATATCCTTGGTACCATCGCATTCGCGATTTCCGGTGCTTTATCTGCCATGAACCGTAGACTTGATCTCTTCGGAATCTTTATTATTGCCTTCGTTACAGCGATTGGCGGTGGAACTGTGCGGGATATTCTCATTGGTGATACACCAGTTACCTGGATGGAAAACATTATGTACATATACCTCATTGGTATTGTAACGATACTGGCGATTGTCTTTAGAAATAAGCTGGATTATTTGAAGAAATCACTTTTCCTGTTTGATACTATAGGACTGGGTGTTTTTACCATTACCGGTGTTGAAACCGGAATACAAAACGACCTCGACCCCATAATATCTGTAGCCCTTGGTGCTATGACCGGAACTTTTGGTGGTGTCATTCGTGATATTCTTTGTAATGAGATCCCGGTGATCTTTAGAAAAGAGATCTACGCAACCGCCTGCCTCATTGGAGCACTTGCTTATGTAACACTATATGACCTGGGAATGAATGCGGATTTTATTTACCTCGCGACAGCGCTTACAGTAATTAGCATAAGACTTGTTGTTGTAAAATATAAGATCACACTTCCCTCCTTCTATCCTACTTCTCCCGGAAGTTCCAGAATAAGATAAAATATCTCATATACCTCTGGTTATCAATAGTTTCAGTATATTTATGGTATACTTTTGATGAATGACCAGGCAAGCGAAGATCATTATTGTTGAAAACAACATTCCCATGGCTGCAAAGTTATCTTTACGGCTTAATAAGCTGGGCTATCAAATCACAGGTATATTCTCTAGAGCAAAAGATGCACTTAATTTTATAGAACAGGATGCTCCAGATCTTATTTTGATGGAAGATCATCTTAAAGGTCAGCTGAATGGGTTTGAATCCAATAAGTCAAAAGGAGATCATTCAGTCTTATATTTCAACGGAAGCAAAACAAAGTCTCTTCAGAAGTTAATTTTCAATAAACTGAAAGATCAGAAACAATTATTCAAAGAGGAGATTTCAGAATCGATTGACCGATTAAGAAAAAAGCCGGCGAAAACAGACTGTCAACTTATTCTGAAAGACCGCATTTTTGTTCGCTGCCAGGATACCATGGTAAGAATTTCGCTTGATGATATTCACTACATCGAAGCAGACCGTAATTATTGCAAGGTATATTCCAGGAACAAGAAATTCCTTCTGGTTTGTTCCCTGAAGGAGGTCAACGACAAAATTACTGATAAACGATTTCTAAGGATTCATAGATCCTATATTGCCAATCTTACTCATATCGATGAAATTGGAAGCAATCATGTCGTACTCGCTTCTCATACACTTCCTCTAAGTAAAAACATGAGACTAGAGCTATTTCAACATTTACAGGTCATATAGCGTTGTAGCCTCACCCTCCTTATCTTCAAATTTTTTCTCTTCGGAAACTTTTTAGCTACGCCCGGACATTTTTAGCCTGGTTACGTCCAAAACCTACTCATATACAATGGATTACTTGCTAAATTCAAGGTTATTAACCATAAAAAACCAGACCAAATGAAATTACTACGATCCTTTTCGATTCTTCTGACTCTTGCGCTATGTTCTACAAGTTTATTGACCGCGCAAAGTGATAATTATCAAATGTATGTTGTTCACGAAGATCGCGTTAAAGACGGTATGATGGACAAGCATATTGAAGCCGACAAAGCCTTGCTGAAAGCTGCGAAAGAGCATAATATGGAGGGAATGGAATGGCTGGCATTTCAGGCAGATGATAATCGCGTAATGTACCTCACGGAAATTGACAATTTCGCTGAACTGGATAAGAATCCATTCAAGGACCTGCAGGAAAAAATGGGTGAAGAAGCCTTTGAAAAGCTATTTGAACCTTTTGCTGAAACTTTTACCAAACACGGAGACTACATTCTAAACCTTGATAAAGAGCATTCCTATATGCCGGAAGGTATGGATCAAAATATGGAAGGCATGAACTACAGAGAACTTATATTTTATCATATTCCTCCAGGAAAAATGGATAAAGCTGTGGAGATGGCCAAAGCTGCCAAGAAACTTTACGAAGATAAAGGTTCAAAAGCTTACTACCGACTATATAGAAGTGGCTTCGGAACTATGGATTCCTATTTTATGGTAGCAATATCCGGGAAAGATGCTGCTTCCGTAGAAAAATTGAGAAAAGAGAATGGAGAGTTACTTGGTGAAGAAGGTGAAAAACTATCTTCTGAAATTGAGAAAGTTTTCTCTAAACGTGAAGTTGTCACAGGACATGTAAAGCCTGAGATCTCATACCAGTCTGAAAATTAAGAATATGAAAAATCTATTAATGTTATTCTCATGCATCTTTCTATTTATTTCCTGTGATAAGAATAATAAGGAGGAAGAAAAGATCCGGTATACGCAGGATTCAGAACAGATCAATACTTTTAAATCTGTTTTAAAGAATTATGAAAATGGGGAATGGGAGGAATATCAATCTCATTTCGCAGACAGCGTTGAACTATTTTATAATAGTCGGGAACCAATGGATGTATCTGCCGCGATAGCTATGCATAAGCAAAATAATTCGGCACTTTCTTCCTATGATTTCGTGGATTCTGAAAATGAATTTGAAATGGTAGTGACAGATGCCGGTGAAACCTGGGTTAATTTCTGGGGAGAATGGGAAGGTACGATCGCAGAAAACGATTCAATGATCGTAATCCCGGTGCATATAACCGCCAGATTTGAGGATGGTAAGATTGTAAAGGAATATCTCTATTTCAATAATGCCGGAATGAACGACGCTCTTAGAATGCTGGAAGAATCCCGAAGTATGCAGGATTCCATCGAGTAGCAATTTACAGGAAAGAACTGTAAAAGTTTCAAGGTAATGCTTCAGCACAAGCTGCTGACATTTGTTTATATAAATCATTAATATCAATCAATACAATGAATATAAGATCTTATAAATATCCAGGAATCCCGGTTTTCACCTTACTCTTCCTGTTTTCAGTAATCGCAGTAAACGCACAGGATGCGATAAAGATTGATCCTGAACATTATAAGGTAGAACTGGAGAATGATCAGGTTAGAGTCCTTCGAATTAACTACAATGCCGGGGAATCTTCAAAAATGCATACACATCCTGAAGGAGTAGCCGTGTTTCTTACAAAGCATACTGCAAGTATGAAAACCGGAGACGGAAAGACGCTTAAAATGCAGGGAAATAGCGGAGATGTTTTATGGGTGGACAAGACGAAACACAAACCCATGAACATTGGTGATAACTCGTTTGAAGTAATTCAGATAGAACTAAAGAACAATACCAAAGCAGCTGGTAAAAAAAGTCTGCACTTATTCAAGCTTCCGGATGATGTTAGCGAAAAACAAGTAAGTGATTTCCTTAAGGAAATGAATCATGCGATTAGTTAAGAAGGATACCCGGAAGCCGGTTATCATTTGTACAAAATCGCAGAGAATAATGATTACAGCTATTTTATGGAAGGTGTCTGGCCAGATTCAGCTACCTATGATAAGATCCATAATTCTGAAAAGTGGAAAGCTGTTGCTGAAAAAGGTAAAGAAATGATAGATAAAATAAGGGCTCTGGAATTGTATATGAAGGCTGAGAAAGTGAATTAGCCAGAGCTTATTTCCAAAGTTCAGATTTAATTAAAAAAGCTTGCTGAGATTTAAAATTTCAGCAAGCTTATTAATGTTATACTCTAATGACTAATGCGGAAGTTTATCGCGTAAAAGTCCGTAAACAAAAGTTCCAAGCATTGCTGCCAGGAAAACTACGATCACAGCTACATAACCTGCACCAATGAGCGTGTAAATTGGTCCCGGGCAGGCTCCAGCAAGCGCCCATCCCAATCCAAAAATAATTCCGCCATACATATATCTACTAAAGCTTTTTTCCTTTGGCTGAAAAGTGATTGGTTCACCCTGAACATCCTTCATTCCTTTTTTCTTGATCAGTAAAGTTCCAAGTACGCCTATAACTAAAGCAGAACCTATGATACCATACATATGGAATGACTCGAACCTGAACATCTCGTAGATCCTGAACCAGGAAGCTGCTTCAGATTTAAACATCACGATACCAAACATGATTCCTATCACTAAATATCCTACTACTCTCATCTCTTAAAAAATTAAAGGGAACAAAACATGGATCATAAATAATCCACCTATAAAAAATCCAACTACCGCGATCAACGAAGGCAACTGTAAATTACTAAGTCCTGAGATCGCATGTCCAGAAGTACATCCGCCAGCCCATCTTGCACCAAATCCTATCAAAAATCCTCCAATGATCAGGATGCTAAGCGCTTTCCAGTCTGTAAGAGCATCAATGCCATATAATTCATCTGGAAGATATGCTTCACCTGCCCTGGCAAAACCCAGTTCATTAAGGTTCGCGACCGTATCTGGATTAATGGTCACAGCAGGATCTACGGTTAGAAAGTTCATCGCAATAAAACCACCAATGGCAGCTCCAACAATCACTACAAGATTCCACTTTTGAGCTCTCCAGTTAAAATCAAAAAAGCCGGCAGATTTATCTGCTCCACACATAGTACATAAAGTTCGAAGGTTTGAAGACATTCCAAACTGCTTCCCCATAAAGATGAGGAGGAACATAATGAGTGCGATAAGCGGTCCAGCCACATACCAGGGCCAGCCCTGAAAAATTAGATCCATAATTGTTTTTTATTGATTGCAAAGATGCGAGAAGTGCACCGATATTTAAGTAACAATGGTTACACTATTTATCTCCCCAAAAGTCTGCCAGGTTTTGTAGTGTTTTTTCAGAAAGCCTTACAAGAGTTTGTGAAGACCAGCCTGCACTTTTATCGTGGGCGATCACATTCTCTCGTTTCTTTATTTCTTCGGAAAGCTCTTTCCCTCCATCCCCATCGAAAATCCCAAAATTGGACTCCTGCTCTATCCAATTGCTAAAGCTGTTATGATCAAAAGGAAGACCCAGGCTGGTATTGATAATAACTTTAGAATTTCCAAACTTCTGAAAATATTCCGAAGTCATTACCTGAGTATTTTTTGGTAAATGGAAGCTTAGAACATCACATGTTTCTGCTAATTCCGGTAATTCAAGATAAGTCAAACCTTTCTCCTCATAATCCTCTTTCCTGGAATTACTATGATAATAAAGGTCTGCTCCAAACGGCTTTAAGCAATCTGCCAGCAGCTTTCCGGTAGTCCCCAGACCCACAATTCCAATTTTCAGATCGGTGAGCTCCCTGGGCATGTCTTTCCATTGTTTACCAGAATAGCCATTTAGTAACTGAATAAATTCAGAAATTATAAATTCAGCTACTCCGGGATCTCCATAATCGCGAATCCCGCGTACTTCGATCCTGCGATCCCGGGCGAACTTTACCGCCACATTGGCCGCTTCATCATCATAAAGACTACAAGCCATTCCTATATATTTTAAGCTCGAACAGGATTCTATAATGCTTTCAGTGATCTGGGTATGCCAGGACACGATTATTGCTTCTGCATCACCAATCCTTTCTATAATAGTTTGCTCATCTTCCGGATAATCATCATACACCTCTACCTGGTCTTCAGAATATTCCTTCAGTTTACTAATGGACTCATCGTTCATCTTCGTATAGTCCACTAAAACGATCTTATTGAATTTCATAATCTTCAATTTTCAGTAAAAAAATAAATGCTGAATTTTCATTCAGCATTTATAAGTAATTTGACATTCCTACAATGGAATATTACCATGTTTTCTATCCGGTCTTAGAACCGCTTTGTTTTCAAGTGCACTAAATGCACGTATCAACTTTCTTCTGGTATCTTTTGGCATGATCACCTCATCGATAAAGCCACGTTGTGCAGCTTCAAAAGGTGTGGCAAATTTTTCAGCATATTCAGCTTCCTTTTCTGCCAGTTTCTTTTCCGGATCCTCTGCCTGTGAAATCTCTTTTCTAAATATAATTTCTGAAGCTCCTTTTGCTCCCATTACTGCAATTTCCGCAGTTGGCCACGCAAAGTTAAGATCGGCACCAAGATGCTTGGAATTCATTACGTCGTAAGCGCCTCCATAAGCTTTCCTGGTGATCACCGTTACTTTTGGCACGGTCGCCTCACTAAGTGCATATAATAATTTTGCACCATGTAGGATAATCCCGTTCCATTCCTGATCTGTTCCCGGAAGGAAACCTGGTACATCAACCAGTACCAATAGCGGAATATTAAAGCAATCACAGAACCTAGTGAATCTAGCTGCTTTTTTGGAAGCGTCCACATCCAGAACTCCCGCAAGACTCATAGGCTGGTTTGCAATAATCCCCACACTTCGTCCTCCAATTCTTGAAAAACCAACAATAATATTCTCGGCGTAATCTTTATGAATTTCGAAAAAAGAATCTGTGTCTATGATACCATGAATTACTTCATGCATGTCATAAGGCTTATTGGAACTATCAGGAACAATACTTTCCAGTATTTCCCTGTGTTCATCACCTAATTTAAATTCCAGCTTTTCCGGTGCAGTTTTATTATTCTGCGGCATATAACTTATCAATTGCTTGATGTTTTCAAGACAGATAATATCGTTTGCAGCAGTCACATGCGTAACCCCGGATTTTGTAGAATGCGTGCTGGCTCCTCCAAGTTCTTCGGAAGTCACCTCTTCATTAGTTACCGTTTTCACAACGTTTGGACCGGTAACGAACATGTAGGAAGTATCCTCTACCATCAGGGTGAAGTCGGTCATCGCGGGCGAGTATACAGCACCACCGGCACAAGGTCCCATAATAGCTGAAATTTGAGGAACTACGCCCGATGCTTTTACATTTCTGTGAAAGATATCTGCATAGCCACCAAGAGATTTTACCCCTTCCTGGATCCTTGCTCCCCCGGAATCGTTTAATCCAATAAGCGGTGCTCCAACCTTTACAGCCATGTCCATGATCTTACAGATCTTCTCGGCATGAGTTTCTGAAAGTGAACCCCCAAAAACCGTGAAATCCTGAGCAAATACATACACAAGCCTTCCATGAATTGTTCCGTAACCTGTTACAACCCCATCACCATAGAATTTCTGCTTTTCCATTCCGAAGTCGGTCGTACGGTGGGTCACCAGGATACCGATTTCCTCAAAGGAATTTTCATCCAGAAGATAATCTACCCGTTCTCTCGCGGTAAGTTTCTTCTTTTCGTGTTGCTTGGCTATTCTTTGTTCACCTCCACCCATGTGGGCTTCAGCAATTTTTTCTTTTAATTTTTCTAGATTCTGACTCATTCGTATGATTCTGAATTATATAGAATTAGTTTGAAGGCAGCCTTAGCTGTTCCTTGTCATTTAAATATTGTTTCAGCGCCAGTAATGCTGCCAGTCTGGCTTCCTGTTCTGTTTCCTCTTTCAGCGCTTCCGGAGAATAATATTTCTTAACGAAATGGGTGTCAAAATCACCACTTCTAAAAGCATCATGCTGGAAAACGAATTTTCCGAAAGCAAGTGTCGTCGAAACACCTTCCACGATATAATTATCGATCGCTTTGATCATTACCTCTATCGCTTCTTCCCGGGTTTTACCGTAGGTAACCAGTTTTGCAAGCATAGGATCGTAATAGATCGGCACTTCCATTCCTTCTTCAAAACCATTGTCCATTCTGATTCCTTCACCTTGCGGAATCTGGTATTTCTCAAGGGTTCCCGTACTTGGCATAAAATCTTCCAGAGGATCTTCAGCATAAACCCTAAGTTCCATGGCGTGTCCTTTGATCTTCAAGTCATCCTGGCTAAAAGCAATTGCTTCACCACGAGCGATCCTGATCTGCTGTTCAACGAGATCCACCCCGGTTATATATTCGGTCACCGGATGTTCTACCTGTAATCTCGTGTTCATTTCCAGGAAATAAAAATTCCTGTTCTCATCGAACAAGAATTCTACAGTTCCAGCACCCACATAATCACAGGCCTTCGCCACTTTTACTGCAGCCTCACCCATTTTTGTACGCAACTCATCATCAAGAACCACAGAAGGTGCTTCTTCCACAACCTTCTGGTGTCTACGCTGTACACTACATTCTCTTTCGAACAGATGTAAATAATTTCCGTGAGTATCTGATAATACCTGTATCTCAATATGTCTTGGAGAAGAAACGTATTTCTCGATAAAAACCGAACCATCACCAAATGCAGATTCAGCTTCGCTAATCGCTCTCTTCATCTGGTCTTCCAGATTTTCTTCTTTCTCTACAACACGCATTCCTTTACCACCGCCACCAGCAGAGGCTTTGATAAGAATTGGAAAGCCAATGTCTCTTCCAATTGCCTTTGCTTTTTCAGTATCGGTGATTGCTTCGTCTATACCTGGAACCATGGGAATGTCGTAAGCTTTTACCGCATCTTTCGCGGCAAGCTTACTTCCCATTACCTTGATCGCCTTACTACCAGGACCAATCCAGGTGATACCATTGTCTTCCACTGCTTCTGCAAAACCTGCATTCTCACTAAGGAAACCGTAACCTGGGTGAATCCCGTCAACGCCAAGTTGTTTGGCAACTTCAATGATCTTATCTCCTTTAAGGTAAGATTCGCTGGATGCCGCAGGTCCAATGCAAACCGCTTCATCTGCAAACCGAACATGAGGTGCGTTTCTATCTGCTTCAGAATAAACTGCAACCGTATCTATACCCATACGTTTTACAGTTTTCATTACTCGAAGCGCGATCTCGCCTCTATTTGCTACTAATATTTTCTTCATATTTCTAATCCTGAAATTTTGAATATTATCATTATTCCATTTCGATCAATAACTGATTCTTTTCTACAGTATCTGCCTTGCTTACGCTAACAGATTTCACCACGCCATCTCTGGGTGCCGTCAGAGTATTTTCCATCTTCATCGCTTCAAGAACCAGCAGGTAATCACCTTCTTTGACCTCATCACCTTCTTTTACATTTACTTCCAGAATAAGTCCCGGCATAGGTGCTTTAATATCGTTTACTTGCTGAGAGCTACCTAAAGAAAGCCCCATCTCCTCTATCAACTGGTCCAGATCGTTATTGATCCTAACCGAATAGATATTGGAGTTGATCTTAATGTTATATTTTCTGTGAAGGAAATCTGGTTTAAAGACTTCTGCGGAAAAGGAACGATTATCTTTTAAGATATGATAATGTGCTTCTGAAGTTTGTTGGGTATCCAGTGCAGCGATCTCTTCCTGGCTGAACTCGAACTCAAAATCTTCATTTACTTTAACCTTGTATTTTTTATCCATAAATACGTTTATGTATTGATTTTAACCGTAGGAGCGTAAATATAGAAAAATTACAAAGCAATTTCTATTGCTGAAATATCAAAAAAAGGTCAAAATTCTTAAACTTCTATCTAAAGGTTTCTCGATTTGAAGCCGATCATTAAAAATATCACAGCTTTCCATAAAAAAAGCCCGGGAATTTCCCGGGCTCTAATTTTGAATTTAGTTACTATTACTTAAATTCCTTGATATCGTCACTAAGGTCATACACCCTGGTGGCTTCAAAGATATTTTCAAGAATGCTGCTTCCTGCGGCAGATCTATAACCTCCGGCGCAGTGAACTACTACTGGTTTGTGAGATGGGATCTCTGTTACCTCATCACGAAGTTCGTTCAATGGAACCGCGATGGCATCTTCAAAGAACTTACCTTCATTCACTTCACTGGTATTTCTAATATCCACGATCGTGTAGTTGTTCTGGTTGTGTTTAAAATCTTCGAGATCAAATTCCCTGCTTTCTACAGGAAGATCTTCTCCAAGCGTATAAACTCCTTTGATCTGTTTTTCATAACCAATCTTTGCAGCTCTTTCCAGTACTTCTTCAAGTTGGTCTACAGATTCTATAACCAGATAAAATGCTTCTTCCGGTTTTACGATCGCACCTAACCAGGTTTCGAACTTATCTTTTTCTGAACGGCACATAATATTGATACTGTTAGAAAGATGACCGTTCTTAAAGGTTTCTTCGTCCCTGGTATCTACTACCAGCATATCTTCATCTTCTTTCTCAGTTACATAAAGACGTACTTCATTAGCCCATTTGGTACGTTGTACATTCTCAGGTCCGGTTTTGTTCACATCTACATCGAAACCAAAATAACTAGGAATAAAGGGCTGATCCTTCAGTATTTCTTCAATAAATTCTTCTTCTGTCTGTTCTTTAAATGCCCAGTTGCCCTGTCTTTCATTTCCAAGCGTACTTGAAGAATCATCGCTCATGTTCTTTCCGCAGAGAGAACCAGCACCGTGAGCAGGATACACCAACGCATCATCTGGAAGATCTGTGAATTTATTCTTGATCGTATGATACATATCACTAGCAAGTTCCTTACGTTTAGCAGTCATATTTCCAGCCTTTTCCCGAAGATCTGGTCTACCTACATTTCCAATGAACAAAGTATCCCCGGTAAAAAGTGCAGTGTCTTTATCATCTTTTGCCACTACCGTAATACTATCTGGGGAGTGCCCTGGTGTATTAATCGCACTAAAGGTGATCTTTCCCATTTCAAAACTGTCGCCATCATCAAATCCCTGGTGGGGATAATCTGCTCCTACCATCTCACTGGTATATATAGTCGCTCCCGTTTCCTGGTGAATTTGCATATGTCCGCTAATAAAATCGGCATGTGGATGTGTTTCAAAAATTGCTACGATCTTAGCATTTTTGGATTCAGCATAAGAATAATACTGCATCGGGTTTCTGGATGGATCTACCAGTGCCATTTTTCCTTCACTCACAATTGCGTAAGAGTAGTGTGCCAGTGGTTCGTCTTTAAATTGCTTTATATCCATAATATGATCTTTATTTATTGTTCTTAAATTTTATTTTCTTCTGAAGGGATAAAGGGTCTGATTTTTAAAAGTCTCCGGAAAATTTTCATCCCCGTGAAATCCTAATTCTATTTGTTTTCCATTCTTCGGAATATAGGCGGTACCAAAAATGTAATCCCAGAGACTAAGACTTAATCCGAAGTTCATTCCGAAGGGTCTGTCCTTTGGCAATTCTTTGCTATGATGCCAGATATGCATTTTTGGATTATTAAAAATGTATCCCAGCGGCCCGTAGCTCCAACCTAGGTTCGCATGATTTAAATGACCTACCAGTACCGCGAACATATGTACCACAAAAAACTCCTGTATCCCAAAACCAATCATGGCCAGCGGAATATATTGAACTGTTTTATATATGATGGTTTCCATAAAATGAAACCGGAACTGGGCTGCAAAGCCCATTTGCTTTACACTATGATGTACCTTATGAAACTCCCATAACCATGTTCTGCGATGTAATTGCCTGTGCACGTTCCACTGAATAAAATCGGCGATCACGAACATAATTAGTAATTGCATCCAGGCTGGTAACTGATCTATTTGAAATGCAACAATATTACTGATCCCGAAAAGTCCCAGAAAATCATTGAAGATCTCGACGGCCACATTACTCAGCGCATTGTACCCAATTAGAGAAAACAGGAAAAAATTAAATACGATGTAAAAAGAATCCAGCCAGAATCCCTTACGTATTGGTTTCTGCTCTTTTCTCCATGGAATCAATACCTCTAACGTCCAAACCAACAGGGACAAACCTATAAGCCAGTAAAAATAACTGGTCCAGGTAGGACTGGTGATCTCGTTCCAAAGGTAATTTGCATACCCGGAAAAAGAATTTTGAATGATCTCAAGATATTTCTCCACTTTCATTGCTTTACAAAAATAGAAATATCTTATGGGTTAGGAAGTAACATTGGTTACAGTTGTTTTTTGAGAACCTTAACGTACGAAAACCTTGTATGTTAGAGTGCGTTAAACATACCTTTAAGGCTATAGGTTTTCCCTAATTTTATACAGCTAAAAAAATGAATTATGAGTAGAGAAGTTTTAAAACAGAAGTTTGGACTAGGTGGTGTAGCCATTGGAAACGGTTTCAATGTACTTAGCGATAAAGAAGCAGAACAAACCCTTGAAGGTGCATGGAATGCAGGTGTACGTTATTACGACACCTCTCCCTGGTATGGGTTGGGATTAAGTGAAAGAAGATTTGGACATTTTCTGCATAACAAAAAACGTGAGGATTATATCCTAACGACCAAAGCAGGTAGATTACTAAAGGCTAATGGAAATAAGCCGGAAACAATGTGGAACGAGCCTGCTCCTTTCGATTATGAATATGACTATTCTGCAGAAGCCGTAAGAAGATCTGTAGAGGATAGTTTACAAAGACTGGGAGTAGAAAGTATAGACTATGTATTTATTCACGATCTATCGCCGGATCATAACGATGAGTATAAAGATGGAACTACCTGGCTGGATCATTTTGAAGTAGCAAGAACTGGTGCGATGCCGGAACTTACTAAAATGCGTGAAGAAGGAATTATTAAAGGCTGGGGTCTAGGAGTTAATACCATAGAACCTATTGTAAAAACCCTGGAAGAGACAGATGCAGATCCTGATTTGTTCCTTTCTGCGATACAATATTCCATGATCGATCATAAAAAATCGCTGGATGAATTATTTCCTGTGATCGAAAAACACGATGTGGGACTTATTGCTGCTGCACCATTTAGTGCTGGGCTTTTATCAGGACAGAAGCGCTATAATTATGGTGGAGAAATGCCAGATGATAAAGTAAAGCAGTTAAACGGAATGAAAGAGGTTGCACAGAAATATGACGTGGATCTAAGTAAGGCTTCCATACAATTCTCCTACGCACCTAAAGTAGTAAATACGGTGCTGGCAGGTGCCAGTAAGCCGGAGCAGGTAGAAGAAAACATGAAAGCTTTTGATGCTAAGATCCCATCAGGTTTCTGGCAGGAGCTAAAAGAGAGGAACCTCATCGATAGTAGATGTGAAACTCCAGAATAAACTTCAAACCCCGGCATCGACCGGGGTTTTTTATTTTAGTTCCAGTCTTAAGTAATAGTTCCTTCCAAAGCTGAGGAAGAATATTAAATAACCCAGTAATACCATTAAGATTACTCCAAGAACGAGGCTGTTATAATCATATTTTAAATACAGAAAAAAATATAGCAAAGCGATAAGGATCGCAGAGGGCATAAAGTATTTTGACATCACAAATCCTGAAACCTGAACATGAATAGTATCATCCTTCCCTAATGTTAAAGCAAGCGGCTGACTCCCACACCAGTCTATTTTCGCTTCCAGACTATATACACCAGGTGGAACCGCATACTTCCTTATTTCATGATCGCCTATATCACCAATCTTTCGTCCATTAAGATATAGCTCAAAACTTCTCATTTTATTTGCCCACTCTGAATCACGCTGTATGTATATAACTGGCATTAAATCGATTAGTTTAGGTATTGTAACAAATGTTACATTCGGTACTTGAGATTTCTTCTACATTGCAAGCGGTTAGATTTTACAGGTTTTTAAAATCGAACGCCGTATCACCCTACAGATGCGGCGTTTTTTTATTCGTAAAACTCTGTGATCTGTGATAGCGTTTTTCGCTCAATATCCGGTACCAGCGCATTTTTCGCAGCATAACCTACCGGCAATAATAAAAAAGGTCTTTCATTCTTTGGTCGCTTGAGAATGTTTAAGAGAAAGTTCATAGGACTCGGAGTGTGCGTCAAAGTGACAAGTCCGGCATTATGAATAGCAGAAATTAGCATTCCGCAAGCAATCCCAACCGACTCATTTACATAGTAATTTGTTAGTTTCTCTTCCTCTGTTCCAATTTCATAGGCTTCCTTAAAAACTACTATGATCCATGGGGCGATCTCCAGAAACTCCTTATTGGTATCGGTTCCAAGTGGCGCCAGATCCTTCAGCCATTGTTCGCTCATTCTGCTACTATAATTTGCCTGCTCTTCCTCTTCTGCAGCGATTCTAATTTTCCGTTTGATTTCTTCGGAAGAGATTGCGCAAAATTTCCAGGGCTGCTTATGTGCACCTGAAGGAGCCGTTCCAGCAGAAAGAATCAATTGCTCAATAACTTCTTTCGCTACCGGTCGATCTGAAAAATGCCTGACAGATCTACGCTCAGAAAGTTCTGAATAAAACTTCCTGGCTCTTAACAGCATTTCGGCCTCGGTAAACTCTTCAGAATAAAAGGGAATGTGCGGGAATCCGTTTACCTCAACTATTTTCTTTTCTAATTTTCCTTCCATAAAAACTTTAAACTTTGCTAATATCTCCCATTACACCTATTAATTTCTTTTTAATCTCGGTATAAGGTGGATGCAGAATATCTGTTGCAGCGAACTTCTTCTGCTGCATGACCGCCCGCTTTTTCGAGAAGGTTTTAAATCCGTCAAAACCATGATAGTGGCCCATTCCGCTTGCTCCCACTCCGCCAAAAGGTAGTCTGTGTTGTGCCAGATGATAAATAGTATCATTAATGGTCACTCCCCCTGAAAGCGTAAATTTTAAAAGATGATCTATACGATCCTGGTTATCATCAAAATAATAAAGCGCCAGAGGTTTCGCATTCGCGTTTACATACTCGATTGCCTGCTCCATGGAATCAAGGTTTAAAACGGGCAATAGCGGACCAAAGATCTCTTCCTGCATGATGTCCATATCACTGCTAACGTCAAAGACCAATTTTGGAGTCATCATTCCTTCAGGCAACTCATTGGTTTCGCATAATTCTATAATTTCTGCACCTTTTTGTTTAGCGTCTTCCAGTAAAGAGGTCAAACGTTTAAAATGTTTGTCGCTAATGATATAGGAATACTGTTTGTTATTCGCGACATCTGGATAAAACTTTTCTACTACCTGTTTGCTGTATTCTATAAGCTTATCGTTTAAATCTGCAGGCATGACCAGGTAATCTGGTGCGACACAGGTTTGCCCCGCATTAAAAAGTTTACCAGCCAGGATCCTCTTTGCTGCCAGTTCCAGATCGTATGATTCGTGAATGATCGCTGGAGATTTACCACCAAGTTCCAGAGTGACCGGTGTAAGATTAGGTGCAGCTGCTGCCATGATCAATTTTCCCACGCGGGTGGAACCGGTAAAGAATAGATGATCAAATGGGAGTGAAGAAAAATCTTTGGCAAGCTCTGCATCGCCAGTAACACAGTGAATATAAGAAGAGTCAAATGTCTTGTTGATCAAATCTTTGATCACTTCTGCCGATGCCGGAGCAATTTCCGAAGGTTTGATGATCGCATGATTTCCCGCAGCTATGGCGTCCACCAAAGGACTAAGTGTTAACAGGATCTGGTAATTCCAGGCGCCCATTATGCCCACAGAACCAAGTGGCTGGAATTGATAGTAAGCCGTAGATGGTAATAAAAACCATGAACTGCGAACCGATTTTCTTTTCATCCAGTTTTTGAGATGGCGTCTGGCATGTTTGATCTCATCATGTAAAGGGAAAAGTTCGAGGATGGTCGTTTCTTCGGAGCTACGATGTCCAAAATCCTGAGAAACGGCTTCTATCAATCGTTCCTGGTTTTTTTCTACCATTTCTGAAAGACTAGCCAAGGCCTCCATTCTCTGTTCGTATTCCGGAGGGGACTTTGTAAATGCCTTTTGCTGAATTTTTAGTAGATCTGATAGTTCTTGTGAAGTCATAGAGTAGCCTTTAAAATTGAAGGAACATTCTAAATTTAAAGTTTTCTATGAAAATGTGGCTGGCTTCGCTCTTTATTTTCTTCTGAAGAGCCCTGTAGAAAAATTCTGTTTTGTTCCCCACGGAGTTGTATGATCCCGATTCTCGAGCCTCACCGTCTCAAAATCTGATTCTAATAATTCCTCCAGATCTGAAGTTGCATATTTCCTGATGGTGATTCCACTACATTTATCGGGTCCGTTTTCAGAAAAAACTGATAGTAGACAATATGCGCCTTTCTTTAAAGAATTCTTTAATACTGTTAAGTAATCCTCAACCGGCTTATCCTCGGTAAGAAAGTGCAGGGCCGCACGATCATGCCAAAGTTCGAAGGATGTATCTGGCTTAAAATTAGTTATATCAGACTCTATCCAGTTGATTTTTTCAGCCTTCTCTCCCAACCTGTTTTGCGAATCCTGCAGTGCTTTTGCTGAAATATCCAAAACATGAATATTCTTATATCCCAGTTCCAGTAGATGATCTGCGAGAAAGCTATTTCCTCCACCAATATCAATGATATTCGCTTCAGGAGAAAGACCAAGAGACCTGATGATCTCAAGGCTGTGTTCCGGCTTTGGCTGGTACCAGCTGGTTTCTTCAAACTGCCTGGTATTATAAATCTTTTCCCAGTGTTCTTTTAAATCCATTTTTAATTAAATTCGGCACAATTTTCAGAAGGTATATTCACGCCTGCGGCTTGCTGGTAAACCAGGCTTGCACCTAAATGACCTACATAGGCCAGGCAAACAGCACCCGCGACTAAAAGCAGGACGACCACAAGATTAGTCAGTTTATTCCTGAAGTTTTCGAAGTAATAAAATACTATCTCCAATAATAGCCCAATACTAAATAACCAGGCAGTGGTATAGGCAAAGTTCTCATGATCTTTCAAAATGGTTGGATCACATAATTTACGGGAAACGATCCCATCTGCCAGATCACCGGTATAAATAGAAATCCAGATACCTATAACCCCCAGGATTAGTAAAAGTCGGCCACCAAAATGCCAGGTTTCTCTTCCAGACCATAGACTCATGATCTTAAAAAGTGTTGCAAGTAATAGTAAAACTATTGGAAAATGAACGGACAGAGGATGAAAAACCTCTGTCCGCCAAAATTCTGGAATTTGTGCTTCCATTATTCCATGATTTTTACTGAAATAGGATCCAGTCTTTTTCCGTTCTT
>NZ_JBLWIM010000015.1:492082-494921 GCF_048381525.1 Christiangramia qingdaonensis
AGAAAATTCTACATCGCTTCCATTTCTGGTCAGGCTTGTAGTTTCAGTAAAATATAGCTCCAAAGTCTTGTCATCATCTGTAGTAACGTAGATCTCTGTCTTATCAGCTTCTACTTCTTTTACTGTTCCCTGGTAAGTTCCAGATTCCACAGCATCTGTACTTTCACCACAAGCAACGAACAATAAGATCGCACTCATAAACATACCTTTCAAAATTGTTGATTTCATAGTCTTAAATTTAAATTAGATTGTAGAGGCTGAAATTAATGAAATTCTATTAGCCCATAAATAGAGTTCCCGATTATTTAATCTTCAGCAGTATGTTTTCCTGATCTGGACGGAATCCTGATCATATTGAAAGATTTCATCAAATGAAATAATCCCGGCAATATGATCCCTCCTCCAATGATCAATGAAATTCCCAGCACGTGCATTACAGATTCCGGAGCAGTGTTTTCGAGCATATTCACTTCCGAAGTACTGGTAATAATAAGGCGCGGAAAATGAGTATACACAGCAGCAAATATCACCAGTAAGATCTGTAAACCTGCGTAAATCCTGGTCTGTACACGTTTTTGTTTCCCAATAGCAAACCATAGAGGAATAAGTATTAATGCTGAGAGTACGATCGCTATTAGAGATATACTATTCTGAAGAAATTCTTTAATAAAAACCATATCATACCAGTACCCATAGAAAAGCACTGCACCACCCACCAATACTAGCACAACGGTAAAAATTGCCGATTTCCGACTATACATTTTCCTGATATCTCCTTCAGTTTCTCCAATTAATAATGTTGAAGCCAGGAATGTACAAAGTGCAGCATAGAATAATCCTGTTAGAACCGTAAAAGTATTCAGCCACGGATACATAAAAATTTCAGCGAACGTAGTATTAGAGTAATTATCTGTAACTACAATCTTACCGCTTAACAATGCACCAAATGACATTCCGAGGAAAATTGGAGTAATAAGGCTTGATATCCTGAACATGCGATTATACCATACCTGTGTTCCATCGATCACCGCATCATAATGCCTGAAAATAAATGCAACTCCCCGCATGGTAATTCCTAATAACACCAGTGTAAGTGGAATATGAAGATAGATGATGATGATATTGAAATAAGCCGGAAAAGCGATCCATAGAATAACAATCAGGATAATAAGCCAGATATGATTGGCTTCCCAGACCGGTCCCATGACTTTATAGACCGTAAGTTTATTCAATTCCCTGTTCTCCCGGGATGAAAAAAGCTCTACGATGCCAGCCCCAAAGTCGGCACCACCCAAAAGAACATATAGAAATAGAGAGAAAAACGTAAAAAATAGCACTACGTATAACATACCTACCCGATTGAGTTATTAAGAACCTTGATCTGCCTGTGCATTAGCCAGGTTACCATCGCTGCAAGGATGGCGTAAACAGTAACGTACAGGTAAAAGCTGAATTCTAAACCAGGCATTGGGGTTACAGCTTCAGAAGTTCGCATGATATTGTACACGATCCAGGGTTGTCTTCCTACCTCGGTTACTACCCAACCTGCTTCCACGGCTACAAATCCTAAAGGAGTTAGTATCGCGAACAGCCACCAGTATTTCTTATTATCCAGCCAGCTTATCTTCTTTAAACTGATAAAATAGATCAAAGCCGCCAGCATTAGTAAACTACCAATTCCCACCATGGTCTGGAAAGCGTAATGTACAACAGGAACCGGTGGGAGATCTTCTTCAGGAAAATCATTCAGTCCTTTTACCTCAGCATCAAAATCTCCAAAGGCCAGGAAGGATAATGCTTTTGGTATTTCCAACTTATTACTCACAGTTTTATTTTCAGCATCCACAATTCCGCCGATATAAAGCGGAGCTCCTTTTTGTGTTTCATAGTGCGCTTCCATCGCCGCCAGTTTTACCGGCTGTCTTTGTGCGACATCCTTGGCAGATAGATCACCGCTAATAGGTTGTAAAAGCGCTGCGACCGCACCAAATACAATGGCAATCTTAAAAGCAGCCTTGTGCAGATCTGGGCGTTTGTTACGTAATATTTGTATGGCGTGAAGACCGGCAACGGCAAAGCCAGTAGCAGCGAAAGCAGCCAGGGTCATATGCAGAGCCTGGGTGAACCATGCGTCATTAAGAAAAGCCTTGACCGGATCTATATTCACATAAGCGCCATTTACCACGTCAAATCCTGTTGGGGAATTCATCCAGGCATTGGCAGATACTACGAGAATCCCTGAAATCACTCCTGAAATTCCAACTATAATACCGGTGATCCAGTGAAAAGTTTCCGGAAGTTTTTTCCATCCATACAGGTAGAAGCCAAGTGCGATCGCTTCCACAAAGAAAGCAGCACCTTCCAGGGAAAACGGCATTCCTATTACAGGACCCGCATGTTTCATGAATTCTGGCCAGAGCATTCCCAGCTCAAAGGACAGTGCGGTTCCCGAAACTGCACCGGTAACAAAAAAAATGGCAACTCCGCGTTGCCAGGCTTTAGTAAGTTTTAAATAAATAGATTTGCGGGTATTAAGCCACTTTTTATGAGAAACGACCATAAAAAAGGGCATTACCATACCAATACAAGCAAAAATAATATGAAATCCGAGGGTAAAAGCCATTTGGAGTCTGGCGTAATCGAGGTTTTCCATGACGGAATGATTTGGATGATATTCCGACCTCAAAAAGTAGGTTGGAACACCTGTTCTTTCGGTTTGTAAATTTAATGATTTTAATAGGCCTGATCCCTTCAGAAACACTTTAATTTCTGAATTTAACGCATGTTGCATGAAGTCTTAAGAAGGATCAAAAACTTAATAATTTTCCGAAGTAAAACT
>NZ_JBLWIM010000015.1:494961-515160 GCF_048381525.1 Christiangramia qingdaonensis
ACCCATCACCAAAACGAACCAACCAAAGCCTTTTTTCAACTTCTTCCCATCTATGAATTTGTTCAGATAAACTCCCAGCCAGATTCCTGCAATGGAGAGCCCGGTAAATATGAGTAGAAACGGCCAGTCAATTTCAAGGTTTTGAACATCCCCAATAAAACCGATCAAACTTTTAAACGCGATAATGAGTAAGGAAGTGGCCACAGCTTTTTTCATGGGAAGCTTAGCCAGTAAAACCAATGCCGGGATGATAAGGAAACCACCACCAGCTCCAACGATCCCGGTTAACAGTCCAACCACGA
This sequence comes from Christiangramia qingdaonensis, assembly GCF_048381525.1. Taxonomy (NCBI): domain Bacteria; kingdom Pseudomonadati; phylum Bacteroidota; class Flavobacteriia; order Flavobacteriales; family Flavobacteriaceae; genus Christiangramia; species Christiangramia qingdaonensis. The sequence goes on from NZ_JBLWIM010000015.1 coordinate 495,264, forward strand.
TCCCTTCTAAAATTATCAAAGGATAGTTATACTGCACTGCTTGTTCTTCACCAGTATCCTCAGTACGTTTTTGAGTGATCATCGAAATTGAGGCAACCACCATGATAATAGCGAAAAACAACATGATCCCGATATTCTTGGTAATCGTGAGTCCGCCAATACTAAAGATCTCCTCTGGAATTGCCGGGACGAGGTACATCCTGGTTAGATATACGGCAATAAATGCGGGAATTGCAAAAACGATTGCGGTCCTGAAATCTATTAATTTCTTCGGAAGGTTTCTAAGCGCGCCTACTAAAGCTGAAGTTCCCACCACAAAAAGTGAATAAGCAGTCGCGGTCACAGGATTTATTGCCATGAGGTAAACCAGCACCGGCACCGTTAGTATGGAACCTCCGCCACCTATGAGTCCAAGCACTACTCCAATAAGTAAAGCTCCAAAATAACCGAGAATTTCAAGAATATCCATAGTAATTTAATTTCGGAGCAAATGTATTGGGTTCATAGAGTACGTGCAGTAACAAGTGTTACAGAAGGATTATAGATCGATGACCTTGATCTGGTTTCTCTGTAATTTGATCTTGCCGTCCAGTTCTAGCTTCTTTAATAACCTGGAAACCACCACTCTGGACGTATGAAGGTCATAAGCGATTTGCTGATGGGTACTTTGCACATTCTCATCTCCATTGATCTTAGCCTTGTCCCGCAGGTATTTCATAATACGCTGATCCATATTAAGGAATGCGATCGTGTCTATAGTATCCAGCATTTCAGAAAGACGGGAGTGATAGCTTTCAAAAACAAAATTTCTCCAGCTTTTAAATCTCGCGGTCCATTCTTCCATTTTGGCAATAGGCACCATAATCATGGTAGTATCGGTTTCGGCTACCGCACGAATCTCAGATTTGGTCTGGCCCATGCAACAATTAAGAGTCATGGCACAGGTATCTCCTCTTTCTATAAAGTAAAGCAGCAATTCATCACCGTCACCGTCTTCGCGTAAAATTTTTATAGCGCCATTTAGCAACAACGGCATCCCGGTAACATAATCGCCAAACTCAATAATGCGCTCCCCTGCATCGATCTTACGAATAGATCCACATTCGGCGATCTCTTCGAGCAATTCTTTTTCAAATAGGAAGCCATAGGCCTCCTGTAATTCGGTTATCATGGATTAGGTTTTTACCCTTTAAAATTAGAAAGATTATCGAGAACAATTCCCAGCGATTTGGTAGGATACTTCGGAAGTATCACGGAAATCAAAAATTATTGATACTTCAGAAGTAAGTTTTATAAAAATTTTAAAGTTATAGGGCCTTCCGAAGAATTCATTTAACGAAGTCTTATTAAGCTTCGGCTCTCTTAAAACGTACCTTAGTGTTCAAGAAAAATTGCTAAACAAAAAAGATAAAAATTATGTCGAAGGATTCAAAAATGACCACTATTAACCCAGCAACCGGAAAGGAAATCCAATCTTATGATACGATGACCAATGATGAAATGAACAAGGCGATCGAGTCCTGTCATGAAGCATTCCTGGAATGGAAAATGAAGCCTGCTGAAGAGCGCGCAAAAATTATTGTTAATATTGGAAAAGAACTTGACAAGAATAAAGACAAACTTGCCAAATTAATGACAGAGGAAATGGGGAAACTGGAAAAGCAGGGACACCAGGAAATTGAACTCTGTTCAGCTATTTGTGATTATACCGCTGAAAACGGACCAAAAAGTTTACAGGATGAAGAAAGAGAATTACCAGAAGGTGGAAAAGGTTTCATCACCTACTCTCCTATGGGCGTGATCTACGGAATCCAACCATGGAATTTCCCAACTTACCAGGTAGTGCGTTATTCTATCGCTAATCTTATGGCCGGAAACGGAGTATTGCTGAAGCATGCTGAAAATGTAACCGGAACAGGAATTTTACTGGAGCAAATTTACAAGGACGCAGGTTTACCAGAAAACCTATTCAAAACACTGGTGATTTCTCATGACCAGAGTGATGAGGTAATCGAAAATAAACGAGTGCGCGGAGTGACCCTTACAGGAAGCCCTGGCGCCGGAAGGATTATTGGTGAAAAAGCAGGAAAAGCACTTAAGAAAACGGTATTGGAACTGGGAAGTAACGATGCTTATATCGTACTTGATGATGCAGATCTTGATCTTGCTGTAAAAACCTGTGTACAGGGACGTCTCTATAATAATGGTGAAACCTGTGTTGCTGCGAAAAGATTTATCGTAGTAGATGCGGTTTATGACAAATTTAGAGATGCTTTTGTAGAGCAGATGAAGAATATGAAGGCAGGAGATCCTACAAGCGAAGATAGCGATCTGGGACCAATGGCCAGAAAAGATCTACGTGAAGAACTTCATGAGCAGGTAGAAGAGAGTGTAAAAAAAGGCGCAAAGATCCTTTGTGGAGGGAAAATTCCAGAAGGCGACGGATTCTATTATCCAGCTACTGTGCTTGAAAATCTTGAGCCGGGACAACCAGCTTATGATGATGAGCTTTTTGGACCTGTAGCTTCTTTAATCAAAGCGAAAGATACTGATGATGCGATGAGAATTGCGAATGACAGTAGATTTGGTCTTGGTGGAGGAATTTTCTCTAAAGACGAAGCTAAGGCTAAGGAATTAGCTCAAAAGCACTTTGATACCGGAATGGTATTTATTAATTCCTTTGGACTTGCCAAGCCTAACATGCCATTTGGTGGTGTGAAGGATTCAGGTTATGGTAGAGAACATGGTGGATTTGGATTGCATGAATTTGTAAATGCAAAATCTGTAATGATGGCGTAAGTCATTATTCATTTCTATATATACAAGGGAGCTACGGCTCCCTTTTTTATGGACAAATTTTAAATAAACCTCTTAACCAGCGCTTTCTGTTTTTAAACGTTTTGACGACCAACGCGACCTTATGAATCGGATTTTCATTTATGTTTGAAGGTTAATTAAATTTTATGAAGCAATTAAATCTGTTTCTATTCAGACATAAAAATGCTGAACAGATAGGTATAGACTTTAGGTTTGACATGGAACTAAAGGCTCATTTGAAAAAGCTCAATGAAGTAAGGTGGAGTCGAACCCATTCCTGCTTCTATATTCCAGCTGGTAAACAATACCTGGAGAGCCTTAACTCCCACTTCAAATCTATAGAGGTAGAAATTAATACTGCTCTACTCGACTTTTCCAGAATTCCAGATATCGCCATTGTAGAAACTGTTGAGGTAAGACAGGCCATGCGAAAGTTCGTGCGATATTTAAAAGGTTTGAGACATAGCCCAAGTACGATCAAAACCTATTCTTCATTTGTGCACTCATTTCTGAAATTTCATCATGAAAAAGAGAATTACACGCATAGGGATGTCGCCAGGTTTATAGAAGCTGAAGTTGCTCTGAAACGCTATTCTATAAGTACGCACCGGCAATGTATTAGCGCTTTAAAACATTATTTTGAATTTAATGAAAATGCTTTATTTGATCTTAACGCGTTGAAGCGTCCCAAGAAAAGCAGTTATTTACCTACGGTTCTAAGCAAGGAAGAGTTGATCGATCTATTGCGACTTACCCGAAATTTGAAACATCGTAGTATTCTCGCGCTTATATATTCTTCTGGCTTACGAATTGGTGAGCTGATCAATCTTGAGTTGCGGGATCTTGATATTGATAGAAGGCAAATTCTGGTTAGACAGGCAAAAGGTAGGAAAGACCGTTATGTGATGATGGCAGAAAGTTTTCTTCCATTATTACTGAATTATTTACAAACTTATGAACCTAAGCGTTACTTCGCTGAAGGTAACGGCGGAAAATACTCCAGTTCCGCGATTCGCGGATTCCTGAAGGATTCCTGCGAAAGAGCAAAGATTAGAAAACGGGTGACTCCACATACGCTAAGACACAGTTTCGCCACGCATATGCTGGAGAACGGAACAGATCTAAGATATATCCAGGAACTGCTAGGCCACGCTAAACCAGAAACTACGATGATCTATACGCATGTCACCAAAAAAGATCTGTTGAAAATTGAGAGTCCGCTTGATTCCACTATCAAAAAGCTATTGGAGAAGGGAGATAAAGGACAGTCGGATCTGCGTTTATCCCGAAACATACTCGGATAAATATGTATATTTGGGTGGATATAACGAGTTGGCGGTAATTAATTAGATGCTCAGTGATTTAAAAACTTAATCCAATCAATTTAAAATGGATATTTCATTAATGCACTCAAAAATAGGGAAGTTTCTAGTGAAGACGATTTATATGTTTCCAGTCGGATACCTTGCATGGATTATTACGAACGGATCACATTTTGAGCACCCATATATACCTTTTGTAGCTGGTATTGGAATCGCATCTCTAATTGTTTGCAGGCATGTTTTCGATTATGAAACGTTTGATGATATCAAAACTGAGGATTTTCTTGAATCAAAGCACTCATTTAATATAGATTACAGCGAAAAAAATTGGAACCAAATAAGAGAAGTATTGGAATCACAATTTATACAAGTTGTAAATTTCAAAGAAAGTGATGGGTTCATTTTCATGCAAATTGACAAAAGATTTTTCAACTCAATATTAATAGTTGAAAAGATTGATCACAAGATTAATCTTAGGATAAAAAGAAAGAATTTTAATTTTTTTCCTGATAATGCAGATAACTATAGAACTATAAAAACTTTGATGAAAATAATTAAGTAAACCTGTTACTACAGAATGAACCTAGCTGTTTCCTTATCACCTAAATAATGCAATTGAGGTAAAGTAAAATTTAAAGTAGTTTAGAAGTTTCTAAGCAACATATATAGAATAAATTAACTACCGCCAACATCGGTTAATCGCAAATAACGGGTTTAATCGAAAAAGTGTAATTTTAGAAACCAAGAAAGAAAACAACTAATCCGACAAGTCCGCGTCCCTACTCCCGCAACTTGCGATAACCGTAACCGTTGCCAGCAATGTTCACAAAACACAGTAAAGAAGAAAAAATAAAAAAGTGAAAATTTTTATTCAAAAAATCGGTTTAATCTTTATTCTCTTATTGACTATTAGTTGTTATGAAGAGCAAACTAAAGATCCAAATAAAACTTATCAATTTTGGACCGGTTCAAAAGCTCCTAAAGAGTTAAAATTGATAAAAGGACAATATTGGCAATCCGCCCACTGGACTAAAGAATATATAATGAGTTTAAAAATGCGTCCAACTAAAAAATGGTGGGATAGATTTGTTGAACAAAATAATTTAATAAAAACAAATGAAAAATGGATAAAACCGTCAGATTTACCAAATTGGTTTAATCCATCTAAAAATTCAATTGAGTTTAAAATTAACGATGATTTTGACCAAGGGTCAAGATATTTCTGTGATTACAAATCCGGAGTTTGCTATATCTACGAAATACAACTATAAATCATAAAGAAGATAAATTTCAGTAAAACACAGCAGGCAACAACGGTTAATCGCCAATAGCCGGCACCGTTAGAAAGAAAATAATTAACTTGACCAACAAACCAATACTAAGCCGACAAATCCGTGTCCCCTACTCCGCCAACTGGCGATAACCGGGACCGTTGTGCCCAATTAAAAATTATGATTTTTCTTCGAATAATAAGTAAATGATTTTACCTTTGGTAATATCAAATGATAGTATCAAATGAAGCCACCTTACGATATCACCCCAAATATTTTGAAAGAAATCACTTCTATTTCAGAGAAAGTTGGAGCTATCAATGCAAACTATTTATACAAGCCTTCTCCCAAATTGAGAAAGGAGAATAGAATAAGAACAATTCATTCTACACTAAAAATTGAGGGTAACACATTAACCGAAGAACAGATTACAGCTTTACTTGAAAACAAAAGGATAATTGGTCCAAAAAAAGATGTAAAAGAAGTTCTAAATGCGATTGATATCTATAAACATTTAGAAAATTATAAACCATCAAGTGAAAAATCATTTTTAGAATGCCATAAACATTTAATGACTAATCTTATAGATGATGCTGGCAAATATAGAAGACAAGGAGTAGGTATAATGAAAGGATCGCAAGTTGAACATTTTGCTCCACCTCATGAAAACGTTCCTTATTTGATGAAAGACCTTTTTAATTACTTGAAATCCTCAAAAGAAATAGAATTAATAAAAAGCTGTGTTTTCCATTATGAAATGGAATTTATTCATCCATTTTTAGATGGAAATGGCAGAATGGGCAGGCTCTGGCAAACTTTAATATTGATGGAGAAATATCCAATTTTTGAATATTTACCTTTCGAAACTTTAATAAGTAAAGACCAGGAAAAATATTATAAAGCTTTATCCGATAGTGATAAGTCTGGAAATTCAACAGCTTTTATAGATTATATGTTGGGAGTAATTAATAAATCCTTAGATGAATTATTAGATTTCAATAGCCGCACTTTAAATGAGAAAGATCGACTTGAATATTTTGTATCACTTAACAAAAGGGAATTTACTCGAAAAGATTATATGGAAGTTTTCAAAGATATATCTGCTGCAACAGCAAGTCGAGATTTGAAAAAAGGCGTAGACCTCAAATTATTTAAAAAAATAGGTGACAAAAATAAAACAAGATACAGCATTTAACTGGGCACAACATCGGTTAATCGCCAATAAACGGCAGCTTTAGAAAGAAAATAATTAACTTGACCAACAAACTAATACTAAGCCGACAAATCCGCGTTCCTTACTCCGCCAACTTGCGATAACCGTAACCGTTGCCTACAATTTTATTTGAAGTGTAACATTTCAAAAGATGTTTTGTCATTATTAAAAACAATAATGAAAATTCACCCATTACTTTTTACTCTATTATTTACTTTACAATTTAACGCTCAAACAAATAAAACAGAAGTCCTAACATTAGGGTCATTTCATTTTAATTTCCCAAATAACGATTTCGTCCAAACAGAAAAATCGAATCAAATTGATGTACTCAAACCTAACTATCAAGAAGAAATTAAATCGGTAGTACAGAAACTTGAAAAATTCCAACCTACTATCATAATTATAGAGCGTAAACCTTCAAAACAAAAGTTTATTGATTCATTATTCAATTCCTATTTAAATGGAGAATATGACTTAAAGAGAGATGAATCACAACAAATTGGATTTAGGTTAGCAAAGAAAATTGGAATTAAAAAGTTGTATTGTGTTGATGAATGGGGAGATTTTAATCAACAAGTTGATCAGGCACTTTTTGGTAAAGATTCCTTAGAAAAAAAGAAGTTCAGCAATTACTATAAAGAAAATACAGATGCTAATTTAAAATATAGTCCAAAAAACGTCTTTAAGGAAGAAGGCATTCTTGCTGAACTAATAAAATTAAATGATCCTGAAAATATTAGAAAAAGCTTAGGAAATTATTTAATTGGACCTTTTAAATACGAAAGTGACGAAAGAGAATTCTTTGGAGTAAATTTTGAAACTGGACGCTGGTTTAATAGAAACTTGAAAATCTTTAGAAACATTCAAAGAATCGATATAAATGATGATGATAAAATTCTGGTTATATTTGGTTCAGGACATATGAATATCCTCAACATACTATTTGAAAGTTCTCCAGAATTTGAGTTAGTAAATACGAATAGTTATCTACAATAAAACAGTAGGCAACAACGGTTCATCGCCAATAAGCGGCACAGTTAGAAAGAAAATAATTAACTTGACCAACAAATCAATACCAAGCCGACAAATCCGCGTCCCTTACTCCGCCAACTGGCGATAACCGAGACCGTTAGGCACCATTTTCAACGAAGATTATTTTATATATGAGCAATTCGAATTTTAGAAAACCACCTAAATCCCTTGTAAACTTTATCAATAACGAAATTGCTGATCGTCCATTAGTAAATTGGTGGAAATTATTAGACGAAATAAAAGATAACGATATAAATATTACAAGTTATATTGATAATCTCCCCAAATCCAATACAATAACTAAAAGACAATCATTAAAGAATATTCAAGATGCCTATAAAGAAGAGAATTTAGTTTTTGTACTTGGCGCTGGGATTTCATATGAGTTTGGAGTTCCATCTTGGAATTTATTACTTCAAAACTTAATGGTGCATACAATTAAAAAAGAAAACAATGTCTCACATATACTATCTCGTCTATTTAATGAAATATTTTCACCAAATCCACTAATCGCTGGCAGGTATTTACAAGAATATTTTGAAAAAAATAATAGCTCTTTTGAGAATACTGTCCGCGATGTTTTGTATTCAAAAATTGACAAGGATAAAAAATCAGAACTTTTAGATGAAATTGTAAAAATTTGTGTTGCACCTGGAAAAAGCCCAAATTTAGATAGTATTATTACTTACAATTTTGATGATATACTAGAATACAGAATTGAGCAAACAAAATTAGATATTCCATACAAATCGGTTTATGGTTTAGGAATGGAAACCAAAAAAGGTGAATTACCTATTTATCATGTACACGGATATTTACCGGAAAATAAAAAGCTAGATGACGCTAATAAAATTACATTAGGAGAAAACAATTATCACCAACAGTATTCTGACTTATATAGTTGGAATAATATGGTTCAAATTAATAAATTTAGGGAAAACGTCTGTCTATTTGTAGGAAGCTCATTGACTGATCCAAATATTAGAAGACTTCTAGATATTGCTTTAAAACAAAAAGGAAATAAAAGAAAACATCATTATATTTTTAAAAAGAAAATAGATAGTGAAAGTTTAAGTAAAACATTAGAAAAAAAGTTAGACTCAAAAGATGTTTTAAATGAAAAAAACAAAGCAAAATTAAATTTCGATGAAACTATAAAATTAGTGACCGAAATTTACGAACGATTTGAAGAAAATGATTCGGCTTCATTTGGTGTTCAAACTGTTTGGGTTGATGATTGGAATGAAATACCGGATATAATAATGAAAATGCGAGAAAACGTTGCCTAACAACGGTTAATCGCCAATAAGCGGCACCGTGGGAAAGAAAATATTTAAATTGACCAACAAACCAATACTAAGCCGACAAATCCGCGTCCCCTACTCCGCCAACTGGCGATAACCGTAACCGTTGTAAAACATTTTTTTAGAAAATTGGAAGAATTAATAAAAAATAGAACTCCGATTAATATTGATCTATCTCCAAATAGAGATAAAGTCTATGCTGGAATTTGTCTAAAATCGAATGATGAAATTTTCATTTTAAATTGTTTTAATGAAGAAATTCAAGAATTTGATGGATATGCCATAATTAGAGGATATGAAATTGAGAAATATCGAGAATGGGATAAAGAAGAATTAAAGGAAATTAAAAACAACAATTCTTCCGATTTTATAAACAAATTACCCATCGATAAAATGAACAATATGTTTGAATGTTTGTCGCAATTACAAAACGAAAAATTGGTAGCGATATTTACAGAATCTGATGATGATTCTTATTTTATCGGCCAGATAAAAAGTCTTTCCGAAAATAACTTAGAGCTAAAGTTACTAGATGAAAATTCTAAATGGACAGGAAGGGAAATGATAAAAATCAATGAAATAACTTATATCGGATTTGATACGAGTTATGAAAATAGCTTCGAAAGAAATATTGAGTAAAAAAACGTTTAACAACAACGGTTAATCGCCAATAAGCGGTAGCGTTAGAAAGAAAATAATTGACTTAACCAACAAACCAATACTAAGCCGACAAATCCGCGTCCCTTACTCCGCCAACTGGCGATAACCGGGACCGTTAGGCACAATTAAATTGAAAATCCCTGAGTTCAATAACTTAACGCAACAAATCATAACTTATAGATTTATTGAATGGAACTTAAAAAGCATCCTAGATTATAATTAGGTCTAAATAAAAAAATCGAGCTATTAAAAATTTTAATAATGCGAATTGAGATTATTTAAAAAGTAATAAACTTGTTCCATAGATTTTAATTACTAAATCGAATCAAAATTGACTGAATAATGCTAATTGGTATTTAAAATTGCGGAACAATTAACAAAAAAACTACACATGCTTACATTTGAATATTCAAATTCTGATGGAAAAATCGAAATTCACTTAGATCAAAATGGCATCGATCAATTGAATAATATTTTATCAAGTTTATCGCAGGAGTCCAAATCAGAGCACTTGCATTTAATGACAAAAGAATGGGGAGGTTCAGAATTAACGCAAGAAAAGCAGAATAATTCTACTGATTTTGAATTAATAAATCATGTCAAAATAATGTTTTGGAAAGATTAACTGTGCCTAACAACGGCTCATCGCAAATAACGGGTATTCAGGAAAAAGTGTAATTTTAGAAACCAAGAAGGAAAATAACTAATCCGACAAAGCCGCGTCTTTACTCCCGCAACTTGCGATAGCCGAGACCGTTGTAGTTAATTATTTATGAGAAAACTGAACTATATACTTTTGATAATTCTGATTACAAGTTGTATCACCAAGAAAGAGAAATCAACTGTAACATTAAATGGACAAAAAATCCAAATTGAATTAATTGATCTTGATAAAGATTTAGATTTTACGGGATACGGAGCTACGAAAAAAGATGGTGAATTAGAAAGCTTAGCTTATTATAAAAATGGAGAAATTATAGACACACTATATTCTTTCCATAAAAATGGGGAAATCAAAGAAAAAGGATTAGTAAAAGATAATTATAAATTCGGATGGTGGTCAGAATATGATTCAAAGGGAAGAAAAGTTTCAGAAACAGAATACAGAACTGAAAAAGATCAACTTTACAAAAATCAGGTTTACTATTACGATAGCAATGGAAACGTAAAAATAGAACCTAGTTCTTATTATGAATTAGATATCCCGGACACTATCAAAATTGGAAGAAATCTAGCCAGAGTTAAAAATTATGAAACAAGTTTTAATGATCGAGAATCAAATCTTTTAACTGTAATTGTAGACAATCAATATTCTGACTCCATAATTAAAAAAGACAGTTTCAGTGATGGAACTATGAAACCATTCTTTGGAATTTATGGTTATAAAGAAGGCAATCAAATAGTAAAAGGAATAATAGAAGAAAAAATAATCTCAGAAATTGATAGGAAAGGCGATTCGTCAACATTTTCTCTAGAAATGCACCATAAATATTTTGAGAAAGAAGTTTACGTATGGAATAAACAAAAATACTCAAAATCGGGATTGAGAATAAGTAAACAGATGGAAGTTGAGTACGAAAATAACTAACCACAACAACGATTCATCGCAAATAACGGGTATTGCCTAAAAAGTGTATTTTAGAAAACCAATAAAGAAAAACGGTAAGCCGACAACTCCGCTTCTCTACTCCCGTGACTTGCGATAATCGAGACCGTTGGCATTAATACTTCAACTGAGAAAATTTAATTTTGAAATGTGATTTAAAGTAATAACTTTGTATTTACAAAAATAAAAGTTATGGAAACTTCAATTATACAGATTGGCAATTCAAAAGGACTTCGTTTAAGCAAAACGATTCTTGAAAAATATCACATAAAAGATAAAGTAGAACTCATTTTAGAAAAAGGTCAAATTATACTCCGACCAATTGATTCACCAAGAAAAAATTGGGAAGAGAAATTTAAGAAACTGGCCAAAAATGAAGATGATCAACTTCTGATGAATGATGTGTTTGATGATGAAAACTTCGATGAATGGATTTAAATCAATATGATATAGTTCTAGTTAATCTAGATCCGACTGTTGGAAGTGAAATAAAAAAAACAAGACCTTGTGTAATCATTTCCCCAAATGAGATGAATAAATATTTGAGAACAATAGTTGTTGCTCCAATGACAACAAATACGAAAAAATATCCGACAAGAATTCCAGTAAAATCAAATGGAAAAAAAGGAATGATAGCAATTGACCAAATTAGAACAATTGACAAACAAAGAATTGTAAAAATCTTTGAATCATTATCCATCTCGGAAATCAAAAAGTGTAAAGAGGTGCTTAAAGAAACATTTGTGGACTAAGTACTAATGCCAACATCGGTTCATCGCAAATAACGGGCACTGTAGAAAAAGTGTAATTTTAGAAACCAGGAAAGAAAATATTTAATCCGACAAGTCCGCGTCCATACTCCCGCAACTTGCGATAACCGTAACCGTTGTAAACAATGCATATTAGAAACCAGATTATACAAAAAACAATATGGGATTGGATTCTGTAGAATTATTAATGTCCATCGAAAACAAATTTGGAATAAGAATAGCAGATGAAGAAGCTAAAAAAATAAATACCGTCCAGGATTTAGTTGACTGCGTTTATAAAAATATTACCACTCACCCTACAGATCAATGTTTATCAAAAATAATGTTTTATAAAGTGAAAAATTTAATCCCAGAATCTGATATAATAAATAATGAAATAGAACCTGACACGGTAATTTCAGAATTGTATACTTTACCTGAACTAAGAAAAAATTGGTCCATACTAGAAAAAAGATTGGAGCTCAAATTACCAGATCTTTATGCTTTCGATTTCAATCCTAATATAGGATCTAGCTTAAAGTTTTTAGGTCATCGAACAATAAAAAGAAATCTACCAATAACACGATCAACTATCAGACAGTTAATTGACTGGATTATTTCTTTGAATTCAGAAAAATTGATTGATATTCAAACTATCAAAAATAAATATGAAGTTGAAAGAATTATTTGTGGAACCATACATAAAAATATGGGTATTCCGATTAGTGAAATTCAAGTACATCATTCCATTAACAATGATTTGGGAATAGATTAATTTCTAACTAATTTCAGCAAATGCACTGTTTACAACAACGGTTAATCGCCAATAAACGGCACCGTTAGAAGGAAAATATTTATCTTGACCAACAAACCAATACTAATCCGACAAATCCGCGTCCCCTACTCCGCCAACTGGCGATAACCGAAACCGTTATATACAATGGCCACAGTGATCCAACAAAGAAGAAAACTGACTAAAAATCAAAAAATGAAATCAAATAATTTATTAAAAATCATAGGAATTATCTTTTCAATTATAATAATTCTAATTTTCATAGATTGGACGATTGAAAATGCAATTCACGGTTGGAATAATCCTTTTTAACAAGTCAAATACATGAATAAAAAAATAAAAACAGGTTTAATCTTTTTAAACATATTACTCTTATTGGGAATTATAATAGGTCAATATGAATGGTTAGAACCAAAAACAATAATTCATGTATTTTTTATTACAGCGTTTGTAATTTCAGCCTCCTTATTTCCATTAGCCAAAGAATCCAAAAAGAAAAAAATATAACCGTAGCAAAATTTACAATTGAATCATGAAAATAGTAAATATCATAGCTGGAATAATCGCACTTATTAGTATTATAGAATCCTTCATAAATCCAGATTCGAAACATGAGATTTTATCAATAGAAATGAATATTTGGCTATTCAGAATTATTTGGCTTATAATTCTTATTGGGGTTTCCAATTCATTTTATAAAAGTTTAAATAAGGAAAAACAACTTAAAGAAAGTTAATATATAGCCACTGTAAATAACAACGATTCATCGCAAATAGACGGTACCGTTAGATAGAAAATAATTAAATTCACCAACAAACCAGGTCCAAGCCGACAACGCCGCGTTCCCTACTCCGCCAACTTGCGATAATCGAGACCGTTGTACACCATTTTAAAACAAACATTTTGCTAAAAAATTTACTTTCAATCTTCATTCTTATTTCACCACTCCTTCTATTTTCTCAAAAAAAAGAAACGATAAATTGGATAACGAATAATTCTATAGAAATTGAAGATGCAAATCCTGATTCTGAACTAAAACTCTTTAAACAAAATACACCTCAAAAATTTTCTAACGCTAAAATTTATGGGTTCGGAGAAGCATCCCATAACACGAAAGAATTTTTTGACCTAAAAGCCAAATTCTTCAAACATTTGGTAAAAATGGAAGGTGTAAAAACGTTTATAATGGAAGAATCTTACCAAGCTGAATCAGGAATAAATGAATGGATTAGTGGAGGTAAAGGAGATTTAAAAACTATTGCTAAAAATTTTAATACTGGATTTTGGTACACTAAGGAGATTGTAAATCTTTTACAATGGATGAGAGAATATAATCAAGGTAAACCCCAAGATCAGCAAATTAAATTTTATGGAATGGATATTCAGATAGGTGAAAATCTTAATAAAGAGATACGAGAGTTTGTGGATAGCAATAAAATCTCAATAGACGAAAAGCTTTTAGCTGTTACCGATAGTGCTGCAAATAAGAAAATAGATTATGGTAAAGAAGAAGCTTGGTGGCAAATTCAGCTTCCAAAATTAAACGAGCTTAAACAACAAATACTTAGATCAAACCTAGCAAGTGAGAAGTATAAAAATGTTTTAAGAAGTTTAGATTACTTAATAAGTTATACGGAATATGCTTCTTTGGTTAAAGAAGAATATCCTAAGAGTACAGAATTCAGAGATTTAAAAATGTTTGAAAATGTCAAATATATTGTAGAAAATCTATCTAAAAATGGGAAAGTATTTATATGGGCTCATAACGAACACATTAATAAAAAAGAAATGCACAGTACAGGTAGTAATATTATTAACCTGGGTCGTAATTTAAAGGATCATTATGGTGACGATTATTACGCAGTAGGATTTGATTTTGGAATTGGAAAAATAAACGGTTTAGTTTCTGATAAAAAGAAAGGGAATTATTGGAAAACTTATGATATAGAAAAACCGGTTAGAAAAACTTATGCAAAAACCTTAATGGAAGTAGACAAGGACATTTATTTTTTTCAATTCAACAGCAATTTAGAATTCTTCAATGAAAAGTCAAAACATTTGCTAATTGGTGGAGGGGGTTATAAACCAAAACCTTTGCACAGAATTTTAATTAATAAAGCATATTCAGACACATACGATGCATTGATTTTTGTAAAAAAGATTTCAGTGCCAGATTACAATCTAAATTAAGTAATAAAACGGTGTACAACAACGGTTAATCGCCAATAAGCGGTAGCATTAGAAAGAAAATACTTAACTTAACCAACAAACCAACACTAAGCCGACAAATCCGCGTCCCTCACTCCACCAACTGGCGATAACCGGGACCGTTGTAGCCAATATTTGCAGTGTGATCCCGATTAATACATTAACTACATGAATATTAAGAATCTTATATTACTCACTCTAATTGCTCTCTTATCATCCTGTAATAGCAGCGCTGATAAAAAGAGCGCGAAAATTGATAATTTCGAAAAAGTATTTATCGATAGCCTGGTTCCCATGTCTGATAAAAATTATTCTGTTTTTTATGCAAAAATTAAAGGATACTCAAATGACTCCATCAGACTGAATATCAGTTCGGATAAAAATGAAGATGAAAAATTTGATTATTACTTCATCGGTGATTTTGAAAAAGAAATACGCATGGACTATTATGGCGAGTCAAAAAAATATATAAAGTTAGATCCGTATAAAGCTACAGATGGAAAACTGGAGTTAGATTACCAATTGTAATTATAGTGCAAACACTGGCAACAACAACGGTTAATCGCCAATAGACGGCAACGTTAGAAAGAAAATAATTATCTTAACCAAAAAACCAAAACTAAGCCGACAATTCCGCGTCCCTTACTCCGCCAACTGGCGATAACCGAGACCGTTGCAAACAATGCCCAGAAAAATTCTGCTAGAACAAAATTTCGGACTTATCTCTGATAAATAACTTCTAGAAAAGTCATTAGATTCACGTAAAATAAATCATAACTGATAAAGGTAAAATAAAGATCTGCTAAAACAATAATTGAAGCAAAACCTACCAAGAATATATAATGTCGCGGTAAGTCCGGAAGAAGTTTTTTAAAATGAATTCCACCTAATAATAATGATATCAGAATTACAATTAGAATATGTATTGAGCCTAAATTCTTCTCCTCTTCACAATAAATTCCTAGAATCATAAAAAAAGAAAGGGCTAAATAGCTATTCGATAAAACAATCAAAATTGCCTTAAAAAGATAATTTTTAAAAAAAACAGCTCCTAAAAGAAAAATTAAACTGAGTAAAATTGGAAGTAGATAAAAAAGCCAGGACAAAAACTCTAACCGTAAAAACAATCGATTGAAAATGAAAAGGTCAATAGTCAGAACATAGAAAAATAGAACTATGAAAACTATCAATATTAATTCAAGAATGAATTTTAAATATTGGTTCAAAAAGAAAAATTTAGAATGATCGAATTTAAACAAAAGAATCAACTATGAACCAAAATCCAAAAGAACTTAATTCTGTAAAGGCACAGTTAGCAACAACGATTCATCGCAAATAGACGGTAGCGTTAGTAAGAAAATAATTAAATTCACCAACAAACCAGGTCTAATCCGACAACGCCGCATTCCCTATTCCGCCAACTTGCGATAATCGAGACCGTTGTACGCAAGCATTGACGAAGAAGGATTTAAGAAAATAATTAATAAAAAAACAATTATGAAATATTCAATTCTTACACTGATATTTTTCGCTCCATTATTTATAGCTGCTCAAAGTTCTGATTATAAAGTATCTTCCTATAAGACAGAAGGAACTAAGGCACCCAATACTCATTACATTGGAGAAGCTTGGTTAAATCCACTAATTCACGATGATGAAGAATTAGGTTACAACATTACCAAAGCAACCTTCAAAGCTAACTCAACTTTAGATTGGCACAAACACGGTTCTGTTCAAGTTTTAGTAATTGTAGATGGTAAAGCCTACTATCAAGAAAAGGGTAAAAAGCCCATAGTTCTAAAAGAGGGAGATGTAATTAGATGCGAAAAAGAAACTGAGCATTGGCACTCATCTACAAAAGAATGTGATGTTACATTTTTAGCATTCTATAGCGGAGAAAAACCAACAGAATGGACAGAAGTCTTAACTCAAGAATATTACGATCAAGTTCCTAAAATGCTAGAAACTAATTCACAAAATTAAGAAATATAAAAAATTCTAGACAAGATGATGGGAACGCAATGCCAGCGCACAACAACGGCTCATCGCAAATAACGGGTATTCAGGAAAAAGTGTAATTTTAGAAACCAGGAAAGAAAATAACTAATCCGACAAATCCGCGTCTTTACTCCCGCAACTTGCGATAGCCGAGACCGTTGTGTGCAAGCCAAAAAGAAATATGAGTAAACCAGAAAATTATCCGGAAATCGTATATAAATACAGAAATTGGACTTCGGATTTTAATAAAGCAGTTCTTAAAAAGAATGAACTGTTTATGACTTCACCAAAATATTTTAATGATCCCTTTGATTGTCGAATACCTATAAATTATAAAACACTTAATACACCTGACAAAGTTAAACAGTATGCATTAGATTATGTTGAACGTCATAAAGCATTTATAATAAGAAATGGGTTAAACATTCAAGGAGAAATTAAATCCTTAACTAATGATTTCACAAATCATTTGGATGAAATGCAAAACAATCACGAAAAAATATTATTTGAAAATCAAGATAAATCCTATGGAGTTTTATCAATGTCCTCAAGATGGGATAGTATTTTAATGTGGTCTCATTATGGAGATTTTCATAAAGGATATTGTGTTGGATTCTGGGAGGAGAAAATGAGAAATTCTAGGTTCTTTGGAAAAGGAGGTCCGGTTAATTACAATCCAGACAATGCCTTTCCCTTAATAGATCCCTTATCTAAAGAAGGAACGATGGTAAATGCTTTTAAAGAAACTCACACCAAAGCATACGATTGGAAATACGAAAATGAATACAGATTTTTCAATTTATATCCTGAAGAACCAACCAATGAAGAAAGAAAAGTAAATTTTCCTGATAGTTTTATAGCAGAAATAATCTTAGGAATTATGATGCCTGAACAGGACAAAAAGGAAATTCTCGAAATTGCTAAAAAGAAAGGTGTAAAGGTATTCCAGGCTAAAAAAGTACCATTTCACTTTGAAATAGTTAAAGAAGAAATTTTAATGTAATTGGCCAGCACACAACAACGGTTAATCGCCAATAGCCGGCAGCGTTAGAAAGAAAATAATTAACTTGACCAACAAACCAATACTAAGCCGACAAATCCGCGTCCCCTACTCCGCCAACTGGCGATAACCGGGACCGTTGGCAACAATTATCCAAGAGAAAATTTCCTTAATAATCGCAAAATAAACACATATGAAAATAATAATTTCGTTATTCACAATTCTTCTTTCAATTTCAACTTCAATTGCGCAGGAAAAAGTTTTGATGCAAGTTGACTACAGCATTGATAGTAAAGATTTAGAAACGATTTTAAGATTTGAACAGATTAATTTAGCTAAATATACTTTTAGTGGAAATTTAAAAGGTAGAAATTATACAGTCAGAATCACTGAATATAAGCAAGGAGAATTAGTCAAAATAGATACTATGTTTTATAGTTCTCAAGACGAATATTTCAGAATGAGTAAAGACACTTTAAACATAACTTTCATAACTAAAAACAAGAACGATGAACTTGTCTTCGAACTAAATGGTAATGGATTCTCTAGTCCTAAAATGAATTATGAAATATTGGAGTCTAATGGACGATATGCTTATAAAGATTTTCTTAGTGCAGATTATTCAGAAAGTTATGATATAGATAATGAGTTTCCGTTATTTACGATTATAACGCCAACCGTTTACGAGGACGGATCAAAATCATATTGTAGAGTTGCACAATCAGGCGTAAAACCAGAAAATTTAGGTAAAGAATTTGACATTCCGCATTACTTCGTTGTAACTATGACTATAGAATAGATAACAGTTGCCAACAACGGCTCATCGCAAATAACGGGTATTGCCGAAAATGTGTAATTTTATTAACCAGGAAAGAAAACAATTAATCCGACAACTCCGCGTCCCTACTCCCGCAACTTGCGATAGCCGAGACCGTTGTGCAACATTTTTAAGAAAGCTTCAACTAAATGATAATGTTTCCTGAAAAAATATATTCTATTGAATTACTAACGGAGAAAAAGTATGCAATAACCAAATTAAAAAACGTGACACTTTCAGATGAACAATTTGTTTCACATTGGAATGATCAAACGTTTATTGGTGAAATTGGGGAAAATGAATTTCAAATAAAATTATCTAGAAAGTTAATTGGTGAATTTTGCATCCTGACTGGTATTATTGACAATGGAAGAGTAAAAATAAAAGCAGGTATAAGTAAAACATTAAAACTGTTATTCATTTTAGCATCACTTTTTGCTCTATCTGGAATAATAACAGCAGTTTTTCAAAATAAATTAAGTGCTATTATTCCAATTATTTTATCCGTAATTGTTATTAGATATATTTTTCTTGAAATAGGTTTTAGACTTGTATTTAATCGTTTAGAAAATAAACTGACAAGAATAATTAAACCTAAAAATTCTACATTTTGAACAATTTGAAATCTAGCTTTTCAATCAAAGAAATTGGGAGATTTAGATTTTATAGTGGTCTATTAGTCGGATTTGGATTTAGTTTAATCTTTAATAAATTATTCCGATTAACATTGAAATTGTGCAATATTGGTGTCTATATAAATGATTTAAGTTGGTCTAATATTGTTGACTATAAATTTTCAACTTACTACCTAATATTAATTGGATATTCATCAATAGCATTCGCATTCTGCTTTACAACATATATGTGGATGAGTAAACCCACAACTACAGTAAAAAGAAAAAAAATTAAATTACGATTTGCTCAAGTCAATTCGATTTGGATTTTTGGAGGGGTTATGTTGTTTCTTACAAGAATTTATTGGTTTCTAGCTGGTGTTGATTTAACAATAGAAAAGGATTTTAAATATTTAGGTTTATTGTTTCCGATATTCACATTTTTCTATTGTTGGAATCTGATTGCAAACGTGTATAAATCAATTAATCC
>NZ_JBLWIM010000015.1:515205-515429 GCF_048381525.1 Christiangramia qingdaonensis
AAGTATAATGTAAATAGTAAAAAACGTTGCACAACAACGGCTCATCGCAAATAACGGGTAGTTAACTGAAAATGGTTATTTTAGAGACCAGTTATTAAAATAACAAATCCGACAAATCCACGTCCTTACTCCCGCAACTTGCGATAGCCGGGACCGTTATGCAGCATTAAATTATGAGACGACTAATTACAATACTGACTTTATCACTTCTAATAATAAGTTGT
>NZ_JBLWIM010000016.1:0-6718 GCF_048381525.1 Christiangramia qingdaonensis
TTCAGTGGCATCTAATTAATTACCGCCAACGGTTACGGTTATCGCAAGTTGCGGGAGTAGGGACGCGGACTTGTCGGCTTAGTTATTTTCTTTCCTGGTTTCTAAAATTACACTTTTTCCACAATACCCGTTATTTGCGATGAACCGATGTTGGCAACTGTTATCTAT
The DNA here is from genome assembly GCF_048381525.1 of Christiangramia qingdaonensis. NCBI lineage: Bacteria > Pseudomonadati > Bacteroidota > Flavobacteriia > Flavobacteriales > Flavobacteriaceae > Christiangramia > Christiangramia qingdaonensis. The sequence goes on from NZ_JBLWIM010000016.1 coordinate 169, forward strand.
TCGATAGTCATTGTTACAACGAAGTAATGTGGAATGTCAAATTCTTTACCTAAATTTTCTGATTTTATTCCTGATTGTGCAACTCTACAATATGATTTTGATCCATCCTCGTAAACGGTTGGCGTTATGATCGTAAATAGCGGAAATTCATTATCTATATCATAACTTTCTGAAGAAGCCGCACTAAGAAAATCTTTATAAGCATATCGTCCATTAGATTCCAATATTTCATAATTCATTTTAGGACTGGAAAATCCATTACCATTTAGCTCGAAGACAAGTTCATCGTTCTCGTTTTTAGTTATGAAAGTTATGTTTAAAGTGTCTTTAGTCATTCTAAAATATTCGTCTTGAGAACTATAAAACATAGTATCTACTTTTACTAATTCTCCTTCCTTACATTCGTTGATTCTCACAGCATAATTTTTACCTTTTAAATCTCCACTGAAAGTATATTTGGCTAAATTAATTTGTTCAAATCTTAAAATCGTTTCTAAATCTTTACTATCAGTGCTATAGTCAATTTGCATTAAAACTTTTTCTTGCGCAATTGCACTTGAAATTGAAAGAAGAATCGTGTATAGCGAAATTATTATTTTCATATGTGTTTATTTTGCGATTATTAAGGAAAATCTCTCTTAGATAATTGTTGCCAACGGTTACGGTTATCGCAAGTTGCGGGAGTGGGGACGCGGACTTGTCGGATTAACCATTTTATTTCTTGGTTTCTAAAATTACACTTTCTCGACTAAACCCGTTATTTGCGATTAACCGATGTTGGGCACAGTATGTTCTAGTATTTAATTTTTAATGTATTTCCCTCCAAAAACTTTCCTTTTGAAACGGAAATTTTTAGTTTTTGTTCAGCTGACATACCAATAGTTTCACCATCTTTCAAATTAACATCATAAGCAACAACATAATGAGCTAAATTAAACATCATTTCATCCAACTCTTCTATTGAGTTTTCGGACTCAACAATTTCCATTTCCATTTTACCAAAGTCAGCAAGTCCGTATGTATATATAGATTGTTTTCCGTTTTCTTTTCTTAAACCAAAGTAAATCCAATTATATAAAGGAAGGTCTTCTTCCCTCATCATTTCCACATTTGCTTGATAGAAATCCTTTTTTAGAACTAAAGTTCTACCTCCGATATAAATTCCGATTGCTTTGCTATTATTCATAACTGCTGAAGCAATTTTACTATATAATAAGTTTTCTTGAACTGGATTTTTTCCAGCGTTCATAAGAGATAAAACGATGTGTGCTTTATATTCAGAAGATTCCTCAACTCCATTTTCCCATAAATAATTGTATTCTGCATTTTTTTCAACTTCTTTATCAGGAATAGCTACTGGAATCGTTGCTATAGCAACATTGTAACCTTCAATTACTAAAACAGCTGCTTTGTCATCAGAGTCATTGTTATTTAATTTGAGTTTCCATTTTGTTTCTAATTCCTTTACTGTTCGTTTTAAATCAAATGAATATGGGTCTTCTAAAAGAACCATTCCCAGAATTGCTGAACTTGTATTTGATTCAGTCTTTTTTTCTTTCTTTAAAAAGCTAAATAATCCCATTGATAGAATTCCGATTATTATTATAGTTAGTATTTTTCTCATATTGTGCCCAACGGTTACGGTTATCGCAAGTTGCGGGAGTAGGAACGCGGACTTGTCGGATTAACTATTCTCTTTCCTGGTTTCTAAAATTACACTTTTTCGGCAATACCCGTTATTTGCGATGAACCGATGTTGGCAAGCGTATGTTTACAAATTTCCTGAAATTATATTAAATGATTCTATTATACTTTTTAATCTAGGCGAAGTCTTGGATAATGTACCTTCTTGAATTTTATAATTTCTATTCAAGTTCGTAATTGTTACTGAAGTAATTCTAGAGCATAACATAAATACTATTGAATTGTGACTTCTACCCGCAATAGGATCATTTAAGGATGAAACTAATTGTCTGATACTTATATATTCGGAATGAATATGATTAGAATATAAACCATGAGATTCTGATAGGTTCCCAATATTAATTAAGCTATAGACTTCTTCTGGTTTAAGTAGTCTTGCATGCTTAGGATCTATAAATTTTCTTCTTTCATTAAAAGGCAATTCTTTGAATTCATCAATTTTTCTCAGTTTCCATAATTCTTTTGATAATTCATTTCTCAATTTGGCAATCGGAGCAAACTCCTTTGAATGTTTTTTAGTAAGTTCTATTTGCTTTCTCAACCCCTGAATTTTATAGACGCAAACTCTCAGTTTTGTGGGGTAATTACAATCTATAAAAAACAAGTATGATAGATTTATAAAAGTCTCAATTTGTAATCGCATTAAAGAATATATCGAAGTCATGTCATTGACTTGAAATTCTTTATCTCTTACTTTAATTACTGATCCTTTATCTAATTTTATGATGCTTGAATTATGATAAATTATTTGAAATAATAGTTTTTCAAATAATCCTGCATCTTCAAATTTTATCTTTAAATCGAAAAGGTCTTGAATACAATTCCCTAATAATTCATTTAATTCAATTAGAACTTTTTTATGGTTAGATACGGACATATCTGACAATTCTAATAAGGCCTCTATTTTAGTTCGATTTTCTGACATATGCTTGCCAACGGTCTCGGTTATCGCCAGTTGGCGGAGTAGGGGACGCGGATTTGTCGGCTTAGTATTAGTTTGTTGGTCAAGTTAATTATTTTCTTTTTAACGCCACCGCTTATTGGCGATGAACCGTTGTTGTTGCCAGTGCGGCTACCTACCAATTTTTAAAATTCTTATAGCACCTTGGATTACAATAATGAATACAATTGTTCCAATAATTAGATCAGGCGTACTTGAATTTAACCAGTTGACTAGTAAGGCTGCGATTATTACTCCCGTATTAATTATAATGTCATTTGACGTGAAGATCATACTTGCTTTCATATGAGCTTCTTTTTTACTTTTTGATTTTTGAAGTAGGTATAAACATATACCATTTGCAATCAATGCTAAAATTGAAACAATTATCATTGTTGAAAAATCCGGAAGTTTTTCATTTCCAAAAAATCTTCTTAGAACTTCTGCAAATCCAATTAGCGCTAATAAAATTTGGAAGTAACCAGCTAAATTGGCTATTTTTTTCTTTTTTACGATTGAACCTCCTACAGCGAAAAGACTAATTCCATATACAAAAGAATCTGCCAGCATATCTAAACTATCTGCAACTAATCCCATAGATTTTGAGATTAAGCCAGTTGTCATTTCTATGATAAAAAATGCAAAATTTATTATTAGTACAGACCAGAGTAATTTTTTTTGTTGAGAATTTTCTTCGAATTCAGTTTGGTCCGTTTGTTCCGTTTTAATTTTTTTAGTTCCTAATTTTAGTTCGCTTAATGATTCTTCTATAGATTGAATTCCATCCTCATGAAATACCGTTAATTTTCTATTTGGAATATCGAAATCGAGATTTTTAATGTTAGAGATTTCATCTAATTTCATCCTAATCAGATTTTCTTCTGAAGGACAATCCATTTTTGAAATTTCGAAAACTGATTTATTCATTGAATTTAAACTTATCTAGCTGTTGCAAGATAAATTATGAATTTGAACTTGAGAACTTTCTTTTTTAGAAATTTGGTTTTTAACCTGAATGCTCAATGTCCGCATTGGCTACAACGGGTACGTATATTCGTCAGTTGTGGTAGTTAACATACGGATTTGTCAGTTTAGATTTCATAATTATTGGTTTCTAAAAACATTCTTTCACCTGAATGGCCACAATTGCGAATATGCGATGTTGTTGCGCGTATTTTTTCTCTACATCTCAATAGAAATCTTCACTTTTCCGCCCAATCCTTTTTCTACAATATCGTATAAAGTTTTTAAAGTCAAATTACTTCCATTATTCTCAACACGAGAAATATAAGTACGTTTTTTGTCAATTATTTCTGCTAACTGTTCTTGAGTTAGATTCTTTTCTTCTCTGGCTTTTCTAAGTAAAAGCCCAATTTTGAATGATTCAAAATCTCTTTCAAGTTCGTCTCTTCTTTCGGTTCCTTTTTTACCGTAAACTTCATCTTTTATATTTTTCCAGCTCTTTGTTTCCATCATTTTTTATTTTTATCGGAATAATAGGATTCCATTAATTTTAATGCCTTCTCAATTTCTTTTTTAGGAGTTTTCTGTGTCTTCTTTGTAAATCCATTTAAAAGAATTACCAATTTGCCTTTATCAAAAAAGCAAAATACTCTCCAAATATTTGATCCCAGTTTTATTCTGGCTTCATAAAGTCCGTTTGTTCCTTTTATAGCTTTTAAATAATTAGAAGGAATCCGTTCAAAGGTTTCTATTGCCTCAATTACTTTAAAGATTTTATCCTGAACTTTCTTTGGTTGTTTAGTCAAGAAATCTTGAAAATAATCTTTGTATCCAATTACTTGTCTTATTTTCTCCATTGAAACAAAAGTAACTTAAAAGTTACAATTATCATAATTTGTTTTTGAAATTTGAAGCGAAAAGCTCTGTGGAAATATGCGCTACAACGGTTACGGTTATCGCAAGTAGCGGGAGTAGGGACGCGGACTTGTCGGATTAAATCTTTTGTTTCCTGGTTTCTAAAATTACACTTTTTCTACTAAACCCGTTATTTGCGATGAACCGATGTTGGCAGTAGTGTTTTTAGAATAATTTTGTTTGTGGATCCTTAAGTGGATAGAATAACCCAATTATTACAAATGGATTAGGGGCTTTTCTCATATGCCACTGTTTGGTTGTACCTACAAAGAAGTAAACTTCGTTTTTCTCTAAAAATTCTTTTTCATAACGATTTTTAACTAAATTTAAAGCTTTTGATTCGTTGCCCTCTGTGGACCTTAGAGAATTCCAGTAAAGCGCACCAATTTCCCAATCCTCAATCATTAATCTTCTTTGCTTTCCTGTTTCATCTTTGAATTTGTAGAAGAATTTATATGGTAATTTCGGAATTAAAATTTCGGGCTTTTTCTCTTGGTTGAATAAATCTCCTTGTTTTCTCAGTTCCTTCCATTCATTTTTCCATTCTCGTTCATCTGGTTCTATATCCATACCAATAATTTCTGTTGGTTTGAATGTAGCTAAGGACTTGTAATTCGGTTCTTTGGATTCTTCTATTAATTTTTCAAAGTTGGTATAAACTTCTTTGAGACAAAATTGTTTTCTTAAGTACCAATTAGATTTGGTATCGATGCGCTCTAAAACTTTTAGATCTTTAAAATTGTAGTTTTTCGGAGAATAACTCTCTGGTCTAAAATCATCAGATCTTTCTTCAATATCAATCTCTATCCAATTGTATTTGAAAGATTTCATTTTACCCGCAATTTTTTGTCCTAGCAAGAAACTTAAAGGTACAGGGTAAATTCTTATCCAACTGCCGTCCTCTAATATTCCTGCAGTACATACTAACTCGTCATAACTTCGAGATGGTAAAGGATATGTATTGACAGTAAGTAATACCTTCGTAAGAGCCATTTATTTAGATATGGTCGATCTTTATCTTTGGATTGATTTTCTGTATAGATTCAGCTAAAGGTAATCTATGGCATTGGCAAACATTCGCCTCAAAACAAGTTAAAGCTACTCGATTATATTTTTCTACAAGTTTAATTATTATATTTTGATTTTCTATTGTTTCTTTTAGCGTAGTAGCCTTGTATTTTTCAAATAGTAAATCGTAATCTTCTTGAGTTTCTAATTCTTGTCGTTGACTAGAATCAATTCCTACCTCTGGAATATGCATGTATGTGATGCCTAAGCTTTCACAATATCTTTTTAGTAAAGTTTTACTAAATCCAAACTTCATACTTAAAGGATTTTTTCTCACATCAATAAGCAAACTAATATTATTCTTTACTAATCTGTTGAGATAATTCTCCAATGATATTCCTTCATACCCTATAGTAAATAAGCCTTTATCTTTTTGAGAAGGAATCACATCTATTACTCTTTGATAAAGTTTTTCATCTAGTACATTTTGCGCTATTGTACTTTTGATTGCATGATATGGGAAATTAATATAAGTGTGTTTTATCAAGGTCTCATTGCTCATATTTCCATACGTCTCAATCGTATTGATCAATAGTTTTTTATCGGAAGTTTTAAGTGTTGTTAAGTAGTTTTTTGGATCTTTTTTCTGGTAGCCTTTATTGTTATCAGATAAATATTCCTTTTTCACCATGGTATTTAAATCTGCTTTTGCGGAATATGAATAGCATCCATATTTATATGGAACAAACTCATATTCAGGATTTTGCTTCCTTTGGTTATATAAAAACAAAAGTTTTTGGAGTTTAGTTTTTTCTACTTCTCCATCTAACAATTGTAACAATGACAATATTATTTTCCTTCTATAAAACATATTGCAAAGGTATTATTTAAAAAATCCTCTTTAAAATATATTTCATTGTTTAAACATTACTGCCAACGGTCTCGGTTATCGCCAGTTGGCGGAGTAGGGGACGCGGATTTGTCGGCTTAGTATTGGTTTGTTGGTCAAGTTAATTATTT
>NZ_JBLWIM010000017.1:0-377 GCF_048381525.1 Christiangramia qingdaonensis
CGACATACTCTCCCACAATACAGCAGTACCATCTGCGCTAACGGGCTTAACTACTCTGTTCGGGATGGGAAGAGGTGAGCCCCGTTGCTATAGCCACCTTAAAAGGTAAGTTATAAGCTTCGAGCTTAAAACTGTTCTAATTACTTAGATTAGAACTAATATCGTTGACATAATTAAAGAAACAAAAAAGTTACAAGTACCTGTACTACAACTATAAAATAAGCATTTGGCGGCTCTGAGGTTTTGCGGCCTCAGAGCCATCGCGCATCAAGCTTTACGGATTATTAGTACTACTCGGCTATGACATTACTGCCTTTACACCTATAGCCTATCAACGTGGTAGTCTCCCACGGTCCTTTAAAGAAATCTCATCTTGT
>NZ_JBLWIM010000017.1:718-803 GCF_048381525.1 Christiangramia qingdaonensis
ATCCTTTGAGCGATGACCCTTCCATGCGGTGTCACCGGATCACTATGCTCTACTTTCGTACCTGATCGACCTGTATGTCTCTCAG
>NZ_JBLWIM010000017.1:927-1009 GCF_048381525.1 Christiangramia qingdaonensis
TTCCGTTGGAAGTTAGGCTCTAAACAAGTAAAGGGTAGTATTTCAACAACGACTCCACCACACCTGGCGATGCAGCTTCAAA
>NZ_JBLWIM010000017.1:1267-2246 GCF_048381525.1 Christiangramia qingdaonensis
AATGCTAACATCTCCCCTTAACCTTCCAGCACCGGGCAGGTGTCAGGCCCTATACGTCATCTTTCGATTTAGCAGAGCCCTGTGTTTTTGATAAACAGTCGCCTGGATCTTTTCACTGCGGCCCCCCCATAAGGGGGGCGACCCTTCTCCCGAAGTTACGGGCCAATTTTGCCTAGTTCCTTAGCCATGAATCTCTCGAGCACCTTAGAATTCTCATCCCAACTACCTGTGTCGGTTTAGGGTACGGGTTGCCTCCACTCGCTTTTCTTGGAAGTCGCTCCTCTGGATTATCACGCCGGCCGTAGCTTTTGTGTACTATCGGGGTGTTACCACTCCCTTCAACGTACTATTCCGTCAGTACGCACCAAATTTACGCCTCCGTCCGCTTTAACGTGGGGCAAGTAGCAGAATATTAACTGCTTGTCCATCGACTACCCCTTTCGGGTTCGCCTTAGGTCCCGACTAACCCTCAGCTGATTAGCATAGCTGAGGAAACCTTAGTCTTTCGGTGTGCGGGTTTCTCGCCCGCATTATCGTTACTTATGCCTACATTTTCTTTTGTAACCAATCCAGCAAGCCTCGCGACTCACCTTCATCTCTGTTACAATGCTCCCCTACCACTATAGTAAACTATAGTCCATAGCTTCGGTAATATGTTTATGCCCGATTATTATCCATGCCGAACCGCTCGACTAGTGAGCTGTTACGCACTCTTTAAATGAATGGCTGCTTCCAAGCCAACATCCTAGCTGTCTGGGCAGTTCAACCGCGTTTCTTCAACTTAACATATATTTTGGGACCTTAGCTGATGGTCTGGGTTCTTTCCCTCTCGGACATGGACCTTAGCACCCATGCCCTCACTGATATGAAACATTTTATAGCATTCGGAGTTTGTCAGGAATTGGTAGGCGGTGAAGCCCCCGCATCCAATCAGTAGCTCTACCTCTATAAAACTATCTATATCGCTGCACCTAAATGC
>NZ_JBLWIM010000017.1:2406-2553 GCF_048381525.1 Christiangramia qingdaonensis
TACCAACTAAAGCGCCCTATTCAGACTCGCTTTCGCTACGGCTCCACAGCTGAACTGCTTAACCTTGCTGGCAACGGTAACTCGTAGGCTCATTATGCAAAAGGCACGCCGTCACCCCACTAAAGGGCTCCGACCGCTTGTAAGCGT
>NZ_JBLWIM010000017.1:2653-3329 GCF_048381525.1 Christiangramia qingdaonensis
CGGATGGTCCCGCCGGATTCATACAGGGTTTCACGTGCCCCGCACTACTCAGGATACTGCTATGCTTTATATCAACTTTCCTATACCGGGCTATCACCGTCTTTGGCCAAGCTTTCCAACTTGTTCTAATTCATTGTACAAACAATGTTGCAGTCCTACAACCCCAATAAGTCCGTAAACTCATTGGTTTGGGCTTCTGCGCGTTCGCTCGCCGCTACTAGCGCAATCACTATTGTTTTCTCTTCCTCCGGGTACTTAGATGTTTCAGTTCTCCGGGTTCGCCTCCTTGCGGATACTATATCTTCAATATAGTGGGTTGCCCCATTCGGATATTCGCGGATCAATTTGTATGTGCCAATCCCCACGACTTTTCGCAGCTTATCACGTCCTTCTTCGCCTCTGAGAGCCTAGGCATTCCCCATACGCCCTTATCTAGCTTGTATGCGCTTTGCTTAATGCTCTAATCTATCCTAACTTGCGCTAGAACAGAAGTATTATAATGTATTACTTATATTAAATATTTCTATCTAATAGTGTTCTCGTATTCTTTGTTTCTTCAATATGTCAATGAACTTTTTTCCCGTATTCACAATAGAGTCTCAATGATCTTACAAACTAAAAACGTATGTTTCCTGGTTGTTTGTAAAAACTATAACCCACTCTATCTCTAGGAATC
>NZ_JBLWIM010000017.1:3404-3541 GCF_048381525.1 Christiangramia qingdaonensis
ATTATTTTAGTATCCAGCTAACCAGTTATTAGTTAACAGTACTTATAACGGCTACTCAACCTCTAAAATTTCCTTTCAATGTTTCAAATGAACTTATAAACCTGATGGCTTACTCTCGCAAGTAGTCTCAGGCAGAC
>NZ_JBLWIM010000017.1:3593-3824 GCF_048381525.1 Christiangramia qingdaonensis
TGAGACTGTCCATAATAATCGAATTGACATAAGAATCAAGACCAAATTGGTCTCTGAACTTCCCTTTACTAATTGTCGCTTGCATGTAAACATGCAAAGCTCTAGAAAGGAGGTGTTCCAGCCGCACCTTCCGGTACGGCTACCTTGTTACGACTTAGCCCCAGTTACCAGTTTTACCCTAGGCCGCTCCTTACGGTGACGGACTTCAGGTACCCCCGGCTTCCATGGCTT
>NZ_JBLWIM010000017.1:4025-4118 GCF_048381525.1 Christiangramia qingdaonensis
CGTGATGATTTGACGTCATCCCCACCTTCCTCACAGTTTGCACTGGCAGTCTGGCTAGAGTTCCCGACATGACTCGCTGGCAACTAACCACAG
>NZ_JBLWIM010000017.1:4472-5505 GCF_048381525.1 Christiangramia qingdaonensis
CAGCGTCAATATATTATTAGTGATCTGCCTTCGCAATAGGTGTTCTGAGTAATATCTATGCATTTCACCGCTACACTACTCATTCCAACCACTTCATAATAATTCAAGAACAACAGTATCAATGGCAATTCTACAGTTGAGCTGCAGACTTTCACCACTGACTTATTATCCCGCCTACGGACCCTTTAAACCCAATGATTCCGGATAACGCTTGGACCCTCCGTATTACCGCGGCTGCTGGCACGGAGTTAGCCGGTCCTTATTCATACGGTACCGTCAAGCATCTACACGTAGATGTGGTTCTTCCCGTATAAAAGCAGTTTACAACCCATAGGGCCGTCTTCCTGCACGCGGCATGGCTGGATCAGAGTTGCCTCCATTGTCCAATATTCCTCACTGCTGCCTCCCGTAGGAGTCTGGTCCGTGTCTCAGTACCAGTGTGGGGGATCTCCCTCTCAGGACCCCTACCTATCGCGGTCTTGGTAAGCCGTTACCTTACCAACTAACTAATAGGACGCATACTCATCTTTAAGCCATAAATGTTTAATGTAATCTCCAGGTGAAGTCTACATACTATGGGGTATTAATCCACGTTTCCATGGGCTATTCCCCGCTTAAAGGCAGATTGTATACGCGTTACGCACCCGTGCGCCACTCGTCAGCAAATTAGCAAGCTAATTCCTGTTACCGTTCGACTTGCATGTGTTAGGCCTGCCGCTAGCGTTCATCCTGAGCCAGGATCAAACTCTTCATCGTTAAATCTTAAATATATTCAACAACTACTAAAGAAATTGCTCAGTATGACTTTTCTAGTCTTAATTCTTATACACTTGATTCTATCTCCTAAAAGATAAAACCCTTTGTCAATTCAATATATCAATGAACTTTAATTGGTCTCCCAATCTGTCTTGTTAAAACCTAAGGAATCGAACCTTATTCTCTCACCCCATCCGGTGGTTTTCAGTAATTTCAATCTGTGATTTTTGAACGTTTGCTTGTTCTCAAAGCGGGTGCAAATATACAACGCTTTTTC
>NZ_JBLWIM010000018.1:0-1628 GCF_048381525.1 Christiangramia qingdaonensis
AATGGACTCATCAGAAGATACCTTCCTAAAGGAACAAGCTTTGCGCTGATTAATCAAAAACAGTTGCAAATCATACAGGATAAACTCAACAACAGACCTCGTAAAATACTGGGGTATAATACGCCACAAGAAATGATAGATCTCGAACGAAAAAAATTATATTTGAATACCTAACTTTTAAACTACGCTTTGTTGCGTTACAACCTTGAATCCAGCATTTTTCAAATAATAAACTAAGATTTCTAGTATTATATAAAAAATGATTTATGAGAAGAATTTTGATTTTTCTATTAGTAATTGCAACAATGTTGGAGTCCTGTAAAGAAAAAGAGAGACAAATTATCTCAAAAGATAAATCAGATCCAGCAATAAAAAATAATGGATCAATTAAAAGTGAAATGCCTTCTGATCTAATTAAGAGTGAATTGATAGGAAAGATAGCTCCTGATTTTAAATTAAAAACGGTATCTGGAATAGAATTTCAATTAAGTTCTGTTAAAGACAAATTTATTGTTCTAGATTTTTGGGGGAGTTGGTGTGTTCCATGTATTGAGGATTTTCCAAAAATGAAAGAATATTATAATAAATATCGAAATGAAATAGAAATTGTAGGAATAGCATATTTAGATCTTAAAAGGAACTGGAAACTTTCGGTCAAAAAACATGAATTAGAATGGGTAAATGTAATTCATGATAAAGCCAAGGAACAAGATTTAACTATTACCTATGGTGTCGATAGTTTTCCAACAAAATTTATACTCAATAAAAAAGGAGAAATTATAGGTAAATATGGTTCAACAGATGATTTTTATAAAAAAATTGATGAATTAATGAATCAAGAATAGTAACATATTCAAAAGGAAATTTGAGAAAAACAACGGTGTACAACATCGGTTGATCGCCAATGAGCGGCAGCATTATTAAGAAAATAATTAACTTGACCAACAACAAAATACTAAGCCGACAACGCCGCGTTCCCTACTCCGCCAACTTGCGATAATCGAGACCGTTATCACGCATATTCAGAAAGAGAATGCCAAGAATAAAATTACTGACTCACATAAAGGCTAATAAAGAATTGGTGTTCAATTTATCAAGAAGTATTGATCTTCATAAAATTTCAGTTGCAAAAACTAAGGAAGAAGCAATTGCTGGAGTAACAAGTGGACTAATTGGTCCTAATGAAAGCGTAACCTGAAAAGGAAAACATTTTGGAGTAACTCAAAAATTGACAACTAAAATCACAGAATATAACTACTCCGACAAATTTACTGATGAAATGGTTAAAGGTGCTTTTGAAAGTTTCAAACATCAGCACATATTTACTAAGGTAGAAAATGGAACTTTAATGACGGATATTTTTGACTAAAAACCACCATTCATGTTTTTAGGTGAAATTGCAGACTATCTCTTTCTCAAAAAGTATATGACAAGATTATTAGAGGAAAGAAATCAGATAATAAAAGAGTTCGCAGAATCTGACAAATGGAAAGAAGTGAAACTTGATTAAAAATCCTATTTCAAGAAATTAAGTAACTTCCCAACCTGAAAATTATAAATTACCTACAGTATTAGTAATGATCGTAACTAACAACAAGCCGTATTTATCTAAAAGAATTATTGCAACA
>NZ_JBLWIM010000018.1:1666-14203 GCF_048381525.1 Christiangramia qingdaonensis
ATTCATTGGTTTTTTTGGAGTAGATAATGGTGAAGGTGGCAAGCACGTAACAGGATTATTAGCTTTTGTACCAATACTATTTTGGTTTATATATTTCATATTATTTGAAGCAACCTTCTTTGCAACTTTAGGGCATCAATTATTTGAATTAGAAGTAAGAAATATAGATGGTAGTAAGATCGACTTTACCCAAGCATTAAGGAGAAGGTTATTGGATTTTATCGATATATGTATGTTTGGAATTCCAGCCATCGTAGCAATCAAAAATACCGATCACAATCAGAGACTGGGAGATCTTTGGGCTAAAACTAAAATCATAAAGATTCAAGATAAAAAAGCTGGCGTAGAAGTTAGTCAGTAGTAAAATACGCGAGCTAACAACGGTTAATCGCCAATAAGCGGCACAGTTAGTAAGAAAATAATTAACTTGACTAACAAACCATTACTAATCCGACAAATCCGCGTCCCTTACTCCGCCAACTGGCGATAACCGAGACCGTTGTGCGTAATTTTATAACTAATTCGTTTTCATTAGAATAAAGATTTTTGCATTTATTTAATTTTTACATATAACCGTTTGTTCTGATAACTCTATCTACAATGAAAAAAATTATTTTTCTACTCTGCTTTATTGTGTCGTTTACATCCTTTTCTCAAATCTCTATTGGTCCAACCCATATTGGAAAACCTAAAAAGTTTAAGAATGGTGAATTTGAGAAATTTAAAAAAACTACTACTCTCTTTGTCTTACCAAATACAATCCAAAAAAATGAATACCAGGAAATCCTCGAAAAATCTTGGACGGTTACTCCTTATGAAATAGTTGACCACAATGAATTTAATATTGAAAATTATATAAATGGTAAGTATTCAATCGCAGATTTAAAAACTATTTTACACTTAAGTAGAAGTGGTGGTTATTCCTTACATGTTTTTTTTGATATAAGAATATTTGATGATGAAGAAATTTCGGAGAAGAGTAAAAAGGTATCTTCAAAAAAATGGGAGAAGAACAAAATTGAAATAATTCTAAAAAATTCCTCTAACATAGCACGTTTCTATATTAATCCAAGAAGTAAATTCTATGAAGAAGTTTTAGATATAGGTATAAATGAAATCCCAGGTTCAAAGTTTAATGACGAATATTTCTTTAATTATAAATCTGGATATCTAAAGAATTACTTCCAAAAAGTAAATGATTTACTTGAGGCAGAAAAATTATATTGGATGTATGCGGATGATTATTTACCAGCATTAAATTCTTTATCAAATAAAATTTTATATGTACCATCATATATGGATGAGGATTACAACATCCTTGCTGGGAAGAATGGAGATTCAGAAGAGGAAATATTTAAAGACCTTTTTAAAGAATATCAGTTTAAATATGAAATAATCGAAAACCACGCTCTTAATAAAATGATATTAGAAGGAAAGGACATTTATTATTTGAGATTTGTAAAAGTCAATACTCCAAGATTTCTACAAATTATAAATGCTCAAAGTGGTGAAATTATTTATCGGAATTATATTCACGGTAATTCCCATAAAATTAAGTCTAAACATATAGATAGACTAAATGAAACAATTACAAACACTAGTAGTGAATAAAACTACGCACAACATCGGTTCATCGCAAATAACGGGTATTGTCGAAAAAGTGTAATTTTAGAAACCAGTAAAGAAAAGAACTAAGCCGACAAGTCCGCGTCCTTAATCCCGCAACTTGCGATAACCGTAACCGTTGTGCGCAAGCTTTCAATGAAAAATCTACACGCCATAAACCAAAAAAATGAACTTATTCATATTCGAAATGTGGATAAGAAATTAAGCGAAATCTATTCCTGTTGCAATTGCGGTGGAATTTTAATTCCAAGAAAAGGTAAAATAAAAGCACAATATTTTTCACATAAAGTAGAAGGCAACTGTAGTTACGAATCTTATTTACATAAAGTAAGTAAACTTAAATTCTATAAAGAGTATTTACATTCTCTAGAAAATAAAAAACCATTCTTTATTAAGTATCTAATAAATCAGACCTGCACTTCTTGTATGAATATTAATCAAATTAACATCAATTGTGATCTAGGTTTTAGATCAGAGAAATTTGATTTGACAAAGCGGTTTGATGAAATTGAAATTGAAAAGAGCCACAATGGATTTATAGCAGATATTCTTCTAAAATCAAAAAAAACTGATGAAGTAATTTTTGTTGAATTTGCAGTAACTCACACTTGTGATAAAACGAAAATTGATAGCGGAATTAGAATCATTGAGATTCAACTAAAAAACGAAACTGACCTAGAATTTATAGAAGAAAGAGAAGTCCCAACAGACAATGAAAATATCAAATTTCTAAATTTCAAAATAAAAAAGGAAAACAAAACATATTATGACCCGAGAATTTGCAATAAAAGTTTTGAAGTATTTTCTGTTTTGAATAATAACAAGAGTATCAAAATAAATACTCCAATGAAAAAGATAGTTCGGGACCTAAATAGTAACAATTTTAAGTACTATAAAATTCTCCCTTATCAAGAAGAAGAATACGGAGGGGAAGAATTTTTAAATCTAGTAAAAGAATATGCTTTTAAAGATTTAAAATATAAAAATTGCTATTCTTGTAAATTCATTGCTAAAAATAATAGTCATTTTGCTTATTATGATCTGTTTTGTAAAAGATTAAAAAGTGAAATTCCTAATTCAAATTTTGGTAGTGATTGTACAAAATATTGGAGAATAGAAAAACCAACAAATATTTAGGTAAAAGCCAGCGCACAACAACGCATATTCGCAATTGCGGCCATTGAGTTAAAAGAAAGTTTAATAGAAACCAGGAACTAAAAAACTAAATCGGAAAAATCCGTATCTTCATTACCACAACTGACGAATATACGAGACCGTTGGCGGTAATTAATTAGATGCTCACTAATTTAAGGACTTAATCCAACTAATCTAAAATGGATATTTCATTAATGCACTCAAAAATAGGGAAGTTTCTAGTGAAGACGATTTATATGTTTCCACTCGGATACCTTGCATGGATTATTAGGAATGGAACTGATATTGAGCACCGATATATACCTTTTGTAGCTGGTATTGGAATCGCAGCTCTAATTGTTTTCTTGCATGTTTTCGATTATGAAAAGTTTGATGATATCAAAACTGAGGATTTTCTTGAATCAAAGCACTCATTTTATATAGATTACAGCGAAAGAAATTGAAACCAAATAAGAGAAGTATTGAAATCACAATTTATACAAGTTGTAAATTTTAAAGAAAGTGATGGATTCATTTTCATGCAAATTGACAGAAGATTTTTCAACTCAATATTGATAGTTGAGAAGAATGATCAAAAGATTAATCTTAGGATAAAAAGAAAGAAATTTAATTTTTTTTTTTGATAATGCAGATAACTATAGAACTATAAAGACTTTGATAAAAGTAATTAAGTAAACCTGTTACTACAGAATGAACCTAGCTGTCTCCGTATTGCCTAAACAATGTAATTGAGGTAAAGTAAAATTGAAAGTAGTTAAGAAGTTTCTAAGCAACATATATAGAATAAATTAACTACCGCCAACAACGGTTCATCGCCAATAAGCGGCAGCGTTAAAAGGAAATAATTAACTTGATCAACAAACCAATATTAATCCGACAAGTCCGAGTCCCTACTCCGCCAACTTGCGATAATCCAAATCGTTTTCTGCAATGTCTCCAGAAGTAAAATCTATAAAATCTTATACTTTATTAAATAATAAAATGATACGTAAAAATGATCGGAAAACATTTACCTATTTTTTATAAAACAATTGGTCTTATCATCGGAATTACCACTCTAATAGCTTTTTTGTTAAATGATTTTTATATCAAATGGCTAAATATTGATCAATCAAGATTTGATTTGATCTTGAAATTAGTCATTTTGATTTCCCTTGTAATAATAGTTTTTTCTAAAGAGAAATATGAAACCAAGCAAATAACAGATTTAAGGCTACGAGAATTAAAAGGCTCCATTAGCGCAGGGATCACGGATGAGACCTTAAATTTGATCTAATCAAACAGGTCAGATATGCAAATTCCGTTTTGCAGAACACAAAAATTCCATAAGTAATTTAAAAGCAACCGCCTTTGTGATGGGCTCTTTTGATCCGATATTTTTCATAGGATCCAGGTTCAGTATTTCTGAAGCAGCCCGATCGACCTTAGACTTTTTAAGTTGGCCAATAGACGGTGTTCTAGTTTATACTGAACCTACAACAAGATTTATATTTGCATTCACAGGAGGTTTCTTATTCGGTTGGGGAGTAATGATATGGTGCTTATTAATGTGGGTTCATTTATGAGAAGGCTCCTGAATTTGTATGACGTAGTGTCCTTATTGGTTCACTCTCCTGGCTTGCTTTGGATAATACGGGTCCAATCGCTTCAGATAATAATTTAAATGCATTTTTAAATATCATAGTCCTTCTATTGGCAATTGGACCAATATGGGCGTCAGCTAAAGACAAATAATCACTCAAAATTAAAGTTACAACGGAACAAAAAAATAAACACTACTTTTTTAAAGGTCTGTTAATAATCCACACACTTGGTTTATTAATTTATACAGTTATTGCAATCCAAAATGGTGGTGCCAATTTCCTGGCAAAAGCACAAGAATTCGCTACTTCAATGACTTGGATGGGTCAATTCGCCTTAGACTTTCGATGTTATTTAATACTATCAGCATTATGGATTGCTTGGAGAGACAAGTTCTCAGTTAATTCAATTGTAATTGCGATAGTAGCAATGATTCTAGGGATTATTGTATTAGCACCATATTTACTCTATTTATTATCTAAAGAGAAGGGTGATTTAAAAAGGTCCTTAATTGGAAACAGATAAAACTACCGCTAAAGTTTTTTGCAGGAAAGTTAATCTTAGATGTGCAAGAAGTATCTAAAACCACTGCAAGCAAACTGCTGGGAGAAGTTTTATTATTACACTAAGAAAATAAAATTCCATATAAAACTACTGCCAACACGGTACATAAACATTAACAGTTTGAGTAAAAACTCGAACCGTTTTTGTCTAAATTAAAGTATATTGTTTTACCAGAAGTAACGTCTAGAAATCCGCTATTGCTCCTACACAAACTGTTGCAACAAGCCGAAAAATCCAACTCATGAGATACATTTTGATAAATAAAAGGAGTAAAAAATCACATAGTATGATAGTAATTGTAATGCTCTTTATAGGCCTATTATGCGTTTCATGTAAGGAAAGATCTGATTCTTCGAAAAACACAGAAGGTGATTTAATAAAGAAAATCAATGCTGTTCAGGAACAAATAATGGCACAAGGAAATGTTTCGGCAAAAGAGGAACAGGCTTTATTAAGTTTATGCAGCATAGTTTCGCAAAATGATGGTATGGCAATCTATACTTCTGACGGTAGTATTATATTGAAAGATGTAGAAATTGCTCCAGTTTATAATGGTTGTGAAGATCTATCTGAAAAAGAAACAAGAGAATGCTTCAAAGAAAAAGTAGCTGAATTTGTTAAGGGTGAATTCAACTCAGATTTATTGAAGGATTTAGGTCTTTCAGAACCAAAGGAGGTTGAATCCTTTTTTATAATCACAGAAAACGGAAATCTAACCGGCATAAAGGTGAGAGATACAGAATTAAACATTCAAGCTGAAATTTTAAGAGTGCTTAGGAAACTGCCCGTTATGAAACCAGCTATTGATGATGGAAAAAATGTTTCGGTATTATGCTCTATGGTAGTTCGATATAAAGATAATATCGAAATTGATTTCGTTTACATTCCTGAAAGACCAAATTAGAATTAAATGTATAACTTATCGGATTGAGAATATGTAAGTCACCTAAAAAATAGAATTATTAATAAAAAGGCGAAACAGTGTGTCTTAGAAACGAGAAAAAGATGGTGAAATTGACTAATAAATAATACTGCTCCCTCAACCGGAGACAAAAAGCAAAATGAAAATTCAAATTTTAAATAGTATGAAGCTCTCAACCATTTTATTTTTACTGCTGATCTTTGCTGAACCAATGCTAGCGCAGGATATTGATTTTAAAAAGTTAGAGGTTAATGGTCAAAGTATTTGTTCTTCGAAGAGTTTAATTCTGGAAAAATTTGGAGAACCTATAGAAATAACGAATCCAGATTATGAATGTGGCTTTCTTTCATCAGCAGAACAAATGAAAGAATTTGAATCAATGGTTTATAAAGACATCGTCTTTACCGGAAATAGAGAAGCTGATTATATTTTAGCTGAATTCAAATTCAATAGCGATATATATACTTTAAATTATGGTGGCGTTGACTTGGATAAAGAAACAACAATAGAAAAGCTACAAGAAATATTTGGAAAATTTGATGATAAATATTCATCCGATCAATCAATTTATATATTTATTCCCAACCTGGATAAAATGCAAGGCGACGGTTATTTATTTCAGTTTAAAAAAGGCAAGCTAGTTTTGATTGAATATTGGAGTCGCTGTTAATTTTGTGGTAAATAGAAATTATAAAAAACATCAAGTTTAATAATTTAACGCAACAAATCAGGTGTTAAAATTACTTCGGTATATCCTGTTTCTATAGTCCAATCTATCCTGCCAAAGTTAGGTCATCGAAAGGTTGACACGTTCCAGTCGCGTATATATTCATCACAACTAAATTCAAATTGGCTATAGAATATAGCTATTCATTTCAATTCATTTAGGAGAATAGATAAAAAGTCAGATCTAAACTGTTATTTTAATAAAACTATCGGTATTTATGCATTTCAGAATACATATGAACGAGAATTTGAAAAAATATTGGACTTGGAATAGCCATCTCTCTCAATATTCAATATAATTAATTTTTCACCTGTTAAATGAGAAAAACCTTTGCCCTTAGAATCCTTTGGATAGTGCTAGTCGTAATTCTATTAGCCTCTGTACTACCCCATCTCATAAAAAGTTATTGGCTAATAGATATATTTTCAAATTTTAAGATTCAACTTCTTATCACTTCGATCTTATTAGTACTTCCTACCTTAATTCTGCTGAGAAAACAGGTACTAGCAGTTCTAATATTAGGCATTAACATCCTATGGAATCTTTATTTTATCATCCCGTATTACATCGAAACAACAATTCCTGTAACTGAAAATCATTTCAAGGTAACGAGTATCAACTTACTTTCCAGTAATTCGAATAAGCAATTAACATCAAAATTCATCAAGAACGAAAGTCCGGATATACTGATATTAATGGAGCTTACTCCAGAATGGTTAGCATATCTAGAGCCAGTAATAGCAGACTATAAGTACAAAGAGATTGTTCCCCGGAATGATAATTTTGGGATCGCTTTATTAAGCAAGTATAAAATGACAAGTTCCGTGGACTATTTCAGTCTAAATGATAAACCTTCCATTATTGCAAATGTGAGTATTCTACAACAGCAATTTACGATCGTGGCGACTCATCCAGTTCCCCCTATCGGCCAGCAATCATTCTTGAACCGAAATAAGCAACTGTCCAATATAGCCAGTAATATTCCCGGATATTCTAAAAATCTAATTATAGCCGGTGACTTCAATACTTCATCCTTCTCACCTCATTTTGATAGCTTGCTGAAGCAGAATTTGAAGGATAGCAGGATTGGTTCTGGTCTTCTTCCAACCTGGCCCGCCGATTATAAGCTATTACAGACAACCTTAGATCATTTCGTAGTATCCAAACATCTACAGATTTCTAAGAGAGCAACAGGACCAAATATTGGATCAGATCACCTTCCAATCACCATGAGCATTGGTTTAGAAGCCAATTAAAATATATAAATTTGTTTCAGCCTGGCCAGCAATAAATATTAGATTTGAATTAAACCTCGGCACTTACAATTCTACTAATGCAACAATCAGAAAAGAAGAGCTACTTTAAAGGCAAAACCGTATTTATAATTTCTATTCTCGTTATAACCACCACCTTTCTAAGTGTCTGGCTAAATGGAATGAGCTACAATAGAGGAATCACTACAAACCTCTACCTTTCTTTATCTATTATTGGAGTTATTCTATTCCTTTTCATGACCTACGGACTCTACACCGGCGCCGGACTTAAGGATAATTTCCCCAAATTCAGAAGTTATACAAAGGGTGAATTTTTTGGTGATGATACTCCGGGTAATTTTGAAATGCCTACTTCAGCTGTTGGTGATGGGATAGCAGGAATTCTTATTTCCATACTGCTCTGGATCCTCATGACGGTGGCCATGATTTTATTGTTCATATTACTGGAAGCTTTGTTCTGGTTTACTTTATTCATCCTTATTTTGATGCTTTACTGGGTGTTTTTTAGAGCATTAAAACTGGTTTTTAATAGATCCGGTAAAACTGTTGGAAATATTGTGCTCTCTATGTCCTACTCATTCACCTATACGATTTTATATTTAGGATGGATCTTTGTGATCGCTTTCCTTGCAGATACTTTTTAAAATTTTGATTTCTTAAAAAAATCCAATTAAGGTAATATGGTGACTTTTCAATCCACTATATTCATCAAATTAGATCTGTATTTTAGAATTTACATATGACGCCGTTAGAACGGGTAATACTGTAGCTTGAAGTTATTTATTTTCTGAAACTGTAAATTTTAAATCAGTAATAATTTGTTGATGCTACTATTTTATACTAGTAAAATAACTTCGGAAAGTTTTATGACTATAACCAATTATTTTCAGTCAGTTATGTATATTTAACTATTCCCTGAAGACTGATGTACTCCAATAAGTAGATCCTGTATTCTTTAAAACGACAGAACAATGAAATTCAAATTCGTAGTAATTGCACTACTATTCTGTTTTACCGGCATAAATGCTCAGGAACAGAAGCCAGATCCTAAAAAACCTTATTCGGTTACAGAACTTAGGTTTGAGACTAAAAAATTAAGTGAATTAACCGATTTCGATTGGAATTCTCTGGATACGATCTTTGCAAACAATCCTCCTGAAACAGAAATTAACCTGATTTTCGAAATAAACGGCAAAGTCCGATTAAAAACCACAACAGTAGATAACATCAAATTTGTTGTTTCTGGCAAGGCTTCAGAACTAGATTCTTTAAAGGTCAAAGCTCAGGAGCTTATAAGCAAACTTGAGTCCAATATGAAATAATGATAATTGGAATTCTACAGGTTATATTTAAAAATGTTCCTATTGACTTATGAATATTTGCTCTCGAATCTATAAAAATAATCCAATGAAAAAATTACTTCTAAGCCTGGCACTACTTCCCCTGTTGATTCAGGCGCAATCAGATCAAATCGAGAATTCAGAAGTCATCAATAAGCAGATCCAGGCTGAAACAGCTATGATCGATGTAACGCTGAACAGTCGCGCAGAGACTGAAGAAATGCAGCTATTATATGATTTCGAGAATATCAATAAATCTGAGTTCAATTTTAACGGTGAATCTATCCAAGGGCGTTATTATGTACTTAGAATGAAAGAATTTCTGGATGGTGAATTAATTGAAACCAGTAGCCTTTTCGACGAGCGCGGTAACAAAATGTTCAAGGTCGATTCCAGTAATACTTCCTTTAAATTGATGAGTAAGATCGATCAGGGAGACCTTAAGATCTGGCTAAGGGGTAAACAATTTGGTAGTAAACAATCTCATTTCGCACTTACCAACGACAATGGCAGGTATGTCGCCAAAGATTTCTTCGGAAGTAAAAAAGTATTGCAGGAAGATATCAATAAACCTTTTCATTTGATGGCGATTATTACACCCAATAGAAATCCTGATGGGTCGGGTTCCTATTGCCGCGTCGCACAGTCTGAAATTGATCCTGAAAAATTGGGTACTGCTTTCGATATTCCGCATTATTACCTGATCGAAATTGAATTTATTGAATCTGAAGAGTAAAAATTTATTTTCTTCCGAAGAAAATGAGCAAATAACAAAGGGTTTAGCCCTAAACGTTAGTAGTTCAATACATTAGCGCACAGAATGTTTGCTATTGTTCGCTATACACTGCTAATAGTGCTGAAGTGAGGAGGTCAATTATATTTGGATATCAAACGGGAATTTCTAAATTTGACAAACATCAAAAATCGCATCAATGCATCACAAATTTTACCTGTCGCTACTACTGGTAGTTACAGTTCTATTTTCTTCCTGTACGGCAGATGATAGCACACCATCAATCGATTATTCCATCAAATCTGACGATCATCTAAAAATTCTGAGTCAGTACGACAATGGCTGGATCAAAGAAGCAAAACATATATACTCAGAAGATCAACCTATACATGAGGTTACATATCATGAAAACGGATTCATCAAATCGGCTAAAGTATATAACTTCTATCATGATCGGGAATTATATATGGAGGTGAGAAGAGATGAGCAAAACCGACCTCTATGGTCTAAGTACTATACTCCTGAGGGCGATGTTTGGTTCGAAACGGAGTATGAGAATGGTTTAGTTTCAGAAAAAATCGTCTACAGCGAACTAGGAACTTCGATACACACTTACACAAATGGAGAAATAAATTCCATTGAATTTATAAGTTCAAACGGCCGGGATAAAAGCATGACCACTTATGATCTGGAAACAGCTGTAAAAACCGTTAAGATCACCGAAAATTCTGAAATGATTCTGGAACAGCAATTTAATGGTCAGGATGATTTTGGTTCGGGTATTCTAACCAGCAACCATGCTCCTAAGGCTAATCCTTTTGATGAACCTCAAAACGGCTACTTAACAATAGGAACTTCTTTTATGCATAGTCCTATCTGGCAATTCAATGCAAATCCTAAAGATGATGTGATTGGATACAGAAAGTATGCAGGTTTGCACCCACCAGCTTCAAAATTTGCAGTGCAGCACGCAGTTAATTTTGAGATGTATCAATCTATTATTGAACAATATCCTTATACTGAAGACCAGGTTTTAATCCTTGGTTATAAAGAAAATGAAGGAAATGCCGCAATAATTGACGTTAGCAGAGACGAAAGGTTAGCTATTGATGCAGAACGGCTTGAAGATCCCGACTTATTTGCTCTTAAATATGGAGATCAGTACGTAAATAAAATTCATTACGGGAAAAATCTTATAGTCGTTGGCGCATTGCGCAATATGCCAACGCATGTAACAGCGATTGAGCAAGTGAACAAGGTCGCACAAAAACGTATGAACGACATTTTAAACGGTACTAATTTAGTGAGTGAGAATGAAATGGAGATCCTAAATAAAGTATGGTTCGAAGTCAAATTATTTTCCACCTTCAAGAACCAGAGAAATGGGATATTACTCGAGGACACTGAAGATTATCAGGCAGCTTTGGAAGAGTTTACAGCAGCTGAACCCGAGATCATTCAGTATGAATATCAGAAATTCGAACACCTGTTTCAATAACATTTTTAACAGTTCGATACGAAAGCCATCCATTTCCGGATGGCTTTTTCTTTTCTGAAATTTAAATATTTTATATTAGAGCGTTATTACAATTATATATGTGCAAATTTCTCTTTCGAAGTAGATTCATAAATATTATTTGTGTTCTATTGCTAATGATCGGCGGAACGGTCCATTCCCAGAATAAGATCTCTGGAACCGTTCTTAGTGCAGAAGATTCAACCGCGATCATTGGTGCTTCCATATACTTTGATGGAACCAGTATTGGGGTTTCTTCAAACCAGGATGGAGATTTTGAAATATCTTTCATGGATAATAATTCCGCACTTATAATTACTTCTCTAGGTTACGAAGCTCTTGTATTAGATGCTTCAGAAATATTGAAAAATCCTCTAGATTTAAAATATTACTTACCCATTAAACGTGAGGAACTGGAGACAGTTTACCTTGAAACAGACCCATGGAGCAGATCCCGAAAACTTCAGCATTTCAGAAAAGAATTCCTGGGAAGGAACTACGCAATGTATGACTGTAAGATCATAAACGAGGACGCGATTAAGCTTAGATATTCACCATCAGAAAAAACATTGATCGCTACCGCAAATGAGCCTCTAATCATACATAATAAATATTTGGGTTACGCAATTAGATACCAGCTTGCCGACTTTGAACTAGGATTCCAAATGAACGGCGGTCTACTACTACCCTATTCTACCTATTTCGCCGGTTCAGCCTACTTCCAGCCATTAAAGAAGAAAACCGGTAGAAAGGCATTGAGAAACAGAGATCGTAGTTACTATGGCTCGTCATTGCATTTTATGCGATCACTTTACAAACAAAAACTGGAAGAAAACAACTTCGCGATCTTTCATAAACGTTTCCAGGTGCCTACCTATAAATTTTTCAAAATTAGCGAGGAAGGAAATAATAGGAAGATCGAGTTACTGGCAGATGAATTGAGCATTCTCTATGATAAGACAGATCAATCTGCGATTGTTTCCAAAAGTGCATTTACTATAGATCAATTTGGAAATCCCTCACCACCAGAAGCCGTCCTTTTAAAAGGGATAATGTCTGAAAAACGAATTTCAGAACTTCTTCCTCTGGACTATAAAAT
>NZ_JBLWIM010000018.1:14262-39759 GCF_048381525.1 Christiangramia qingdaonensis
TGTTACTTAATGATCTACCTTACTTCACTAAATAAACTAAATACAATATGCTTCTTTTCTGGATATCAACTAGTATCGCTTTTGTCATCATTGCATACATAGTACATAAATTTTTCTTTAAAGATGTTCGAAGGAACCCATCTGAGGACAAAAGGCTTTGGAAGTTCTGGGGTATAAGAACGTTTTACTGGCAGGGAGTTTTCCTTATAGCCCTGGGAGTTCTTGCACTACTTCTGGCTATCATTAAATGGAGTGGCGTCTGGCCTTTACTTAATTAGACTTCGAATTTCTACGGAAATGTTTATTTATAATGATGAAAGTTTCAAAAATGTTACGTGAAGGCTAGATGACGTAGTTCTAACCGTTATGACATCTTATTTACGGAAGCTAATTCAAATTATAGCTTTTCTAAGTTTCCTTTTGGAAGGTATGCATTTACAGCTATTTGATTACAAGCACTTTATCTGAAGGACTTAGATCAAAATTATATTTTCGGAAAAAAGCTGTAACAAACTAACGTCTAACTCGTTTTACTAGTACAGCATCAAAAATATAATTCATGATCAAAATTATTGTAAGCCTCGCTATGCTATTAGCAAGTAGTATAGCCACTTCACAAAATCAACCACAAAACATTCAGACTCAACTGGACTCGATCTGGAAGACCGATCAGGAAATTAGATTTAAACTCTTAAAACTTCAGCAGGAAGGAAAGATGAATTCTGATGAAATGAAAGATCTGGTTCAGCAAATGAAGAATCAGGATTCAATTAACCTCGATCAGGTAGAAAACATACTTAAGAACGGATGGCCGGATGACCTCAGCATGCAAGGGAATCAAACCATTTTCCTGGTTATTCAGCACGCCGACCTGCAAACTCAGAAAGAATATCTTCCGGTGATTGAAAAAGCTGTTCAGGAAAACAAAACATTCCCAGCGAACCTCGCTCTTTTAAAAGATCGAATTGCTCTACGTGAAGGAAAGAAACAAATTTATGGCAGTCAGATTTTTATCGATTCTAATACCGGTAAGAAATATGTGCAGCCTATTCAAAATCCCGAAGAAGTTGATAAACTACGTGCTGAAGTTAGTTTACCATCCATGGAAACTTATTTGCAACAATCATTTCAAATGGACTGGAACCTTGAAGAGTATTATATGAATCTGCCAGAGATCGAGAAACTGCTGGAAGAAAGAAAGGCGACAAAATAAAGTTATAAATACTAATATGTTACTATCAGTTGGGAAACTGTATTGCCCTTCGGAAATCCGTCAAAGTTCGATTTAAGTTATATTTGAAAGAACTCTGATAGATAACGATACACCAGATGCCTGCTACAAAAAGTAAGATTGTTATTCGAACCATACTTCTGGCTGGAACTGTAATATCGCTATATTTCGTTCCATGGATACTCATCTGGGCATGGATACTACCGTTGCCGGACACTGTGCAGGGACAATTAAACGAAGGTATCGAGCATGGTTTTGATGGCACTATAGTATATATTCAGCAGGGAGATCGCCCAGCAGAATTATATGCAGCAGGATGGCATGACCGGGACCGGATGATAAGAGCTTATCCCGAAGCTTATTTTAAAATTGCTAGTATTGGTAAACTGTATGATGCGGTCGCAATTACCAAACTGGTAGCTGAAGATCTTATATCTCTGGATAAAAGTATCCTGAACTATTTTCCTGAGTTTGCCGGAAGAATCGAGCATGCTGAGAATATCACCGTTAAAATGCTGGTCCAGCATCGTAGTGGAATCCCAAATTTTACAGATGTACCTGATTTCTGGATGAATCCCCCGGAAAATAAAGAACAAACACTGAATCTGTTCCTTGACAAACCAGCCAGTTTCTCACCGGGAACAGATTATGCCTATTCAAATTCTAATTATTTCCTTTTAGGTTTGCTAATGGAGAAGGCAACCAATAACTCCAAAGCACAGGTGATACAGCAAGAAATCCTAGAGCCCTTACAGCTTGAAAATACTTTCTTCAGCCTAAATGATATAGATCAGGATAAATTAATGAGCGGGTATTATGTTGGAGTTGAAGAAGATATCAAGTCTACTAATTACCAGTCGATGATCGCTACTGCGCAGGATGTGGGAATCTTTATCAAAGCTTTAAATACTGGTAAATTACTCACCAAAGCAGAGGAAAAGATCTATTCTTCCATCTATGTATACGATCATACCGGACTGATTCCAGGTTACCAGAGTATTGCAGAATATCATGAAAATATCGATACGGTTGTGATACAGTTCGTTAATACCGCCAATTTTGAAGGTTACACCTGGAGGATTTCTGAAATTGTTTATGATCGAATAATAAAAATCTTAGAGAAGCGCGACTAAGATTTATGAATCTGCCAGTATTAATTGCAATTGTAAATGCTGTAATAGCATGATCGTTTTACCATCTTTTATTTTACCATCTTTCATCATTATTAGTGCTTCAGAAAACTTAAGTTCCAGAACTTCAATATCTTCCTGTTCTTCATCCACTCCTCCACCCTCGCCTATTTTCATGTCTTCGTGATATTCGGCTATAAAGAAATGTACGATCTCGGTCACCGAACCTGGAGACATATACGCTTCAAAAACCTTTTCGACATTGGAGATCTCATACCCGGTTTCCTCCTGCGTTTCTCTTCGGATACAATCTTCAGCATTATCCTTTTCCAGTAATCCCGCACAGACTTCGATCATCATCCCTGAAGTGTTACCGTTTAAAAAAGTAGGCATCCGGAATTGCTTTGTAAGAATTACAGTTTCCTTTTCTAAATTGTACAGCAGAATTGCCGCTCCATTCCCACGATCATAAGCCTCTCTACTTTGCCGCTCCCAGTTACCGTCATTTTTTCTGAAGTCAAAGTTTACTTTTTTGAGCGTGTACCAGTTATCAGATAAAATTTCAATTTCTAAATTATCAACTCTTTCTTGTTCCATGTCTTCGGAAAAGTTTAAAGTTCGCAAGATAATTAGCAGTTTTCACTCGGAACTCTTAAAACCAGATATAGTGCAAAAACTTCAGCTCACAGAATTATAAATAATTTACTAACTTGAAGTACTTTGAAAATGAATGTATTACAAAAACCACCAGGCATGTCTGTAGAGCGAGGTCCCAAAAGTTTACACGAGCACAATAAATCATTACTGTATTCACAAAAACCTAAGTTCAAGGAAGATCTTCGGGACCCGATCAATAGTGACCGTATACGTTTGGATGGCGTAAAATTCAGAAATTACTCTTCAGAAGAACTTGAGCTGGTACTGGCTGAAATAAAACTCAATGCTACCAGGGATCTACGCCAACAATATAAATTGATGGTCGTTTCCATGATCATTTCAGTTTTGATCATGCTCTTTCTCAAATATAAATTAGATCAAAGATTCAGCATCGTAGAATATGCAGCTACCAATCTGTTATAAAAAATTTATTCCTCCAGGTTTCAGAAAATTAGAAGTCATACCAGGAAGTTATCTGCATCATAAATCATATATTTCAGCTATAAAGATTTAGAGAAATACTAATGAAGAAAATCTTAGCAAGCCTATTATTACTGCTTTCACTTAGCGTAAGTGCACAGGAAATTTCAGAAAATGAAAACCAGGATAATTATTTACATGAACTTATCGCAGATCTGGTACAAAAAGAAGAAATTACCAGCGATCCAGTCATCACTTTAAATGAACAACTGCTAACAACCGAAGCTCTGGATACACTGAACATTTCAAAATTCGAAATAACCTCTTACGCTGTTCTCAAGAAAGAGCAGGAAGATGTCGAGGATAAGTTTGGTAAACAAGGACTGAATGGAGTGCTCATGATCAAAACCAAATCTTATCAGGAGACCCTAAGCGATGAAGATTATCTGGTCCAAGAGGATGTTTTGTATCTAATTGATGGTAAAGCCACGCATAGCTCGATGCTAAAAAATATGGATCCGGAAACCATTGCGAAAATCGATGTTTTGAAAGACCATGATTCTATCGCAAAGTATACAGATGAAAAAGTCAATGGAATCATAAAGATCCAGCTAAAAAAAGGGAGTAAATAACAGTGTACTGGAATGCTTGTTATGGACTTTTTAATTTTTACTAAATTGAAGGAAGTTTAATAAAAGTATTGAATCATGAGTAAACCAGACTTCAGTAATTTGCGCTGTATTTATATTAATTGTACACTGAAAAAATCACCAGAGGAGAGTCATACTTCCAAATTAATAGAACTTTCCGCAGAGATCATGCGACGGGAAAATGTTGAAGTGGAAGAAATAAGGTTTATCGATCATGACGTAGCTACTGGTGTTTATCCCGACATGACCGAACATGGATGGGATAAAGATGAATGGACGGCTATTTATGATAAGATCATGGCTGCAGATATCTTAGTTCTTGGAACACCTATCTGGCTTGGCGAGAAATCTTCCATGGCCCAGAAACTTATCGAAAGATTATATGCCATGAGTGGTGTTCAAAACGATAAAGGCCAGTACGTATTCTACGGTAAGGTTGGAGGTACACTTATCACCGGGAATGAGGATGGGATCAAACATTGTGCTATGGGAATTCTTTATTCACTGCAACACGTTGGTTTTAGCATTCCCCCACAGGCAGATGCAGGCTGGATAGGAGAAGTTGGCCCTGGCCCCAGTTATGGTGATACCAAATGGAGGGACGAAGAACTTGATCCTCCTGCTGGTTTTGGAAGTAATTTCACTAATAAGAATACTACTTTCATGACCTATAATCTAATGCATTTAGCGTCCAGTCTTAAAAGACAGGGCGGTTATCCAGCTTATGGAAATTCAGCGGAAGGCTGGGAAGATGGGAAGCGCTGGAATTTTGAAAATCCGGAATACAGGTAAATCCATATTCACAATATAATTAATGAGGATCTTTTTAAATTTATTGGTTTTTCAGAGGAATATTATTCTTACAGCCTTGCCTATCTCTTTACTGATAGCCGCTCTAACTTCTGAATTTTCAAATTTTGGATTCTTCTATTTTCTTAGCAGTCTTTTGATCCATCTTAGTGTTTATAGCATCAAGCCTCCTAAAGAACTATATTTTTATCTAAATAACGGAATCTCCAGAGTTCATCTTTTCTTAAGCACAATTTTCGTTTCGGTCTTAATGATCCTAATATCACGGTTATTTGAGTAAACTTCAACTGGATAGTGTACAAAAGACTTATGATAGTCAAAAGATCCTGAACGATGTTTACCTACAGTGTTCAACTGGGGAAGTAGTTGGTTTGCTGGGAAGAAATGGAAGTGGGAAATCGACGCTACTAAAGATCATGTTTGGGTCATTGACGGCAGACAGTCGGTTTCTAAGAATAGACGAAAATGTTTACCCGAGCTCAAAAACGATTAATGATATTAAGTATTTACCGCAGGATAGTTTTTTAATTAAAAGTATCAATGTTAAGAGTACTATTAAACTGTTTCTTAGTCGGCAGTATAGCAGAATTGTTCTGGAATTACCTTTAGTAAAACCTTTACTGGCAGAACGAGTAGGCCATTTAAGTTTAGGACAAAGAAGAACCCTGGAAGTTCTGCTATTGCTTTATTCTGAATCCAGATTTCTATTAATGGATGAACCTTTTAACGGACTCAGTCCTACCAGCAGAGAAGTAATTTCGCAGCTTATCCAGGAAAGAAAAGAACATAAAGGCATTATTATCACAGATCATGATTACCGCAACGTAATTTCTCTATCAGATCGAATAATGCTAATGGACAATGGTAATCTTCGTGAAGTCGATGATCTGGATCGCTTGACTCAATACGGTTATCTCACTTAAAGATTCTGCAATTTTAAACGCTGTCGTACTGAAGTTTAAGAAAAAGCATTAAATCGTAACTTTAGGAAAAAGATGCTATGAAAAATCATTACAATTTGTTGCTACTAATACTGCTTGCGTTAAGTTTGACCGCATGCGGACAAACAAATAAGGATAGTAAAAGCGAAGAAACCTATACTTTCCAAAAAGGCGACCCAAACGGAATCGGAAAATGGTATATGGGTAGAGAGATCGCGCACGTTATGGGGTACCAGGGAATAAACTGGCTGGAAAGATCTGATCGCGAAAAAGAGGAAAATACGAGTCAGTTGCTAATGAACATGAATATTCAGCCGGATGATACGATCGCTGATATAGGTGCCGGCAGTGGTTATCATACTTTTAAAATGGCCAAATTGGCTTCGGAAGGTTTTGTTTATGCGGTCGATATACAACCGGAAATGCTTCAGGCGATTTCTGAAAAGCAGTCAGAACAACAGGTGAATAATATTCAAACCGTTCAGGGTTCAGAAAAAAGTATAAATCTGGATGAGAATTCAGTATCAAAAATATTACTGGTAGATGTCTACCATGAATTTAATTTTCCGAAGGAAATGATCGAATCCATGCACAAATCTCTGACTTCTGATGGTAAAATTTATTTGATCGAATATAAAGCAGAAGATGAAAGTATTCCGATTAAAAGAATTCATAAAATGAGTGAAAAACAGGCAGTGAAAGAATTTAAAGCTTCCGGTTTTAAACTAGAGCAGAATATTGAGAATTTACCCTGGCAGCATTGCCTGATCTTTGTAAAAGAATGAATTGATTCTGCCGAAACACTCTAAATAACTTATAAATTTTTGAATTCTAAATCCAGACCAATATTAGAAAGTTCTTAAACCTATATCGTGGAAGTACCTGTCTCTAAGTTTCCTTGTGAGTTTTATGTTCTATACACCCAACTCAAATGCGCAACTCCCGGATATCGAGATCATGCATGAGCGCAGAGATGATAAATGCAACGAGTTTAATTACCGGAAGAATAAACCGGGCACTTACTATCTAAAGTTGGAGTTTCCATACTTTAAAAATACCAACCACGGTGATCACAAACAGATCCTAGATCATGATTAGGAATAATATTATTATTGAGCATAAGGCTGTTACCTATGCAAATTACCAGGGTTTGAAAGAGATCAAAGTTCTTCCAGTAGAGGATGTATATCCAAACCAATATCCTGGGGAAGCTCAGCAATTCGAAGACCTGAAATACCGACTCGATTTTTCCATAAACTATATTTTTAACGAGAAATTTGAAGGAAACCGCCAGAATGCATTCAACCAGGATGAGACTAATTTTGAATTTCTAAAGTCAGTTTTCTATGCTAAAGATCATTCAGGAGTTATCGATACTGGCAAAAAATACACCATGGAAATGACTCCGGAAATTTTTACACAGGATTTCTCTAGAAGAGATCTTAGAAGATCTAAAAAGGATCCGTCGCAGTTTAACCGGGCAGATTGATCTGGTTTTATTAAATTGTACTTAGAAAATATCATTCATCAATAAAAACGAGATCTTTTATGTGGAGTACTATTATCATCACCTTTATCATTCTAACCCTTGTTCTATGGATCTGGGCATTGGTGGATATTCTCAAAACCAGGTTCAGTTCTCCTATACTACAGGTATTATTAATATGTATGATTTTCTTATTTCCTGTAGTTGGATCACTCGTATACTTTCAATTCAAGGATAGATTTACGGAATCGATTAGAAGCTTTGAACCCGCTTTCAAGCCAAGACATTAGTATTTAAAGTTTACATTTTTCTGAAAATTTAGCCTGGTTTATAATTGCTGCTATGGCTTCAATTTTCTTCGGAAGGAATCAATTCTTTATATTGAGATCAAATTTGATGTAGTATGATAGTTTTCTGAAACATTTTCCTATTTTCGTCGGAAGGTGAAGCCCCTATGACTAAACAGAGATCAAGAGTAAAACAGGCCCGAATCTTAAGAATTTTCAGAAAGATCCATCGTACTATGGGCGCCTTTTTATTCGTTTTCTTTTTTATCGTATCCGTCTCCGGAATCCTCTTGGGAGCCAAGAAAAATACTGGTAGTTTTATTCTTCCAGAAACCCAAAGCGGGCAAACTTCAAATTTTGAAGAATGGAAATCTATTGCTGTTCTCGAGCAAATTGCACAACAAACATTGAAGGATTCAGTTTCATCTTCATTATCTAGCGATATTGACAGGATGGATATTCGAAAGGAAAAAGGTATTGTAAAGTTTCTTTTTGAAAAACACATTCACGAGATACAACTTGATGGAGCTACAGGTGAAGTGCTAAGTATTGGCCAGAGAAGATCAGATGTTATCGAGAATATACATGATGGATCCATTATGGATGATTACCTGGGCACCGGTGGCTACTTTAAATTGATCTATTCTGTTGGTATGGGAATTGCATTACTAGTATTTACTATTACCGGGTTCTGGCTTTGGTATGGTCCCAAGAAATTGCGTAAGACCGGCAGATGATCTATTTCAAATGCTTCTCTCCTACTTCGTAATGTATATAGTTTCGCTTCATCCATAAATAACCAAAGCAATCTATCAAAGGTTTGATCAACCTGTTTCGCAGTCCAAATTTTGCGGTTCCGGCTAGCCTTGGGTAATGGCGAATTGGGATCTGAATCACTTTACCTCCCTGTAGCATGATCATTGCCGGTAGAAACCTGTGCAGTCCTTTAAAAAACGGAATTCGCTTAGCGTAGTCTGTATGCATGATCTTTAGGGGACAACCCGTATCATACATTCCATCATTCGTGAAAAAGTTTCGGATGTTATTGGCCACCGTTGAAGAAAGATTCTTTTTAAAAGAATCTTTACGCTGATTCCTGTAGCCATTTACTAATTGATAATTATTGATTTCTTTAAGCAGAACTTCAAAATCTTCAGGATCTGTTTGCAGATCAGAATCTATATATCCGGTAAGACTGGTGTTTACGTGGTCAATTCCAGCTTTGATCGCCGCACTTAAACCAGCATTTTTCGTAAAAGATATGTAACTAAAATGTTCAGATCTTTCACAGATCTCCCTGACCATTTCCAAACTATTATCTGTAGACCCATCATTTACCAGTAATATCTGAGTGGGAATACTGGAATTTTCTGCATACTCTCCAAGTTTCTGCTCAACGCGGAGCAGGTTCTCTTCTTCGTTAAATAAAGGAACTATAACAGTTAATTGGTGCATTCAGCAATATTGGTCAAATGATGTATAAAAATCTTAAACTGCCGCAAATATATAAATATTGCTCAATAGTAATTTCCACGTAATTCCGAAGCATAAAAAAACCGACAACAGCATTGTTGCCGGTTCGTTTCGTCGAGATGACAGGATTTGAACCTGCGACCCCACGCCCCCCAGGCGTATACGCTACCAGACTGCGCCACATCTCGATTGCTTTGCAAAAATAAGCTGGTTTTATAGAGAATTCAAAAAAAGTTTTAACCAAATTACATGTTTACTAAAGGTCCATTTCTTCCATAAAAGTATCTGGATGAGCTCCAGTCCGCGTATTATCTTCCAGATCATCGATCTTAGCAACCTCATCGGCTGTTAGCTCAAAGTCAAAGACATCGGCATTTTCCTGAATTCGTTGCTTATTTACACTCTTCGGAATAGTCGCAACCCCTTTTTGCAGATCCCAGCGAATTACTATTTGTGCTTCAGACTTTCCATATTTTTCAGCAATAGTTCCAATAAGCTCGTTCTCTAGTATTTCTCCTCGCATAAGTGGTGACCAGGCCTGATACTGGATCCTATTCTTCTTGCAATAGTCAAGAATATCCTGCTGAATAAGTTTAGGATGAAATTCATTTTGCAAAACCATTGGCTGCACACCTCCGAGTTCTTTAATACTCTCCAGCTGATGGATCATGCAATTACAAACTCCTATAGCTTTAATTTTTCCTTCCTCGTAAAGCTCCTGCAAAACTTTCCAGGATTCCAGATATTTACCAGGCTTTGGCCAGTGAATAAGGTAAAGATCCAGGTAATCCAGCTCCATTCTTTCCAGAGTCTCTTCAAAAGCTTTACGCGTGGTTTCAATTCCCTGGTCTTCTATCCACAGCTTAGACGTAATAAAGATCTCTTTTCTAGGAATACCGCTTTTTCTAATTGCTTCCCCTACTCCCTTTTCATTTCCGTAAAAAGTTGCGGTATCTATCAATCTGTAACCGGTTTCAAGAGCCGCTGCAATTGCATTATTTATCTCTTCTCCGTTATCGGCTTTATATACCCCAAGTCCTAAACCCGGCATTTTATAACCGTTATGCAATTCTATTTTACTACTAATATTATCTAACATCTTCATCTTTTTCAAGAAAGTTAAGAGTAAAAGAAGAACATATGAGTCCCTAATTAGACTTTAAAAATTCTTTAACCTCTTTAAGATAAATTTCGGGTCTCTCAAGCCAACCATAATGTCCGCAGTCTTCCATTAAAATCAGTCTTGAATCTGGAAGAACACTATCTGCATAGAGCGCAATATCCTTATGAACGATCTCATCTACTCCATTCAGGATCAAAACAGGTTTATTA
Organism: Christiangramia qingdaonensis; assembly: GCF_048381525.1. Classification (NCBI taxonomy): domain Bacteria; kingdom Pseudomonadati; phylum Bacteroidota; class Flavobacteriia; order Flavobacteriales; family Flavobacteriaceae; genus Christiangramia; species Christiangramia qingdaonensis. The sequence goes on from NZ_JBLWIM010000018.1 coordinate 24,680, forward strand.
AAATTTTTCATCTCTTCGGAAACATCAAAATTAATGAGGTTCATATTCGCCCAAACCTGCGAATTAATGGTTCGATCTGTTGTCATGAGCCTTTCTGCTACTTCTGAAGTTCTGGTTGAATCATTCAAATACGCTATCGCCATGAGTTTCGCCCGTTGGTAACGAGTCTCCCGCAGCGTATCACCGAAACTTATTTTCATAAGCAATTGATTCAATTCATCTCGCTGGGATCTGCTTAATCTATCACGAAGATCCGGGTAATCTCTCAATCTTAGATCCATGCCACCAGAATGCGACTGGATCATTGCGCGAACTCTTTCAGGGTATTTTGCCGCATAGACATATGCGAGCATTCCTCCAAAGGAATGTCCCAGTACGATCCAGTTCTCATATCCAAGGTGTTTCCGTAGCACTTCAATATCCTCCACCATAAGATCGATAGTGTAGTCTTTATCCTTATTAGAAAGAATCTTAGACCTTCCAGTACCTCTCTGGTCGTAGATTATAGTTCGATTGTCTTCTGAAAGCAATTGAGCCAGTTCTCCAAAACCATCACTACTAATCCCAGGACCACCGTTTATGATAAGAACAGGATCTCCAGCGCCATAAGTATTGTAGTGAAGTTTACCGTCCTTATATTTCAGCGTTTCTTCAGACTGAGCCTGGGAATAGATAGTGGTAAGTAATAATAAAGTTAGATGGAGAAGTAGTTTCATAAGCCTTGTTTTGATTAAAAATACTTTTTTAATGCGCTGGTCTCCTTTAAAACGCAGCATGGACAATTTTAGTTCAGGTTTGCAGCAAATCGCCTAATATGCTTATCTTCACCCCGGTTTTGCCCAAATCAACCTCTATGAATAGATCACTTTTACTCTGCCTGTTCTTCTTCGCTTTTGTTAAGATGAACGCACAGCAAATCACCGAAAAGAACACAGATAGTCTTTATTTTCAGGGACTCGAACTCTACCAAAATAAACAATATCAAGAGTCCTTACAATACACTAACCGGGGATTACAACTTGCTCCGGAATATCATGATATTAGAATCTTAAGGGTTCGGAATTTATGGGCACTAGATAGTATTGATAAGGCTACTACAGATCTTGAATTCCTAATGCAGAATGCCCAAAATTACCCGGGTGTTAGAGAACTCACCGTTCGCCATACCAAATTATTAAAGGATCCTGAAGAGGCTCTGGCTTACCTTGAACAACTGGAAAAAACACAGAGTTTAAGTGCGAATATGCTTATTCTTAAATCTGAACTTTTACTTCAGAATAAGGATAAAAAAGCTTCCAGAGAGATTGCTTTAGACCTTTTCAATAATCGTGAACTGGATCAAAACAAGCGATATGTCCTTCAGAATATATTAAAGAGAACGATTAGGGATGAGATTGGGGTAAATTACCAGTACATCTATTTTAGCGATGAATATAATCGTGAGAACTGGCAAACCATTAGTCCGGAGTTTCAGCATTATTTCAACAGCAGTGCAGTGATCGCCCGGGTAAACTATACAGATCGTGGTTATGACCAGAGTACTTTGTATGAACTGGAATCGTACCCTGTTTTCAGCAATAAGGTTTATGCATTTCTAAACCTAGGAATTTCAGACGGAACTTTATACCCAGACCTTAGGTCCAGTGCCTCTTTATTTGTGAATATCTTCTCAATCTTTGAACTGGAAACCGGAGCGAGATTACTACATTTTTCAGATGAGGATTATTACTCCGGAATTCTGGGCCTTACTATGTATAAAGGTAAATTCTATATCAACTCTAGAGTTTTCCTTGGACCGGAGATTAATGATCAGTTAACCCAGAACTACCAGTTAAACGTTCGTTACTATCTTAATAATGCAGATAATTTCTTCTTCTTAAGACTTGGTACGGGTATTTCGCCAGATGAAACTACAATCTTTACGCAAGTTCAGGAGAATCCTTCTCTGGAAGCATATTATTCAAATCTCGGATTGAATTTCACTATTGGACCTCATCATATTTTCCAGGTTGGTGGTGGTTACCTGTTGGAGGATATCACTTCAAACAGGCAAGGTGATCAATTTATTGGCAACGTTGGGTATCGCTATAGATTCTAGGTGTCTGAAACCTTAAATCCTTTTCTGGTCATCGTACCCCAGCCAGATTTAATACGGAAGATCTTCTTATAATAACCCTTCATTTGGCCATATACCAGTATTGGATGATACAGGAAAGGTTCGAGATATGCAGCAAGAAGAAGTTCTACAACCTGCTTTGGTTTGTTATAATGATTAAAGTTCTTGACATACATAAAGATTGCTGCTGTGGAAAAGATACACCCTACAATGTAAGCTGCTGTAAATAATAGTACCGCCATTGTCCAGTTAATCATTCCGAAGAAAGCAAAAGCGATGATACAAATGATTCCCAGAAATTCAATAATAGGCGCTCCAAACTCAAAAAACAACCAGTAAGGATAATAGAGAATTCCCATGTAGCGATACTTAGGATTGAAGAATAATTTCCTATGGATCTTCAAAGTTTCCCAAAGTCCCCGCGCCCAGCGATCACGCTGCTTAATTAAAATATCATAATCTGGCGGCCCTTCTGTCCAGCATAAGGTTTCCGGTAAATAAACCACTTTATAAGGTAATTCCTTTTCTTCCATCAAACGTCTTAAGCGAATACATAGCTCAAGATCTTCTCCAACTGTTTTTGCATCAAATCCACTTACCTCGATCACCCTCTTCCTAGGATACATACCAAAAGCTCCAGATACGAGCATGAGTCCGTTTATTTCGCTCCAGGCCATTCGACCTAACAGAAATGCCCGAATATATTCCACAACCTGCACCATAGGCACCAAATTGTTAGGCAAACGCAGTTCTTTCATCACCCCGTTCTTTACGACCGAATCATTTGCAATTCCAATACCACCGCCACAGGCGATAATTTCACTATTATATTCTTCCAGGTAAGGTCGAACCATTTTTAGAAGGGCGTCCTGTTCGATGATACAATCTGCATCTGTACAAACTACCAGTTCTGATGTTGCAAAATTGATCCCGGCATTCAGGGCATCTGCACGGCCACCGTTGTTTTTATCCAGAACAGTAAGATGGGTATATTTTGATAGTGTACTTTTATAAACATATTTTACGGTCGCCGTAGGAATAGGCTGTGTGATAAAGGTCGCATCCCTTCTCTCCAGTTTGAATTCCTTGATGAGCTTTTCCAGTGAATCATCTTTACTTCCATCATTTACCAGGATTAGTTCATAATATGGATATTGTATGGATAATAAGCTTTTTACGTTCTCAATAATGGTAAGACCTTCATTATAAGCAGGAGCAATAAGCGAAACCGAAGGAATATCTGTAGCACTAACAATATCATTTACCTGCAGGAATCGCGATTTCTTCTTATTTCGGCGTATGGCACGGCTGGCCAGGATCACACCTGCGAAATACATGCTCATCAGGGCGATCCCGTAGGCAAAGAAAAAATAATTTGCAGCAAGAAATACATATTCCCCGCTAAAAAACCTTTCTATATCATTCAACATTTAAATTTGAATTTTCAGGGTATTGCTGATAATAGAATTCCTGGACCTTTTCTTTGTATCCATTGTTCCATAGAATTTCAGCAACATTCAGTTTTAGTTCTTCATTATTTCCATGAAGCTGTCTTAGGTAGAAGTCCACGTCAATATCAGAATTATCATAAATATAATTTAATAGTTGCGCCTGCTGGACTGGGTTTGCTACTCTTTCGTAGACATCCTTGATATAATCCATTCTTTCCGTAGACAATGCAAAGGTTTGAATACAGTAAATAGCAGTTTCACGTACCTCATAATCCGGATGCTCTAGATGCTCCATGATAAAAGGAATTTCAGTATGCAATTCAAATTTTCTAATAATTCTCATGACCAGTTTCTTACCAAAAAGCTTATCGGTCTTATAGGCCCTTTTTAACCATTTCATTTCTGGTTTTGGATACAGATCATAGAGCTTTTCAACGATCTTAATTTGTTGCCACAAGGTGATATTTCGTTTAAGGTATGGAAGAAACCTGAGCGATTCCCATCCCATAAAAACAACCATCGCGATCTGTGCTTCTCTTCGCACGAATACGTTCTTATGATTCTGAAACTTAAAGACCTCATTCATATGCTGAGACTGATTCATCTCATAAATTTCCCTAATTCCACGAGCTTTGGAATACCACCCCCACTTGGAGATTTTGGTGAATGAAGCATTGTACGGCGGGATCTGCCCATATAGCTTCTTAAGCTTGAAGTAGTTCTCCCCAAGAATAGTTCGCTGAGTACGTATCATCAATCGAATAAGATACTGCACGTTATTTCTGTTTCCTTTACGGATACCAACGGCTTTTAAGCGATCATTGATCTCACTAATGAGCAAGGGATCATCTTCGTTATTATAGAGATAACGGCTTACAATATCAGCGAAAGTATATTCAATACGCTCCAGGGCACGCATACGATTCTTTCTATAGATCATGGTGACCGCTATGGAAATCCAGTAAATAACCAGGATCGCCAGCACGCATTTAATAAAAAGTAATACTCCCGCTTCGGTCATGAATATGCCTGAATTGTTGATTCGATTTCGTCCAGATCTATGGGCACTGCGTAAAAGCCAGTAATATCTTTCAATGCGAAGATCTCCTTCTTTATCTTATCCTGTCCCATGTTCGTAACCACCAATAAATTCTTATGCGGAATAATTTCCTGCACCTGGGCTACAAATTCCAGTGGTGCAATTCCTTCAAAAAGAATGTCTGTTATGATAAATTCAAAATCACTTTGTTGATCCTCTATCGTAAGCGCATCCAGCGATCTTATGGCTTTACAATCAAAATGGTTTACGGTTACAAGCCTTTCCAGAATCTTTAAAATAATTATATCTTCCTGAATGACCAGAACTTTTCGCATGCTCAAGATTTAGGTGGAAATATACGTAATAGGTCGTTAAACAGTAAAAAATAATACATTTTGCATGATAAAATATACAAAATTGAAAAATGAGTAAGAAAAATCTTTCTACAATAAGTACGTAAATACAGGGATAAAAGTTTTCTAGATACCACAAAAACCAGTATTTCTGTTCGTAAGAGATTAATTTTAGGAAGATTAATCATCACGAAAAAAAGTCTGTTTTGTTTTACCAGTGAAAGCTATACGATAAGAAAACACAACAGAATTCACCGTTAAACCGACAATTTTGCATTAAGTCTATTGGTCTACACTAAACTGCTACTTACCGTAGCTAAAGTCAGCTTAAACGAATTAGGAGGTTTAAACTCGACTATTATGGCATCTTTGATTATATAAAAACAATTCCCTATGAAACGTAAGTTAAATATCCTTTTTATCGAAGATGATGAAATTGAGGTAATGAAACTAAATCGCACCCTAAATTCAGTAGAATTAAAGCATGTGGTGCATAACGCTAGAGATGGTGAGGAAGCGTTGGAATTTTTAAAACAAAAGGACCGATTACCGGAGATAATTTTGCTGGATCTGAATATGCCAAAAATGAATGGCATCGAATTTCTTAGTATCTTAAAGCAGGACGAAACTCTAAAATATATTCCTACTATTATTCTAACAACTTCAAATAATCGCAAAGATTTATTAGATTGTTTTAATATTGGTATCGCAGGATATATCATAAAACCTCTCAAATATGATGATTATGTGTATAAACTAAAAAGCGTACTGGACTATTGGAGCATTAATGAACTAATTAAAGTATAATATGAAAGGAATTGTTTTTACTGAGTTTCTGGAAATGGTCGAACAGGAGTTTGGTCTGGAAGTTCTTGATCAGATCATCAATGAATCTAACCTGGCTTCAGGGGGAATATATACCTCGGTTGGAACCTATGACTTCATTGAAATGCAGAGTCTCATTATAAAACTTTCAGAAAAAACCGGTTTGAGCGTAAATGATCTTCTCTATGCCTACGGAAAAACATTTTTCGCAGTTCTGGAAAAGAATCATTCAAATATTTTCAGCCTCTATAACGGTCCATTGGAAATGCTTGCTTCCATAGAAAATCACATACATGTAGAAGTTAGAAAATTATACCCGGGAGCTGAACTTCCTACCTTTCGAATCATTCAGCAGGATGACGATTTTCTGGAAATGATGTATTATTCAGATCGGTCCATGTACATGTTTGCAAAGGCACTCATGGAACAAACCTTTACGCATTATCATGAGAATTCCAGGATCGAGCTGGAAAAGGTTCAGGAAGATGGTTCACAGGTGAGATTTAGAATTTACAGAGAGCCGCATGCAGTCAGCTAAGAATGTTGAAATTTTAGAGCGTGCTCTTATGCGTGAGAAAGCTGCCCGAAAGGCGGCTGAAGCTATTTTGGAGCAAAAGTCTCTGGAGCTCTATAATGTCTCAGAAGAATTACGAAAATCTAATTCAAGGCTTGAGGAAACATTGAATAGAAAAACTTCTGAACTTGAAGGAGTTTTTGAAACTTTGATCGATGCCTTCATTGTGATGGAACTTTCTGGTGATGTTATTAGAATGAATCAGGCTGCCAAGGATTTGCTTGGTTTCGATCCTGAAGAAGAACCTGTTAATTTAATCGGGCTTGTAAAAGAACAGTACAAAGAATATACTTTCGAAGCTTTTAAAGAGCTTACCATCCATGGTAAGTTTAATAACTACCGTGCGGTGATCATTACCAAGAATGGCGTTGAAAAGATCGTACAAATAAATGCCAGTATCATCTATAACACTAAAGGTGAACCAGTCGCTGCACAGGGCATTGCCCGGGATATTACCCAGGAAACCGCGATGAAGCGGCAAATGCAACACCAGAAGAGACAACTAGATATTATCTTCGGAAATTCCCCAATTGGGGTGTCCCTCGCCAGGTCGATGGATGGCGGCCTGCTTATGGTAAATAATGCCATGAGCAAGATGTTTGGATACACAGCTGAAGAATTCGAAAAGGTTGATGTAAACCAGATCACACATCCAGATCATCGTGAAGAAACCTTAGAATTAAGGAAGAAACTGTTTGCAGGGGAAATACAAACCTTCCAGATGGAAAAGCGGTATTTCAGAAAAGATGGCTCACTACTTTGGGCAAATACCAGTGTTACTGCCGTTCCAGATGACAATGGTGTTACCGAATATCTAGTAGCCACTGTGGAAGATATAACAGAGCGTAAAGAAGCAAGTAATAAACTTAAACAGTCCGAAAACAGAATGTCCACTCTTATTAAGAACATGCAGAGTGCGGTATTGTTGGAAGATGAAAATAGAACAATAAGCCTTACGAACCAGAGATTCTGTGATCTCTTCGAGATCCCTGCTCCCCCAGAGGCTTTAACAGGTGCCGACTGCTCCAGTGCCGCAGAGCAATCTAAAAGACTTTTTGCAGAACCTGACAAATTCGTAACAGAGGTTGAAAATCTCGTTAAAAATAGAGAAACGGTGATTGCAGAAGAATTAGCTATGGCAGATGGCAGATTCCTTGAGCGTAGTTATATCCCTATTTTTAGCGATGGAATTTACAAAGGTCATCTCTGGAGTTATGATGATATCACTATTAGAAAACGCTATAAGGAATCATTACAGGCCCAAAAAGATAAATACAGTAGCATTATCGCCAATATGAACCTGGGTTTACTGGAAGTAGATGCGGAGGTAAAAATTCTAATGGCTAATCAAAGCTTTGAAGAAATTAGCGGATATTCTGAAGCAGACCTTATTGGAAAGCATCCCGGGGATTTACTATTAACCAATAAATCGAAAGAAATTTTCGAAAATGACATTGGAATTGAAAACGTAGATCAAATCAAGAATCATGAAGTGGACGTTATTAATAAGGATGGAGAAATAAGAACCTGGTTAATTAGTGGAACTCCTAACCTGAACATAAAGGGCGAAATCACAGGATCAATATTTATTCATCTTGACATTACAGATCGTAAAAACCTAGAAAACAAACAGATCGAACTTCTGAAGGATCTTGAAATTCAAAACCAGGAGTTGAACGATTATGCACATATCGTTTCTCACGATCTAAAATCTCCTCTAAGAAATATTTCAGCGCTATTGAGTTGGACCAGAGAAGATTTTAAGAATCAGTTAGGTGAAGGCAGTCTTGTAAATATTGATCTTATGCAGGATAAGGTGGAAAAAATGGATCACCTTATTGAGAATATTCTGAAGTATTCAAGTATAGATCGTAGCTCAGCAAGTATAGAAAAAGTGAATGTTCAGGCGTTGGTAGAAGACATCATCGCCATGATCTATATCCCGGATCATATAGAAGTAACAATCAAGAACAAATTACCCGTAATCGATGCTGATACCACAAGAATCCAACAATTATTCCAGAATATCATATCGAATGCTGTAAACTATATCGACAAGGAAAAAGGGATTGTTGAAGTAGATGTGGTAGAGAATCCACAGGAATATATATTTTCTGTAAAGGATAACGGAATTGGAATTCCAGAAGATCAGCATGACCGTATATTCCAGATCTTTAACACCGCCTCAGACCACAAGAAGTCTACCGGTATAGGTTTAAGTATTGTAAGAAAGATCATTGATCTTTATAATGGAAGAGTATGGCTCGAAAGCACACCTCAAGTTGGCACCACTTTTAATTTCAGTATTAAAAAGAGTTTATGAAAGTAGCACAGGCAAAATTTGAAGGTGGAGACTGGAATTTTAAAACTGAAAATTTAAAGCTCAAGAACCCAATAGTTTTAATATTTGGTGATCGTCACCTATTAGAAAAGTCAGACTTTATTGCTGATTGTAAAGTTCAGTTTCCTTATAAAAATCTTGTTTTTGGAACTGCTGCGGGAGAAATTATCGGTGATAAAATAAGTGAAAATGAGGCTGTAGCCACTCTTATCGACCTTGAAAGATCTCATTTCGATATTAAAACCGCGAATATTCATCAGTACAATATGGATGGAATGGCGCTGGGCAAAGAGTTGATCGGCAAATTGGATCATGAAAATCTTAAACATGTTTTTGTGATTTCAGAAGGAAGTTTTATTAACGGCAGTGATCTTTTACGCGGATTGGAGCACGAAGAAAACAAACATTTTTGCGTGACTGGAGGAATTTGTGGTGATGGCCCAAGATTTGAAAAAACGCTGGCCGGTTTAAATGCTGCGGAAGAAGGAGAAGTTGTAGTCATAGGATTCTATGGTGATGATTTAGAAATTTCCTTCGCCAGTGTTGGTGGATGGATTCCTTTTGGTCCTGAAAGACTTATCACTAAATCTGAAAATAACATCCTATTTGAACTGGATGGACAACCAGCACTTGATCTGTACTCAAAGTATCTGGGAGAAAAATCGGCCGAACTACCACAGTCCTCCCTCTTCTACCCGCTTTACGTAAGAGAAAAAGGTAAAAAACATCCTGTGGTACGGACCATATTAAATATTAATCGAGGGAACAATTCTATGATTCTGGCAGGAGATGTTCCTCAAGGTTCAAGAGTTCAATTGATGATGGCTTCTGCAGACGCGTTGTTGAATGGTGCGCAGGATGCCGCAAGTCTGGCCAACCAGAACCGAAAGAAAAAACCTGAACTCGCATTACTTGTAAGTTGTATTGGTCGCAGACTCGTACTTAATCAACGAGCAGAAGAAGAGATTGAGGAAGTGATCAATGTAATTGGAGAAGATGTCACCGTGGCTGGATTCTATTCCTATGGTGAAATAGCACCCTTTTATGGTGAAAGCAATGGAACCTTGCACAACCAAACCATGACTTTAACCCTACTAAGCGAATGAATAGTTTGTTGCAACGCCAGGTGAACAAATACCTGGATGAAGAAGATTTGGAAGACCCGAAAATGAAGGCTTTTCTTTCCGCTATCAATGAATCGTATATCAATAGTGAAGAACAGTTCAATATGCTGCAGCGGGCAATGCGAATTAGTTCTGATGAACTTTTTGACGCGAACCAGCAACTTCGTACAGATGTAATGTATCAAAAAGATATTCTTGATAGTATCACTACTGCAATCCAGGCCCTGAACCTGAAAGAATTTAAGAAAGAGAACGGTGAATTTGAGATCAAGGACCTGGCAGAACATATTCGTGAACAAAGCGAAGAGCTACAAATAGCTGCGAAAAAGCAGGAGCAGCTTCTTCAGAATCTGGAGAATAAGAACCAGGTGCTAACAGACTATGCCCATATGGTCTCTCATGATCTTAAGTCACCCTTACGCAGTGTAAACACCTTAGTTTCCTGGATTAAAACAGACAATTATGACAACTTAACTACGGAAGGGAAAGAACATTTTGACATGATCCTGAAAAATGTAGAGAAAATGGATGCCCTCATTGAAGGCATTCTTAATTACTCCACTATTGAAATGGCAGATCATGGACAGTACCAGGTGGATACAAAATATCTCGTTAAGGAAATCATAGACCTGCTGGTTATTCCCGATGGTATCACCGTAAATATTTCAGAAGAGCTTCCGGTAGTAAAAGCAGATAAATTCAGAATTCAGCAACTGTTCGAAAATATTATTCATAATGCCGTAAAGAGCATTCAGCAAGATGGTAAGATAGAAATCAATGTTGCCGATAATGGTGCATTCTGGAAATTTGAGATCAGGGATTCAGGCAAAGGAATTCCGGAAAGGCATCATCATAAGATCTTTAAGATCTTTGAAAAGATCGACACCAATCAAAGCTCTACCGGAATCGGACTTTCCATTGCCAAAAAAGTAGTAGACTTTTATGGAGGACAAATTAGCCTGGAGAGCAAGGAAAACATAGGAACAAGTTTTTATTTTACCTTACCTAAATGAAAGAACAACCAAATTTGAATTACCTGCATCAGCTTTCTGGCGGTGATAAAGAGTTTGAAAATAAACTCCTAGCTGTTGTCAAAAGAGAATTACCTGAGGAAGAAGCTGTTTACCACGAGAATATAGAACAGGGCAATTTTATTGAAGCTGCCGCAAATGTTCATAAACTTAAGCACAAAATTAGTATTTTAGGCCTTGAAGAAAGTTATCGCTTTGCGGAAATCTATGAAGAAGAACTCCGCGAGAATGATCCTAAAAAGCATAATAGCTTTATTAAGATCCTTCAGAACATGAGCGATTTCATTGCTAAGTCTTAAACTACCGGTTCATGAAATGTTTAGTTATTGATGATGAGGCTACCGCCAGAATGATCATAAATCAGCTTATAGATACTCATAAGGAACTCAACCTTGTTGGTGATTTTTCCAACGCTCTGCAGGCGATCAAATATCTAAACCAGAATCAGGTGGATCTTATCTTTCTGGATATCCATATGCCAGATTTTACAGGTTTCGACTTTATTCAAACACTTAAAAATCCACCAAATGTAATTCTAACGACTTCAGACAGAAGCTTTGCAATAGAAGCTTTTGAATATGACTGTATCGTAGATTATATGGTAAAACCAATAACTCCGGAACGTTTTAAAAAGGCAGTTCAAAAAGCAGAGAATGCCAAGCCTACCCGAACATCTATTCCTGAGAAAACAGAAGTTAATTCAGACGTTAATAAAACTGAGAATGATCTCTATGTGAATATTGACCGGAGACTGATCAAGATCGATATTCCAAGTATATACCTGGTGGAAGCCAAAGGCGATTATATACAGATCAAGACATTCGAAAAGAATTATACAGTTCATTCTACTCTTAAAAAGATCGAAAATAAGTTACCTGAAGATCTCTTCCTGAAAATCCACAGATCATATGTGATCAATACGAAGCATATTATCGATATTGAAGATAATAGCGTATTGATTGAAAAAGATGTTGTTCCCGTTAGCCGAAGTAACCGACCGGAACTCATGAAAAGATTGAACCTGCTTTAGCAACTTAACTTCATATAATTTCCATTCGTCGCTCTTAGATTCTGCTTAGACGAATATTCCCACATGCATCGCATTGTACCGGTATCTTTACATCAAATAAGTACCTAAACGTCAAAATAGTAAAGCGATGAAAAATCATAACTACGCAGTGATCATGGCAGGTGGAGTTGGAAGCCGATTCTGGCCTGTATCCAAACAAAGCAATCCTAAACAATTTCAGGATATCCTGGGTAGTGGAAAAACGCTTATTCAAAACACTTTTGATCGTTTGAACCGATTTATTCCGGCTGAAAATATTCTTGTACTTACCAATGCAATTTATAAGGATATCGTAATGGAACAATTACCGGAAATTTCCAGTTCACAGGTAGTACTCGAGCCAATTATGAGAAACACGGCTCCATGTATTCTACTTGCAGCTTTGAAAATCCATAAAATGGATCCTGATGCCAGAATGCTGGTTGCGCCAAGTGATCACTGGATCCAGGAAGAAGATCTCTTCGAGCAGGATATGTGTATGGCTTATGAAGAAGCTGAAAAAGGAGAGAGACTCATCACCTTTGGGATTAAACCTCACTTTCCTAATACCGGGTATGGTTATATACAATACGATCACAAGAAAACCGAACAGTTATATGATGTACAAAGATTTACAGAAAAACCAGATTTCCAGACTGCTCAAAATTTTCTAAACCAGGGAAACTATCTATGGAATAGTGGAATCTTTGTTTGGAAAGCGCAAACGATCCTGAATAAATTTGAGAAATTACTGCCGGACATGTTCAGATTATTCAAAATTGGACAGGAGTTTTATAACAATCCGCACGAAACAAATTTCCTGAGAAGTCATTATCAATATGCTGAAAATATCAGTATTGATTATGCAATCATTGAAAATTCAGAAGAAGTGATGGTAATTCCCGCTTCCTTCTCCTGGAACGATCTTGGAACCTGGTGTTCGCTAGAAGATGAGCTTTCTGGTGATGCCGAATCCAATACGGTGGTGAACTCAAGATTCATTCCGGTTGAAGCTACCGGTAATATCGTTAGAACTGAAAGCAACAAAGTGGTTTTAGTTGACGGACTCAAGGATTATATGATCCTCGAAAACGATGAAGTGCTACTTATTGTTCCGAAGGAAAAAGAACAAGAGATCAAACATATTCGGAATGAGGTCATAGAACGCTACGGTCTTCAATTTGCCTGAAACCATTTACCGACACTAAATACTTTCTTATCGTTTACTCACCTACAGTAAACGAATAAGTTCAGGTAAAGGGAATTCAACTATTACTTTTAACCAGGGTTATGAAACAACTACTACACTTTTTTTGTCTCATTTTATTGCAACAGCTCCCGGCTCAGGAGTTCAGATACCTTGGTAGTTACAACGAGCTGGGAGTGCCAGATTACCTGGAACCGGTTGACGATTTCGTGACTTCTGCAAGTATGCAGATGATCGATGCCGCCCTACCGGAGAGTTATCCTGTTCCAGACTACAATCCGCAGTATATCTCTGCCGGTTACGATACAAATATCGAACTGGCAGAAGATGCGGCGGTTTGGGTGACTTTCGTGAAGGAAGGAGCAGGTTACAAAAATGTTCTTGGCTTTTATACCTATAACATAGAGGACCGTGAAAGATCAAAACCTACAGATCGTGATATTACTATTATTTTTCCTAATGCTTCTGGAGATGGCTCTGAAGGTGATTTAAAAAAAGGGAATAAAGTTAAACTTGGTGACTTCAAAGCCGGTACCGGGATAGGATGGGTATTACTGGCAAATGCCTGGAATGGAAGACGTGTTGGCTGGGGCCAGTGGCAATTATTCTCAGATCCGCAATTCAACCCCGAACAGCAAGAGGAATTAAGACAACATACCGTATTACTTGCAGATCCTGAAAAGGAACGTATTTACCTTGGATTTGAAGATATTAGAAGAGATTATTCTTCCTGCGATCAGGATTTTAACGATGCGAACTTTTACGTAAGCGCGAATCCTTATACAGCCATCAAAACTGATAATGTGGCTGATGTAAAAATGGCAACAGATGTTTCTTCTGCTAACAAAGGTGGGCTGGAAAGTAATGGAAAACTGGCCGCCCTTATTGCTGAAAGAAATTTTGACAGACTTAAGACCAGTTATAATAAGTTTCAAAAGATAAGTCAGCAGAAATTCCATCAGAAATATTCAGTTCAGAAAAACGCTGAAGGAATAGATCTTTCATCTCTAATTCCTGAAACTGGAATGTTTGGGACAGAACAGGCAAGAATATCAAGTCCTGATGACCTTATGGGAATTACCAATGCAAGCGCGGTATTTTCCGCAGATTATTACCAGGGAGAAAAAAGAGTTGCGGCAGCACTAATGACCAGTACTTCTAATGGAATCTATGATCATTCCAAGGTAATCTGTGACCGTTTAAACAGCTCCAGTCTGGAAGATATTAGAACCATCGAACTTAAGGGACACGAGCTCATTATGATCAAGATCCTTAGAGCGAGCGGACAGTTAGAGTATGCTGTAAACTTTTCTGTGAAATTGAATGAAGCTTTAAAATTACACTCCCACTGGAATATCTCAGATTATCCAGATGGTGATTACCTGAACTTCCAGGTTTGGGGATCAAATATGGGACAGGTAAGCAGTATTGCAGGTCATGTAATAGATAAAATAAACGCATTCCAGACATTGGAAAGCGATAAGATAGTCGGCAAGTACCCTACTGTCTTTGTAAAACGAGGGTTTTATGAGGATAGCCGACTTCATCTTATCGTGAAGAATAAGGAAGGTGATTCCGGCTTCACGATCGATGGAAAAATAAGAGATATAGAAACTACTTCTGAAAAAAATTATAATAAAACTGTTAGTCTGGATAAAACTTATGAAGAGGAAATAATCGTGGAAACTGGTGAACTTTTCGATATTGGAATGCAAATTCGAGGTCAAAACTCACCACAGGCAGATGCCTTATACCTCGCAGATGGTCCATGGGGGATCGATTATCTTGAAACAGAAACCCAGGTTGAAGAATTTGCAATACAGAATTCAGATTATACAGCGGGAGCCGGAGAGTACCATGTTGAGCGAAATGTCAACGTACATGGGAGTGTTATGGGAACTGCGAATATTTTCAGAAGTTTGATGCCAGGTGATCAGGATTTTGAGACTGCAGGTTTTGGAGCTATCAATT
>NZ_JBLWIM010000018.1:39796-49255 GCF_048381525.1 Christiangramia qingdaonensis
AGTGACCAGTGATCTTCAGGACTGGAATGAACGCTACAAGCTTAAGCTCGATCCTAAAGAGGAGATCACAGCTCAAAGTATTGCTCTGAAAGATTTCTCAAACTCTTCTGGAAATTATAAAGGTGAAGACTTGAAAGCCATCGTTTTCTCTGTGCAGGGTGATTACAGTAACTATCAGGATTTTGCTCTCAATATCAAGAATCTTGTGTTCTCTGCAAGCGTGACCGTGAATGAGCCAGAACCTCTACCGGAGCCCGTGATTGATATTGCTGAATTAGACAGCCTTGTTCAGAAAAAAGCATATAATTATCCAAATCCATTTAAGACAGAAACCAGTGTAGTATTACCCATGGAAGCTGCAACTGCCGAGATCTATATTTACGATCTCACCGGAAAGATCATTTATTCCAAAATACACAACGACGTTCATACTAAAAATGAATTGCCTGTAAAATTGAGAGCAGTAAATCCAGGGGTTTACAAAGGTGTGCTCATCTTAAATGGCAGACATAAATTTACACTTAGTTTGTTGGTTACTCACTAAGTTTTTAGGTGGTTAGGTTGATAAGCCGGGGAGGGGTCCCCGGCTTATCGTTTTATACCTACTCCTCTACTCTTCTCCTCATAGTCTTCTGAATATTTTCTATCTTGTAATAACTTCAGAAAAAAAATGAAATGAATAAGATCCAGTTTTTAGGCTTAGTAGTTTTGATCTTCTCCGTTATTGGATTGTATTATACAGATGGATACGGTTTTATCCTGGGAATACTGGCAGGACTCTCGATTGGATGGCTAATCACTGGAAAATTCGTAGTCAGCAGCTCTAATAGAAGTCAGGTGTAGCAAAAGTATTTATTTGTGGTCTACATGGTTATACCAGTAATTTTAATTATTGACAGGCATTCACCAAAATAAGTGATACCTACAAGCTCTTATATAATACTTCTTCACAATAGCATTATCCTGCTTTCTCTGATATTTCTGAAGCATTTTAGATACCTAAAAAAATGTCAGCAATAGCATCCAGAATATTAATAGTAATATCGTGTAGGCTTAACTTGAAGATTAAATCCGGAGTTTTAAATCTTAAGGGTTCAGAGACCATTATTAATTTATAACTATTAAAAGTATAGAGAAGCCTGCCATAATCTCAAATGCTGAAAGAAGACTGTACAAACAACGTTATAGACATTAATTTCTTCGGAATTGTAGCTTTAGTAGAATCAGTATTCTTTCAAAACAAAGGAATGGCCAGATATGCGAGAAAAATTAGATCGTGCATAGCCCCTTCCGAAGTTCAGATGAACTACAAATTAAATAAAGAGAATATTATGAAGATTTCCGAAGTTGAACAGTATTAGAAAGCGAACAAAGGTGTTGACTTAAAGTTCCATTTTAAGTTGATACCAAATTCAGTATACGTAAAACCGGCAGCTGTAGCAGAGGCAATATTACTATGATTCCCATAGATACCTGCGATAAATCGATTGCTAATGTTGTATCCAATCTTTCCTTGTAATCGATAAGTGCCCTGTTTCTCATCATCTTCGATAAACTGAAACCCAGTGGCCGCAGTAATATCATAAGAAAACCTGGAATCTGGATCATTGCTTAAAAAGTTCAGGAAGATCTCGGTAGCATGAAATTGCTCCGGACTAAAATAGATAGTTGGCACCTGGTCCTTAAACTGTATGAACTGATAATTTAGTCCGCCTTTTAGAACTGGCTTTTTCAGGAAACTGTAATAGAAAGAAGTAAAAAGGAGATCACGGGTATTATCATCGCTTTGCTCGGTATGCAGATACTGCAGGTACCACCCAAGTCCATACCTGGTTGAGTAATTGTTATTCAGAAAGAAATGATTCCCGGCGATCTGCCTGTTTAGTAATTCGGCATTAAAATCCTGTATATCCCTGCGATAACCAATCTCCAGATCGTCTCTAACAAATGGTTTTAGCCCTGCAGCGATCTCACCTACAGCATTGGTATATTCTGTCTGGGAAGAATTTGCTTTTACAAAACCAGCATTAGCTCTCAATAACAAACCTGCACTCCATCGATACCTTGCAGCAAGATTGAACTGGTTGGAGGTAGCTTCAAGATCTGAATTTGTATTCATGGTCTCTCTAAAAGTATAGGCTCCAGAAACTTCCAGTTTTGTACTTAAAGGTAGTACCAGCCTAGTTGTTGAGGCAACGGCTTTGTTATCCCCGTTGTCGAAGGAGTAACTTATGTTCTCTTCCAGTAATGGCCTGTAGGTATTATTCAGTTTCGTAAGAAACTGTTGGGCATCCTGCTGATTCGTATAATATTCCAGTGTTTTTTCTGCAGCATCCTTCGCTTTAATGATCTCAGAATTTGCAAAATAGGCATTCGCTATTCCAAGATTTCCATCAAAAGAAGCTGAATCCTGAGCAAGTATCGCTTTATAGTTTTCGATACTATTTTTGAACTCGCCTGTATACATTCCCATACTTGCTTCCAACGCCAGAATACGGGATTCTTCAGGATATTTCTGCTTTAAATCTGTGATTAGATCTTCTGCCTGGGAGAACTTCCTATTCCAGGTCAAAGCCTGAACATACCGTTCTTCAGCATCCATTATACGTGCTTTATCAGAAGAGGTCTTTGCCAAATCAAAAGCCTTTTCAGCATATTTTAGAGCTTCCTTTTCGTCACCATCAATGTGGTAAGAAAGAGATATCCCGTTAAATGCCAGAATACTATCGTTCTTCGTTAGCGCCAGTTTCTCATAAACCTCCCTTGCCCCTGCTCCATTTTTCTGAATTAAATAGACGTTCGCTTTATTAAGCAAGCTTTCCTGATCCTGTTCATTCTCGTTCAGATTTTCATCCAGATAGCGAAGCGCAGTCTCATAGTTGCGGTTAGTTAAAAATTGATTGGCGTATCCCAGTCTGATATATTTTCTTGACAACATCGCGTTAGGATTTTGAGGCGATACTTCCAGCGATTTATTGATAAGATTTAATGCCTGTTCGTATTCCTTTAAATTACTTAGCGTATTGGCGTAACCTAATAAGGCTCCGAAATTTTCAGGATTTTCCTTTACCAGTTGCTTGTAGTAAACTTCTGCATCCTGATAATTCTTATTCCAGAGTAAAGATTCGGCATAATTAAGCTGAATCTCCAGGTCATGCGGATATTCTTTCAACAGACCACTAAATAGATCGTTCGCTTTTGATGGATCGTCATGCAATCCTACCGCCCGGGCATAACAAAGCCTGGCAGTTTTGTTTTCAGGATAAGTTTCAAGGATCTCTGAGAAAAAGTCTTTAGCCGCAGCGAATTCTCCATTTTCAAGGTAGCCAAAACCCTGCTCCATTTCCTGAGCGGTGGATTTCAATTGAAAAATAAGTAACACGAGTACAACTATTAAATATTTAAAATTCATGATTTGGGTGGTTAGATTGCTTGAAAGCAAGTTACAAACACATCTTCGATAATTCATCTACAGCAATCTGCCATTCATCGAAGCTTGCCTTTAATTCCCGGAATTAGAAACGATCTTAGCGGTAGTTAAGAACCGAAAAACTTAAAATTATGTCGCTAAATATCTATGAGAACGAAGGAGTATTTGAGTTACTCGGTAAGGTTTCATCATACAATGCTGAACAAGTTAAGAAATACTTTGAGATTATGCTGAAGTTGAAATCGAAAGCGATCATAAACCTTTCGCTGCTTGAGCAAATAGATGTATCAGGAGTTTATACGTTCTACGAATTATTGCTTCATGCGACCGCAGAAGGAAAATATCTAAGCTTTCAAGGTGCAAATAATCCCAACCTCCAGGCTGCTTTTCTAAATTCTGGTTGTAACCTATTTGACTTCAATTATTTCCAGCTGAGTGCCTAGAACCCCATAAAACCACCACCATGATCACCTTAAAATTATATAAACTAAATATTGTACTGCAACCCACCCAGGTTTTTATGATCAGTGCATTGATAGTTAACGTAGGTAACTATCTCTATAACCTTATTCTAGGAAGACTTCTGGGTCCAGAAGCATTTGCCGATGCTGCGATTCTTATCACATTTCTACTTATCCTGTCCTTTGTAGCCATGACGCTACAATTAAGCGTGGCCAAGTTCATTGGGACTTTTGATGGTAACAAAAAAGAAGCATTTCTAAAATACAGCAGGAAATGGAGTATTATCATAGGTGCTATTCTAGGCGCAGTGATCTTAATTGGAGCATCAGAATTACAGGCATTTTTCAATACAGGTTCTGCAACGATGTTCAGAATATTTGGAATGGGAGTTCCAGTTTATTTCCTCATGAGCGTCAACCGAGGGTACTTCCAGGGAGAGCAGGATTTTATAAAACTATCTATCACATACCAGGGAGAAATGTTAAGCAGATTACTCTTAACTCTTGCCTTTATTATGCTGTTACCCTTTCGTAGTTCAGAATTAGTAGCTCTTGGAATCCTGGTTAGTCTTGTTCCAGGTTTGTTACCTTATAAAAGAATTTCTGAAAAAGTGCTTCCTGCAATAAGTACTGCGGAATTGAAACATTTAAGGAAGTTCGTTGTGGTTACTGCCTTTTATGAACTTACCCAGATCCTTATTAATAACGGGGATATCCTATTGGTAAAACACTTTTTTGAAGCTCATGAAGCGGGTTTATACTCTTCACTGGCACTTATTGGGAGAGCGGTGTATTTTGTAGCCTGGATGTTCGTAATGCTTTTGCTGCCGGAAGTAGTTAAGCGGGAAAAAGAAGGTCTGGATACAAGCAGGTTATTCTTCAAATATCTTGGAATGATCACTTTTCTTGCGATTGCAATCGTAGTGGTGAATGCCATGTTTCCAGCTTTGATCATCAATATTCTATTTGGTGAGGCTTATGTAGAAGTTGCATCCTTGTTATGGAAATATGCCCTGGCTAGTTCATTATTTGCGATAGCTAACGTTTTTGTCTATTATTTCCTTTCTTTAGATAAATACCTTCCTGTACTACTCTCTGGAATTTTTGGACTACTTCAGCTAACGGTGATCTTCTTTCAGCATGAGAGCCTAGAAATGGTTGTGGAAGCACAAATCCTTGTAATGACACTTCTATTGATCGCACAGGGGATCTATTTTCTTTATCATATGAAACGATCTATTCGTCGAAACTAAACTTCAACCGAACGAAAATATCTTCAGTAAAGACATAAAGATGAGATCTTTACATAGAATCTAATTAAAACCACGATTATGAAACTTGCACTAATCACCGCTTACCCACCAAGCAAAGTAACCTTAAATGAATACGGTTATCATCTTGCAAAACAATTCGCGCAAAAACCTGAAGTGGACGAGCTTGTATTAATTACAGATCATACAAAGGAACCTAAACTAATAGACTTCAATACAGATAATTGTAAGGTAAGTGTCAAGGAATCGTGGAACTTCAATAGTTATAAGAACATATTTAGCATCTATAAGAATGTGGTAAAACAAAAGCCTGATGCTATACTTTTTAATCTTCAATTCATGAAATTCGGAGATAAAAAGATTCCTGCAGCTTTAGGACTTTTATTACCATTACTTTTCAGATTAAAAGGAATCCCTACGATCGTATTGCTTCATAATATCCTGGAGCAGGTAGATCTTGGAAACGCTGGTTTCACACAAAGTAAATTTCTTCAGAAAATATATAACATGATGGGAACTGGTCTAACCAGGGCACTGCTGCAGGCAGATACTGTTGCTCTCACCATAGGGAAATATGTAGATGTCATCAAGGATAAATATAAGGCAGAGAATGTGATACAGGTGCCTCATGGTTCTTTTGAAACACCGCCAGAACCAGATTTCGATCTTCCGGAAGGGCCTAAGAAGATTATGACCTTCGGAAAATTTGGGACTTATAAAAAAGTAGATATTCTTATTGAAGCAGTTGAAAAATTAAGAGCGAGAACAGACCAGGAACTGGAAATAGTGATCGCAGGAACAGATAGCCCGAATACTCCAGGATATCTTGCAGGAGTTATGAAAAAATATGATCACGTCAAAAATCTAACGTTTACTGGCTATGTAGAAGAGGAAGATGTTCCTGTAATCTTTGGAGAAAGTACTTTAGTGGCCTTTCCCTATACTTCCACTACAGGTAGTTCTGGAGTATTGCACCAGGCTGGTTCATACGGGAAAGCAGTTGTAATGCCTAATCTGGGAGATCTTGCCTTGCTGGTAGAGGAAGAGGGATATGTGGGAGAATTTTTTGAACCAGGTAATGTGAACTCACTGGCAGATTCTATGGAGAAGATCATAGAGAACGATCTCCACAGAAGAACAATTGGAGAAGTGAATTATGATGCGGCCTGCAGTTTGCCCATGGAGAAAATTGCTCAGCTTTATCTTGATGAATTTCAGAAACTCTTACGGGCTAAAATGAATTTAAATTTTGTTTGAATAGGTTGATTATTGGTTATTGGTTAGATGAAAAGGATAGAAAGAAATTTCTATCCTTTTTTATTTATACCTGAAACGAGCTGAATAATTTTCCTGCTCTGCTCATCTTTTCTGAAGTTGCGATGAATTACCAGAACAATGATCGACTTAAGTGATAATGTTTAATATAAATCAGCACGCTTTTGAGAGCCTATTCAATAAATTCGAAAGCTGGTTTCTTGTTCCCATCCAGATCAATAAAGCCAAAAGCCGTCTGTTTTTTCTTCCTCCAGGGCAGCGAACCGGCAACCTCACTTGGAATTTCAGGGAAGTCGTACAAAGTCCAGGAAACATAATGAATGTTTGCATTAGAGAATTGCTGTTGCATGTACTTATGATATTCTGCCTGCCCGGTTAGATCTGCACCAAATGGATTCCATAGACCATTATAGGAAGACAGCCCAAACTCCTGAACTACTATAGGTTTAGTCACTTGTTCTTTTAGTTCCTGATGGGAATCTATAAAATTCTCCATAGGCTCATAGAAATGATAACTTACCAGGTCTACCGTTTCATTTAGATTCTCAGCAGCCTTCGCACTGGACCAACCTATGGTAACTGGATGTCTTTGATCGACCTGTTTTACCTGGAAAGCCATTTCTTCCAGCCATTTCTTGACCAGTGACTCTCCTCTACTTTCGAAATCAAGATCTGGTTCATTCTTGAGATCCCAGGCTAAAAGTGCGGGATGATCTTTAAATTCATTTACAATTTGTCGCGCATGTTCATGAGTTAGGGTCCAGTCAAGTACAGAATAATCTCCGTAAAAATCGAACAGTGTCAGGATCACCTTTAGATCGTTACTATCTGCAGCATCCATCACTTTATGCAATTTTTCAAGTTTTGCGGGTTTAATACCTGCTTTACCAAAATCTTCGTAAGGTATAAACAGTCTCAAAGTATTTAAGCCTTCGTTTTTAAGTAATTCAAAATCATTATCTATAACCCCAATTTCGAAGTTCTCGCCATACATATCCCACGGACTATCCTGCGGATAGTAGTTCATGCCTTTGATCTGGAACTTCTTATTTTTAAAGTAAAGTTGATCGCCTTTAATATGCCAGTCGGCCTCTACTTCCAATTCAACATTTTCAAAATCTGATCTTACTTTCTTTATATGCCTAACTCTCCAGAATCCATCTTCCAGAAGCATCATGACTTTGTAGCTACTGGTGTCGATTTCCTCATCGATCAATTTTTCTTCGGAATAAGTTTGGCTAAACTGCCTCACCCTGCGATCTTCAAAAACCACGAGTTGTCCATCTGCACTATAAAAAAGCAATTTTGGATGGTGATTCGTTGTGGTTGTGGTGAATGAAAGATCATGGGCTTTATTGAAGTCTATGATGTTGTAAATATTTACCCTCGCAGAATCTGTATAATAATCTTCAACTCCAAATGTCTTATTGGAATGCAGTGCTAAATTCTTCACATACCAGCCGTTCAAATAATCTCGTTCGATCTCCTGCAAACTTTGATTTTCCATAGCTCTACCTTTGTAAGCGCTAGTATCCCACACTACTTCCGGTAGATACATACGCCTGCTTTTGATTTCGGTATGTAACATGGTAGATCTGCTTGCACCAGTATTTAGAAATCCCCAAACACTGCTAAGACCAAAAATGATCATCGCATTAACCGCGATAAATGTTAGGATCAGGATGGCACGGTATAGATTTTTGTTGAGCATTTTGTGCATTTACAGATCTATTTTTTTATGAACTCCCATAGTTTTCACAGAGATCACCCTAATATTCTCTAGTGCTATGGTCTTCGGGATTTTAAAGTTCGCTACTCCGTCCTGGGTTGGTACTTTCTCTTTATAGATATCTTCATTTTCCAGCACTATTTGGAAATGAACTTCTGCACCATCTGGTAGTGACTGGTTCATAAAACTTTTCAATGGACCTACTGTAATATTTCGATCGCTTATATCGTGAGGAATTTCGGTCAAAACTGGTTCAAATTCGATGCTTAACGAATTAGAAATGGCCATTCCAGTAACATTTGCCTGTATACTCCAGCTTCCAGCCTCTTCAGGATGAAGTAATTGCGCCGTAGCTACTCCGTTAATAGTGTTGGCACTTGTTTTTAATCTCAGCCCCTTTTCTGTTTCCACCACAAATTCTACGGAAGTTCCATCACTTACAATATTACCAAAATCATCGGTTATAGGTGATGTTATTAGCTGGGTAACCTGATTTCCATCAGCATGCAAATGCTCTGAATTTGTAGTAATGCTGAAGTCTGAAGCCAGTGAAGGATACACGTTACTAATCATTTCTTTACCTGCAACACCTTCTGCGGAAGTGGCTACCGTGATCTTACCTGCTTTTTCCCGGGTATTAATATTCTTCCAGGCAAACATATGTTCCATTTGAAAATCCTGCTGCCATAAACTACCCTGGAAAAATTCTGAAATATTAACTGAAGTTCCATCTGCCAGTGGATTATCCAGTGAATCTGTCGGAATACTAACCAGCATGGAAAAATCATCATAGCCAGCCTGTATACTACGCGGACCAAAATAAGTTTCGATCAACTTCGGAGTTGTTTGAGGTAAAATATTTATCTCACCAGACCTGGAACTTTTCTTATTTAAATATTTCCATCTCAGAATCCCGCTTTTATCAGACATAAACTTCGGGACTTTAAATACTGAATTGTTGGATTTTTCAGCTTTGATCGCTGTACTTCCGTAGGCATTTTTCAGTATAAGCAAGGCTTCAGCTGAAGTAGTATTGAAAGTGAGCAGTAATTCTTCCCCGGCCATACTCACTTCAGGAATAGATTCCGAAGAAACCACCGGAGTATCTTCAGAAATGATTCCGAAGAAAAAGATCAACATGAAGAATTGTTTCAGGTTCATTATTTTGGGTTTCCTACGTAATTATTCATTTCCAGTTTTATGGAACTAAACCCGGATCCTTCGATCTCTAGATTTGAAAGTTCTTGCTGTGATCGTACTCTTTCTGGCACAACTTTACGTGAAATATCAAGG
>NZ_JBLWIM010000018.1:49306-91185 GCF_048381525.1 Christiangramia qingdaonensis
AAACCGGATAGATTCTTAAGCTCATAATTAAAATCCTGCTTTCGCTGCACCCTGATCCCGTTTTCAAGATAATCATGTTCTACCCAAACCAAACTCCCGTTATTATAATAGGAAACCAGCAATTGAGGAATAGTAACTTCCTGAACTCCGTAATTAAAAATTGTTCCATCCAGCACATTATTTTCAAGCTGAAGATCATTAATACTGGTACTTTTATAGAGGTCGGTTATAGCTACATTGCCCGCACATTGCAGGTTGAAGGTAACCGGAATATCGTCCAGTTCAAGTGGCGTAAACTGGTCTGGATCGAACGTTTCGGGGATTTTAGAATCCTGTGCCAGCCAGGCAATACCTTCAAAATCTACACGAAAGCTGCTTATTTCCTTCGGCATTAACTTATGCTTTAAAACCTGCCGGGCGTTATAACTGGCCAGTTCGTGATTATTTTTGTCGTACAAAGTTCCCTTGATCACCACATCTGCAGGAACATGATCAACATTCTGTATCTCTCCTACGATGGCATACCTATCTTCAAACTGCACCAGTTTCGCGGAAAGCACCTCAAGCACCGGTTGTTTCAGGACATCTTCATGATACGTTTGCTGGGTACTTATCTTTCTTCTTCCATGGTTATAAAACTCCGTTTGATTTTCAGAAAATAACTGATCTGGTGGTAGATCTGTATCCTGTTCCTTTGGGGTTATAAACCAGCGACCATCGATCTTCCGTAGCTGGTGTATTTCTATTTGCTCAATAATATCAATTGGAGTCACCCAGCTGGTATAGGCATTTGCGAGGGCTGTAGAATCATTAATATTGGTTACTTCAACCCGAATGCTATCAAGTTTAGCATAACTACTTAAAATCCCGTCACTTACCGCTACCTCCAGCATGAACTGGGCGATCGTTTTATCTCCGGCGGGATCAAAATATGAATGAGCTCTTTCAAATTCCTTGAAATCGATAGCATCGTAGTAAGCTTCAACCACATTCTTTTCTGAAAGCTGATCTTGATTGTCCCGGTAGATATAATACAGTGAGACCAGAATGACCACGCTTAATATAAGTGCATAGATCTGGTTGACGTGTAGAACTCCCGTTCGAAAGCGCTTATATTCTATCCTGTAGTTTAAAAAATCAGGTTTATCGGGATTGCCGGTTTTGATCGTATGATACCAGATCAATTGAAGGTTTATAAAGACGGCAATAAGTACGGTCAGCAATGGGATAATTCCCCACATTAGCTTTAAAAACATGGGTACGTCTTCGTAGCCAATGATCTTGGAAAGTGGCGGAATATTCAGTTTTTCCCATACCATAATCCCATTTTCCAGTTGCTGCAAACGCTGCCAGCCACTAAAGTATAGTAGCGGATCATAGAATTTATCATTGGAGAAAATATACTTAAGATTGTACTTTTCCGGAACTGCCAGGAACTGCTGTAAAGACCCTATCCCTTCCACTCCCCGGAATTTTGAGTTTTCAAGGCGTTCTACGGCACGAGTTGTAAGTTCAGGTAATCTGCGGGCAGAATGATAATTGCCGTCCACAGTAAGTGCCCTGGTTTGGGCCGAGAGCCATGCCATTTGATCTCCAAAGCCCAGGGTAAGAAATCTCCAGTGATCATGTTGATCCTGATTTAGAAAATTTACTATTGGAAGCATTTTGATACTCTGTGGCTGCATAGGCCTGAAATACCCCAGACTTAGCGTAAAGACAGAAATGAATAGAAATAACCCGACTAGAAAAGCTCCGATAACCCGGTGATAAACTGCTCCAAATTTTCTCTGGATGAGTTGCTTTAGATCTCCTTCAGAAAACCTGTAAGCAAATTCCCCGAATATTGGCAACGCCATGATAGACCCCCATAGTGTAAATCTATCCAGCGTAAGGATATTGAACGCGGTATCACCTAAAACCATTCTAGGAATTGGCGTTGTTCCACCGGTTCCCAGTATAAATAATATGGTAAAGGATAATCCGAAGAAAAGGTAGCGCTTAGAGTAGTAGCGATAAAGAATATAAGGGAATAGGAAAAAGATAATTCCCCATGGAATGACAAAGAATACGAGTCCGCTGGAAGTCACTTCTATAAAACTATCCCTGCTCCCATGCGGAATAGGCACCTGGGTGATCGGGTTCTTTTTAGTGTTTACCCAGTATGGTAGGATACAAATAATGATTGCCGCAAGCGAGGACATCCCAAAAGTTACTATCCTCCAGAATAATTTCAGAAATGTATCCAGGAAAACTTTAAAGGTGATCTCACTAAAAGCCCCCACTCTTTCTTTGGAAACATCCATAATGACCATACCTATTAACGGAAATATAAAAAACACCATTCCAAAAATAGGGGTTACATGGTGTGATGTAACGGTAACCGCCAGTAAGGATAATGCTCTTAAAAAATATTTGCGCTTCCCGGTTTTGATGTAGAGATAGATCTCTGGTAATGAATGCATTAATATGGAAACACCTACGATGCTAGGAAGTTGACCAAAAATATGAAGTGTTTCCACAAATGAGGAAGAGAAAACTGCCAGCAGTGCGGCATAACCGGCTACTTTTCTATTGCCGGTCATTAATAGGGCAAATCGATAGATCCCGGTAATAAATAAGATCACCCCTATGATCGCAACCAGAAACATTCCGAATTTTAATCCGCCAACATAAGAAAACAAACCAATAGCCTGGTGCACCAGCGGCGGGTATCCCATCACCGTAAAGCCGGTATACCATTTATAGTTCCAGGGTTCGAACCAGTTGTTTGAATAATGCTCTGCGAAAAACAAATGAATAAGCGCATCGTACGTATTCTCCAAAGTGAAAAATATGGTGGAAGAATGAAATACGACTCCTATAATAAGAGCTGCGATCAGGTATTTGTTCGTAGTTTCTTTCATGCGAATAGTATGGTAATTTATTCAAAATAAAATTACTGCGGCTTTGAAGAGTGTCAAACTCATTCATCGATAGTTTTTTACCATTCATCTACGCCAATAAACCGACTTATCTAAAATGCTGAAAATGATGGCATTCAACATTTAAATTTGACCCATAATCTAAAACCAATCACCATGAAAATTTTAGCCGTAGACGATCAGCAGTTAGTTCTAATGCCACTAGAGAAAAGATTGACCGATGAAGGATATGAAGTTAGAACGACCACTAAGGCTGAAAAGGCTATCGAGATATTTCAGAGTTTTCAGCCTGACCTATTGATTATCGATATTAATATGCCCAATTCAAATGGATTGGACATTGTAAGAGTTCTTAGAAATGAAATGAAGGTTGAAACGCCAATCATGGTTCTTTCCGGAAATACAGATGAGAACTTGATCGTTCAGGGATTCGAACTTGGAATTCAGGATTTTATGAAAAAACCTCTAAGCCTGGTCGAAGTTTGCGCCAGGGTAAAGAGATTGATTGGTCATACCGAATCTGCAAGTCCAAAGACGGTAGGAAATAGTATTATTCAGAATAGATGTGTTGGAGTGGTGATCCCATGCTACAATGAAGAAAACAGGTTGAAATCTGCAGAATTTATATCATTCCTGGAGAAGACTTCCGGATATCATTTGTGCTTTGTCAATGATGGAAGTACAGACAAAACGATGCAGGTATTAAAGGAATTACAAAAAGGAAGAGAAGATTTTATTAGTATTTACGACTGCCCTGAAAATGGAGGTAAAGCTGAAGCAGTTAGAGCCGGCTTACTGCATCTTTCCAAATTTGAAGACCTCGATTATATAGGCTTTCTTGATGCCGATCTTTCTACAGATTTTCAGGATTTCGATGATCTCGTAAAAACCATTGAAACTACAGGTTTCCAGATCGTAAATGGTTCGAGAATTAGTAGAATGGGTGCTAATATTGCTAAAGAAAGCGCCAGACAGGTCATTAGTATGACCATTAATTTCATCATTGTTTCCATCCTGGGAATGCCATTTAAAGATACGCAGTGTGGGGCTAAGATCATGAGAAAGGAATTGATCCCGATCGCTTTCGAAAAGCCTTTTCTAACCAAATGGCTGTTTGATGTAGAGATCTTTATGAGGATGAAAAAACACTTCGGCAAAAATAAAGCTCAGGAGATGATCTGCGAACAACCATTAAAAAGATGGGTACATGAAGATGGTTCTAAATTGTCTATGAAGGACTCCTTAAAAATAGGTTTCCAACTAATGAGTATCTACTGGAGCTATAACTTTGGAAGTAGTCATAAGGCGAATAAAAAAACTAATGTTAATCACCAGGTCGCATAGATCATTTCTAAATAAAAAATAAATAGCCGCCCATATGTGTAGAATACTGGACGGCTATTTCCCTACTGTAAACTTTAATATTGATAAGAGTTCAATGCTCGACTGGATTGATATCCAGATTTATCAAATTTAAACTTCACTACGATTTCATGTGAGCCGTTATGATCTTCCCCAAAGTCATTGGTCGCGTAATCATAAGAATGACCAGCAAAAAGATTATCAAAAATTTGAAAACCAAGCATACCCGTCATTGCTTCATCATACCTGTATCCAAGACCTATGCCTGGGTCTTTAACTAGCAATCAATCTATTGGGTCAAACTTTTCTAGACCACTAAATTGATAACAGAGCTCACCCCTAAAGCCTGTTGAATATTCTCCTTAGCAATTAAATATTTTATCTAATTAGTCTTCACTAAATTGCAGAAGAATAAATAAGATCCTGTAATTAAAACTAACAATGATCAATTTCTGGAATACTTACCGTGATTCTATTATCTACGCCCTAATTGTGGTTGGATCGGTTTTACTATTGCTGGTTGCAACCAAATATCTTCTTCGATGGCTTTTAAAAAAGGCTACGGCAAAGTTTCCCAATGAAGAGCATACCAGGCTGAAATTGATAAAGCGTATCCTGAATACATTATGGGTAATCCTGGGAATGATTGCATTGAGTTTTATCTTTATTTCTGAAGACAAATATGGTATTGCTACCAGGAATTTCGAACTCATACTTTATGTTGGTTTCGTACTTATTTTCACGATCATTGGAGCTAGCATTGTTGAAGCTTTATTTGCAAGAACGATCAAGAAAACAACTGCTTCTGGTGGTGATCCCACCAGCTATAAGTTTTTGCGATACTTAAGTGTGTTCGGCGTTTATTTTATTGGTGCTATACTAGCCACCCTGGCTTTTCCCGCACTTAGAGGAATTGCTCAAACTGCCCTTGGTGGTGCTGGTATACTGGCCCTGGTAATAGGTGTGGCCTCCCAGGAAGCACTGGCAAACCTGATTGGTGGGGTATTTATAATTGCTTTTAAACCCTTTAGAGTTGGTGATGTTATCAAAATCACAGATGATCTCGTAGGTACTGTGACAGACATTACCCTTCGGCATACAGTAATTAGAAACTATCAGAATAAGATGATCGTGATTCCTAATGCCATAATTAATAAAGAAAAAGTAACCAATTACGATCTGGATGAAAAGAAAATTTGCCAGTGGATTGAAATTGGAATTTCATACGACAGTGACATCGATCTCGCTAAAAAGATCATGAAAGAAGAATGTGAAGCGCATCCAAATCTATTTGATAACAGATCTAATCAGGATCTTAGGAACGGAGTTCCTCTGGTTATAGTAAGAGTGACCAACCTGGGAGATTCATCCATTACCATTAGAGCGTGGGCCTGGGCGTGGGATTACGCTTCAGCCTTTGTGATGAAATGTGAACTATACGAGAGTATCAAAAAAAGATTTGATGCAGAAGGCGTGGAAATACCTTTCCCTCACAGAACGCTTGTATTTAAAAAAGATAAAGATGAACTTAAGGCTGATTAATTCAAACCTGAAATTTTAAGTTATATCACTATGCCTCACTCTGGGACTTTATCTGTAAAGATTCTGAATCTGAATTTTTTAAGGAGATGATTACCTGGTGGAATTCTGCAGTGGCATTTTTAATGACAGCTTCTATTTCTTCAGAACTTGCGTTCTTATCTTCAAAACAACTCTGGCAGTCTCTTAGTAATTTCACCAGTTTATCAGACTGAATGTAGTATACCGACATGGTGCTTTTATGAATAAGCTCTGAGATTTGATTAGCATCCCGCAAATTTGCAGCTTTCTGAAAATCTTCTAAATAGTCTTGAAAAGCTGTCAGGGTATTGTTTATAAACTTCCGTAGAAATTCGGGCTTATTATTCGCCATTTTTACGAATCGGCTTAAATCAATAGAATTCTCAGAGGCTATTTTATTTTCTTCCGAAGAAATCACACCGAGTTTGTCCTTTTCCAATTCGCTACTCTTTATACGATCTGAAGCAGTAACTATATAATTTGAAATAAGTTTATGCAAGTCCTCCGGTCCAAATGGCTTGGAAATAAAATCATCTATTCCTGCACGATTGAGCTCAGCTTCTATTGCCTCCCTGCTCGTAGCCGATAATGCCAGGATCACAGGTTGTTTTTCAAGATTAAGGTTTCTAATGGTAGAGGAAGCTTCAAAACCGTTAATAATAGGCATATGAAGATCCATAAGAATTACATCGTAATTTTTTTTCTTCGCGGCTTCGATGGCTTTTTTACCATTTTTGGCGGTATCAAAATTGATCTTCCATTCCTTAAGATACTCTGAAATAACAAAAATATTGACAGGATTATCTTCAACGATCAGTAATTTTGCTAAATCCAATTTTTTTCTTTGAATGCTGTCATTTGCATCCATTTCATTTACTGAATTGGTGTACTTCTCATAAGTGATATCGAAGCTAAATTCAGAGCCTTCTCCCAGTACACTCGCTACTTTAATTTCACTTCCATGAAGCTTCAATAATTGCTGGGAAATTGTTAGGCCCAGACCTGTACCACCGTATTCCAGATTCACTTCATAACTAGCCTGTGAAAATTCTTCAAAAATACTTTGCAACTTATCTTGTGGAATTCCAGTACCGGTATCAATTACACTGAAGTTAAGATCTAGTTTTTCTGAAGTTGATGCAGTAAGTTTTACGATTAATTTTACATGACCTTCGCAGGTAAATTTTATTGCGTTTCCCAGTAAATTTGTAAGTACCTGGCTAAGCTTTATGGGATCTCCTGAAATGTAATTGGGTATATTCTCATCTATTTCAGCAAGGAGTTCAATACCTTTTTCATTGCATTTCAATTTAAAGGTATGGATCAAGCTATTGACTAGAGTGCGAATGGCGAAAGCCTTTTTTTCCAACTGAAGAGCTTTAGCTTCCAATTTACTAAGATCAAGAATGTTGTTTACCAAGCCTAGCAGATTCTCAGAAGATAACCTGAGAATATCAGCATATTCTTTCTGTTTCTGGTCTAAGGACGTTTTAGTTAATAGATCGCCAATTCCAACAATGGCGTTCAACGGCGTTCTTATTTCATGACTAATGGTTGCAAGAAATTCTGCTTTTACCTGGGCAAGTTTTTCTGCCTTTAGTTTTGCATTCATCAATTCCTGTTCGTACTTCTTTCTATCAGAAATATCATAAACTGAAGCTCTGTAGCGATTCTCACGAACAGTAGGCCCTTTTAATTCCTTGACATTAATGAGTGCCGGAAAAGTGGATCCATCATTTTTTCGAATTTCGAAATTGATTTCATTTGCAAAACCCTGGATCCTTATTAATGGAAAAAAATGAGTTTCGAAATACATTCTTCCACCCATTTTAAAAAGCTCATAGATCTTTTTCTCTCCCAGAATTTCATTTCTGTCGAATTCCAGCCATCCCAGTAAGGTCTTATTTATATTATATATCGTACCATCATTTCTGAATGAAACATATCCGCATGGTGCGTCATGATACAAATCTTCAGCAGATTCAAATATTTCAGGATTCTTTTGGGTTTCCTCTTGCATTTAGTCCTTCTTTTCCAGGTAATGTTTTATCGCAGAAATCGTTTCTTCCGGAGCACTTAAGTTTGGACAGTGTCCGGTTGCATCGATCAATTTTAAGGTACTGCTCGTAATTTTGTCGCTAACATATTCAGCAACTGTGAGTGGTGCGATAGCATCTTCTTCACATTGAATGATCAAAGTAGGTATTTTAAGATCATTAAGATCTTCACGATTGTCTGAAAGGAAAGTAACTTTCGCAAAATGCTTTGCTATCTCCGGGTTTGTTCTACAAAAACTATTGGTTAATTCTTCCCCTAATTCTGGTGTCTCTGGATTTCCCATAATTACCGGCGCCATTGCAGATGCCCAGCCAAGGTAATTGCTTTCCAGGGTTTCCAGTAATTCATCGATGTCCTGCTGACTAAATCCACCTTTATACTCTCCTTTATCTATATAGCATGGAGAAGGTCCAATCATGATGATATTAGAAAATAATGTTGGCTCCTTATTAGCTGCCAGTAATGAGATCATTGAACTAACGGAGTGACCAACGAGGATAACATTTTCCAGGTCCAATGCATGGCAGATTTCCAGAATATCGTCTGCATAACCTTGCAGGCTATTGTATTTCTGTATATCATAATAGGCTTCATCAGAGTTTCCAGAACCTACATGATCGAATAAAATGACTTTATAATCATCTAGAAAGGCAGGATAAACGAATCTCCACATATAGTGATCACAACCATAACCATGCGCAAAAACAATAGGCTGCCGACCATTTCCCCTAATAGTAACATTATTGCGTTTTAATATGTCACTTTGATCGATCATAGCCATAGAGATTAGCTTGCTAAATTATGATATAATTTTAAGAATTGTGGAATTAGGCTTTGAGTTTCGAAATTAAAAAATAAAAAAAATACTATGGAGTTATTGATTTCGTCCCTGAATATTCACGATGCCATTAATTTATTCTAATTCAAGGTATTGTGGTTTAGCAGTAAATAGAAAGACTTTCATCCTTAAATATCAAAAGTAGATACAGACACTTCAAGAAACCTGGACATAAAAAAAGGTAACAACATGATCTTCATGAAATTACCTTTTTAATCTTCTTTAATAAGTCGGGGTGGCAGGATTCGAACCTGCGGCCTCCTGCTCCCAAAGCAGGCGCGATAACCGGGCTACGCTACACCCCGAAAATGCTTTATTTAGCATTAATTGGGCGGCAAATATAAGAATAAATCATATCCTACCATGGAAAGTTTCATTTTTTTATATCTTAGTTCAAACATTGCTGTAAAAAAGAAAAGATATATGAAAAATTATATTGCATCCATAGGTATTCTACTTTCAGTTTATGCCTGCGGTGATTCTAAGTCTGAAAGCGATCTTTCAGAAAATACAAATGACCCTGTTGCCGAGCCCGGAGATACTTCCGAAGAAAACCAACAGGTTCCAGATCCTATTGAAGCTGGAGTTTCAAATGCTTATGGATTTGAAATGGTTGTTGAAGGGCTGAATATTCCATGGGGTTTTACATTTATGCCGGATAAGAGCATACTTATTACTGAAAAAAACGGTGATATCATTCATTTTAAAAATGGTGAAAAGATCCAGATTTCCGGTGGTCCTGAGGTTTATGATCGCGGTCAGGGAGGTTTACTTGATGTGGTGCTTCACCCAGAATACGAATCTAATGGCTGGATCTATTTCTCCTATGCTTCCCCGGAAGGAAGTGCAGATGGAGGGAATACTGCCATTATGCGCGCGAAACTTGAAGGCAACGAACTAACATCTAAAGAGGTGCTTTACAAAGCTTCTCCAAATACAACCAAAGGTCAGCATTTTGGCTCCAGGATAGCTTTTAATAAAAACGGTTACCTGTTCTTTAGTGCTGGTGAAAGAGGTGAGCGCGATGTAAACCCACAGGATATCTCTCGTGACAACGGAAAAGTTTACAGGTTAAATGATGATGGTTCTATTCCATCAGACAATCCTTTCGTTGGTGAAGAGAATGCTGTTGAAGCGATCTATTCTTACGGACATAGAAATCCGCAGGGAATGATCCTAAATCCTGAAACCGGAGAGATCTGGGTACATGAGCATGGACCAAAAGGTGGAGACGAGATCAATGTTGTAGAGAAAGGCGCTAATTATGGATGGCCTGTAGTGACTTATGGTGAAAATTACAGCGGGACGCCTATTACCGACGAACGCAGCAAACCAGGAATGAAAGATCCTATTTTCTACTGGCTACCTTCTATTGCTCCTAGCGGATTCGCTTATGTAACTTCAGAAAAATTTCCAGAATTGAAAGGCAACCTTTTAGTGGGATCTCTAAAATTTCAATATCTTGAACTCCTTGAACTTGATGGTAAAAAGATCACCAAGAGAACCAAACTTATTGATGGTGCAGGACGCATGCGCGACGTAAGACAAGGACCAGATGGAGATATCTATGTAGCTATTGAGGGTAAAGGAATTGCAAAATTAACCAACAAATAATCACATGAAGAAACTACTTTTCGTATTTGGATTGGCCGCGATGGTGGCTTGTAAATCTGATAAAAAAGAAAATGAAACCGAAGATGAATCCTACGTAATTCCTTCTTCGGAAAAGTCCAGCGAACAAACACCGCTAACTGCAAGCATCAAAAGAGGAAAAGGTATTTATTCAGATCTTTGTGTGACCTGTCATTTACCAAATGGGAAAGGGATCGCCGGCACCTACCCTCCACTCGATGGCTCTAACTGGCTTACAGAAAAGCGTGAAGAAAGTATTCGAGGTGTTAAGTATGGAATGAAAGGTCCTATTGAAGTAAATGGCGAGAAATATGATAACGTGATGACTCCTATGGGCTTGAGTGATCAGGAAGTTGCAGATGCAATGAACTACGTTATGAACTCGTGGAGCAATAATATTGATGATATGGTGACGGTTGAAGAAGTAGCTGCTGTCAAAGAAAGTGCTGAATAGCATACCATCAACAATTTCAAAACCGACTTTTACAAGTCGGTTTTTTTATTTCGAAAGGCGTGCTCCACTTTCCGAAGATTTTTAAAAAGTAATATTACCTTTGCAAAAATTCTAGAAACATGCTAATTATTGGGATCGCCGGTGGTACCGGGAGTGGTAAGACTACGGTTGTAAATCAAATCATCGATGAACTAAAACATGAAGAGGTAGATGTAATCTCTCAGGATTCTTACTACCAGGACACCTCTCATCTTACTTTTGAAGAGCGTAAAAAGATAAATTTTGACCATCCCAAATCAATAGATTTCGATCTTCTGGCTGAACATTTAAGACAGTTACGAGCGGGTCATAACATTCAGCAACCAGTTTATTCTTTTAAAGAACACAATAGAACCGGAGAGTTTGTAGAGATACATCCTCGAAAAGTAGTGATCGTTGAAGGGATCCTTATCCTCACCCATCCTGAAATTCGCGATCTTTTTGACATCAAGATCTACGTTCATGCAGACAGTGATGAGCGATTAATTCGCCGTTTAAAACGTGATATTGCAGATCGCGGTCGTGATCTTGAAGAAGTGCTCTGGAGATACCAGACGACTTTAAAACCAATGCATCAGCAGTTTATAGAACCTACCAAAGAATTTGCTGATATCATCATTCCTACCAATCGCTACAATACGGTGGCTGTTGACATCGTTCAGACTATTATCAAAGATCGCTTAAGCTAATTTTGTATCTTTAAAAACTATGAAATTAAAAGACCTGCGTAAAAAACGATGGTTCCGGTTTATCAGTAACAAATATGTACTGATAAGCATTATTTTCATAGGCTGGATGTTCTTTCTGGATACTAATTCCTGGTTCATACATCATGAACTGGATTTGGAAATAGAAGAACTTCAGCGAAATAAAAGCTATTATCAGGAAGAGATCGCGAAAGACAAGGCTATCATCGAAGATCTTCAGGATTCGGTGCAACTAGAACGTTTTGCCCGCCAGAAGTACTATATGAAAAGACCCAATGAAGATATTTATATTATCGAGTACGATACTATAGATTGATCTCGCCCGCCAAAAAATTAAAATCATGAAGCAATTGTTATTTCAGGAATTTGAAAATGTTTCTGCAAAGCAATGGAAACAAAAGATCCAGGCAGATCTTAAAGGTGCCGATTATAACGAGAAACTGGTTACTAAGACTCTTCACGGCATTGATATAAAACCCTTCTATTCTTCGGAAGATATTTCAGAAAGCCTTTCGATCCCTAACCCGGCTCACTGGAACATCTGTGAAAAGATCTATATCACTTCTGAAGCTTCCGCAGTGAACAAAGCCAAGGATAAACTACAAAAGGGAACTGAATCTTTATGGTTCATTTTAGCTTCTGAAGAAATCGATTTCGTAGAAATTCTAGAGTCGCTACCCAATGAAGTTCCGGTTTACCTGCAATGCGAATTCCTGAATTCAGATTTTATACTGAATCTGGATAAGGAAACTAGTAAAACTAATAGAAAAGTTTACCTACGAAATGATATTATAGGCAACCTTGCGCGATCTGGAAACTGGTTTAAAAACCTGAAATCTGATCATTCAGAATTAGAAAAAATTATTCAAAAAAGTTCAGGTTTTGCTTCAGTATTGAGCATAGACCTGGGATTATATCAAAATGCGGGGGCAAATATCCCTCAGCAACTGGCATATTCACTTGCCCAGGTTTCAGAGTATCTACATCATTTTGAAGGACTGGAATTAGAAAAGAAGGCGAATTTTAAAATTCAATTTTACGTTTCGGTAGGATCAGATTATTTTTTCGAAATTTCAAAAATAAGAGCATTACGCTGGCTATTTGCTACTATCGCTTCAGAATTTGGATTCCATAAAGATTGTCATATTGTTGCCGAACCAACCAAACGCACCAAAACCTTATATGATTTCAATGTCAACCTGCTTAGAACCACCACAGAAAGTATGAGTGCGATCCTTGGAGGTGCAGACAGCATTTGCAATTTGCCTTACGATGCGATCTACCATAAAAATAACGAGTTTGGTGACCGCATTGCCCGCAATCAATTGCTGGTGATGAGACACGAAAGCTATTTTGGAAAAGTAGGAAATGTTGCTGAAGGCACTTATTATATAGAAACCATCACACGCCAAATTGCTGAAAAAGCTTTACAGATATTCAAGGATATCGAAAAAGGTGGCGGTTTTTTAAAGGAGCTTAAAGAAGGAATTATTCAGAGAAAGATCAAACAAAGCGCGAAAGAAGAACAACTTAAATTTGATTCGGGAGAATTGATCCTTATTGGAACTAACAAATTTGAAAATCCTGAAGACAGGATGAAAGATGATCTTGAGTTGTTCCCTTTTTTAAAGCAGGATCCAAGAAAAACGCTTTTACAGCCAATCCTGGAAAGAAGATTAAGTGAAGCGATGGAGCAAAAACGACTGGAAAAGGAAACCGCTGCAGAAACCTCTCAAAATTAAGAACGATGTCACGTAAAGACCTTCAACATATAAGCTTGAACGATAAAGATCTATCTTCAGCAAAGAAAATAAGTGCGGAGACCTTTGAGACTCCCGAAGAGATAGAGATCAAAACATCTTACTCGAAAGAAGACCTTTCAGAAGCAGAACATCTTGAATTCGCCGCCGGAATCCCTCCCTATTTACGTGGACCCTACAGCACGATGTACGTGAGCAGACCATGGACGATAAGACAATATGCAGGCTTTTCCACCGCCGAAGAAAGTAATGCTTTTTATAGAAGAAATCTTGCTGCAGGACAAAAAGGACTATCGGTAGCCTTCGACTTGCCCACCCATCGAGGATATGACAGCAATCATGAACGTGTAGTTGGAGATGTTGGTAAAGCCGGGGTTGCGATAGATTCGGTAGAGGACATGAAGATCCTTTTCGACCAGATTCCGCTGGATAAAATGTCGGTTTCCATGACTATGAATGGAGCAGTTCTGCCCATTATGGCGTTCTACATCGTTGCTGCGGAAGAACAGGGCGTAAAACCAGAATTATTGTCAGGTACGATTCAGAATGATATATTAAAGGAGTTTATGGTAAGGAATACTTATATCTACCCTCCTACTCCTTCCATGAAGATCATTTCAGACATATTTGAGTATTCATCTCAAAAAATGCCGAAGTTTAATAGCATTAGTATTTCCGGTTATCATATGCAGGAAGCCGGTGCTACCTGCGATATCGAGCTTGCCTATACGCTGGCTGATGGTCTGGAATATATTCGTAAAGGTCTTGATGCAGGAATGAAAATAGACAGTTTCGCGCCAAGACTCTCGTTTTTCTGGGCGATTGGAATGAACCATTTTATGGAGATCGCCAAAATGCGCGCAGGAAGAATGTTATGGGCAAAACTGGTAAAGCAATTTAATCCTACCAATCCTAAATCTTTAAGTCTAAGAACGCATTCACAAACAAGTGGCTGGAGTTTGACCGAGCAAGATCCATTTAATAACGTGGCGAGAACCTGTATCGAAGCAGCGGCAGCTGCCTTTGGTGGAACCCAGAGTTTACATACCAATGCTCTCGACGAAGCGATTGCACTCCCAACCGACTTTTCCGCCAGAATAGCTCGAAATACGCAACTTTATCTTCAACAGGAGACGAATATTACCAAGACGGTGGATCCATGGGCTGGAAGCTATTATGTTGAAAAGCTTACCGAAGAGATCGCTGCCAAGGCCTGGAAGCTCATTGAAGAAGTTGAAGAACTTGGAGGGATGACCAAAGCTATTGAGGCCGGGATTCCAAAAATGAGGATCGAAGAAGCTGCAGCAAAAAAGCAGGCCAGGATAGACAGCGAAACAGATGTGATCATAGGTGTGAACAAATATCGTCTGGATAAGGAAGATGATATGGTTACTCTGGAAGTAGACAATCAAACCGTGCGAAAACAACAGGTCGCCAGGTTAGAAAAAATAAGATCAGAGAGAGATTCAGATAAGGTGAAAAATAGCCTTGAAAACCTGACCAGAGCTGCTAAAGAAGAAAATGCTAACTTACTGGAACTTGCCGTTGAAGCAGCACGTGATCGTGCTACATTAGGTGAAATAAGTGATGCTCTGGAAAGCGTTTATGGTAGATATAAAGCTAAGATTCAGTCATTCAGCGGAGTATATTCAAAAGAAATGAAAGACAACAGCTCATTTAAAAAGGCTCGTGAAATGGCCGACAAGTTCGCTGAAATGGAAGGTCGCCGACCTAGGATCATGGTTGCGAAAATGGGACAGGACGGTCACGATCGTGGAGCGAAAGTAGTAGCTACCGGATATGCCGATCTTGGTTTTGACGTAGATATTGGACCATTGTTCCAGACTCCTGCCGAGGCAGCACAACAGGCCGTGGAAAATGACGTTCATATTCTTGGGGTATCTTCACTAGCCGCTGGACACAAAACTCTTGTTCCGCAGGTTATTGAAGAACTTCAGAAGTTAGGACGTGATGATATCATGGTTATCGTTGGAGGTGTGATCCCATCTCAGGATTATCAGTTTCTTTTCGATTCTGGAGCCGTGGCTGTATTTGGCCCGGGAACCAAGATTAGTGATGCTGCGATACAATTACTAGAAATATTAATCGACGAATAATCATATAATCAACCAAAATATGGATTTAAAGAAAAAAATGCTCCGTGATGATGCTTTAGCCGGAAAAACGATAGTTGTAACCGGCGGTGGTAGTGGTCTTGGAAAATC
The DNA here is from genome assembly GCF_048381525.1 of Christiangramia qingdaonensis. Taxonomy (NCBI): domain Bacteria; kingdom Pseudomonadati; phylum Bacteroidota; class Flavobacteriia; order Flavobacteriales; family Flavobacteriaceae; genus Christiangramia; species Christiangramia qingdaonensis. Next base: position 64,863 of record NZ_JBLWIM010000018.1, read on the forward strand.
GATGACTACTTATTTCCTCGAACTGGGAGCAAATGTTGCGATCACTTCCAGAAATATGGAAAAGCTGGAGAAAGTAGCAAAAGAACTGGAAGAACAAACCGGTGGAAGATGTTTACCATTGCAGTGTGATGTTAGACATTATGATCAGGTGGAAGCTATGCGTGATAAAGCTGTCGCCGAATTTGGATCTGTAGACATTCTCCTGAACAACGCAGCTGGTAATTTTATATCTCCAACAGAACGTTTGAGTGCCAATGCTTTTGACACTATTATAGATATCGTTTTAAAAGGTAGTAAAAACTGTACGCTTGCGTTCGGGAAACACTGGATCGACGAAAAGCAAGAAAACAAAAATATTCTTAATATCGTTACTACCTATGCCTGGACGGGATCTGCTTATGTAGTTCCAAGTGCTACCGCAAAAGCTGGAGTACTTGCCATGACCAGATCTCTGGCAGTAGAATGGGCGAAATACGGGATTAGATCCAACGCCATTGCCCCCGGACCTTTTCCAACTAAAGGCGCATGGGACAGATTGCTACCAGGAGACTTGAAGGAAAAGTTCGATCTGGCTAAAAAGGTACCTCTTAAGAGAGTTGGCGATCACCAGGAACTGGCAAATCTCGCCGCATATCTTGTTTCAGATTTCTCTGCATATGTAAATGGCGAAGTGATCACCATAGATGGTGGTGAATGGTTGAAAGGCGCCGGACAGTTTAATTTACTGGAAGATGTTCCTGAAGAAATGTGGGACATGCTGGAACAAATGATCAAATCTAAAAAAGGAAATTAGTTATACACTCCTTAATTTAAACCGGGCCTTGGAAGCCCGGTTTTTTTATGAAGCTCAATGTTATTTTTAGACATTACCGTATTATTAATATGTATTAATTAATTTGAAATATTATCTTGTACGCAATTAATTAACACCTATTTCAAATTATTATGAAAAAAAACCTAACAGGCAACCTATGGATGCTGTTCCTGGTATTTACTGGTATTGGTTTCGCTCAAACTAGCGATACCGATAAAATCCCAATGGATCCAAATGTGAAGATCGGGAAACTTGACAATGGTCTAACCTATTACATTCGCAACAATGGGAAGCCGGAAGACAAATTAGAACTACGTCTCGCCCTTAAAGCAGGCTCTATTCTGGAAAACGATGATCAGCAAGGTCTTGCTCATTTTATCGAACACATGAACTTTAACGGTACCAAGAATTTTGAAAAAAATGAACTGGTAGATTACCTGCAAAGCATTGGAGTAAAATTTGGAGCAGATCTTAACGCTTACACCAGCTTTGATGAAACAGTGTATATTCTGCCAATTCCTAGTGATGATGCTGAAAAACTTGAAAAAGGATTCACCATTCTTGAAGACTGGGCGCATAATGCTCTACTTACTGAAGAAGCTATCGACGGCGAACGTGGAGTTGTATTGGAAGAATACAGACTTGGACTTGGGCCAGATAAAAGAATGATGCAGGAATACCTTCCGAAGGTGATGTACAATTCAAGATATGCTGAAAGACTTCCAATAGGAAAGAAAGATGTGATCGAGAATGCAGATTACGAAACTATTCGTAACTACTATAAGGACTGGTACCGTCCAGGACTTATGGCGGTTATTGCCGTTGGTGATCTTGATGTGGAAACTATCGAACAAAAGATCAAATCTCATTTCTCAAATCTTGAAGCCAGAGAAAACCCGGTAGAACGTAAAGAATATGGTGTACCTAACCATGATTCAACTTTTGTAGCTATCGCATCAGACCCTGAGGCTAATTTCAGCCAGGTTAGTATCTATTATAAGGATATGGAAGAAGCGGAAGATGTAGTGACTATAGCAGATTACAAAAAACAAGTGGAGAAAAACATGTTTTCTTCTATGATAAATAACAGGCTGCAGGAACTTGCTAATTCCTCTACTCCTCCATTTACTTATGGTTTTTCTTATTACGGCGGAACATATTCCCCTAAGAAAAACGCATACCAGTCCTTTGCTATGACAGGAGAGAATTCACAAATGGAAGCTCTAAAAGCATTGGTAACAGAAAATGAGCGAGTAAAAAGATATGGTTTTAGCGAAGCTGAATTTGAAAGAGCCAAGAAAGAATATCTTGCCCGTCTTGAGAAAGCCTACAAGGATCGTGACAAGCAGGAAAGTAATAGAATTATTGGACAATATGTAAGTCATTTCCTGGAAGATTCACCAATACCTGGAGCAGAATGGACCTATGAATTTGCTAAGAACAATCTTGATGACATTAAGCTGGACAACATCAATGGATTGATAAACAACTTCCTGCATGATGAAAATAGAGTGATCGTTTTCACTGGTCCAGAAAAAGAATCGGTTAAAAAGATTTCTGAAGAGCAAGTACTTGCCGTTCTTAATGAAGTTAAAAACTCAGAGATCGAGAAGTATGCAGATGAAGAAGTCCGCGAAAATCTGATTACTGAAATGCCCGAAAAGGGATTTGTAAAAGAATCAACTACCAATGAAGAATTGGGTATTACGACAATGATTCTTAGCAACGGTGCTAAAATAATGCTGAAGAAAACTGATTTCAAAAATGATGAGATCCTGTTTTCAGCTTATAGTGAAGGAGGAAACTCTTTATACTCAGACGATGAATACATGTCCACAGTTTATGCCAATGCTGGTCTTAATGAAGCTGGTGTAGGAGGTTTAGATAAGAATGACATGAATAAAATGATGAGCGGTAAGATCGTGAATGTGAATCCGCAGATATCTACTTATTCTGAAGGTTTAAATGGATCTGCTACTCCTAAGGATTTCGAGACCCTGATGCAAATGATCCATTTGTATTTTACAGATCTTAACAAAGATGAAGAGGCATACCAGTCTTTTGTGACTAAACAGAAGAATTTTCTAGGTAACCTGATGTCCAATCCAAACTTCTATTTTCAGAATGAGTTAAGTAAATTCAGAAATGAAGGTAATACGAGATATGTAGGTTTCCCTACTCCAGAAAAGTATGACGAAATGGATTACGATCTTGCTTACCAGAAATACCAGGAACGTTTTGCTGATGCTTCAGACTTTACATTTTTCTTTGTTGGAAATGTAGATGAAGCTCAATTAAAGGAATACGCCAGCACTTATATTGCAAGTCTTCCTGCTTCCAATTCTGATGAAGAGTACAAAGCGCCAGTTTTTAGAGAGAAAACCGACGAGCAGCGGACTAAAACTGTCTATAAAGGTTCAGATCCTAAAAGCCAGGTAAGCATTATCTGGAATGGTGAGACTGAATACGACAAAGAAGATGATCTTGCATTTTCTGCACTTGGAGAAGTTCTTACCATTAAACTGGTGGAACAACTGCGTGAAGAAGAAGGAGGTGTTTACGGAGTTGGAGCTCGCGGAAACATGTCTAAAATTCCTTATAACAGCTACAACTTTTCGATCTCCTTCCCTTGTGGCCCTGAGAACGTAGACAAGCTTACTAAAGCTGCTCTTGCTGAAGTTGAAAAGCTAAGAACTGAAGGTCCTACAGAAGAAGATCTTGCAAAAGTGAAAGAGACCTTTAAGGTACAACGCAAGGAACAGTTACAGGAAAACAGATTCTGGATGCAACAGCTTAGAAAAGCTGAAGAAGAAGGTTTCAAATTGAGCGAGATCAGCAAATTCAATGAAATGGTTGATGATCTTGAAGCAGAAGAGCTTCAGGAACTAGCGGAAGAATTCTTAGGTTCAAATTATTTACTGGGAGTTCTAATGCCAGAAACTGAAGAAGCTTCAGCAGAATAAATAGAGAAAATTTTTGTTTAATTGACCGCCGCCAGAATTAACCTGACGGCGGTTTTTTATTTTATGAATTCTTCAGAAGCTGTTAACAAATACATTTTCTAAACCTATAATAAATTGTATTTTTACCTTTCAAAAATCAGACTGAATTAATGGGTAAAATCATTGCTATTGCCAACCAAAAGGGAGGAGTGGGTAAAACCACAACATCTGTAAACCTTGCAGCTTCACTTGGGGTTTTAGAGAAAAAGATCTTATTGATTGATGCCGATCCACAGGCCAATGCCACGTCGGGATTGGGGATAGATGTTGAGGAAGTGGAAAATGGAACTTATCAACTATTGGAGCACTCGGTAAAAGCAGAAGATGCCATTCAAAAAACCAACTCTCCAAACCTGGATATTATCCCGGCACATATTGATCTTGTTGCCATAGAAATTGAATTGGTAGACCAGGAGAACAGGGAAAGCATGTTGAAACGGGCTATTACTCCTTTGAAAGAATTGTATGATTATATCCTGATAGATTGCGCTCCTTCTCTTGGGCTACTTACGCTAAATGCACTTACTGCTTCAGATTCTGTGATCATACCTATTCAATGTGAATATTTTGCACTGGAAGGTCTGGGAAAATTACTCAACACCATTAAAAGCGTTCAAAAATTGCATAATAACAAGCTCGATATTGAAGGCTTGCTATTAACTATGTATGATTCAAGATTACGTTTGTCTAACCAGGTGGTAGATGAGGTTAAAAAACATTTTGATGAGATGGTTTTCGAAACAATCATTCAGCGAAATGTTCGTTTAAGTGAAGCACCAAGTTATGGTGAAAGTATCATTAACTATGACGCTTCCAGTAAAGGAGCCAGCAATTACCTAAGCCTGGCACATGAAATTATTAAGAAAAACGAATAGAAATGGCTAAGGCTACCAGAAAACAGGCATTGGGGAGAGGACTTTCAGCCTTATTAAAAGATCCTGATAACGATATAAAATCTGCAGAAGATAAAAATGCCGATAAACTCGTTGGGCACATAGTTGAACTGGAACTATCTTCCATTGAAGTAAACCCATTTCAGCCAAGAACCAGTTTTAACGAAGATTCGCTTAAGGAACTTGCTACTTCCATTCGGGAGCTTGGCGTGATCCAGCCAATTACGGTAAGAAAACTTGAGTTTGACAAATACCAGCTGGTATCTGGAGAAAGAAGATTTAGAGCATCAAAACTGGTAGGTCTAAAGACCATCCCTTCCTATATTCGAATCGCAAACGACCAGGAATCGCTGGAAATGGCGCTTGTAGAGAATATTCAGAGACAGGATCTGGATCCTATAGAAATTGCCATTTCATACCAGAGATTGATCGATGAGATCCAGTTAACCCAGGAACAGTTAAGTGACCGTATTGGGAAAAACAGGTCTACAGTTGCTAATTACCTCAGGCTTTTAAAATTGGATCCTATCATCCAGACTGGAATGAGAGATGGTTTCCTTAGCATGGGACATGGCCGTGCGCTCATAAATATTGATGACACGCAGCAACAGCTTGATATTTACGAGAAGATCCTACAAAAATCATTGTCGGTTCGAGAAACCGAGCAATTAGTTCGTGAGCTTAATGGCAAGGGCAAGACTTCAGCCAATACCACTGCTAAGACCAGCGTACCAAAAACCTATAAAAAAGGAATCAAGGAATTTTCAGAATACCTGGGAACCAAGGTTGATGTAAAGGTGACCAAAAAAGGAAGTGGAAAACTTACTATTCCATTTTCTTCGGAAGAAGATTTTGAGCGTATCAAAAACCTGATCAAAAGTGAAGAATAGATCACTACTTTGTATATTTCTAGTTCTGATCACTTTTTCAGGAATACAGGCGCAAACCGACTCTTTAAGCATTCAGGCAAAGAAAGGTGTAGAAACTGAAGTTGTTGAGAAGGATTACGAACCTTACAACGCACTTGCCCCGGCAAAAGCTGCATTCTACTCGGCGATACTTCCCGGGTTAGGACAGGCTTACAATGGCAGCTACTGGAAAATTCCTATCGCTTACGGCGGACTGGCTACAGGAATATATTTTTATCTCGATAATGATAAAGAATATAACAGGTTTCGTGACGCCTATAAGAACCGGATCGCAGGTCGGGAAGACGAATTTAATGGTAAGGGTGACCGGGTTCTAGTTAGTACAGACAGACTTATTAGTGCGCAGGAATTCTATCAGAAAAATAAAGAGATCTCATTGCTGGTGACGGTTGGCGTTTATATTCTGAATATCATCGACGCCAACGTAGAGGCTCATTTACGACAGTTTAACGTAGATGAAGATCTAACGCTTCAACCTAATTTCGATTTCAATTCACTTACCGGAAAAACTAATTACGGACTTACTTTAAACTTTAATTTTTAAATGAAAATTGCTCTTTTAGGCTACGGAAGAATGGGTAAAACCATTGAAGAAATCGCGAAAAACAGAGGTCACAAGATTGTACTGAAAGTAAGTGATGGCATCGAAAATAGTGATCTCACTAAGGTAGATGTTGCTATAGATTTCAGTGTACCCAATGCTGCATTCAAAAATATTACTACTTGTTTTAAAGCTGGAGTACCCGTTGTAAGCGGAACTACCGGATGGCTAGATGATTATGAAAAGGCAACGAAAATCTGTTCCGAAGAAAATTCAGCATTTATATACGCTTCAAATTTTAGTCTAGGGGTCAACGTATTTTTTGAATTGAACCGAAAATTAGCCGGAATGATGCAAGGTCTGGAAGATTATTCCGTAGAGATCGAGGAAATTCATCATACTAAAAAACTGGATGCCCCTAGTGGTACCGCAATTAGCCTTGCTGAACAAATCATTCATGAAAACAAGCAATTAAAGGGCTGGCAATTAGACTCGGTAGATGAGAATAAAATCCCGATCCATGCCAAGCGTATTGAAGATGTTCCAGGAACCCACGTGGTTAGCTACGATTCTGAAATCGATACTATAGAGATTAAACATACCGCTAAAAGCAGGCAGGGATTCGCCCTTGGAGCTGTGGTCGCTGCAGAATATCTTCAAGACAAAACAGGTATTTATAGCATGAAAGATGTACTTGCAGATCTTTTTAAGAACTAAATTGTAACAAATGCAGGCGTTTTCAGCCTAACCAGTAAAAGAAATCAATATGACATTTACCGAATGGTTCATTTTTTTCCTGATCATACAGGTGGTTCATTTTTTAGGGACCTGGAAACTTTATCAGCGTGCAGGTAGAGAAGCATGGGAAGCTGCGATTCCGGTTTATAATGCGGTAGTTCTAATGCAGATTATCAACCGACCAAAATGGTGGGTTGTACTTTTCTTTATTCCCATCGTAAACCTGATCATCATACCAGTTACCTGGGTGGAAACGATTCGAAGCTTCGGTAGAAATTCTACTGCCGAGACCTTTGCGGTAATTCTAACCTTAGGATTTTATATTTACTATGTCAATTATGCTACCAACGATTCATATATCGTAGATAGAGACCTTAAGCCGCGATCTGAAGTTGGTGAATGGGTTAGTTCCATCCTCTTTGCGGTAATTGCAGCAACTATCGTGCATACTTACTTTATGCAGCCTTTTACCATTCCTACATCCTCTCTCGAAAAAACTTTGCTTGTAGGTGACTTTCTGTTGGTTAGCAAATTCCATTACGGTGCAAGAATACCGAAGACTGCAGTGGCCTTTCCAATGGTACACGATACAATTCCTGTAGTAAATACAAAGTCATATCTTAATGATCCACAGATCCCGTACCTTAGATTTCCCGGTTTTGAAGATATAGAACGTAACGATATTGTCGTATTCAACTGGCCAGTAGATACCGTAAATGCTTTTCAGCAATATGGAGATGGGAAGTATTACGAAAAACCCATCGATAAAAAATCCAATTATGTGAAGCGTGCGGTGGGTGTTCCGGGAGATTCATTATCAGTAAAGAATGGATTGGTATATATTAACGGAGAGCAACTACAATTACCAGAAAGAGCAAAGCCTCAGTTTACTTATACCGGTGTTACTAAAGGGCAACCATTCAATCCTCAAACGCTATACAAAGTTTATGATATTACAGATGGTTTTGGATATAATCCAGCCACAAATGAATTTACTTTCGTTGCTATTACAGAAGAGACTTTTGAAAGACTTAAGAATCATCCCAATGTGGCCAGCATCAAAAGAGCGGCAGATACTTTATCTAAAAGCAGCAGGTTGTTTCCAAATGACCGCGCACGCTGGAACAATGATAATTTTGGTCCCATCTATATTCCGAAAAAAGGTGTTACGGTAGACATCACTCCTGAAAGTATGCCGTTTTACAAGGAGATCATCGAAACTTATGAAGGTTCTGAATATGGTTTGAATCATAAACTAAGCCTTAATGGAACCCAGGTATTGTTGAATGGAAGCCCGATCTCTGAATACACGTTCCACCAGAATTATTACTGGATGATGGGAGATAACAGGAACAATTCTGAAGATAGCAGAACCTGGGGTTATGTCCCAGAAAATCATGTGGTAGGTAAACCTGTATTCATCTGGTTGAGCTGGGATTCCAATGCCAGCGGTTTTGATAAAATACGCTGGGAGCGTGTATTTACCACGGTTAAAGGCGATGGTGATCCAACTTCGTTCTTACCATATTTCCTGATCGCCCTGGTTATTTTCTTTGGGTGGAAATTTTTCAAACAACGTAGAGAAGCATAGAAATGGATCCGGTTTTATTACATCCCTCCTATTTTGGACCTGTGAGCCAATGGGTTGCTTTTACCAAAGCTGAAGCAGTAGTATTTGAATCTGAAGATAATTACCAGAAACAAACCTATCGCAACCGCATGTATATATATGACGCGAACGGAAAACTGACTCTGAATATTCCAATTAAGCACAGTGCTGCTTTGGGGCTCCCAAAAAAAACCAGGCAAAAATATCGGGATATACAGATCGAGAATGACTTCCCTTGGCAGTTGCAACACTGGCGAGCGTTTAAAGCGTCGTACCAGACCTCTCCTTTCTTCGAGTTTTACGAAGATGAATTAAGACCACTTTACAAAAATAAGTTCAAATACCTACTGGATTTCAATTATCGCTGTATGGAATTTGTCGCCAATTCCTTGCAGATAGAATGGACTTTTGATCAAACATCGGAATTTGAACTGAAGCCGGAGGGAACTGTTGACCTTAGAAACCTTATAGATGCAAAATCAGATTCTGGGTTTGAAAGTGAGAGGTATCACCAGGTTTTTGAAGAGAAGCAAGGTTTTTTAAACAACCTTTGTGTTCTCGACCTTATCTTTAATGAAGGGCCAGCATCACTGGCTTACCTAAAGGAACAAACTTTATAGTTTAATTGAAGTAGTTACTGGGAAATGATCTGAGAAGTCAACTTCAAATCTTTCAAATTCGAGTATTTCCATTTGCTTTTCTATCAATAAGAAATCGATACGAAGTGGAAAATAATTCAGTTTAAAGCTTTTTCCGAAGCCTGTACCTGCCGATAAAAATGCATCGTTAAATCGACCATCCTGACGCACCAGGTCATAAATATAAGAGAAACTGGTATTATTAAAATCACCCATAATAATGGTCTTAAAAGGGGATCTTTCTACTTCTTTCATCATCATTTCTGCCTGTTCCTGCTGCAAAGAGAAGCCATAACCAATTCTACCAAGTAATTTCTTAGAATCTTCGCTCTTAAGATCGGTGATCCCTGGTTTAATATTTAATGACTGGAAATGCACATTAAAAATACGCAGTGTATCATTATTAACCAGAACATCCGCATATATTGCATTGTTATTCCCATCATGGGGGAAGTCTACGGAATGCTCCTTTAAAATTGGATATTTAGAAAAGATCGCCGATCCAAATTCTGAATTCTTACCCTTCAGCTTAACGTACTTATATGGATAGATTTTCGATAATTCGGCAGCACCAACATAATGTTCCTGCACACTAAGAATATCCGGATCCTTTTCTTTTACAAAAGCAGTGATCTTTTCAGGAATATCGGTCCTTTCGGTCCAGTTATAGGCGTTGAACATTCGAACGTTATAACTCATTAACGTAAGATCTGCTTCCAGTTCTTCATCGATATCATTTCCGAAGTTTACAAAGACAGAGATATAATTATAGCCTAGTAAAAGCACGATCAGGGAAAGCAATAATTGTCTTTTAAGTCTTATCAACCAGTAAACAAGAAAAAGTGTATTTAAAATAATGAGTACCGGAACTCCCAGACTTAGTACAGAAAGTAGCGGAAAGGTCTTTGGAGGAACATGAGGTAATAAGTAGGAGAACAGTAAGGCCGTAGCTGCAAGCGAATTAAGTACAAAGACAAGCTTGTCGAAAAGATTTAGATTCTTCATCTAATCTTCTTTACCGGCCTGAAATAAATAGTCTTTTTCAGCCTTGGACAAACTTTCATATCCGCTTTTGCTGATCTTGTCAAGGATGTTATCTATTTTTTGTTGTTTCTCATTTTTACTTGAGGAAGTTTTCGTTTTTATATTGCGTGGTTTTGCAGCCTGAGTCTTGTTACGATGAACGGTTTTCATTTTTGGCTTGCGTTCGGCTGGTTTAAATAAAGCCGCCACACTATCCATAATATTCTCGAACCATTTTCCAATATCATTTCCTTTCTGAAGCTGTTTAGTATAAATATACCCTAGAGCTGCACCTCCAAGATGCGCAAAATGACCCCCTGCGTTACCCATTGGAATTTGTATGACATCAAGTGCAACCAGAAATGCGGCGATATACCAGAATTTCACACTGCCTATCAGCATTAATCTCACTCTCATGTTCGGGACGTGTGTGGCTATTCCTATAAGTACAGCCATCACTCCTGCGGAAGCTCCTATCAGATAAGATTTACCTGTACCCTGGAATGCTGGAAAAAGGTTATAGCTAAGCATATAGACCAACGCTCCAATGATAATCCCCAGGAAATAGTAATTCAGTAGTCTTTTAGGTGAAAAATAATTCAGAAAATAGATTCCCGAAAAATATAGAATAAGCATGTTGGATGCAATATGCCAGATCCCGCTATGTAGAAATGCATAGGTAATGATCGACCATGGCTTCATAATATATTCCAGCGGCTCCTTCGGAAAAACTAACCATTCCAGTAAAAAATCTGAAGGTATATTGAATAAATAGGCAATGGTTCTGAATAGGTAGAAAACAAGGAACGCCAGTACGTTCACCGCAATAAGCTTCTCCACTACCGTAGCAGTTTGTAACTTAAATCTTATTTTGTCTGCTGCGCTCATTAGTACCAGCGATTGTCGTTAAACTGATTCTTTTTCCAGTAATACATCATCAGGAACCCGAAAAGGGCGCCTCCAACGTGGGCAAAATGTGCTATAGACCCTCCAAATAATGAATAGCCAGTCACCCCTGAGAACAGGTCTAATAGAATGATCGCAGGGATAAAATATTTAGCTTTAATTGGTACGGGCACGAATAACAGAAATAATTCTACATTAGGAAACATCATACCAAACGCTACCAGAATCCCATATATTGCTCCGGAAGCCCCAACAGCTGGCGTAGTGAAGGCTTCGTAGGCACTTTGTAAAGTATCCATGGGAACAGTGTCCAGAATAGCTTTGGGATACTCCCCGGTTAAAAAGAAGTTATCCACCTGGGTCATATTCATCCCGGCATCCAGTAAATCCTGAACTCCCGACTGGTACCCATAAAAATTCACTAGCGTATGTAGCAAAGCGGCTCCAATCCCGGCGGTGAAGTAAAAAAATAAAAATCTTTTCTGTCCCAGCATTTGCTCTATAGGTCCACCAAAAGCCCACAATGCATACATATTAAAAAGAATATGTGTAAAACTACCATGCATGAACATATGGGTTACAATCTGCCAAACCTGGAAGTTCGGATTCTTGACGAACCAGAGTGCGAAATACTCGTAGGCTACATCACCTAATAACTGACTCCCAATGAAAAATATCACATTGATAATCAATAACGTCTTTACCGTATCCGTAATTCTTCCCATCAGGCAAATTTTTTGTCCAGTTCCTCTATAGATAGCGTAGTGAAAATGGTTCTATTTGAAGGACTTAGAGCCGGTTCTTTACAGGCAAAAAGTCGGTTAACAATATGTTGTTGCTCAGCTGAATTCAACATGGTTCCAGAACGTACTGCCATTGAATTTGCCAAGGATTTTGATAATAGATCGGTTTGAGAAAATCCATTATCAGGAACGTCTTTTTCAAAGTCGGCAATGAGCTGTTCCAGTAACATTTCTACTTCACTTTCTGAGATCAGCGTTGGAATCCCAGAGATCTCCACTTCATCCTTATCGAATGATGAAAAGATAAAACCGGTCTGTTCCAGCGATTCTTTGATCTCCTGCAGCATCTCCATTTCCTGATGATTGAACTGAAGTTTCAAAGGAAATAATAATTGCTGACTAACTGCTGCAGAAACAGTAATATTCTTTAATAATTCCTCGTATAGGATGCGTGTATGAGCACGGTGTTGATCAATAACGAGTATACCGCTCTTTAAAGTGGAAATAATATATTTTTTATGAAGCTGAAAGGTGGATTTCTCGATCTCATCCTCTTTCCCGGCAAAAAGATTACCGGTAACTTCTTCACTTTCAAATTCTATTTGCCGAACATCTACTTCTGAAGTTGACTCAGATTCCAAACCGGAGTACAAACTTTCCCATTCCGCAGGCTTTTCTCTCCTGTATCCAGAATTTGAAGGGTTATAGGAACGTGCAGAGTTTTCAGATTGAAATGGATTAAAATTTCGATCTACCTCGATCTGCGGCGCACTCGCCTGTTTTGACTGATAATTATACGGTGTATCCAATTCAGAGTCCCGATCAAAATCCAGAATAGGCGCTACATTAAACTGCCCGAGCGAATGCTTGATCGCACTTTTTAAAATAGCATACAAGGCATGCTCATCATCAAACTTGATCTCAGTTTTAGTAGGATGAATGTTAATATCGATCGTTTTTGGATCTACATCCAGATAAAGAAAATAGCTCGGGTAGCTTTTATCTTTCAGCAGCCCTTCAAAAGATGCTACAACAGCATGATTTAAATACGGACTTTTAATAAAACGATTATTCACGAAGAAGAACTGTTCTCCCCTGCTCTTTTTTGCGAATTCAGGTTTTCCTACGAATCCGGAAATTTTGACGATACCAGTATCTTCTTCAACCGGAACAAGTTTTTCGTTCGTTTTTCCACCAAGAATGTTGGTGATTCTCTGGCGATGATTGGCAGCAGGCAATTGAAATAATTCGTTCCCGTTATGTGTAAGTGAAAAACTAATATCTGGATGCGCCAGCGCCACACGTTGAAATTCATCAATGATATGCCGGGTTTCAACATTATCAGACTTTAAAAAATTTCTCCGGGCTGGTATATTGTAAAAAAGATTTTTAACACTGATACAGGTTCCCTGTGGAGTTACGCAGGGATCCTGGGCAGAGATCTTACTTCCTTCGATCTTAATGCATGTGCCAACCTCGTCGTTCTCTGTCTTCGTCTTTAACTCCACGTGCGCGATCGCAGCAATAGATGCGAGGGCTTCACCTCGGAAACCTTTGGTTCTCAAAGCAAAAAGATCATCGGCAATTTTTATTTTAGAAGTTGCATGTCTTTCAAAACTCATGCGCGCATCTGTGATACTCATTCCAGCACCATCATCAATGACTTGAATCAAGGTCTTACCAGCGTCTTTAATGACTACCTGTATACGACCAGAATGAGCGTCTATGCTATTTTCGAGAAGTTCTTTGATTACTGAAGCCGGTCGTTGAACCACCTCACCCGCAGCGATCTGGTTTGCAACATGATCGGGCAACAGTTGAATAATGTTATTCATCTAACGGGGATTCGAGAAAATGGACAAATCAAAATCTAATATCCACAGGCAAATAAAGACGAGTACTACAATGATGTAAACAACACGGCGGTTAATACTCCTATTACCTCGCGTTCGACTGGATTCACGAGCATCAGCCCAGTGAGAACCAAAATCGATCGCATTTGTAGCTTCTCTGTATTTGTTGAATTTTGAGTCAAAATCATAGACGTTCCCGGTATCCTTCCCCTTATAATAACGAGGAGTGTAATTATACCTGGTATTTTTCCTGATCTTGCCTAAATTGATTTTCAAAACTGTAGATTGTTTGCTGTTCCAAATTTACTCAAAATGCTTCAGAATTCCGAAGTCTTATTCGATTAATAAGAACACAAAGACAATGCCGTTTTGAAAATCCCGCTTATCCTTTGTAGAATTTTGCGTCCTTTCTAAGCTGAGCCATCTTTATTGCGGCAATTGCAGCTTCTGTTCCTTTATTCCCGTGTTCTCCACCACTTCTGGCTCGAGACTGTTCGATATTATTATCTGTAAGCACACAGAATATGACCGGGATATCTGTTTGTACATTAAGGTCTTTAATACCCTGGGTTACACCATCACATACAAAATCGAAATGCTTAGTCTCTCCCTGTATCACATTTCCAACGGCAACGATTGCATCCAGCATTTCAAAACTTTCCTGCATTTTCTTGCAACCGTAAATAAGTTCAAAGCTACCTGGAACGTTCCAGCGTACAATATTCTCCTTTTGCACTCCGTTTTCGATCCACGCATCAAATGCTCCCTGAAACAAACCTTGTGTAATTTCCTCATTCCATTCAGAAACAACAACCCCAAACCGAAAGTCTTTCGCGTTTGGGATCGTATTTTTATCGTACTCTGAAAGGTTATTACCTTTTGTAGCCATATATTATTTTTTCATAGCGCGAGCCTGTCCAAGATAGACCGCCACCTTATCTGCTTCAGGAGAATCTGCATACTCCTCTTCGATCTTCATTAAATATTCTTCCGCAGCATCAGCATCACCAGTATTAATTGCAGTGATCGCAGCTTTTAGAAGAAATCTTGGGGTGGTGAATGAATTTGTACGCATTTCTGCGGCCTTCTCGTAATAACCTAAAGCTTCTTCCGGCTGGTCTAGCTGCAGAAAAGCATCTCCAATTCCACCAGTTGCTAGTGCAGAGAAAATCTCATCATCACTACTAAATCCTTCCAGTTGCTCGATAGCTTCCTGATACTTTCCAGTTCTAAGATAAGCGAAACCAGCATTATACTGTGCAAGATTGGCAGCATCGGTACCACCATAATTCTCTATAATATCAAGGAATCCGTATTTTCCTTCCCCACCATTAAGTGCAAGATTGTAAAGGGAATCACTCTGTGCTCCATTTGCTCTAAGAGCTGAAGCCATGTAGTTCTGTGCCATTGCCATCTCATTGGCAGCTTCGTTCTGTTTTGGTTCATGGATAAAACGATTATATCCAAGGTATCCAAGTACAGCAACGATAGCAACTCCCACAATAATGTAGATATACTTTTGATTATCGGCGACCCAGGTTTCGGTTCTACTTGCCCCTTCATCTAAACTGTTAAAAACTTCAGCAGTTGTTGATTCCTGTTCTTCGATTTGTTCCTTCTCAGATTTCCCGGAAGGCTTGTATCCTCTTTTCTTATAAGATGCCATAAAAAATTTTTAATGCGTGGCAAAAATATAATATTTTGTGAAAATTAAAAGAGAAAATATTTGTATTTTTTGAATAATTTGAAGTCCTTTTGCAGCTTTCAAAATACTTCTTCATTTCTCATATTTCTAGCTGAAAAACAGCCATTTATGCACCTAAAAAATCTTAGCCTTCTCAATTACAAGAATCTAAAGACGGCTGAATTTACTTTTGACAATAAGATCAATTGCCTGGTTGGTAATAACGGCGTTGGAAAAACTAACGTTCTGGATAGTATTTACCATCTCTCCTTCGGAAAAAGCTATTTTAATCCGATCACTTCTCAGAATATCAATCATGATGCTGAATTTTTCGTCGTGGATGGAGAATTCGAAAAGAATGATAAAGCTGAAAAGATCCTGGTTAGCGCCAAGAAAGGACAAAAAAAGGTGATCAAACGAAATAATAAAATCTACGATAAAGTGAGTGATCATATAGGTTTTATTCCTACCGTGATCATATCTCCTGCAGATCGTGATCTTATTATTGAAGGTTCAGAAACAAGGAGAAAGTTTATGGACGGTGTTATTTCTCAAAGCGATCAATCCTATCTCCAATCATTACTGAATTATACGAAACAGATCTCACAGCGAAATTCATTATTGAAGTATTTTGCTGCCAATTCTACTTTCGATCGTGATACCCTGGAAGTTTACAACCATCAAATTAGTAACCTTGGACAGGATCTATTCGAAAAACGAAAAAGCTTTCTCAAAGAGTTCATACCGATCTTCAATAAACGTTATGCTGATATTACTAATAATAAAGAGATCGTAGATATTAACTATAAGAGTCAGTTATCTGAAAAGTCTTTATCATCACTGCTTGAAGAAAACCTTCAGAAGGATATGGCTTTACAATACACCTCTGTGGGAACCCATAAAGATGACCTTAGTTTTGAAATCGAGGGTCACCCTATTAAAAAGTTCGGCTCCCAGGGACAGCAAAAGAGCTTTTTGATCGCATTAAAACTGGCACAGTTCGATTTTATAAAAAAAATTAGCCAGGTGAACCCTATTCTCCTGCTGGATGATATCTTTGACAAACTTGATGAAAACAGGGTTGCTCATATAGTAGCGTTAGTGGCTACCAATGAACTTGGACAGATCTTTCTTAGTGATACTCACGCAGATAGAACCGAGAAGGTTGTAAAAGGCAGTAATCAATCTTATAAAATTTTTAAACTTTGAAAAAAGCTTTCTACTTATTATTAGTTGCTATAGTTCTAACTTCCTGTACGAACACGGACCCCAATGAGCAATTGCAAAATCTCACCGGGTACTGGACGATCGAGAAAGTGGAAGTTGAGAATGACTCTGTAGTAGAATATAGTTTGAGCCAATACATTGATTATATAGAGATCAAGGATAGTGTTGGTTTTCGAAAGAAACTTCAGCCAAAGATCGATGGTGGTTATATAAAAGCTTCAAATGATTCAGAAAAAATTACCGCGAAGATCGAAGATGATGTTTTGAACCTATATTATAGTACAGCTTTCGATGAATGGCAGGAAACGGTTGTGGTAGCTACGGAAGATGAACTGGTCATCAAAAATCGCGATGATAAAAAATATTATTATAAAAAATACGAACCTTTAATTAGCACAAATGAAGAAGAGACGAAAGAATGAAGAAATGGTCCTCGGTGATCTGCTGAAAAGTTTTGTAGGCGAGAACAAGCTTGACACAAAGGGATTGAATCAGGTACAGATACGGGAAGTATGGAATAACCAGATGGGGCCTGCGATTGCAAAATACACTACCGGACTTAAACTGAAGCATGACACGCTGTTCGTGCAATTGAGTTCTTCTGTACTAAGAGAGGAATTAAGTTATGGAAAGGAAAAGATCATTAAAAACCTTAACGAGGAAATGAACCAGGAATTGGTTAAAAAGCTGGTTTTACGTTAATTTGGCAGTATGAATAAGAGACTGAAATATTTTCTGGCGTTTTTGCTGGTTTTCACCGGACTTATGATGGCGATCAGTGAATTTCTAAGATATTTCTTTGAGTTGGACGGCATATCAAATACTTTAATTACAGCTCTTATCACGGTATGTATTTCTCCACGGCTACACCCCGCAAAGGAGGGCGATAGCTACATTTTTAAATGGTCTTGGTTTACCAAACCAATTGAGATTTAGAAATTTGATAAAACAAAAAAAACCCGGACTTTTCAGTCCGGGTTTTTTTTGTTTTGGATGAGTTCTAATTAGAACATCTCTCTACCTGCAAAATGGAAAGCACCTTCGATTTGTGCATTCTCGTCGCTATCACTTCCGTGAACAGCGTTCTCACCAATACTGGTAGCATATTTTTTTCTGATAGTTCCTTCAGCAGCATCTTCTGGGTTTGTAGCACCAATCAATGTTCTGAAATCTTCAACAGCATTGTCCTTCTCAAGGATCGCAGCAACAATAGGTCCGCGAGTCATGAATTCAACTAATTCCCCGAAAAATGGACGCTCGTTATGCACAGCATAAAAAGTTTCAGCATCTCTCTTGGTCATTTGAGTAAGTTTCATCGCTACGATTCTAAATCCTGAAGCGGTGATTTGATCTAATATTCCACCAATATGCCCGTTTTCAACTGCATCTGGCTTAATCATGGTGAATGTTCTATTATCTGCCATTATCTGGTTTTTAAATTTGGTGCAAAAATAAATTATTTATGGGCATAAACAAGTGCTTTCTTCCAATATGTTGACTTACTGGAATTCAACGATATAATCCTGCTGCTTACGGTTATTAAGTCCGCGCATTTCCATGCTTACTCTAGAATTCTCAAAGTCGAATTTCAATAAGCCAAAACTCTTTTTGCTCACTACCTCTCCTACTCTGTGCTCATTGGGCTCACCATCAAAAGCTTCATAAGTATGGGTGAGTCCGCTACTTGTAAAATCTACCAGAGGATAGCTAAGACCGTTGATTCTTTCTTCGGAAAATTCAGAGATATGGCGGTCTCCACTTAACAGGATGACATTTTTTGCTTCCGAAGCAACAATAAGATCTTTTAATCTTTGTGCTTCCGAAGGGAAATTACCCCAGGTTTCAAATCCGTGTTCATCTGAAAGTATCTGGATACTGGAAAGAATAATATTGAACTGCGCATTCGAAGTTTCTAATTCATTTCGCAACCAGCTCCACTGCTGTTCGCCAAGTATGCTGCCGCTCGAAGGCTCATAGCGCCTGTTAGCATCACTATTCCTAAGGAGATCATCTCGAAAATAACGGGTATCTAACATGATCACTTTTATTGAGCCTTTGGGCGTCTCCAGAATCTCTGAACTATAGATTCCTTCCCGGTCTCTTCTTGGATCATTTTTCGCAACACCCATGAAGTCAAGGAAATACTGCTGACTTTCTTCTTTAATCTCATAATCCCTACCTCCATCGTTCTGGCCGTAATCGTGATCATCCCAAACCCCATAGACTGGCACGCTGCTAAGTAACTTTTGATATCCTTCATTACTTTTCTGAACAGCATAAGCTTCTCCTAAAACTTCAGGAACATCTGTATCTGCATATACATTGTCACCTCCCCATAAGAAAACATCAGGTTCATTTTTGAGAATTTCGCTCCATAAAGGCTGGGGTGCATCTTCCCGGTTACAGCTTCCAAAAGCAATGATATAATCCGGCTCTTTCTCCAGCTTAATATCTTCGGTAGACCCGCAGGACACGAGGATGGATATAAAAAGGAATACCAGTAATCTTTGTTTCATAGTTGTAATTTACAAGCTCAAATTTAAGGCTTCCACTGTTTCTATAGTGTTATTATATTGTATATTTAACCTCGATTATGATAGACACAAGAATACTCGAAATCACGGCAGAACTGGCAAAGGCAGATAATATCGTGATCGTCCCGCACAAAGGACCTGATGGTGATGCGATGGGCTCTACTCTTGGATTAATGCATTTTTTAAGAGATAAAGGTCATAAAGCGAATGTTATTGCTCCTAACGATTATCCACATTTTTTAAAGTGGCTTCCAGGTAGTGAGGAAGTTTATATATATGAGCAGCAAAAAGAAGTTTCAGATCAATTGATCGCTGAAGCTCAGATCGTTTTTACACTTGATTTTAATGACCTATCCCGATGTGGCGGAATGGTAGAATCCCTTAGAGCTTCCGATGCTGTTTTCGTCATGATAGATCACCACCAGGAACCTTCAGATTACGCTCATTATACTTATAGTGATTCCACGATGAGTTCTACCTGCGAGATGGTACATAAATTCATTGAAAAGCTACGCGCTGGCAAACAGATCACTCCAGAAATTGCCACCTGTTTATACACCGGAATCATGACAGATACCGGAAGTTTCAGATTTAGCTCTACTTCCAGTGATACGCATCGTGTTATCGCAGACCTGATGGACAAGGGAGCGAAAAATTCTGAGATCCATAATAATATCTACGATACCAATTCTGGAAATAAACTGCAGTTGCTTGGGACAGCACTTCAGAATTTAAAAGTGATTTCAGAATTTAATACCGCTTACATCAGCCTTACTCAGGAAGAGTTAGACCGTCAAAATTTTAAGAAAGGTGATACCGAAGGTTTTGTAAATTATGGTTTAAGTCTGGATGGAATTAAATTTGCAGTCATTTTTATTGAGAATGAGAGTGAGAAGATCATAAAAATTAGTTTCAGGTCTAAAGGAACTTTCGATGTGAACAAGTTTGCCCGTGCACATTTTGAAGGTGGCGGACATATTAATGCGGCCGGAGGAAAAAGTGATCTTTCCATGAATGATACAATCTTACGTTTCAATAAGATCCTGCCTGAATATGAGCAAGAATTAACTCAATGAAAAAGTTTCTATTTCTAATAGTAATGGCGATTGCCATAGTTTCCTGTAAATCTCCTGAAGCACGTTATCCGGTTTCCCAAAGCAGTGGCTCGTATATCGATCAATCTGTAGAAAAGAACAGGGAAATGATCGCGCAGGAAGAAAATTATATCAAACAGGTAATGGGAGAAAATACCAGTACGGAATATATAACCTCAGCAGATGGATTCTGGTATTACTACAATAACAAGACACTGGACAGCCTCAATACTGAAACGCCCGAATTTGGTGATATCGTAACTTTCGATTATAGTATCTCTACAATTGAAGGTGAAGCTATTTATGCTGAAGGTGACAAACCTACACGGGAATATGCTATAGATCGTGAAAAATTATTTACCGGTCTTCGCCAGGGTCTCAAATTAATGAAAGAAGGCGAAACAGTTACATTCCTATTCCCTTCGCATAAAGCATTCGGCTATTATGGGGATCAGGAACGTATTGGAAGCAATAAACCTATTAGCGCTAAAGTGACCTTACACTCTATAAAGGAAGAAGAACAATCAAACACAGAAACCAAGGAACAATAATGAAGACAAAAAGTTTATTTGTGCTTTTCGCCGTTGCGATTAGCTTATTTTCATGTAAAGAAGAATACCCGGAACTTGAAGACGGGATGTATGTTGAGTTTAACACCTCTATGGGGCCTATAATCGCTGAGCTTTATCACGAGGAAACTCCTATGACCGTTGCTAATTTCGTATCGCTTTCTGAAGGAAGCAGCACTATGGTAGACAGTACTTTTAAAGGCAAAAAATATTACGACGGTATTGTATTTCACCGTGTGATCGATGGATTCATGATCCAAGGTGGAGATCCTATGGGAACCGGTAGCGGTGGACCGGGTTATAAATTCCCTGATGAATTTAAGGATTCTTTGAGTCATGACGAAAAAGGAATTTTATCTATGGCCAATGCAGGTCCTGGAACCAATGGGAGTCAGTTTTTTATCACTCTGGAACCGGTAATGCAGCTTGATGGTAAACATACGGTCTTTGGAAAAGTAGTAAAAGGTATGGATGTCGTTGAAGCGATTGGAAAGACCGAGACTGGTCCTAGAGATCGTCCTGTGAAAGATATTACCATGAATGAGGTGAATATCATTAGAAAGGGAAAAGCTGCTAAGAATTTTGAGGCTCCAAAAGTTTTTGAACAGGAACTTGCCGATCTTGAAGCTGAAAATGAAGCTAAAGAAAAAGAGCTACAAGAAGTAAGATCCAAAAGAATTGAAGAGTTCGCTGCTCTTGAAGCCAAAGCAGATTCTCTGGAAAGCGGATTAAAATTACATTTTATTACTGAAGGTGATGGAACTCAGCCTAAGCAGGGACAAACGGTAAAAGTGAACTATGAAGGTTATTTCGCAGACGGGAAGATCTTTGATACGAACAAGAAAGAACTTGCCGAGGAATTTGGAATTTATGACCATAGAAGAGACCAGGCTATGGGTTACCAGCCAATGGATGTGGTTTATGGACCGGACGCTCCAATGATCCCTGGATTTAAAGAAGCAATCCAGCAGATGCAGGTTGGTGACGAAATTGTAGCTTTTATCCCAAGCCATTTAGGTTATGGAGAAAGAGGCTATGGCAGAGCAATCCCGCCAAACTCAGATCTTGTATTTAAGATCTCTGTAGTTGGAATTGCAGGAGAAGATCAGCAATAGTAAGTAAAATCAGTCATAAAAAAAGCCCCGTGCATCTGCACGGGGCTTATTGTTTATAGAAAACATTCCTAGTTCTCTGGAATATTCTTTAAAACCTCTAATAAAAATTTCCAGTATTTCTGAGCAGAGCTAATACTAGCGCGTTCATCTGGTGAGTGAGCTCCGCGTATAGTTGGTCCAAAAGAGATCATATCCATTTCAGGATAATGGCTTCCAATGATACCACATTCAAGACCTGCATGGCATGCTGCGATATTAGCCTTTTCACCATTCATCCTTTCGTAGATCTCATCCAGAGTCTTTAGAATATCTGAATCACTATTTGGAGCCCATCCAGGGTATTCTCCAGACAGTTTTACATCAAAACCTGCCAGTTTAAAGACAGATTTTAGAGAATCAGCCAGATCATCACGACTGGATTCAACAGAGCTTCTTGTCAAACATTTGATCTCGATCTTTCCACCCTCTACACTAACTTTCGCAACATTATTTGAAGCTTCCACAAGATCTTCGATCTCCGGACTCATTCTATAAACTCCGTTGTGGGCCGCTGCAAGTGCCAGTAATAGCTTTTCCTGAGAATCAATATCCATAACCTCAACTTCAGAAGGAACTTTTTGAATTTCAATTTTCATATTAGGTTCCAGAGAAGAAAATTCAGCTTTAATAAGATTGATCCTCTTATCAAGTTCTTTTTTAAAACTTTCTTCTTCAGTTTCGGGCAAAGCAATGATCGCTTCACTTTCTCTTGGAATCGCATTTCTTAATCCGCCACCATTAATAGAAGAGAGTCTAAGCTTATATTCTTCCGTAGTATTAATAAGCAGGCGGTTCAGTAATTTATTAGCATTTGCCAGGCCTTTAATGATGTCCATTCCGGAATGTCCACCCATAAGTCCTTTTACCTTGATAGCAAAGGCACGATAGGAATCTGGAGTACTTTCTACTTTGTAAGTTCTGCTCGCTGTGATATCCACACCACCGGCACAACCTATACCAATTTCGTCATCCTCTTCTGTATCAAGGTTCAATAAAATATCACCTTCCAGAAGATCAGGACTTAAACCTTTCGCACCGGTCATTCCCGTTTCTTCATCTATTGTAAACAAAGCTTCGATCGCAGGGTGCTCTATAGAGTCGCTTTCCAGAATCGCCATCATGGTAGCCACGCCCAGACCATTATCGGCTCCTAAGGTAGTTCCCTTAGCTCTAACCCAGTCTCCATCTACATACATCTCGATTCCCTGTGTATCAAAATTGAAGTCTGTATCATTATTTTTCTGGTGCACCATGTCAAGGTGAGCCTGCAGCACGATCTTTTTCCTGTTTTCCAATCCTGTCGTAGCTGGTTTGCAGATCACTACATTTCCTACAGAATCAACTTCGGTCTTAAGGTCAAGATCGTTTCCAAATTTTTTGATAAATTCAATAACCCTCTCTTCTTTTTTGGAAGGCCGTGGCACCGCGTTAAGATCGGCGAATTTATTCCATAATATTTTTGGTTCTAATGCTCTTATTTCTTCGTTCATATCTATAATTCTTCAATTGTTTTCAAAGATACCTTTTAAGCTGCTGAAACAAAAATTCATTGACATTCTGTATAATTTACGCGCTTTCATCATTACTGAAGTTAGGCCAGATTTGAATTATTTGTACTTTTAAAATGTGAATAAGAAAACGACCCTCATTCTTGCCATCCTATTACCTGTCCAGGTCATGTTATTGAGCCTGCTCAATAGAGGATCTCTCTTTATCGAAACCTATTATTCCAACGGAATCTACCCGGTGATCTCCAGTATTCTGAGATATAGCATTGGGATTCTACCATTTTCACTAGGTGATCTTATGTACGCACTCCTGGTGATTTTACTCCTGAAATGGATCTGGAGAAGATTTAGTCAGAAATTCAAGAATCCGAAACAATGGATCCCCGATTCGCTTGCTGCACTGTCCATCATTTATTTTTGCTTTCATCTTTTCTGGGGCTTGAATTATTACCGCCAGCCATTACACAAAACTCTTGAAATTGATAATGAATATACTACTGAAGAATTAGTAACACTTTCAGAAATACTCATCAGCAGATCCAATGAACTGCATGATGATTTAGCTGAAAATGATTCGGCTTCCGTAAAGTTTGAACTCTCAAAAAAAGAGCTCTTCCGAAGAACCATTGAAGGTTATGATCATATCGCTCTGAATTATCCTGAATTAAACTATAAAGGTAATTCACTAAAGAGATCGATATACAGTATCCCTCTAAGCTATATGGGTTTTAACGGTTATTTAAATCCTTTGACCAACGAAGCACAGGTGAACAGTATTATTGTTCCTTACAAAATCCCAACTACAGCCAGCCATGAAATAGGGCACCAACTGGGTTTCGCCAAGGAAAATGAAGCAAATTTTATCGCCTGCCTGGTCACCATGAACCATACAGATCCTCATTTTAGATATTCCGGTTATACTTTTGCTTTGAGTTATTGTTTAAGTGAAATCTTCAGAAGAGATAAAGAGGAAGGAGAACGATTACTGGAGAGTATGAACCCTGGAATCATTGAAAATTACCGGGAAGTACAGGAATTCTGGCTTGAACATGAGAATCCATTGGAACCTATCTTCGCTGCGACCTATAACCGCTACTTAATCGCCAATAATCAGGCTGGAGGCATGAAAAGTTACAGTTATGTGGTGGCTTTGCTCGTTAATTACTATAAAGATGCAAGAAACGACCTGTAGGAAGATTAACAGTTCTGCTATTTTTAGTACTTTAAGGCTCTTAAAATTTTAATCAATCTATATTTTCAAAAACTACCCACTTTTATGAAATTAAAATTTCTGCTTTTGGGAATAGTCCTGAGTGTTAGCTCTGCTTATGCACAGGATTATTTCCCAAAGAACGATGGTGTTAAAACAGAAAACACCAATTACACCGTTTTTAAAAACGCCAGGATTCATGTGGATCCAAAGACGACCATCGAGAATGGAATGTTTGCCGTTCAGGATGGAAAGATAACTGCCGTTGGAAAGAATATTTCTATTCCAAAAAACAGTATTGTTGTTGACCTTACAGGAAAAGAAGTATATCCTTCTTTCATTGACCTTTATTCCAGTTTTGGAATAGGTAAACCAAAACGCGTAGAAGGTGGAAATGGTCCGCAATATGACGCTAATCGTGAAGGTTTCTACTGGAACGATCATATTCGCCCTGAAACTAATGCGGTGGCTCATTTCAAGTATGATTCTGATGAAGCCAATAAACTTCTCGAAGCTGGTTTTGGTGCTGTAAATACTCATGTTCCAGATGGTATTGTACGTGGCACTGGAATGCTGGTTGCGTTGACTCCTGAAGTTAGCGAAGGTGACCGAATTCTCGATGACAGGTCTGCGCAGTACCTTTCTTTTGACAAAAGCGTCTTATCAAGACAGTCCTACCCTACTTCTCTAATGGGTGCCACTTCACTTATAAGACAAACTTATATTGATGCCGACTGGTATGCAAAAGGAAATGCGAAGAATAAAGACCTTGCTCTGGAAGCTTTGAACAACAATAAGGATCTAGTTCAGATCTTTGCTACAGATAATTTGCTGAACGAATTTAGAGCAGATAAAGTAGGTGACGAATTTGGTATCCAATACGTACTCCTGGGAAGTGGGAAAGAATACCAGCGACTGGATAAAGTAAAAAGCTCCAATGCTACGTATATAATTCCGCTAAAATTCCCTGCAGCTTTCGATGTGGAAGATCCATATCTTGCTAAGCATCTTGGTCTGGAAGAAATGAGGGAATGGAACCAGGCTCCTTCAAACCTAGCCATGTTGGAAGACCAGAAAATTCCATTTACGATCACTACACATGACATCGATCCCGCCAAAGACTTCAAGTCTAATTTGATGAAAGCGATGGAATTTGGATTAAGCAAAGAAGCATCTTTAGCCGCTCTTACTACTATTCCTGCCAGAACACTGGGACAGGAAGGGAAGATTGGTACTATTAAAGAAGGTGCCTGGGCAAACTTCCTCATCACTTCCGGAGACTTTTTTGATAAGGAAACGACCTTATTTGAGAACTGGATTCAGGGAGAGAAGAAGGTCCTGAATAGTATGGACGTTACCGATATAACCGGGAAATACGACCTGAAACTGGACGGAAAAACCTATACGCTGGCCATCACTGGAGAACCGGCTAAGCCAAATGCTGAGGTGACTTTAAATGAGACCAAAATTGGATCAAAATTGAGCATTTCAGAAAACTGGATGAATCTTTTGATCTCTTCTCCAGACACTACTAAGACCGAATTCATTAGGCTGGTGGCCAATGTCCCAACAAACTCCAGGAACATTTCAGGTAAAGCAATTCTACCTGATGGCAAGGAAACCCGTTTTGAGGCTACTATGAAAGACGCCGAAA
>NZ_JBLWIM010000018.1:91228-111600 GCF_048381525.1 Christiangramia qingdaonensis
CACCCGTGAGTTGATCGCGGTAACCTATCCAAATGTTGCTTATGGTTTCAAAGAAAGACCAGAGCAGGAAGATGTACTTTTCAAAAATGCTACTGTATGGACTAGCGAAGATGAAGGTGTTCTGGAAAATACCGATGTTCTTGTAAAAGACGGAAAGATCGTTAAGGTTGGAACAAACCTTAATGCCGGCAGAGCGAAAGTTATCGATGCTACCGGTAAACATCTTACTGCCGGGATTATTGATGAGCATTCACATATCGCGGCGTCAGACATTAATGAAGCAGGTCATAATTCTTCTGCTGAAGTGACCATGGAAGATGTAGTTGACCCTACAGATATCAATATTTACCGCAACCTGGCTGGTGGTGTTACGACCATTCAGCTATTACATGGTTCTGCAAACCCCATTGGAGGTAGATCTGCGATCCTGAAATTAAAATGGGGAGCTCCTGCAGATGAATTGATCTTCGAACAGGCACCACCGTTTATCAAATTTGCACTTGGTGAAAACGTAAAACAATCAAACTGGAACGGGAATCGCTTTCCGCAAACCAGAATGGGTGTGGAACAGGTATTTATAGACTACTTCAGTCGTGCTAAGGCTTATGAAAAAGAGAAGCAGGCTGCTGGAGACAATTTCAGAAAAGATCTTGAAATGGAAACTCTTGTAGAGATTCTTAATGGCGAACGCTTTATCACTTCCCACTCTTATATCCAAAGTGAGATCAATATGTTGATGAAAGTTGCTGAAATGTTCGATTTTAATATCAACACGTTCACTCACATTCTTGAAGGCTACAAAGTGGCCGATAAAATGAAAGAACACGGTGTTGGTGCTTCAACGTTTTCAGACTGGTGGGCCTATAAATACGAGGTAAACGACGCAATTCCTTATAATGCCGCAATCATGAACGACGTGGGCATCACCGTAGCCATTAATAGCGATGATGCTGAAATGAGTCGCAGACTTAACCAGGAAGCCGCAAAAAGTGTGAAGTATGGTGGAATGAGCGAAGAAGACGCCTGGAAAATGGTTACGATCAATCCTGCAAAATTACTACATGTAGATAATTTAGTTGGAAGTATAAAAACCGGAAAACAGGCAGATCTTGTCTTATGGAATGATCATCCACTTTCAATTTATGCTGTTCCGGAGAAAACAATGGTAGAAGGCGTTGTTTATTTTGACAAGGATAGAGATCTGGAACTTCGTAAGGAGATTCAGAAGGAAAGAAGCAGTCTTATAAGCCAGATGCTGAAGGAAAAGAACAGTGGAGTTAAAACGCAACCAGTGAAAAAGAAAGAAAAGCAGCATGTGCACTGTGATCTTTTAGAAGCTGTAAAATAATATACTGAAGATGAAAAAATTAAATTTATACATAGGATTGCTGAGCTTACTTTTTTGCGGAAATAGTTTTGCACAGCAAACCCCGGCACCAGAACAGGCGGAAGCGATCAGCATTGTAGGTGCTACCGCTCACATTGGAAATGGTGAAGTAATCGAGAATAGCCTTATCATTCTTGAGGATGGCAGGATTACCGAGATCATTGCCGCAGATCTCACCAAAAGACAATATCCAGGTAAACAGATCGATGCTACTGGAAAACATGTCTATCCAGGGATTATCGCTCCAAATACCACGCTTGGATTGGTAGAGATTGCTTCTGTAAAAGCTACGGAAGATCAGGATGAAATGGGTGACATGCTGCCAAATGTAAGAAGCCTCATCGCCTATAATACAGAAAGTAAGATCGTAGAATCCATGAGACCCAATGGTGTACTTCTGGGACAGGTGGTTCCCCGGGGCGGGTTGATCTCCGGAACTTCTTCCATCGTACAATTTGATGCATGGAACTGGGAAGATGCTGCTGTAAAAGCTGATGATGGTCTGCATATCAACTGGCCCGATTCATTTAGACGTGGTCGCTGGTGGAGAGGTGAAGACCCGGGGCTTAAGCCTAATAAAGAGTATACCGAAGAAATTCAGAAGTTATCAGATTTCTTCGCTTCCTCAAAAGCTTATCTAAATGGTGATAGAAATGATCAAAACCTGCCATTTTTAGCCATGGAAAAAGTTTTTAGCGGAGATAAAAAGGTATTTATTCATGCTGATGGTGAAAAAGAGATCCTGGATATTATTCAATTTAAAAAAGAAAATGAGCTTTCTTCTGTAGTAATTGTTGGAGGTTACGACGCACTTGCGATCGCTTCAGAATTGAAGAATGCAGAGATCCCGGTATTGGTAAACAGACCGCACAGTACTCCAGATAATGCTTACGAAGATTACGATCAGCCATATAAGCTAGCAAAATTACTGCATGATGCAGGAGTTATGGTTGGACTAGAAAGCAGCGGACAAATGGAACGTATGAATACCAGAAATCTACCTTTCTATGCTGGAACGGTAGCTGCGTTTGGTATGGATAAAGAAGATGCTCTAAGTCTTATTACTGCCAATAATGCAAAGATCCTGGGAATTGATAATGATTACGGAACTCTCGAAAAAGGGAAATCTGCGACTCTTTTCATTTCTGAAGGTGATGCACTGGACATGCGTACAAATATTCTTTCGCATGCTTTTATAGACGGAAGGGAACTAAGTCTGGAAACACATCAAACTGAACTTTGGAAACGCTATTCCAAAAAATACAGCGAACAGGAATCTGAGTAACTGAATTGATTTCAAAGTTGCCCGAAGGACTGGAATGGAAATGCTGCAAAGCTTCCACTCTACTCTTCGGGCAACTTTTTTTATGCCTAATATCTACTTACTTTTGTGACTATGTTGAAAAAGATCACCAGTCTGCAGAACAAGGAAGTGAAGTGGTTGCTTCAGTTGCAGGAGAAATCAAGAATTAGAAGAAAGGAAAATGCATTTCTTGTTGAGGGCTTGAGGGAAACAGGTCTTGCGGTAGCCCATCACTACGAACTGCTTCACCTTTATTATGTTCCTGAAAAAATAGAGTTTCAGAAGGTGCTTGAACTTGTAAAAAAAGGCGATCAACATACAGAACAGATCACTGAACTTTCCCAGGAGGTATACGAGAAGATCGCTTATAGAGGTAGTACCGAAGGAGTTATCGCCATTTTTCGTACCCGTGAAAATAAACTGGAAGATTTAGACTTTAGCTCAACTTCTCCTTTAATCCTGATCGCTGAAGCACCTGAAAAACCAGGTAATATTGGCGCAATCTTAAGAACTGCAGATGCTGCTGCGGTGGACGCGGTCATTATTGCAAACCCTAAAACAGATCTCTATAATCCAAATATTATAAGGAGTAGCGTAGGTTGTGTTTTCACCAATAAGATCGCCACCGGGGAAACTTCAGAAATCATAGAATTTCTACGGAATAAAAACATCAATATTTATGCGGCCATTTTACAAGCTGCGAAACCTTACCACGAAGTTGATTTAAAAGGACCAACAGCAATCGTCGTTGGAACCGAAGCTACAGGGCTTAGTGATGAATGGCACGAACAATCCCTGCACAATATTATCATTCCTATGCAAGGCGCTATCGACAGTATGAACGTTTCGGTCGCAGCTGGCATTCTCATCTTTGAAGCACGAAGACAACGGGGCTTTAAACTTTAAACTTTATAATTTGCAAGCTGAAACTCTTTATTACATCATTCTTGGAGTCGTAATCGCTGATTTTCTTTTCGACACCCTCCTTGATACATTGAATGCTAAAAATTTCGATGACCCTATTCCTTCGGAACTGGCAGATGTGTACGATGATGAGAAGTATGAAAAGTCTCAACGATACAAAAAAGAACGTTTTAAGTTCGGTCTGCTCTCCTCTGGTTTTTCAGTACTTCTTACTATACTCTTTCTGGTTTTCGAAGGCTTTGCTGCGGTAGATGGGATTGCACGTGAGTTTTCCAGCAATCCTATTATAATAGCTCTTATATTCTTCGGGATCATCATGATTGGTAGTGACCTGCTAACAACGCCTTTTTCCTGGTACAGTACTTTTGTGATAGAAGAAAAATATGGATTTAATAAAACCAGTAAAAAAACATTTCTTATTGATAAATTAAAAGGTCTTTTAATGATCATCATCGTAGGCGGTGGAATCTTAGCATTAATCATCTGGTTCTATCAGATAGCAGGGGAAGATTTCTGGTGGTACGCATGGATACTCGTATCTGTGTTCGCGGTTTTCATGAATATGTTCTATGCAAAATTGATCGTTCCGCTTTTTAATAAGCAAACCGCTCTGGAATCAGGTAGCTTGAGAACTAAAATCGAAGCTTATGCGGAAAAAGTAGGGTTTCAGCTGGACAACATTTTTGTGATCGATGGCTCCAAACGTTCCACTAAGGCCAATGCTTATTTTTCCGGTTTTGGTTCAGAAAAAAGAATTACTTTATATGACACTTTGATCAATGATCTGGAAGAAGAAGAGATCGTTGCAGTTCTGGCACACGAGGTTGGTCATTACAAAAAGAAACATATTGTATTTAATTTAATTGCTTCAATAGCTACCACCGGATTCACCTTATGGCTGCTATCCTTGTTCGTAGGTAGTCCCGTACTATCATCTGCATTAAGTGTAAGTGAGCCAAGTTTTCATATTGGCCTGATTGCCTTCGGAATATTATATAGTCCTATTTCAGAAGTAACCGGTCTTATTATGAATTACATTTCGAGAAAGTTTGAGTACCAGGCTGATGACTATGCGAGTAAAACTTACAACGCACAATACCTGGTAAGTAGTTTAAAAAAGTTATCTGGAAATACATTGAGCAACTTAACTCCTCATAAAACCTATATTTTCGTACATTACTCACACCCGAGTTTACTGCAAAGATTTCAGAATTTGAAGGCAGGTATTTAGTTGTTTACTTTTTATCTTAATTGTACTTTTAACCTATGACCGAGGCTGCGATAGAAAAAGAGAACAAGCAAATTGCAAGGCAATACAAGGAATTGCTGCGTATAAGCTACCAAACCCTTTCCGAAGATGACAAGAAACTCATTCGAAAGGCGTTTGATACTGCGGTAGATGCACATAAGGATCAGCGAAGAAAGTCTGGTGAAGCTTATATTTTCCATCCAATAGCCGTGGCAAAAATAGTTGCTTCAGAAATTGGGCTGGATGCGACTTCGATCGCTGCTGCACTTTTACATGATGTGGTGGAAGACACAGAATATACCCTTTCAAATATTGAAAAAATGTTTGGTGAAACCGTGGCAAAGATCGTTGACGGACTCACCAAGATTTCAAGTCTTAAAAAAGATAAGGATGTTTCCCTACAGGCGGAAAACTTCCGTAAAATGCTTCTTACCCTCAACGATGATGTTCGAGTTATCATCATTAAGATCGCAGACCGCTTACATAATATGCAAACGATGGATGCCATGCGTCCTGATAAGCAGATTAAAATTGCTTCGGAAACCTTATATATTTATGCTCCTCTGGCACACAGGATCGGGCTCTACAACATAAAAACCGAACTTGAGGATCTCGGTTTAAAATATACAGATCCTGAAGTGTATCACGATATCTTAACGAAGATCAAAGAAAGTAAGGAAGATCAGGATAATTATATCAAAGCATTCAGCCGTGTGATCGAAGACTCGCTGGATAAGGAATCCCTGGACTATAGTATTAAAGGCAGACCAAAATCCATCTATTCTATTAACCGGAAGATCCAGACCCAGAATATTAGCTTTGACGAGATCTATGATAAGTTCGCGATCAGGATCATTTATAAAAGTGAACCATCACAGGAGAAGTTCCTGGCCTGGAAGATCTATTCTATAGTGACCGATCACTTCCGTCCTAATCCTACCAGATTAAGAGACTGGATCTCATCTCCTAAATCTACAGGATACGAGGCCCTGCATATTACAGTTATGGGACCTAAAGGCAGATGGGTGGAAGTTCAGATTCGAAGTGAACGTATGAATGAGATCGCAGAGAAAGGATATGCTGCTCACTATAAATACAAACAGGGAGATAACAATAAAGAAGAACGAGGTTTCGAAGAATGGGTAACCAGACTTCAGGAAGCACTCGAGAATCCAGATGTAAATGCCGTTGATTTTGTTGAACAATTTAAACTCAACCTGTATAGCAAGGAAATATTCGTCTTTACACCTCAGGGAGATCTTAAATCTCTACCTAAGGGATCAACTCCATTGGACTTTGCTTTCAGCATTCATACAGAAATTGGGCTTCGCACTCGAGGTGCTCGTGTAAATAGCAAACTGGTTCCTTTAAGTCACGAATTAAAAAGTGGTGACCAGGTGGAGATTATTACATCAGATAATGCTCAGCCTAATGTGAACTGGCTGGATTATGCTACTACCGCAAGAGCACGTGCAAAGATCAAATCTTCCTTAAAAGATGAGAAGAAAGAAATCGCAGAGGAAGGAAAGGCAGTGTTGGCAAGGAAACTAAAAGCACAAAAAATCCAGTTCAACGAAAAGTCTATCAACGAACTTGTTGTATTCTTTAATCTGAAAACTAGTCTTGATCTTTTCTATCGCGTAGGTATTGGGAAGATCGACAATCAGTTGCTAAAAGACTTTGCAAACTCTCGCAGCAATTCCCTGGTAAGCTATTTCAAAAGTAAGATCAAAAAGCCACAGGTAGCGGCAGATATTAATAAGGATGAGATCACTGCTAAGTATGATCAACTGGTGTTTGGTAAGGAAGAAGAGAAACTGGATTATAAATTAGCAAATTGCTGTAATCCTATTCCCGGGGATACTGTCTTCGGATTCATTTCTGTTAACGATGGTATCAAGGTTCATAAGAAAGATTGTCCCAACGCATTGCAACTCCAATCCAATTATGCCTACAGGATCATCCAGGCGAAATGGATAGACAGTTCACAACAGGACTTCCAATCTGTTATAAGACTTCAGGGAATTGACAATCTTGGGTTGGTAAGTGAGATCACGAAAGAGATTTCTAGTAACCTGGGTGTGAATATGAAAAACCTGAATTTTGACAGTTCAGATGGTATTTTCAATGGAAGAATTACGCTGGTTGTGAAGAACAATAACAACCTGAATACGATCATCCAGCGACTGAAAAAAATTAACGGCATAGACAAGGTAAGCCGTGAATAAACTTTTACCTTTGCAGGGCAATTATGAGCAAAAAAGTCGTAAATAAGAACGATCAGGCGGTCGTAAAAAACGTTTTCACGAAGTATCTTGAAGACAAAGGACATCGGAAAACACCCGAACGTTTCGCTATTCTTCAGGAGATCTATAATTCTGAAGATCATTTCGATATTGAGTCTTTATATATAATGATGAAGAACAAGAAATATCGAGTGAGCCGGGCAACACTATACAACACGATCGAACTCCTACTGGAGTGCGGACTAGTTAGAAAACATCAGTTTGGGCAGAATCAGTCACAATACGAGAAATCCTATTTTGACCGCCAGCACGATCATATCATACTTACAGATACAGGAGAAGTTATTGAATTCTGCGATCCAAGGATACAAAGTATCAAGCAAACGATCGAGGAAGTATTTAATATCGAAATCAATAAACACTCCCTGTATTTCTACGGAAACAAAAAATCAACCAACTAAGTTTAAGAATTCATGGCTGTAGATTTACTACTAGGTCTTCAATGGGGTGACGAAGGAAAAGGCAAAATTGTCGATGTACTCACCTCCAAATACGATATTATTGCCAGATTTCAGGGCGGTCCTAACGCAGGACATACTTTGGAGTTTGATGGGCAAAAGCACGTTTTACACACGATACCTTCAGGTATATTTCATGATGACAGCATCAATCTTGTTGGAAATGGTGTAGTTATAGACCCGGTCATCTTTAAAAAAGAACTGGATAATCTAGCCAAACATGGAATAGACTATAAATCTAAACTGTTAATCTCCAGAAAGGCACATCTTATTCTTCCAACGCATAGATTGCTTGACGCTGCTTCTGAAGCTTCAAAAGGCAAAGCTAAGATTGGATCTACTTTAAAAGGAATTGGTCCAACTTATATGGATAAAACCGGTAGAAATGGTTTACGTGTAGGAGATCTGGAAATGGCAGACTGGCAGGATCGTTATCGTGCACTTGCAGACAAGCATGAGAAGATGATTGCATTCTATGATGTGGATGTACAGTATGATCTTAAAGAGCTTGAAAAAGAATTCCGTACTGCGATCGAAACTCTCAAAGAACTTACTTTTATTGATAGTGAAGATTACCTTCACAAGTCTATGAAAAATGGAAAATCCATCCTTGCTGAAGGCGCCCAGGGTTCTTTACTGGATATTGATTTTGGAACATACCCATTTGTAACCTCATCCAATACTACTGCTGCTGGCGCTTGTACCGGGCTCGGAGTAGCGCCACGCGAGATCGGGGAAGCATTTGGAATATTTAAAGCATATACCACCAGAGTTGGTAGTGGCCCATTCCCTACTGAACTTTTCGATGAGACCGGAGAAAAGATGGGACGAATAGGAAATGAATTTGGAGCGACTACAGGAAGAAAAAGAAGATGCGGATGGCTGGATCTGGTTGCATTGAAATATGCAGTTCAGGTGAACGGGATCACTCAGTTAATCATGATGAAAGGTGATGTGCTTAGTGGTTTCGATACTTTAAAGGTATGTACCGCCTATAAATATAAAGGTGAAACTATTGATCATTTACCTTTTAATATAGAACCTGAAAATCTTGAGCCGGTCTATACCGAAATGAAAGGCTGGAAAGAAGATCTTACCAAAATGACCAGTGCAAGTACGCTTCCAAAGGAATTCAACGATTATGTTGAATATCTGGAACGTGAACTGGAAACGCCAATAACGATCGTTTCTGTTGGACCAGATAGAAGTCAGACAATTCAAAGAAGCTAGTAATTTACTAACTGAGATATATAAGAGCCCCGAACAGGGGCTTTTTTTATTACTGAAATTTAAAATAAACCTGGTTATTATCCTGAAATTTTAATGATCCATAGAGGTAATACATTTGCTATAACTTGCTCAAGTTTTAACCCTAGTCACAGAGTATCATGGTATATGACATCTATTCTCGCAAAATCATATTAGACACTTAATTCAAAATGATGAGTAGCCTTAATTTCATTGCGCAAATACAAAAAGCCCCAAAATTGGGGCTTTTAAATTCTATGTTATTGAGTTAGTTTAGTCATCTGAATCAGAATCTGAATCATCAGATACGATAAATAAACTAGCAATAGCTGTTGCAGTTTCTGCTGTAATTGGCTCATCAAAAGCCTGAGTAACTGCTTCAGTAACGTCTCCTACAATAGGATTGGCGAAATTTAGTGTAGTAACATCCACTCCACCCTGCATCACATTTTCTTCACCATCATATACTGGCTGAGTAGCTTCTGGCATTCCGTCACCTCTCATGCTTCCAGTAATCCAACCTTCAAGACCTCTAATTCTTCTAATTTCAGAAGCATGACGAGCCTCTACAGAGTGAATTTGAAGCGCTGGTTCTAAGAATGCTGTTCCCATAAGATTAGCAGCCTGTCCTTTATATGCTCTTACCCCAGTATCTTCGAAAGCCTGAGCTAAAGCTAATAATTGCGCATAGGCAGTGTCCTGACCAATTCCATTATCGTTAAATGGGTCAAAAGCGCCACCAGCAGTAAAGTCAAAATTAGGCATAGATACCGGAGTTGCTCCTGCACCTTCTAATCCAGCCTTTAAAAATTCTACGTGTGCATCCTCGTGCTTATAAATCTGCATGTATACAGTTTCTGGTCTTCCAGATGGAAGAACTCCAGAATCAAGAGCTAATCTGTAAAATTCAGCTTCTAAATACTCTAATGTTAAAGCCAGTTGTAAAGCGTCTACTGCAGCATTACCACTATCCTGAAACATTGCGTTAGCCTTGGTGCTCGCTAATCCAAAAGGTACAGCAGCCATAGCAGCCTTTTTTCCAAATGAACCAAGAGTAGAGAACATTTCTCGCCTCGAACTTGATTTGGTAGTTAATTTTTCAGATGAAAATTCATCTAATAATTTTATAATACTCATAATTTTTCTTTTTAGATGTTAGTGTTTAGGATCCTGTATTCGGTTCTGGAAGGTTGTCTGCAGTAAAATCTGTTACAATAAATCCTCCAGCGATTTCAAATACTTCAGATGGATCGTACGCTAGATCTAATCCATTTTCATCGATAATATCATCTCCAGCAAAATCTGCAGAATCTGGGTTCAATAGCGATCTGATCGCCGATGCGTGACGTGCTTCAACAGAAACAATTTTACCTGCTAATGTTAAATAAGTTGCATCTGCAATTCTATCTCCAGCTCCATTGTATGCACCAACTCCGGTATCTTCAAGAGCCATTGCTGTTTGAAGAACAGAGTCTCTACTACTAAAGTCGATAGAAGAAACATCAAATTCAAGATCTGGTAATGTGTTCTCTTCTCCAGCCGCTGCTGTAATCGCCGCTTTAAAGAAATCTCTGTGGATTACTTCATGATTGTAGAGGTCATCCATTATATTTTTTTCTTCATCACTAGCACCTGCATAGTAGTCACCTTCTCGTACAGCTGTATAGAATGCTGCTTCCAATTGCTCCAGTGCGTAAGCGTAGTTCAAAATTCCCACATCTCCACTTCCAAGATCAAATACTGCATCTACTGGTGGCTCTGTTGGATCCGGATCCACTGGATCTGGTCCTCCTACATCTCCGCCTGGGTTAAATAAATCATCATCGCTACATCCGTACAATAAAAAGCTGGAACCGGCTATACCTAGACCACCTAATTTAATGAACTTCCTACGCGAATTCTTGTTCGAATTTTTAGGTGATGCATCTAGTACATCAACCTTCACTAAGGGTTTTTTCATGATTAAAATTTTAGTTTCTATGGAAACTTACGAAGGGAAAGACAATTCAGTTTTAATCCAATCGTTAAGGTTGTCTTAAATGCCAGAATTTTTTGATTTCCTTAAGGATTATAAGCCTTTTTACGGAGTTTTGTTAAGATTATTTGGCATACCAAAAATTCTAGTATCACGTTTATGTCTATAATCCCAAGCATTTAAATTTTGAGTACTTTTGAAAAAAATACCGAATTGCGATACTTCTTTAACGTACTTCTTTGTGTAATTTTCATTCAGGTAGGAATGGCACAAAATAGTCAGGAAATCAACTACGAATCTGATAGAACTTTAAAAAACGAAGCCAGATATCCGGGCGCTTTAATTCTAAGTAAAATTGATAACCAGGTATATTTTGATCACGATGGAATTGAAGTCTGGTGCGATAATGCAGTTTTTTATAAAGAAGCCAATTTCTTCAAGGCTTATGGTAATATTAGAATGCAGCAAGGTGACAGTGTAAGTATGACCAGCAACTATGCTGAATATAATGGTGATACCGAATTTGCCTTTGCCAGCGGAAAAGTATTAATGAAAAGACCTCAAACCACCCTTGAAACCGACAGTTTGTTCTTCGACAGACTGAAACAGGAAGCATTCTACAGAAGCGGTGGAACTGTTAAAGATACAGCTAGTGTCCTCAAAAGTCAGAGTGGTCGTTACTTCATGGAACAGAATAAGTATAGTTTCATTAATGAAGTAGTAGTAACTAACCCGGAATATACTATAAACTCTGAACAACTCGATTTTTATTCTGAAAGTGGTTACGCTTACTTATATGGACCTTCAACGATCAAAAGTGAAACCAGCACGGTTTACTGCGAACGCGGATTTTATGATACCAGAGCAGATAATGGTTATTTCGTAAAAAACTCCAGGATAGATTATGAAAACCGAGTACTGAAGGGAGACAGTCTGTATTTTGATCGTGAAACCAGTTTCGCATCTGCCACAAATAATATACAGGTCATCGACACTATAAACCAAAGCAAAGTCACCGGTCATTATGCTGAAGTTTATAGAGATAAGGATTCTGTTTTTATAACAAAAAGGGCACTTGCCGCAAGCTTACAGGAGAGAGACACCTTGTTTATCCATAGTGATACCATTATGATTACTGGGAAACCTGAGCATAGAATTATTCGTGGTTTCTATGATGTAAGAATTTTCAAAGAAGATCAAACCGGTGAAAACCCTATGAGCGGGCGTAGTGACTCTATACATTCAGATCAACAAAGCGGACTTTCAAAATTAATTAATCTCGGTCGTTTCGGGGATAAAAAACCGGTTTTATGGTCCGGGCTCAATCAAATGAGTGGTGATAGCATTCACCTTCAATCCAATCCTGAATCTGAAAAACTGGATAGCCTGCTGGTATTCGACAATGCTTTTTTGATTCAGAAAGATACAATAGAAGGATACAACCAGTTAAAAGGAAAGATTCTCACAGGCTATTTTGAAGATAATCAACTACGGGAAGTCATAATTGATAAAAATACTGAAACTCTCAATTATCTAAGAAATGATGAGGGCGCCCTTATTTCTATTAATAAAACCCTTGCCAGTTATATACGTATTCTGTTTCAGGATCAACAGATCGAATTCATAGATTATTTAAATGCTGTTCAGGGTAAAATGCCTCCAGAAGATGAAGTTCCTCAAAACCAAAGAACCTTAGCTGGTTTTAACTGGCGCGGTGATGAAAGAATTATTTCTAAAGAAGGACTATTTGAAGGAAAACCTATACCAGAACTTACCCGGATCAAAGGTATCGAAATGCCTGAAGCTCCTGAAGAGTTTTTTGATGAACGCGAGGAAGACGACCTCCTGCTGGATCAAAATTCCAGACTTAAACCAGAAATTCTAAAGAATAGAGCTAAAGATTCTTTAAAGTATAAAAGCGAGAAGGTTCAGGATTCACTTAAAAAACCCATCGAAGAAATTGCAAAACCAGTAATGGACACTCTAACTGGCAACCAGGAATGAAAGAAGATTTTTTAAAATTTCAGGCCCAAACCACTCCTCACCCACTGGCATTAGAGGTAGAAAGTGCCATAGGTAGTTATATAAAGACAAGTGATAGCAAAAATTACCTTGATTTTGTTGCTGGCGTATCAGCCTGTACTCTTGGTCACTCTCATCCAGCAGTGGTAAATGCTATCAAAGAGCAGGCTGAGAAATACCTGCATGTGATGGTTTATGGCGAATACGCACAGGCTCCTGCAGTAGAGCTTAGTAAATTGCTTGCAAAAAATTTACCTGGTTCGCTATCTAAAACCTATCTCGTAAATAGCGGAACTGAGGCGATCGAAGGTGCACTGAAACTTGCCCGGAGGGCTACTGGAAAAACGGGGATCATTGCGGCAAGGCGCGCCTATCACGGCAATACGATGGGCTCCTTAAGTCTAATGGATTTTGAAGAACGGGTAGAACCTTTCAAACCTTTGATAGGAGATGTTTCATTTATAGAATTTAACTCTACTAAAGATCTCCAGAATATTAACGATCATACAGCATGCGTTATTCTGGAAACAATACAGGGTGGTGCCGGATTTATCCAGCCTGTAGATGATTACCTTCTGAAAGTAAAAAAACGTTGTGAAGAAGTGGGCGCCCTACTCATTCTGGATGAAATACAACCAGGTTTTGGAAGAACCGGCAAATTATTTGGGTTTGAAAATTTCGGGCTTGTTCCTGATATCCTGGTAATGGGAAAAGGAATGGGCGGAGGATTGCCAATTGGAGCCTTCACAGCTTCAGAAGAGGTCATGGATTTACTTATGGACAACCCCAAAATGGGACATATCACCACTTTTGGAGGTAATCCGTTAATTGCTTCCGCAGCACTGGCTACTCTAAAAGAGCTTCTGGGCACAAGTCTTATTGCTGAAACCTTGCAAAAAGAAAAGCTCTTCAGAAAACATTTACAACACCCACTCATTCAAGAAGTTCGAGGAAGAGGATTAATGCTGGCAATCATTTTAAAGTCTGCCGAAATTGCAGACCAGCTGGTCCTTAGAGCAAAAGACGAACAATTGATCTTATTTTGGCTGTTGTTCGAAAAGCGCGCAGTAAGGATCACTCCACCCCTGACAATATCTTCTGAAGAAATTTTGAAAGGATGTGGCATTATTGTTGACATACTGGAAGAGTTAAATAGCAATATTGAAGCTGTTAATTAATTTGTTAACAACAATGCAGGCGGGCGTGCCTATTGCCCTTATTCCTTTTTAACTTTATTAATAGTAGAAATCCCATAATCACTCTCTTATGCAATTGAGCCATAACGAAGAAGATAATTTCTCTCTTGATCGCTTCGAATCCATGCTAAAGACCAATGATGTTCTTTTCTTCGATTCTAACGAATTTGAGAATATCATCAACCATTACATGGAGAATGGCAAGATTGCTCTTGCCAAGAAAGCGGTGAAAATGGGTCTCGCCCAGCATCCTACTTCAGTCAATCTAAGATTATACAAAGTTGAGATCCTGGTATTTGAGGATAAACTGGATCTTGCCGACAGCATACTTAATGAACTGAAGAACCTGGAATCTTCCAACGAAGAGATCTACATTCAAAAGGCTCAGATATATTCAAAGCGAGATATGCACGCTGAGGCAATTACCATGCTGGAAGCCGCTTTGGAGATCACGCTTGAAGATGCCGAAATATTTTCGCTCATCGGGATGGAATATTTGTTTCTCGAAGATTTTGAAAATGCGAAATATAGCTTCATGAAATGCCTTGAGGCAGATGATGAAGATTATTCTGCACTTTACAATATCATGTACTGCTTCGATTTTCTTGAACAGAAAGAAGAGGCTATTGATTACCTGAATCTATACCTGGACAAGCACCCGTATTGCGAAGTAGCCTGGCACCAGGTTGGAAAGCAATATTTTGACCTGAAGAACTATACGAAAGCGCTGGCAGCTTTTGATTTTGCCATTATTAGTGATGACAGGTTTGTGGGAGCTTACCTGGAAAAAGGAAAGGTCCTTGAGAAATTAAAGCGTTATAATGAAGCTATCGAAAACTATAATATTACGCTGGAACTCGATGATCCTACATCTTTCGCATATTTGAGAATTGGTAAATGTTTCGAAAAACTTGGTTGTGATGATTTCGCGATCAAGAATTACGAGCAAACCGTGCATGAAGATCCTCTACTCGATAAGGGCTGGATCGCGATTACCGACTTCTATATAAAAAAACTGAACTTCCCAAAGGCTTTATATTATATCAATAAAGCGATTAATATAGACGAGGAAAACGTTCTTTACTGGAAACGTTACGCAAAGATCAACAGTAGGCTGAATTTCCCTGAGGAAGCTGAACAAGGCTATAAAAAAAGTCTCGAACTGGGAAATTACGAATTAGAGACCTGGATTAGAAGATGTGACATTCTGATTGGACTGGGAGAATATGAAACTGCGATTTCCAGCATGATGCAGGCACTGGAATTTTACCCAGGTACTGCGGAAGTCGAATATCGTCTTGCCGGTTTATATTTTAATACGAACAATGGTGATAAAGGTTATTTTCATTTGAACAATGCCTTAAAAACCGACTCAGAATATTACATCATCATAGAAGAACTTTTTCCGAATATTTTCGAGCGAAAAAGCATCAAACAAATTATAAATTCCTTCGTAAAGCTCTCTTAGTAATTTTGCTACCTTTGAGCAAAATCATAAAATTCTAAGATGCAACGCAGTTTAGTGGACTATCTAAAGATAAGCCTTAAAGGAATGGCTATGGGAGCCGCAGATGTTGTTCCCGGAGTTTCCGGCGGTACTATCGCATTTATTTCAGGTATATATGAAGAGTTGATCACCACCATTAGTGGAGTGAACCTTGGTTTGCTTTCTACCTGGAAGGCCAACGGTTTTAAGGCTATGTGGGAGGAGCTGAATGGTAATTTTATTCTGGCTCTTTTCGCAGGTATTCTCGTTAGCATATTTAGCGTAATGCGTGTAGCCAACTATCTTCTAGAAAATCATCCAATTCTAATCTGGTCCTTTTTCTTTGGACTTGTGGTTGCCAGTATTTATTTTGTAGGTAAGCAAATCCCAAAATGGACCTGGAAGATCGTTTTAGCGCTGCTAATTGGTGCCGCAGTTGCGTTCTATATCGTTAGCCTGCCGCCGCTATCCGCCAGTAATTCCTACTTATTTTTATTCTTTGCTGGAGCACTTGCCGTTTGCGCAATGATCCTGCCTGGAATTTCAGGGGCTTTTATTCTGGTATTGTTAGGTGCATATAAGTCAATTACTGAAGCAGCTCACGATTTTGATTTGAAAACATTAGGTATTGTAGGAATTGGAGCTGTTTTCGGACTGCTTACCTTCTCAAAGATCCTGAAATGGCTATTCGTTCATTACAGCAGTATTACCCTCGCGGTTCTTACCGGATTTATCGCTGGCTCACTAAACAAGATCTGGCCGTGGAAAGAGACTCTGGAGACCGCGATGTATGGTGAGAAGGAGGTTGTTCTTAAGGAAGCTTCAGTTTTACCATGGAACTTTGACGGTGATCCACAAACATTATGGTCTGTCGTACTTATGCTGGCCGGGTTCTTCCTCATCTTAGGCCTGGAAATGCTGGCTGGTAATAAACCTGAAAATGCCAATGCAGCAAACTAGGACCTTCACAGATAAGTTCCTGCTGGTTCTAAAAGGTCTGGCTATGGGCGCTGCGAACAAGGTTCCTGGTGTGTCTGGAGGTGTTGTTGCTTTTGTTGCCGGATTCTATGAAGAGTTCATTTATTCACTACAAAAAGTAAATCTTAAAGCCTTTAAGCTTTTGATCTCTGGTAGATTCAGAAGCCTTTATCATTATATCAACGGGAAGTTCTTAATTCTATTGATCCTTGGGATGCTCATTAGCTATTTTAGTGTTTCCAAGATTCTGGATTACCTCATTATTCACTATGAACTATACGTCTGGTCAGCTTTCTTCGGAATGATCATTGGCTCCATTTATTACATTAGTAAGGACTTTGAAGACTGGGATCGTAACTCGATTGTATTTGCAGTACTTGGAATCATTGCCGGAATAGCCATTAGTTTCCTGGAACCTGCAAGAGAAAATGACAATCTCTGGTTTGTTTTTATCTGCGGAATGATAAGTGTGTCGGGGATGACACTTCCAGGCCTCTCCGGCAGCTTTATATTGATTCTGGTGGGGAACTATGTCCTGTTACTGGTAGACTCAGTGAATGCACTTTACGATACGTTGGCAGATATCCTGCTGCTGGATTTCTCCTGGACTGGAAATGCGGAAAGAATTCAAATGCTCAAAGTACTGGCCGTCTTCGCCATCGGGTCTCTGGCCGGACTGGTTTCATTATCTCATTTGCTTGGATATGTACTGAAGACTAGAAAAAAAGAAACTTTTGCAGTCATCATTGGTTTTATCACAGGCTCCCTTGGAGTTGTATGGCCATGGAAGGAGAAAGTTTATAAAATTGGTGAACAGGGTAAAGTTCTTATTGATAGGAACGGAAATAAGGTGATCGACAATTACGATCGATACTGGCCACAATTCGATCAGGTAGAAACTTTCGCGGCAATCTTTTGTATAGGAATAGGAATTAGCATTGTACTTGGACTCGCCTGGTACGAAAAAATTACTTCGGAAAAATGAGAACCTTTGGACTCGTTGGAAAAGACATAGATTATTCTTTCTCCAGGAACTACTTCAGCAAGAAATTCAGCAATAATAATATTGATGCCAGGTATATCAATTTTGATCTTGAAAGCATTGATCAGTTTCCTGAAATTTTTAAAACTACTGAAGTTTCCGGATTGAACGTCACCATCCCTTATAAGGAAAAAGTAATTCCATTTCTCGATCATCTTGACCCGGAAGCGCAAAAAATAGGCGCTGTGAATACGATTAAAATTTCTAAGAACGGTGAGCTCACTGGCTATAATACAGACCATTTTGGCTTCAAGAAATCACTCGAAAATCACTTGGAAAGTTTCCATAGCTCTGCCCTAATCCTGGGAACCGGAGGAGCTTCGAAAGCCGTCGCCTATGCTCTTGACAAACTGTCAGTTCCCTACCAATTTATCTCTAGAAACTCTTCGGAAAACACATTGTCATATAGTGAACTAAGCATTGAAGTAATTAAACGTAATAAGCTGGTAATTAATACAACACCTCTAGGAACTTCTCCCGAAACCGAACGCTACCCTGCTATTCCTCTCGAGGGCATCTCCAGCCAGCACATCATCTTTGATCTTATCTATAATCCAGAGGAAACCAGGCTCATGAAGCTAGCTTCTGAACGTGGCGCAAAAACCTTAAATGGCTATAGAATGTTGGAACTTCAGGCTGAAAAAAGCTGGTCCATCTGGAATTCTTAATTCGACATTCAAAGCTTCATTCTATTTATAAATAGAATCATTCCCTTGTCCAATTTTAGTGGAGTTGTTATCTTTCAGAATAATTCGATTTTGAAGAACCCTAACATTGAAAGATATGTCCACTACAGAAAATGAGAACAAGAAAAATGAAATGTCTGAGAACCATGAAAAGGACTCCAAACAGACCTCCGGTTCTACAGATCATTCTTTGAATGACCCGAACGAAAGCTCTGAAAAACCTCAGCAGGCAACTGAACGAAAAGGTGATGATGGGACCGATCATGAAGATGCGATCGTTCATGAATCTGCTTCAGGAAAGGCAACTTCAGATCAAAAAAAAATAGAAAAAACAGATCCTGATAA
Organism: Christiangramia qingdaonensis; assembly: GCF_048381525.1. Lineage (NCBI taxonomy): Bacteria > Pseudomonadati > Bacteroidota > Flavobacteriia > Flavobacteriales > Flavobacteriaceae > Christiangramia > Christiangramia qingdaonensis. The sequence continues at coordinate 109,834 of NZ_JBLWIM010000018.1, forward strand.
AGATCCGTATACAGCCATGGAAGGTGATGGAGATACTTATCCTGTAAAGAAGAAAAATGAATCTGTTGAACCTGAAAACAAATCTGTTCGAAAAGTTTCAGAATCTACAGATCATGAAGATTCGATCGTTTCAGAATCCGAAAACAGGAAAATGGCGGCAAAAATTGAAGAACAGGATGAAGATCTTGATAGTGATATTGGTGAAGCAGTGGTGGGGGAAAACCAAAAAGGAAGCGGCAGTCACGAGGAAGACATGGAGAACTCTGTTGCTGAAGAGAGCGAGGATGAAAGCGCTGGTGAACGGCATGCTATAGAAAAGAAAGATTACCATTCCATGAGCAAGGAAGATCTTGTAGAGGAACTGGAAAGATTGCTCAAAACTGAGAAGGTCCAGGCGATCAAAGAACATGTGCAGGAGATCAGAACCGAATTTAATGCTAAGTTCGACGAGGAAATGGAAGAAAAAAAGGAAGAATTTCTTGCTGAAGGCGGGAATATTATTGACTTCCACTACTCCACTCCACTTAACAAGCAATTTAGTTCGATATACTTTGATTATCGTGAGAAGAGAAATGACTATTATAAACGCCTGAAGAAAGACCTCAACCACAACCTGAATATTCGCTTAGAGCTTATAGAGGAATTAAAGGGACTTCTGGGTGTTGAGGAAAATATTAATACTACTTACAATCATTTTAAGGAAATTCAGGATAAATGGCGTACCGCCGGACCTATTCCTAGAGATCGTTATAATAATGTTTGGAACACCTATCATCATCATGTCGAAAATTTCTATGATTTTCTCCATTTAAACCGGGAATTCAGAGATCTGGACTTTAAGCATAATCTTGAGCAAAAGCTTAAGGTGATAGACCGTGCTGAAGAATTAGTACAGGAAAAAGATACGAATCGTTCATTCAGGGAATTGCAGATGCTACATAAAATGTGGAAGGAAGAACTTGGTCCCGTAGCGAAGGAGTATCGCGAAGACATCTGGAAGCGATTTAGCGCTGCCACAAAACAAATTCACGACAAGCGTCAGGCATATTTTTCTCAGCTGGACGAGCAGTACGAGAAGAACTGGGAGAACAAAAGAGATATCATTATCAAGATCAAGGAAATCGCAGAACAGGATTTCGATAGCCACAACAAATGGCAGCAAAGTATCAAGCAAATCGAAGCTCTACGAGAAGAATTCTTCAAAGCTGGGAAAGTCCCAAGAAACAAGAACCAGGAAATCTGGAATGAGTTCAAAGAGCATGTACGTAAATTCAATCGAAAGAAAAACGCGTACTACAAGAACTTAAAGAAACAGCAATACGATAATCTCGAGCAAAAGAAAGAACTTATTAAAATTGCAGAAGACAATATGGATAGTGATGACTTTAAAACGGTCACACCGCTCATGAAGAAAATCCAGAACGATTGGAAGAAAGTTGGACATGTACCCCGAAAAGATAGTGACAAGGTCTGGAAACAGTTTAAGAAAGCCTGTAATCATTATTTTGATCGTATGCACGCCCAGAAGAATGAAGAAAATAAGGATGAAGTGGAAGCTTTTGAGAAGAAAAAAGCCTTACTGGATGAAGTAAAATCTTTGGAACTAGCTGGCACCAAGAAGGAAAACCTTGCGTCTATCAAAAATAAAATCAACTCCTGGAAGGAAGTGGGTCGTGTACCCTATAATAAAAGATTTATAGAAGGAAAGTTCAATAAAGCGCTGGATCAACTCTTTAAAAAGCTTGACGTTGACAACACCAAAGCAGA
>NZ_JBLWIM010000018.1:111651-114181 GCF_048381525.1 Christiangramia qingdaonensis
CAAAAAGATCAGGAACGAACACTATTTTCTTACCAAAAAGATCGAAGAAACCAAGGCAGAGATCAGGCAACTTGAGAACAATTTACAGTTCTTCAGTAATGTAGATGATGATAATCCACTGGTACAGGATGTACATAAGAATATTGCTCAGCATAAAGCCGACCTGGAAGTATGGCAGGAAAAACTTGCTAAGATTAAAACCTTGTACTAGTAAGAGTTCAATGCTATTGCCTGTAATATTTTTTGTGATCGGTTAAGTTTTAAAACTTTTCTATAAGAAGTTTTACAGGCTATAGTTCTTTAAAGAACCAGAAAACTGGCGATTGCGTTTGCGTCGCGATATTCTATCTGGTACCTATCAATTTTAAGTCATGGCAGTAGTAACAGCAGAAAAGAATGAGCAAATCGCGAAAATGAAATTCGGCGCTGTTTATCCGCATTACCTCAATAGAATAAAGAAGCACGGTAGAACTAAAGATGAACTTGACAGGATTATTAAGTGGTTGACGGGCTATAATCAGGATAAATTAGAATCCTTTATTGACGGTAATGGAACTTTCGGTGATTTTTTTGAAGGAGCCAGGATACACGAGAATGCATATATGATCAATGGAGTAGTGTGCGGTTATCGTATTGAAGATATTCCTGAAGAATTCGCTTTGTATCGGGATTGCAGGAAAATGGAAAAGTTGATTGATGAATTGGCCAAAGGACGAGAGATGGAAAAAATTTTGAGAAGTTCATAAAAGTCGGAGTTACACCGTTGTTAACAATCACTATAAGGAAATGCTATTCTCATCATAATTCGGCAATCCCTGCGGAAGTTTTAATGTGGTTGATGCTTGAATAATTGAGCCCTTTTCTTAGGAAAATATCTACAGACGACCCTTCTTTTTTACCTAACTAATAAAGTGAAAAACTGTACCAAACCACTTTTACAAACAAGGCGAAGAGCAATCAAAAGTTTTACAATTTCTTCAGAAGCACTTATTCTTTAAGGTTGGATGCAGGTGCTATAACAAAAGCTCTATGTAATCAACCCGATATTATATATTAAGTACAAATACTGGGTTATCTAAAAAGGTCGGGGAAAACTGAAAGTTTAAAAATTATCAGTTCTAATTACTTATGCCGTTGATTCCTGAAACCTTCCTTTGTTGGTAAAATGACCGGAAAAATATACTAACTATTTATACATTTTTAGCCTCGTTCCAGAATATATCCATTTCAGAAAGGCTCATATCTTTCAGAGCTTTGCCCTGCTCTGCTGCTTTACTTTCGAGATACTGAAATCGTTTAATGAATTTTTTATTGGTACGCTCCAACGCATTTTCAGGATTCACTTTTAGAAAACGAGCATAATTAATCATAGAAAACAATACATCACCAAATTCTGCCTCGATAAGATCACTGTTGTTATCTGTAACTTCATCTTCCAACTCCTTTAGTTCTTCCTGAAGCTTCTCAAATACCTGTTTGGGTTCTTCCCAGTCAAACCCAACACCTGCAACTTTATCCTGTATCCGGTTCGCTTTGACCATTGCCGGCAACGATTTGGGTACTCCTTCGAGAACACTTTTCTTACCTTCCTTTAATTTCAGGTTTTCCCAATTCCGCTTTACTTCTTCCTCATCTGCGACAACCACATCCCCGTAAATATGAGGGTGCCGGTCTATAAGTTTATCACATATACCATTCGCAACATCTGCAATGTCAAAATCATTAGTCTCGCTTCCAATCTTCGAATAAAACACAAGATGTAATAAGACATCTCCCAGTTCTTTCCGAATCTCATCCATGTCTTTATCTAGAATGGCATCGCCAAGCTCGTAGGTTTCTTCAATGGTAAGATGACGCAAGGATTCCATGGTTTGTTTACGATCCCAGGGACATTTTTCCCGGAGCTCATCCATGATGGTTAATAATCTGTCAAATGCCTGTAGTTGATCTTGCCTTGAATTCATACTGAAATACGATTTTTTCAAAAGTAATATTTCAAAACCGTATGATGAACATGAACTGAGGTTTATTGCTTGCGATATCTATAAATACAAGCTTCTATACAACCTATATAACTTATCTCCATTTCGCTTTCAGTAATGCTAACTACCCTAAAGGAGCGCATACTTTCCGTGTCATTCGTACAAGTGAATGAAAGTTTGTTTTCATCAAGATTGAGATTATAGGTTCCTGTTGGACATTCTTCCTGGGTAACATTAAAATTACCATTTGGAGAAAATGTATATTCTGTACCGTTTTCAACGGTTTGCCAGGTTGTCTCACCACCCGGACTTACATATGCATCGGTCATTTTCCAGGTTCCTGAAAGACTATCTACAGTAAGATCTACAATTAACAGGCTGTCATCACTGCTGCTACAACTACTCAATGAAATGGCTGCGACGAAAAGAAGTATTAATTTTCTCATTTTTCAATTGATTTGATTCAATAGTTAGATGCAAATAACTGAGAAAGGTTGCGTAAACAAAAAAAGCTTCTCATTTCTGAGAAGCTTTGTGAGGGTGGAAGA
>NZ_JBLWIM010000018.1:114239-131526 GCF_048381525.1 Christiangramia qingdaonensis
CAACCACCATTTGATTAGCGGTTGCAAATGTAAGTTATTTGTACATTTCAGCAAAGAAAAATTTTCAATTAAATAAGGTCAAATACAGAATCTACTGCTACATAACGATCTACGTTATAACCTTCGGCATGTTCAGTATTAATGAGCCTTCCCATATCCTGTGCCCGGTAAGTAATGCTATCCAGGAAGTTACTGCTGGATATTGGAGTTTCAGGCTCTTTACTATCTTCGCTGTAGAATTGCGACCTGTAAGCTTTTACCGAATCAATTTTTTTATCCAGAAAGCCTGTAATGTCCACTACAAAATCAGGTTTTAGATTCTTCCACTGGATATAATGGAAAACATGCTTTGGTCGCCATGCTGGCTGGTTCTCACCATTCATGATAGTTTCAATCTTACGCAAACCACTCAGAAAGCAAGCATCACTTATTAATTTTGCAGCCTTTCCATGATCAATATGCCTGTCGTCAACCGCATTACATAGCACAATCTCTGGCTGGTACTTTCTTATCATTTTAATGATCTCCATTTGGTGGGAAGCATTGTTTGAAAAAAAAGCATCGCTAAATTCGAGATTCTCGCGAACCTCAACCCCTAAAACCTGGGCTGCAGCCGTTGCTTCCTGATCACGAATCTCTGCAGTTCCTCTTGTACCAAGTTCCCCCCTGGTAAGATCAAGGATTCCAACCTTTTTTCCCCGACTAATTTCTTTTGCAATGGTTCCAGCACAACTTAATTCCACATCATCAGGGTGTGCGCCAATCGCAAGTATATCTAATTTCATAAATCTTTATTTGGTGTTTGCTATTGCCTGCTCAAGGTCTTGTTTAATGTCTTCAAACTCTTCGATGCCCACAGAGAATCTCAAAAGATTATCCTTGATCCCTTGCTGTGCTCTTTCTTCTTCTGTCAATAATCCATGACTAGTTTTTGAAGGTAGAAGAATGGTACTTTCTACACCGGCAAGGCTCATGGAGGGTTTTATTAGTTTCAGAGATTTCATGAAATGCTGCACATCGATTTCATTATTCAGTTCAAATGACATCATTCCGCCGAAACCAGACATTTGCTTTGCTGCGAGTTCGTGATCTGGATGATCTTTCAAACCAGGATAATAAACATTCGCAACACTGGGATGAGCTTTTAAAAATTCCGCCAGTTGCAAAGCATTCGAATTCTGGGCTTTTACACGTAAACCCATGGTCTTAATACTTCTTTCCAGTAACCAGACCGTATAATCACTTAAGTTTCCACCAAAATTCTTAGCCATTTGAAAGATCCGGTCGATATGATCTTCAGAACTTATTGCAGTTCCCGCCAGGATATCACTATGGCCTCCCATGTATTTGGTTGCAGAGTGTAAAACGATATCTATTCCCATATCCAGAGGGTTCTGGTTTACCGGTGAAGCAAATGTATTATCGATCATACTTACAAGTCCATGCTTTTTAGCCAGACCTGCAACTCCTTCGATATCTGTGATCTTCAACAGAGGATTAGATGGTGTCTCGATATAAATTACCTTCGTATTTTCCTTGATTTCAGACTCTAATGAAGCTATAGAAGAGTCTTTCGCAAATGTATACTCTATTCCGAATTTAGCGAATTCCTCTACTGCAAGGTTACTGGTTCCGCCATAAAGGGCGTCTGGAAATACTACGTGATCTCCAGAACTCAAAAATGCCATTAATGAGGTGCTAACTGCGGCCATTCCACTTCCAAAGATCAAAGCAGCTTCTCCGTGTTCCAGTGCAGCCATCTTTTTAGCAAGGGCTACCTGGTTTGGAGTATTAAAATACCTGGGGTAACGCTTGGTTTCCACATCTTCAAATGCGTAAGACGTTGCCATATAAAGTGGTGAAACCGCTCCCTTGAACTGAGTATCTTCAAGTTCTCCAGCATGCGTACATATCGTATTGATTCCTTTAGAATCGCTCATAATTTAGAATTCAAAATTGAGCTCCTAAGGTACTAAGAATTCTTTGAAAGCAATGGACTACAGGAAACTTGACCTACGTCAATTCAGCACGTTAAGAATAGTTAAACCTGTGTACTACATCATCTACAGCTGTTATAAATTAAGTAACTTTCAGCAAAAGAGAATAAAATGAAAAATGTAAAAGCTTACGGCGCAAAGTCGAATGATGCAGATCTTAATATGATGGAAATCGAACGCAGGGACATTCTTGCAAATGACGTGAAGATCGAAATCGATTATTGCGGAGTTTGTCATAGCGATATACACCAGGTTAGAAATGATTGGGGCAATAGTAAATATCCAGTGGTACCAGGCCATGAAATTATTGGTCGCGTGGTAGAAGTTGGCTCAGACGTAAAAAACTTTAAGCAAGGTGATCTTGTTGGAGTTGGATGTATGGTGGACTCCTGCCAGGAATGTAAATCTTGTGAAGATGGTCTTGAGCAATATTGTGAGAATGGAATGACCGCTACCTATAATGGTAAGGATGAACATTTAGGCGGCCACACTTTTGGCGGATATTCTGAAATGGTGGTGGTACGCGAAAAATTTGTCCTGAAGGTTCCTGAAAACCTGGATACAAAGGCAGTTGCGCCATTATTGTGTGCAGGTATTACAACATGGTCTCCACTTAGACAATGGAATGTAAAAAAAGGTGATAAAGTTGGAGTTGTTGGACTGGGAGGTCTTGGACATATGGGGGTTAAGTTTGCCCACGCATTAGGGGCTCACGTTGTGATGATCACTACCTCTCCTGCTAAAGCTGAAGATGCTAAATCCCTTGGTGCAGATGAAGTTCTTATCTCGAAGGATGAAGCAGAAATGAAGAAACATGCCAATTCATTCGATTTTATTCTGAATACAGTTCCTGTTGGACATGATACAAATCCTTATGTTGCTTTACTGAAAAGAGATGCGACAATGACATTAGTTGGTGCGATCGATGAAGTAGATATTCATGGTGGCGGACTTATTATGGGAAGAAAAAGAATTGCAGGTTCACTAATTGGCGGAATCAAAGAAACTCAGGAAATGCTTGATTTCTGTGGAGAGCATAATATTGTTTCAGATATTGAAATGATCGATATGGACTCTATTAATACTGCTTTTGACAGAGTTGTAAAATCTGATGTTAAGTATAGATTTGTAATCGATATGAAATCATTAAAGAATTAAATATGGGCCTACTATCCTCATTGCTTGGTAATGCCGGCGCTATAGAGAATTCAGTTATTCAGGAGAAATATGGCAAATTGCTAATTGATTCTGAAGAAGTTATTGCTGGTTTTAAGATCATTCGAGATACTTTTATTTTCACTAACAAACGACTGATCATTGTAGATGTGCAGGGATTAACCGGAAGTAAGATCGAATATTTCTCGGTGCTATATAAAAGTATAACACGTTTTAGCGTGGAAACTGCAGGAAGTTTTGATTTGGATGCAGAACTTAAGATCTGGATTTCCGGGGAACAATCACCCAGTATTTCTAAGAAATTCAATAAGAAAGTTGACATCTATGAAGTTCAGAAATTGCTGGCTGAGTATACTTTATAGGACAGGATAGTCAGAAATTTATAGGAAAAGCCACTGAGAATCTCAGTGGCTTTTTCTTATGTACAGGTTTAAGCTTCCTGATCCAGCCTGTTCTCTTTTTCCTTCCTTTGCCATGGAAATCTGCCTTCAATCTCCAATTCAATGGAAAGACTCAAAAATGTTCTTATCAGGACGATGATCCCTAAAGAAATAACCTCATCAAGTGTAGGTTTTGTTACTACGGTTGCTATAATATCTGCAGCAACCAGGATTTCAAGTCCAAGCAGAATAGCTTTTCCCAATTCCTGTCTCAATAATTTATAAGATCTGACTCCTTTACTTTGCTTTGCCAGTATATATTTGATTAACGCTACGATCGTTCCCAGAAGTATGACCACAACTCCAGTAACTTCTATAAACTTTGCTGCATACTCGATATACAAACTTATATTTTCCATAAACTATTCTTCTGAAGATAATTTTTTATAAACTCCGTTAGTCCAACCAAACCCATCCTGGGTTGGATATTCCCCTCCTCCACTTTCCTTGGAAAGGTCGATTACATTATACTTCTCCGTCATCTTATAGGTTCGGTTGTAAACTGCGCTGTTTACATCCAGCCATCTTGTTTTTATTTCTTCGGAAAGTTCCAGATGCTTATAATTCCTTAGTGCCTGAATAGTGATCCACTGCAATGGAGCCCATCCATTTGGTGCATCCCATTGCTGTCCGGTACTATATGGCGTGGTTACAACTCCTCCAGGTTTAAGAAAATCTTCTTTGATCCTTGTAGCCACTTTGTCGGCTTGCTGTTCATCTGCGATCTGGAAGAATAAAGGATACATTGCTGCCAAGGATAGATTTCCCGTGAATTCTTGCTTTTCAAAATTGTAATCCTGGAAGAATTCTTTCTTAGGATCCCAGAAGTAGTTTTTAATAGCCTGCCGTCTATCTTCAGCCAGCTTCGCATAAGTAGCCGACATTTCCTTTTTTTCCGCAATTTTGGCTGCTCTGGAAATGGTCCTTTCCAGTTGATAAAGCAACGAATTTAGATCAACCGGAAGGATCGAAGTAGTTTGAATACTCGAAAGTTTAAACTCATTTCGCACATTTTTTACCAGCCATCTGCTTGAATAATCCCATCCAGATTCTGCACCTGCTCTTAGATCACGATAAATATCTTCTTTCTTGAGCATTGGATTAGTCTTCAATGCAATTTCTGCAGTTTCTACATCTTCACGGTAGCTTTCTGGCCTTGGAGTAGCGAATTCATCGTAGTAGCGGTTCAAAATAGTCCCATCCTTCAATTTAACAACTCTATTAGTAGCATTACCTGGTTTTAGTTCGTTACTTCCCTTCATCCAGAACTTATGCTCTTGTTCCAGTGCATCTAGATATTCCGCATAAACCTGCTCACCTTCAATATCTGCCAGAATATTGACCATAAGCGAAAAGAATGGTGGTTGAGATCTTCCGAGGTAATAGGTACGATTCCCATTCGGAATAAAACCGAGTTCATCTATGAGGAATGCAAAATTTTCTACCATGTTCCTGATGACCTCATTTTCACCATCTATCTGCAATCCTAACATCGTGAAGTAACTATCCCAGTAATAAACTTCACGAAATCTACCACCCGGCACTATATAATCATTTGGCAGCGGAATAAGGGTTCCCGAAATACTATCATTTGCAGGCCTTTTCAAGACTTCCCATAAACTCTTTATGTGCATACCTATCTCCAGACTATCGCTTTTAAATTGCAGATCGGCTTCCGGAATACTAAAGTGTTGATCCAGAAAGGTTTTCATGCCCTTAACGGTAGTATCTTCCAGCATATCATATCGTTGCCTGATAAGACCTACACTATATTTTGGATTCGCATCAACAAAGGTCTTGCTGTCCTCGAAAATAGCCCGGGTTTGTACATCATAGAATAAATTTCCGTAGAGTTCGGCTGGTGGTAGTATAGTAATTTCCTTGTCATCGTGGACGACAACTGGATCTGGACTGGACTTGCAGCTGTTGAATGCAATTAATAAGCATAGCAGGAATAACTTAAAATATCTTCGGAAATTCATATAATATGTTTAAGATCTATAAATATAAAGAAATTGATTACTGAAAAGCCTGGCTACTCAAAGCTTCTTTATATTTTTGATCTATAACTAATGATCATGGAGATACTCAACTGGGATAAAAAGTACGCGGAAGAATTCGAAAATATGAATTTACACTGGCTGAATGAATTCTTTTATGTGGAACCACATGATGAGGAGGTTTTAGGAAAACCTGAAAAATATATCATTGAGCCGGGAGGAAAGATCTTCTTTGTAAGAAAAGACGAAACTATCGTAGCCTGTGTGGCATTGATGAAGATGGAAGATGATATTTTCGAGCTCACCAAAATGGCGGTTAAACCAGCATTTCGTGGTCAGAAAATCGGACACTTTCTAATTGACTATACCATACAGTTTGCTAAAAGCAGCGGCTGGAAAAAATTGATCATTTACTCTAATCGAAAACTGGAAAACGCTATTCATTTATATCGCAAATATGGATTCGAAGAAATTCCTATTGAAGAAAATAATCCTTACGCTCGTGGGGATATTAAAATGTCATTAATCCTTTCATAATTCTTTATTAAACCAAATAGCTAAAGTCATGTCTGGCCTTATCTTAGGCTAAAAATTGACTATGAAAAAAGTAGCTACTCTAATTGCCGCAGGCTTATTGCTTGTTGGATGTAAAGATCAGGGGAATGAAAAGAATAAGATGATGAATGACACTCTTGCAGAGAACAATGCAGAGATGAGTCAGACGCCTTTTCAGGAGACCATGGATCTTAAAATCGAACCTATTTCCCATGCCACTGCAGTTTTTAAATGGGGTGATAAAACCTTTTACACAGATCCCGTAGGTGGAGCTGAAGCTTTTAAAGGCAAAGACAGACCAGATTTTATTTTGATCACAGACATACATGGAGATCATATGAATGCTGAAACGCTAAAGGCGATCGGTCTGGATAGTGTAACTGTAATTGTACCACAGGCCGTAAAAGATAAATTACCCGAAGATCTGAAGGCTGAATATATAGTAATGAATAACGGAGACTCCAAAGAACTCATGGGTTTCAATATTCAGGCAATACCGATGTACAATTTACCTCAGTCTAAAGATGCAATGCACGTGAAAGGTCGTGGGAATGGATATATCATTGAGAATAACGGGAAAAGACTATATATTTCCGGCGATACTGAAGATATTCCTGAGATGAGAAATCTGAATAATATCGATGTTGCATTAGTGTCTATGAATCTACCTTATACCATGCCAGTAGATCGTGCTGCAAAAGGTGTCCTGGCTTTCACGCCTAAAAAAGTAATTCCATACCATTACCGTGGTAAAAACGGACTTTCTGATGTTGAAGAATTTAAGAAATTAGTAAATGAAGGAAATTCTGATATTGAAGTGGAACTTATGAACTGGTACCCGGAAAGATCGAAGTAGATGATATCTGGAAACAAGAAGTCGCTCTTCAGATTAATACGCTTGAAATTTTTGTAAAATTTTTAGTTGGCTAACACAAATTCAACAATTATTTCATCAAGCTAGAACATTAATCTGGGAAGCGACTTTTAAGTTATTGATTCTCATATTATTAAATATAAGGTTTCCTCTCTATTTAGAACGAATCTTTTTTAACTCAATTGTCTACGACCACCAATTTTTAGAAAACTTTATGATTTAGCGGTTTCAAGTTCTAGGCTATGCAGTTCAATAAACTGATTTTCTATCACTTTCAACATGTCACTTTCAATTGAATGTATCTGGCAATATATCTAATGTAATTGGAGTCAAATTTAAGGCCTACACACTACTTCAGACGATTAGAACCTACAGTACATAATGAAACAAAAAAACCCGGCCAGTTGGCCGGGTTTTTTTGTAATATGAATTAGTTACTAGGAAAGTACTTCCTGAACTTTATCTGCCGCTTCCTGGAATTGTACCGCGCTGTAAACTTTAAGTCCGCTATTATCGATAAGTTCCTTAGCGATATCTGCGTTCGTTCCTTGCAATCTTACGATGATTGGCACATTCATAGCGTCTCCCATATTCTTGGAAGCGTCTACAATACCCTGGGCAACACGGTCACATCTTACGATTCCTCCAAAGATATTAACCAGGATTGCTTCTACTTTATCATCTTTCAAGATCAGTCTGAAAGCTTCTTCTACTCTCTTGGCATCAGCTGTTCCACCAACATCAAGGAAGTTAGCTGGCTCTCCTCCTGCTTGTTTAATAAGGTCCATTGTTGCCATTGCAAGTCCTGCACCGTTTACCATACACCCAACGTTACCGTCAAGATCTACGTAGTTAAGTCCAACTTCTCTCGCTTCAACTTCAGTAGCATTCTCTTCACGAACATCACGCATTTCAGCATAATCCTTGTGACGGAAAAGTGCATTGTCATCTAATGTTACCTTAGCATCTACTGCCATGATCTTATCATCACTCGTTTTCAACACAGGGTTGATCTCGAAAAGTGAAGAATCAGATTTTTCAAAAGCTTCATATAAAGACATTACGAATTTGGTCATTTCTTTAAATGCCTTTCCGCTTAGTCCAAGATTGAAAGCGATTCTACGCGCCTGGAATCCAAGCAATCCTGTAGAAGGATCAATCTCTTCAGTAAATATAAGGTCTGGAGTTTCTTCAGCAACAGTTTCGATATCCATTCCACCTTCTGTAGAATACATGATCATGTTACGTCCGGTAGCTCTGTTTAAAAGAACAGACATATAATATTCTTCCGGCTCACTGTCTCCAGGATAGTAAACATCTTCAGCAACTAAAACCTGGTGTACCTTTTTCCCTTCCGCAGAAGTTTGAGGAGTTACGAGATTCATCCCGATGATCTCTCCGGCGATTTCTTCAACTTCCTTCAGGTTTTTGGCAAGTTTTACACCACCACCTTTACCACGTCCACCAGCATGAACCTGTGCTTTGATCACATGCCATCCAGTACCGGTTTGCTCGGTAAGTGCTTTCGCCGCATCTACTGCTTCTTTAGCGTTTGTTGCTACGGTTCCACGTTGAATGCGGACTCCAAAGCTGCTCAAAATTTCTTTTCCTTGATATTCGTGTATATTCATAATCAGCTATTTCTTCTGTATTTATTATGGAAAGCAAAAGTAACAAATACATACTATTGTACCAATCTTTTTTGAGCTTCTTAACGATAGGCTAATAGTCGGAAATTCTTATGCTGCAGGGCTTTTAGAATATCTTCGGAAAAACGAAAAGGTTATCGCAGAAAACTGAAGTAAATCTGGTGAGACTTTCGATTCTCAACTAAATTTGATCTTTTAATTATTTCTCATGAAGAAGGCATTACTGGCGCTGGCAATTGGAGGTTTTGGAATAGGAATGACGGAATTTGTGATCATGGGAATTTTGCCTGAGATCGCTAATGATCTGGAAGTTTCCATCCCGGTCGCAGGACATTTTATATCGGCATATGCTCTTGGAGTAGTCGTTGGCGCTCCACTGCTTACCATCTTCGGAAATAAATGGCCGCCTCAAAAGACACTTTTAGGTTTGATGCTATGGTTTACCATATTCAATACGCTTTCAGCTTTTGCAGATTCCTACGAGCTTTTAATGCTCGCCAGGTTCCTATCCGGTCTACCTCATGGTGCATTCTTCGGAATTGGCGCCGTGGTGGCTGGAAAACTCGCCCGTCCCGGGAAAGAAGCTCAGGCTATCGCGATGATGTTCACCGGACTAACAGTGGCCAACGTGATCGGGGTTCCTCTTGGGACCTGGTTAGGACAGAACTTCAGCTGGGGAATCGCATTTCTTGCAGTTGGTATAGTTGGGATTTGTGCAATCCTGAGTATCAGATTCTGGATGCCGGAAGTGAAAATTGCCAATGCCGGCGGAATGAAAGAAGAATTAAGATTACTTCGGAAACCAGAACTCTGGATGGTTATTCTTTTAACAACTATTGGAACTGGTGGTTTTTTCGCCTGGTACAGCTATATAGCTCCGCTAATTACAGATGTTGCCGGTCATTCTGAAAATGTTGTTAGTTATGCGATGATCCTTGCCGGACTGGGAATGGTCGCCGGAAACTTTCTGGGTGCGAAACTGGCTGAGATGTTCAGTCCGATCAAAGCAGTTATTATTGCACTGATCCTAATGGTTACCGCGCTTCTAGTAAATACTTTTGTTGCCTATGACCAAATTGGTGTGCTCATTACTACATTTATTATACCTGTGATTGCATTCTGTATCGCCACACCTATACAAATGGCCGTCATCAATACTGCTAAAGGCTCTGAGATGCTTGGTTCTTCACTTAATCAAAGTGCATTTAATATGGGAAATGCCAGTGGAGCCTATCTTGCCGGTCTACCTATCTCTTACGGGTACGGCATTGTATCTGCTCAATACGTAGGAGCTGCCATGGCTGGAATCGGAATTTTTATAGGAATTGGCGTTATTTATATGCGTAAGAAACAGGTTGCTCTTCAAACTGCCTGATAGGAATACACATATTTAACAAAAGGTATAAATTGGTTATATTTAAATTTGATCTAGGGTAACTTTTACAAAACACTGTAGTTTTACGTCAAATTAGGATTAGAAATGACACATAAGGATCTACTTTCTGTAGCAAATGATTTTGGCAGCCCGGTTTACGTCTATGATGCTGAAAAAATTACTTCTCAATATCAAAGATTAACCAATGCATTTAAGGTTGATGAACTAAGAATTCACTACGCCGTAAAAGCACTTTCCAATATTTCGATCCTTAAGTTACTTAATTCTCTGGGTTGTGGCCTGGATACCGTATCTATTCAGGAAGTGAAACTGGGAATACAAGCAGGTGTATCTCCTGAAAAGATCATTTACACTCCTAATGGTGTTTCTTTGGAAGAAATCGAGGAGGTAGTTAAACTCGGAGCCCAGATCAATATCGATAATCTTTCCATCCTGGAACAGTTTGGAAGCAGGCATCCTGAAATTCCAGTCTGTATCCGTATCAATCCTCATGTGATGGCGGGTGGAAACTCAAAAATTTCGGTTGGGCATATTGATTCTAAATTCGGGATTAGTATTCACCAGATGCCACATTTGTTGAGAATTGTAGAAAACACAGGAATGCACATTAATGGTATTCATATGCATACCGGAAGTGACATTCTTGATATTGGAGTTTTCTTACATGCTTCAGAAATTCTTTTTGAAGCCGCACGAAACTTTAAAGAGCTTGAATTCATAGATTTTGGAAGTGGATTCAAAGTTCCTTACCGTCCTGGTGATATAGAAACCGATATCGAAGACCTGGGCGACCAACTCACCCAGAAGTTTAAGGCTTTTTGTAAGGAATACGGCCGTGATCTAGCACTCGCTTTTGAACCTGGTAAATATCTCGTTAGTGATGCAGGGAAATTCCTGGCGAAAGTGAATGTGATTAAACAAACCACCTCAACGGTTTTTGCAGGAATCGACTCCGGATTTAATCATCTAATCAGGCCCATGTTCTATGGATCACATCACGAAATAACCAATATCAGTAACCCGGAAGCCAAGAACAGGTTCTACAGCGTCGTAGGCTATATCTGCGAAACCGATACTTTTGGAAATAACAGGCGTATCTCTGAAATAAGAGAAGGCGATATTCTTAGTTTTAGCAATGCTGGTGCTTATTGCTTTAGCATGGCGAGC
The DNA here is from genome assembly GCF_048381525.1 of Christiangramia qingdaonensis. Lineage (NCBI taxonomy): Bacteria > Pseudomonadati > Bacteroidota > Flavobacteriia > Flavobacteriales > Flavobacteriaceae > Christiangramia > Christiangramia qingdaonensis. The sequence goes on from NZ_JBLWIM010000018.1 coordinate 125,494, forward strand.
AATTTCAATTCCAGATTGAGGCCTGCGGAAGTATTATGGTACAATAACATGGCTCACTTAATTAGAGAGCGTGAAGTTTTTGAAGATCTAACCAGGCATCAGATCGAACTTGATTTTGAAACTAGAGAACCGGAAGTTTCAGAAGTTCAGAATTAAACGACGTACAGGTAAATGGATATAAAATGGGAGAATGTTCCCATGAGTACGAAGACATGGAAGATAGCATGGTTAAAAGGTATTTTTTTCAGCATAAATAGGATAGCCCCTATGGTATAGGAAACTCCTCCAGCTACCAGCCACCATAAACCTTCAGTACTCAGATTTTCTAACATGGAATTTCCGGCGAAAACGATGATCCAGCCCATCGCCACATACATAATAGTAGAGAGCAGCTGGTATTTTCCCGTAAAGAAAAATTTCAGAATTATTCCCGCCAGTGCGATCAGCCAGACGGTCCAGAGTATGATATTACCAACCAGACCGGGTAAACTAATGACTGCAAATGGTGTATAGGTTCCAGCGATCAAAACATAAATCGAAGCGTGATCCAGAATATTCAATCTGGCTCTCCTTTGATGGTCTTTAGCGCTATGATACAATGTACTCGCCGCATACAACAAGATCATACTGGCACCAAATACTGAGAAACTTACAAGATAAGCGGTAGAATCAAATTCTAATGCGCGCTGAATAAGCAGGAAGAGTGCAACGATACTCAGCAAAAAGCCGATGCCGTGGGAAATTATATTCAGGCGTTCCTCTTCTGGTGAATAGTATTTAGGCTCTATGCTTTTTTCCATGGAGCAAAATTAATCTTTTTAAGAAATTCCTTCTAAAATTCTAATAGAAACCACTTATGCAGGGATTTTCACCAAGGTTACCACTCCATTTCCATCTGCCCTGTTCCTGATTTCAAAGATGTACTTGTCCTTGTACAAATTTCTCAAACGATCATCAATATTTCTTAAGCCAACGCCCTTTTCAAGCAGTTCTTTGTGAGTAAGTTTTAAAGGTTCTCCATCATTTTCAACTCTAATGATCAGGTTACCTCTTTCTTCACGTATCTTAATAAGAATATGAAGATCTGTATGATCATAAGAATAACCATGCTTGATAGAGTTTTCTATCATTGGCTGTAGTAACATCGCCGGAATTTTCTTCAGCAGTAGTGATTCGTCAATTTCCTTTTCTATACTGAGATGATCTGAAAATCGAACATTCAGAATATTTAGATAATATTCCAGGATCCTGAGTTCCTCATCAAGGCTAATCCGGTTTCTGTCGCTATGGTACAGGATTTCACGTAGAAAATCGCTAAGATCTGCAATAGTATCCTTCGCTTTGTTACTATCCAAATCTGTTAATACGGCAATACTATTAAGCGTATTGAACAGAAAATGAGGTTGCAATTGTGAGGAAAGCATTCTCATCCTCGTGTTCATTAACTGACTTTCCAGTTTCAAATGTCGTTTTTCTGCCTCCTTTACCTGGCGGAGATAGTAGTAGGTGTAGATGATAAAGATCATCGCGAAATAGATGAGAAAATTCAGGTCAAGAACATAGACGAATGCGTTTACACTCTTCCGAAGATCAAATTCTGCAAGGCTTATTCTTCCTGCAAGTATGGAATAGAAATCGAAGACAAGCCTGATAATAAGACCAATTAGTAAGGAGAATAGAGTGTGTATGGAAATGATCTTTACCCATGAATAGTTCTTATTTAGAAACCTCTTTGTACTAATCGCGATGAGCGTCATATAGCTGACTACGATGATGTAATCAAAAAGCATGTTATATACAAGAAAGTCAGGCCAGCTGAAGTGTTGCATTTCCTTAGGCATAAACTCTTGCATATACGCTGTTTTTGCAATATGTATGAGGTCAAACATCAGGTAGAACCCTGCAAGTAAAAGGACCAGCTTGAAATCTATATACTTTTGTTTTAAATCATGAAGGCTCATTAGATTCCAATTTTTTCAAGAAATTCCTTCTTATGGGATTTACTTACGTGCAGTAATTTACCACAGGTCATTTTTGCATCGATCTCAGAATAATCTGAATGTATAATTTCATGTACAAAATTGAGATTTACGATGGTAGACCTGTGGATCCTGATAAAATTATGATCCAGGATCTCTGCCAGATTGTTGAGTGATTCTCTCAAAACATGCTTCCTGCCATCTACATAAATTTCAGCATAATAACCAGATGCCTGTATATAATGTATTTCTCGAGGGTCCACCAGTGAGGTCTTATTGCCTTGTTTAACTGGAATTTTTGAAACCGAATTCAGATGCAGGTTGCTTTTAGAATATTCGTGAAATAGTTCTACGAGTCGCTTTTCAAAATTCTCTTCAGCTTCAGAAGTAGTGGTGTTCAGGACTTTTGTAATTGTTTTGAAGAATCTTTCATCCTTAAAAGGTTTCAGAAGAAAATCAAATGCTTCCGCATCAAAAGCTTTTAGGGCATAAGTGTCATAGGCCGTTACAAAAATTACGATTGGTTTAGGATCTATTTCGATCTTCTTGAGCACATCAAAACCATTCATATCTTTCATGTTAATATCCAGAAAAATAAGATCAGGCTTGTCGCGATTAATTTTTTCTATTGCAGTTTTGCCATTGGAACATTCACCTAGAATGTCTATTTGCGATACATCTTCCAGTAAGTTTAGAACACGTTTTCGGGCTAGTTCCTCATCATCGATGATTAAAGCTTTCATATAAAATGTTATTTGGCTACTACAAGTTATGATTATTTCCAATAAGTCAGATTGGCTTAGCCTGTGGTAAATATTGATCTATAAGCGATTGATTCTATGATTGCTGAATAAAGGGCTATCGAACTTTATCCGACAGCCCTCTGACTAACTAACTACTAACCTATTTTTAATTACTTGCTACCGACACTCTCGAAATTGTTGTCGGATCCAATTTAACCGTTCGTTTTTGATTTGCATTTTCCAGCCTGATCTTATAGATTTCTTTGTCAAGGAATTCCCCTTTCCCAGAAGCCATATATTTATTCGAGATCATCGTCCAGCCCTTATTTGAACTATAAAGTTCTGATCTTAATGCTGATGGTAAAGCGATATTTTTAAATTTCTGACTAGTTCTTTGCAACTCTCCATTTTTGTCGAATTCCGCTGCCAAATAACCTTTGCTGCTTCTAAAAGTTACCTGATAGGAAACAAAGTTCTCTTTTGCCAGTTCTTTCAGCATCGCTGTGATGTCAAGATTGGACCTCATAAAGGCGACTGGATCTTTTTCAAATTCCCCGGAATGTTTCTCGGTTACGGCATAAGTAAAACCATCGCCAGATTTGACAAATTTAGATTTGTTAGTTTCCAGACGAACCTCAGCTTCGTCTAATTCAATTTCCTGTGCGTTTCCAAATGCTGTTACTGCGATAAGCAATAATGAAATAAATAAAGTTTTCATAATGTACGTTTTTTGAATGATGAATAATGATTTATTGATATCACTAAACTACATTCAAATTACAAAGACAATAGAGTCAATGATCTGAAGTACATTTTTTTGGAACTGAATAATAAAAAGATAGAAGTCGGCAGAAAATCAGGTTTAAATAAAACGTGCTTGAAGAATTTCTATGTTCACCGCTTTAGAATGATGTTTCGTAAGGTACTCTAAGCTTTTGACAGCTTTTTACTTAAAAAGAGAAAGTCATCTCTGTTAATCAAGATCCATCATTGGACCTGATCTGAATATAGTAGCAGAAGTCATTCGCTTTCGAACTTTACGAAGTGAATTCAATTCGCGTTTGTAAGATTTAATCAGCTTTTTCTGCCTGGAATTGTCTTTTCTCAACTGATAATAAATAGCTCCAATAATGGTAATAGCTGCACCCAATACTGAACAAAATAATGTAGTATCCATTTTGTTTCTTTTTGAAGTTAAATCTTTTGGGGGATCTATAAAGATAAATTTCACAGTCAGTTAACTTCTTAAAATTGAGTTAATTAACTCCGATGAAAACACAAAAAAAGAGATCAAATATACCATGATCTCTTTTCTAACTTCAAATTAGATACCTATTAATATAGAACTCGGAATCTAATTGTACCCTGTATACCTTTCAATTCCTTGATCACCACATCATCGTAAGCCTTGTCAATATCTGTAATCACATAACCTATGGTTTCATTGGTTTTTAAATACTGTCCAACAATATTGATATCGTTAGCCGCGAGTATTCTGTTTATATGAGCTATGATTCCCGGTTTGTTATGGTGAATATGAATGAGTCTGTGTGCGTTTTCAAGAATTGGAAGTTGTAAATTCGGGAAATTGACCGAGTTTGTAGTACTTCCCGTGTTAATGTAATTTATGATCTTTCCTGGTACAAAGTTCCCGATATTTTCCTGAGCTTCTTCCGTAGAACCTCCAATATGCGGAGTAAGAATAAGATTAGGTAAACCTCTTAACGGTGATTCAAATTCTTCCTGGTTTGTCTTAGGCTCTTTTGGAAAAACGTCCACCCCTGCTCCAATGATCCTTTTACTTTCAATATGCTTTCGCAGTGCATCTACATCTACTACCTGTCCCCTGGCGAGATTCAGGAAAACACTTCCTTCCTTCATCCATCCAAACTGTTTATCACCAATCATATTGGTGTTTTCCTTGCGACCGTCAACGTGCAAAGTTACAATATCAACTTTTTCGAATAGCTCTTTTAAACTATTACATTTAGTGGCGTTCCCCAAAGCAAGTCTCTCCACTAGATCATAATAATAAACATCGAAACCTATCGCCTCTGCTACAACAGATAATTGCGATCCAATGTTCCCGTAACCAACGATACCCAATTTCTTACCACGGGTTTCGTAACTACCTTTTGCAGATTTGTTCCATTCCCCTCGATGCATTTCTGCAATTCTATCGGGCAGATTTCTCATTAAAAGGATGATCTCTCCTATCGCCAATTCCACTACAGACCTGGTATTACTATACGGCGCATTAAAAACTGCGACCCCTTTCTTGAGACAGGCTTCAAGATCGATCTGGTTCGTCCCAATACAAAATGCTCCAACTGCGATGAGTCGGTTTGCCTTTTCAAGCACCTTTTCAGTAAGATTAGTCTTAGACCTGATTCCTAAAATTGAAACATCTTTGATCTTTTCTGCAAGTTCCTGCTCATCCAGAGCACCAGAAATTGTCTCTACATTATAGCCTTCTTCCCTCATTATAGCAACGGCATCTGCATGCACATTTTCAAGAAGTAGTACTTTAATTCTGTTCTTAGGGTATGATATTGCTTTGTTCATCTTGTGTAAGTATAGAAATTCGTCAAGGCTGGGAGTTACATGATCAGCTTTTTCAAGCACCTCTCCACGTTGAACATTTTCAGTAAAAGCGTAAAACTTATTAGCCAGTCCAGCCGCCTTAATTTCATAATCGTTGTAGCCATCGCCAATTACATAAACGTCACCTTGTAGATCCATTTGCTTTAACAGGGCGACCTTACCGTTACTTGAAGATAATACATTATCTCTGTCAAAACCTGTAATCTGGCCATTTTCAGAAGTAAAAGTATTCGCATATACATTTTCTTCTCTAACTCCAAGTTCTCTAACTATAGGCACTATGATCTCCTTAAAACCATTGGAAATTATATAGATATGGTCCTTGTTCTCCTGGAAGAAGGCTTCATTTCTCACAAAAGAAACAGATACCTTGCTTTTAAGATCTTCGATCACCTGAGGGATCATATTCATATCTGCTTCCAGGATCTCGAGTCTTTTTTCCAGTGATTCTCTAAAACCTATTTTTCCTGCCATTGCAAGATCTGTAAGCTCGGTTAATCGGTGCAGTTTCTGATCCTTTTCAGGATGAGATTTCAAACTGATCTCGCCCAGAACATCCAATGCTTCCACTTGCGTGAAAGTGCTGTCAAAATCAATTACATAATGTCGGTTCTCCTTCATAGCAGGATTCAATTCGGTTGAAATTATTTATAAAACTAGTTGTTTTCTGAAGATTTAAAAATGACTAATTTCTTCTAATTTTACTG
>NZ_JBLWIM010000018.1:131565-264152 GCF_048381525.1 Christiangramia qingdaonensis
AATCTGAAAAGCGAAAGCGGAATTAAGGTTTTACCTGATATTAATTCAATCATTCAGAAAAGAATTCGATCTCAGGTTCTTATCCTTCCAGTACTTCGATCACTCCTAAAGCTGCGCGCTCACCACTAAGCATAGCTGCATTCTGGGAACCATTTAGTAGTTGATCTCCGGCAAGGAAAACCTGTGTACTCAAACGGGCCTCCGTAGATTGCAGTTCATACTGAATATCTTTCAAGTCTGGAAGCGCCTTTGGAATATAGAACTGTTTTAAAAATTTGATCGTTTTAATGCCAAATTCAAACTTTAGTTCTTCTGAAACTTTATCCACCAATTCTTCTTCGCTGTATTCTACATCACGTACAATTGTTGCCGATAACAGCTTTCCTTCTGAAGCATTGTTGTTTGAAATTGAAGAATGGTAAAAGATATTATTGACCAGTTTCTCCTTATCAGATTGTAAACCTATGATCGCATCCCCAATGACATCCTCTTCCACGGTAAAATATAGACATCGACACGATTTCCAGTCCTGCTTTTGCCCCCGAAGATTCGCTACCATAGAACTTGCTTCCGTAGCAATAATGGTAAAATGAGATTTCACCTGCTCACCATTTTCCAGCGTCAGCACATCATCAGTTACCTGATTGATCCTGGAATTAAAATTCACTTTAGTAGTCTTCAGCCTTTTATAAAGTTGCATCGGGATCGCATTAATTCCATCTTTCGGGATCACCGCGTCTCCTTCCCCAAACATTTTATAGACGAACTCAAACATTCTGCTGGAAGTTTTCAAGTCTGGCTCGAGAAAGATTCCGGAGAAAAAAGGTCTGAAGAAATTACTGATCATTTTTTCTGAAAACCCTTTATGCTGAAGATATTCCAGCGTAGTGGTTTCTTCTTTACTGAAAATTTCCTGAAGGCCTAGTTTCTTAAGTTCAAGGTTAAGTTTAAGCACTTTGAATTTATCTGAAATGGAACCGATACTAGAGAAAATCGTTGGAATTAATGCCGAAATATCTCTGGTAGGATCTCCAATTCTGGTACTTTCACGCTTATTATAAATCACTGCGCCGGGCTTCAGCTTTTGAAGCTGCAAAGCTTCCAGATCAAGATATTGCTGAATTTTTGGATACTGACTCAACATTACCTGAAAACCTCTGTCCAGATTGTAACCTTCCACTTCAAATGTTCGCAACCTTCCTCCTACGTAACTTTCGGCTTCAAAAATCGTTGGTTGATACCCATGATCTTCAAGCACCCTGGCTGCAACGAGTCCGCTTAAACCAGCTCCAATAATATTAATACTGTAATCTTCTTTTTCCATAACAACCCAAATGTAAAACTAAAAAGCAGCAGAAGGTTCTATAGAATTGTTAACATTCTCAAGATTACTACTTTAATATTCATGGTCGCCAGCAGATCTTTATTGTCAAAATTGTTGGTAAAAACCTGCTATTTTAAATGTTTCCGGTTTTCCTGAAACTCAAATTTCCCTATCTTGATTTCGTGAATTTCTTACCTGAAATTCAACGACTCCTCACTTGCGACGACAAGATCTGTCACAGGTGCAGCTTACATTAGCATTATAAAATTTTTGCATGAAAATAGTTCATACTGCCGACTGGCATATTGGAAAGAAATTACTTAAACATGATCTTAGTGAAGACTTCGATCTATTTATCAACTGGCTTACAGAATTTATAGAAGTTGAAAAGGTAGACCTGCTCTTGATATCCGGGGATATTTTTGACCTGGCGAACCCGTCTTCTGAAGCTCGCAGACAATACTATCGCGCACTCATTCGCTTACAAAAACTTAATTGCAAGATTATTGCCACCGGTGGGAATCACGATTCTCCGGCAATGCTGGACGCTCCACAGGAAATTATGCGAGCCTTAGATCTTAGTGTTATTGGAGGTCTCCCGCAAGATCTGGATGAAGTCATCATTCCGGTAAAAAATAGTAATGGGGAAATAGAACTGGTGGTCGCTGCGATTCCCTACTTACGCGATGCCGATCTTAGAAGTGGTGAACAGGCTTCTAATCATGAAGATAGGATTGAAGCTATAAGATTGGGAATTGAAAGAGTATTTAATGAAGCTGCAGCACTTTGCCAGCAAGAATACCCGGGAATCCCTGCTATCGCCATGGGACACTTATATACAGCAGGAATCGAATCTTCAGAAAGTGAACGAGACATACAAATTGGAAATCTTGCTGCTTTCCGGGCGTCACAATTCGGAAGTTATTATGAGTATCTCGCATTGGGACATATTCACAAACCTCAAAGAGTATCTGCAGAAAAACCTGTTTTCTACAGTGGTTCTCCATTTCCGCTTAGTTTTAGTGAAAGATCTGATGAAAAAAGAATTCTGTTACTGGATACCGATACCAATTATGAACCAGAAAGCATTACGATTCCGAGTTTCAGAAAGCTTATTAAGTTGAGTGGAAATCTTAGCGAACTGGAATTAAAACTTAATTCACTGGAGGATAACTCCAGTTTAAAATCTTTAATAGAAGTAGACTTGGTTGAAGAACAGTATGACGCACAAAAAGTCTATGCGCTGGACCAGTTAGTAGATCAATTTAAAACCGATGGATTTGAGATCGTAAAACAGCGTGTTCAGTTTAAAAATCAGATTGAAGGTAGTTCCCAGTTGTATGACCAGGACCAGCAATTGGAAGACCTAAAGCCTAAAGATGTTTTTGCTGAATTAATAGCCACTCACCAATACTCTAAAGATGATCAAAATGAGATGATGGCTGCTTTTGATGAAATACTGGAAGATGTTCAATCTGGAAACAACGTCATTTAAATGAAGATCCTAAAAATAGAATTCGAGAATATTAATTCCCTCAAGGGATACCATAGTATCGATTTTACCAAAGAACCTTTTACCACCAATTCGCTTTTTGCCATCACCGGTCCTACTGGTAGCGGGAAAAGCAGTATTCTCGATGTGATCTCTCTGGCATTGTTTAATCATGTGCCCAGATTGGGAAAGATCACCAAGAACGAGATCGCTACCAAAGGAGCAATCCTTACCCGGAATCAGAAAAACGCGATGGCTCGCATTACCTATAGCTGTAATTCCGGGATCTATAGTTCCCAATGGACGATAGAGATCAACCGAAACAACAATCTAAATGATTATGAAATGGAACTTCATGATCATCAGTCCGGCAAATTAATTGACTTAAAAAAGTCGCTAATTCCAGGTAAGAATGAAGAATTGATCGGACTCAATTATGATCAGTTCATAAAAGCTGTGTTGTTGGCGCAGGGTGAATTTGCCCAATTCCTGAGAGCAAAAAAAGATGAACGAGGTGAATTACTGGAGAAGATCACTGGAACCGGCATCTATCGACAACTTGGAATTAGAGCATTTGAAAAAAATAAGGAAGCCAGCCAGGAGATCATTCAGCAGCAGAACGAGATAAGAATCATAGATCAAAATTTGCTTAGCGATGAAGTGTTTGCCGAGAAAAAGCAAGATCTAAAGGAAAAATCACAGACCTGTGAAAACTGGAGATCTGAAATAGAAAGTTTAAAAAAAGCTATTGAGCTGAAAAAATCTGTCTCAGACCTGGAATCGCAACTTTCTAATTTAAAATCTTCGGAAGCAAAAGCTAAATCTCAACTGGAAGATTTCGAAAATGAACAGGGAAAACTTTTAAAATTGCATGAGAAGATCGAACCGAAAGCTGAAGGATTTCGGGAATGGTCTCAAAACATAGCTAGAATAAAGGAACTGGAAGCTGAAAGGTCCAGACTCTCTAATAAGCTCATTTCTACAAAAAAACATATCGATGAGCTCTTGGAAAACGCTTCAGCGCTTACAAGATTAAAACTTTCAGAAGAAAATCTGGAAAAAGGCATATTCGATTTTAGACAACGAGTGCTAGATCTACAGCAAAAAAGAGCAGATAAACTTTCTCTTTACACTACCAGAAAGGAACAGTTGAAGACAGAATTACGAGATACGGAAATTTCAGTGAGTGATGATCCTGCTGAGTTAAAATCGAATCTCAAGACTGCTTTTAGTACTATTTCTTCGGATTTAGACAAGCTACTTCAGAAACATCAAATTGCGAGAATCGAAGATATTTCAGAAGAAAAGGAAAAACTACGAGTATTTCAGAAGCGATCGCGGGATGCTTACCGTTATTTCATAGAGCTTCAGGATAGCAGAAAGGAGTCTGCCGCAATAATGGAGCAACTGAAAATTCTGGAACCTGAACTTAAATCTGCACCTGAAAAGATCGACAAACTATCAAAAGACACTGCTTTATTAAAGTCCGATCTGGCAAACAAGCAGCTTAGCCTTGAAAATTTGAAGTTACGTGCGAGCCTGGAGGAACACAGAAAGAATCTTGTGGATGGAAAACCATGCCCTCTCTGTGGAGCAACAAATCATCCTCTTGCAGAAGAAAATGCAGGTAGTGCTTCAGTTCTGGAAACTGAAATTGCCAGCCTGACAAAGAATTACGAGAGTTCCCGCGAATTACTAACCCGTGAAGAGTCTAAACTGGAAAATATCAGGAAAAATTTCAGAGAGTATTCTGAAAAGTTGAAAGCACTTCAGCAACTGGAGAAAGAGCAAATTCAGCGTTTAAGTACTAATTATGAAGAATTCAGCAATTTAAAGACCAATGAAGAATTTCAGGAATACGAGAACAGCCTGGAAGAGAAAGCTCAGGATCTGGCGAACATGGAAAGGTCTTCGCGTCTTAGCAATTCTTACAAGAATGCGCTGCCTATCGTGGATGAAATTCAGGAAATTATCGATGCGGGTAAAAACCTGAAATTACAGATCGATGGCCTTTATTCAGGATCGAATATTCAAAATGATGTACAGCAACTGCATACAAACTGGATCAGACTGCTTCAGGAAAGAAATAGCCTTACAGAGCAACTGAAAACTATTACTTCTCAACATTCCAGAAACATAGAAAACCAGGAGAAAGTAGAAAGCGAACTTAAAAGCTTCTGCTTGGAAAATGATTTTGAAAGTATAGAAGCTGCCAGGAAATTTTTGTTAACCGAATCTGAAGCCAGCAACTATAGAAAAGAAAAACAGCAGATCACCGATCGATTGACCAGTGTTAATGCTTCTGCTAAAACACTATTGGAACAGCTATCAAAATTGAAAAAGATCGAACCTGAACAAGAGCGTTCGATACTCGAAAAACAGCTGGAAGACAAGACAACTAAACTGGGTAGCATGGATACTGCTTGTAAAGAGATCGATAGAATCTTAAAAAACTACGAAGAGAATATAGATCGTAAAACAAAACTGCAAAAGGAAATCTCAGAAAAGGAAAAACAGAGTAAAAGATGGCGTATTCTTAATGAACTTATAGGAGATTCTAAAGGAAAAAAATTCAACGATTTCGCCCAGGATCTTACTTTATCAAGATTACTAAGTCTTGCCAACGTTCGATTAAAAGATCTCAATGATCGCTATCTTATAGATAAACCGGAAGCACAAGAAGACGACGGACTCGTAGCAATTGATCAGCATATGGGTGGTCAGCGAAGATCTGTCAAAACCCTTTCTGGCGGAGAAACTTTTATACTTAGCCTGAGCATGGCGCTGGCATTGTCTGATCTTGCTTCTAAAAATGTAGAAATTAATAGTCTGTTTATCGATGAAGGTTTTGGAACGCTGGATCCTGAAACACTGGATCAAACCCTGGATACCCTGGAAAGGTTACAGGCCGAAAGTTCTAAGACCATTGGAATTATAAGTCACGTGGATTCACTGAAAGAGAGAATTTCCACGCAAATAAAACTGACAAGAAATGGACAGGGTTATAGTAGCCTGGAAATAAGTTAAAAGAGAAAAGCCGGATTCTCCGGCTTTGTCTTAGGCTAATTCAATGATTAAAAATTAAAAATTGAACCATAGTTTTAAAATTTTATCTCTACATATATACCTCCTTCTTTTTAGTCTCAATATATTTACGACAATTTGTAAGTCAGGGTTTTATGGGAATCGACTCTATTGGTTAAATAATTAACACAAAAGCAACGAATCTCACGATTCCCTCTCATTTCAGCAGAATTTATCACAAAGTGACTGCAATGCTGAATTTCATACCAAGGAGTTTAATTATATTTACTCAAACTGTCCACTACACACATTATTTATGGAAAAGAAGATCCTAGTCCCTACTAATTTCACCAAACACTCATGGAGTGCATTGATCTTTGCCATGAAGCTGTTCAAGAAATTTCCATGTACATTCTATTTAATCAACGTTTATAGCTCTCGCGGTTCATTAAGTGAAGCGATGTCCATCCACAAAGAAGATGATGAGGAAACCAATGCATCTGTTTCTGAAAAAGGACTTGCCAGAATCATGCAGGGCTTGAATTTTAGAAAGGAGAATCAAAAACATAAATTTGAACAGATAAGTTTTGATGGCAGTTTGGTTGAGGGAATACAGGAGCAGGTGAATAAGCTTGGAATAGATATGATCATTGTAGGTTCGCCCGGCGATACTGCAGGAATCAATACTGCAGAGAACAATAAGATCTCCAAGATCACTGAAAAGATCAAAGAATGCCCGGTACTGGTAATCCCGGAGAAATATGAAACAGCGGTAGATCCTAATTTAGAAATCGTGTTTCCAACAAATTTACGCAAGCCCTTTAAGCCAAGCGAACTGGAACATCTCATAGAACTTGCTCAAAATACAGAATGTTCCATAAGAGTACTCTATATCAATACGGAAGGGAAAGCGCTCTCAACTGAACAGGAGAAAAATAAAGAAGACCTGTTGAAGCAACTGGCCAAGGTAAATACCAGTTATCATATGCTTACCAAAACCAGTCCTACAACCGGAGTGCATTTGTTTATTGAAAGCCGGGAAAGTGATTTTCTTGCGCTGTATCAAAGAAAACAAGGATTCTTCGGAAAGATTTTTAATAAAGCAGCTATTGAGGATATCGACTTTGATCCAAAATTACCAGTGCTTATTCTGAAGGAAATACGCTAAGAATTTTATTTATAGCGACCTACATTGGTTTCATATGAAAATGTGGAACCAATTCATTTTTAATGTATTTTGGATCACTAAGATTTCACCTGATTAACCTGGAAAGAGCTCAACCAAATCTGTGGATAATACCAGCAAGAAAAATAATAGAAAAAAGCCGAATTGGATCAAACGCATACTAATAGCATTAGGTCTGCTATTTATTGCGCCAATATTTCTATTTACATTGGGATGGTTTAGTCGGGACCTGTTGATCGATGAGCTTCAAATTTGGTATGAAGCGAATAGTAATGGAACTCTGGAAATTGGAGAAGTAAACGCAAATTTCATCACCGGTTTTCCAAATGTTGGTTTTAGTATAGAAGATGTCAAACAAAGTAGTTTTGATACCATTCTGGATAAGAGAACCATCATTAAGTTAGCTCGAGCAGATGTGAATATTGCCGCAAAAGACCTTATGCGGGGGAATATTCAATTTCGTAATATAAGGATTAGAAATGCGAGTATTCACACCCAAGTTCTTACAGAAAAGAATCTACAGGAATATATAGAACTAAAGCTAAAAAAGCAGCTCGCACAGAACAGCGGATTTGATCTTCCCTCCTGGGTTCATCCTGAAAAAACCAATTTTCAACTGCAGAACGTTCACTTTATAGCTGAAAATAAGATCCTTCATAAGTATTTTGATCTCGTTGCAGAAAACGTCTCCGGCCAGGTTAGATCCGGTGACGAAATCATCAGTGGAAATATTAACTACGAGGTTTTAATCAACGATCTTGGATTCAATACGCAAAAAGGTAGTTTTATCAATGGAGCCCTGGCAACGGGAAGTCCTGAATTTGAACTGAAAAAATCCAGTAATACGCTGAGTATACCAGCTTTTAAACTTCAGCTGGATGATCAAAATTTTGAAGCGGAAGCTCGATTCTTTTTCAATAAACTTACAGAATACGAATTCAGTTTAAAAAATGAACTAACAGATTTCAAGAAGATCCAGCAGTTCCTGGCAGATTCCCTGGCCGCTAAGGTAAAACCATACCAGCTTCAGGATCCCATCGCTACCAATTTGAAACTAAAAGGAAAATTTGCATACGGGAACGTTCCATTCATTCATGTCGACTTCAGCACAAATAATAACAAAATTCAACTATTCGAAGAACTTGAACTGGAAAATGTAGAATCACACGGAACACTCACTAACAATCTAAATTCGGTAGACTCCCTCGCAGAACAACCCGGGAAGCGAGATATTAAGCTTTATTTCAAGGATTTTTCAGCGAACCTGGATGATATACAGGTAAGTGCTAAGGACAGTTATTACCAGTCTACGGCAAACTTAAGAAACCAGGTTAAGGCCAATGTACAGGTCAAGGGTTCTAATGAAACCATGGCCACGGCTCTTGATCATGAGAATTTCAGTTTTAAAGGCGGGCAGTTTTCTCTGGATGCTACAATAGATGGCAATATCGATGATCCATATATGATCCTTAATGCTGCGAATGGCACATTTACGATGGAAAATACTCGGGTGGCATTAAAGGAAAATAATGTTCAGTTACCACTCAAGCGACTTGATCTAAAACTGGATCATAATAATTCCACTCTTCAACAATTACAGATCGACCTGCCCAATGGGGAAAGTTTGAATTTTCAGGGTACTGTAAAGAATGTTTCCGCATTAATGGCTTCGAACCCTTCAGCGCCTGCAGAGGCCAGTCTAATTTTGAACTCCGATGCACTTAATCTTGATGACCTCATCAATACGGCAACTAAATTTACTTCAGAAAATAAAGGTGATCAGGATAATTTAAAGACACTGCACCAAACACTCGCTGCGATCTATAAAAAATTTCGACCCGGCTTTCAGCTCAATATAAATTCTGTGATCTACCATGATAACTTATTTCAGAATTTGAATGCCCGAGTACATTTGAAGAGTTCTGAAGTTATCCAGTTCGATCAACTTCAGTTCGATTACCAGGATGCGGAAACTTTACTTTCAGGAAGTGTTCAAGTTCCAGAAGTCAAAGAGAATAATCGCGAGCCTATATTCATAGATGTAACCGCAGATTCGAAAGGCTCAATTAGAGTTTTTCAGGATCTTTTCAATATCAAATTGGTTTCTTTGCGCAAGGGTGATTTTGCTTTTCAAGGTAAATTTACGGGTAACGTTCAGTATTTCGATCAGTTGTTGAGAAACGCTGAAGGGGATCTCCAGTTATCTGGTACAGAATTTTACTATCCTGAGGCTGAACTGAAATTTGCCATGGACACTTTGCATGTAGGAATTGAGAAAAGCAATATTCAGATCGACCGATTTGCATTGGAAACTATAGGTCATCACCCCATTTATCTACAGAGTAAGATAACAGATTTCGCTTCATTTCTATTGGAGGAGGATACTGATACCGGAAGTATTGCTGTAAAGCTGGATGCAGATTATATCGATGTTGACCAGTGGCTGGAATCCATTGCTGAAATGGAGCGAGACAGTTTGAAGGATATCAACAAGAATACACATGTTTCAAACATATTTCAGGATATCTATAAATTTCATCCAAAGATCCAGATTGAGTTGGACTCAGTAAAATTCAATGATCTTATTTCTGAAAATCTTAAAGCTATCGTGAATTTCGAGAATGACTCAATCCTCAAGCTTGATGACCTCAATCTGAAATTCAAAGAGACGCGCGCTAATATTCAGGGCTCTATCACTGCAAGGGAACCGGTCATTAATACTGAAAATGAAAATCCTTTTGACTTCCAGTTTTCCCTGGCTATGCAGGGGAAATCGAAAAATCTTAACGAGCTTCTTAATACTGTAAACTTTGAACTAAGTTCTGGTGATTTTGAGTTTACGGGAAGTTACCAGGGCCGGGCACAGGATCTTAGTATTCTTAATTCTAATGCTGAAGGAGATCTTAAACTTGGTGCGACACTGGTCAGGATCAATGAAACAGATCTTGAAATTCCTGTAGATAGTTTGCATTTAATCATTAAAAATGATCTCGCAACTCTTGATCGACTCGATGTAGATCTTCCCGGTAAAAGTTCGATCGATATCACAGGTACTATCGATCATTTTTCGAATTTTATTAATGATGAACAGTCGGAACTTGCCCATACTTCTAATTTCATGATTAGATCGCCATACCTGGATAGTAAGGATATTGCTGAATTTATAGGTTCTGATTCCTCAAAGAGAAAAAAGAAGAATAAATCTGAATTTAAGGTCACTAATCTCAAAGAAATTCTAAGAAATATTAATGATTCATACTTTCCAACTGCCATTGTCGCCCTGGACAGTGTTATACTTGAAGGGCTTGGGGTTTCAGACTTTAATGCCAAATTGAGTTTTGATACTGAAGGCAATTTTAAACTGAACAATACAAATTTTAGTTACCACCAGGGATCAATTGATGTTGATCTGTTAGCCAGCGTGGATACTTCGGAAGAGCTTCCAGTACATTTGAAGACAGAGATCAAAGCTATAGATATTCAGAAGCTAATAGCAGATCTTGATTATTTGAATATAGAAGAATTACGTTCTGCCGAAAAAATTGCAGGCACACTTGATCTAAAAATTGATGCCAGAACCAGGTTATTATCCAACGGAAATATAGATATCAACTCACTAAACGGCACCATAGATTTTGATCTGCAAGATCTGGAACTTTACGATTTTAAACCCGTTCTGGAGTCGGTAGTTCTAATGAAAGAAGAACGTTTTGAAAACTTAAGGTTCAGACCAATAACTCAAACTTTCAGAATTGAAAACGGTGTAGTAAAAGTTCCAAGAACGCAAATACAATCTTCAGCTTTGCAATTGTATGCGGAAGGAGAATTCAAGTTGGACGAATATTTTGATATCTGGCTTTCCCTACCCTGGAAAAATTTAAAGTCGAATGACGGAATTCAATTACCTGAAAAGGAAACCTATCAGGAAGCAGGAGCTAAGTTTTACCTTCATCTAATTCAGAATAAAGAAAGCAACGAAGAAAAGGAACGAAAGCTGAGAACACGTTTTCGATTGTGGAATCGCGAATTAAAAAACAATTAGTGATTGAAAGATTATACTTTTCAACTTAGCCTTCCTATTCGCGTCCTATCAATTAGTGTTCTAAGCTTTCTTAATGAGATACCTACTTGCTTTTATACCAGGCAATGATGAATGTTTCAACGATACCTTATTCTTGCAAAGCCAAAAATCTTTATTTACCTTTTACATATTTATAGGTTCTTCCATCTTCAATTTTTCCGCTCCAATTTAAACCGTAACCAAAATCATATATATTACCAGCAGAATCTTTATATGGAATCATATCGTAGGGAACATCCTCTTTTTGTTCCTCTACGGTTTTCATGCTTGCAGGCATCTGCACTGGAAGTAGTCCCGAAGGTTCATGCTTACCAGATATTATATCCAAAACAGCCTGTGTCGATACTCCGAAATTTAGAACGATACCTTCCACCTGCTTTTCAAATTCAGAAAATATCATAGGTTTATCTGCTGTCACAGAGACTATTACTGGCTTGTCGCCCATAATCATTCTAGTATCCTGAATTGTTCTTAGATCCATAATATTAGATGCTGTACTGGTCTTTCCTTTATAAGAACGGTTCTTGACCTCCGGATCTATGACTGGATCTCCAGCTGCAATACTTTGCTCTCGAGCATTGGTAGCGGTATATGTTTCGTACTGCAAGGAAATTGGCACATATCCGTTTCCACCCTGCTTTCTGTCCTCTCTACTGTAGCCTGCTTCCTTCGTCTGCGGACTTCTTACAAAAACTATAGCAAAATCTGCCTCTCTCGCATCATCAGTTAAATTATAGTACTTCTTGACAAGGCTTGTATCAACAGGATATTCAAAACTGGCAGGAGTGGCATTACCAAACCAGCCTGTTTCCAATGGCGTATAAATCTTCGGAATATAAACTGTAGATTTTTCCTTTCTCGGAAGGATCTGATTTTTATTTTTAAGCAAAACAATAGACTTTAACTGTGCATCGTATCCTTGCTTCATAAATTCAGGGCTGCCCACGATAGTTTTTGTTTGCGTCAATTGGACATATGGATTTTCAAACAAACCTACTCTTAATATATTCTTCAGCAAACGAACAGCAGAACGCTCAAATCTTTTGCGCATATAGTCTTCCCCAAATTCTTTGACTCCCATACGATATGCGGCCAATACAGGGGCTTTATCATTATTTCCTCCAAATTGATCAACTCCTGCCTTGATCGCTTTGTAATGCCTTTCTTCAACAGAAAGACCTTCCACGCCCCATGGTTTTCCTGCAAACGTATCTGGCATCGGCCCTTCATCATGGGTAATTCCCCAATCTGTACAAACCACTCCGTCATAGCCATATGTATCGCGTAGCAAGTCTGAAATTAGATATTTACTGAACCCATTTCCAACATTTTCATTGTACACATCGTCTATATCATAGCTAATTGTGTAATAAGGCATGATCGCCGAAGCCTTTCCAGTTCCTCCTTCCAGTTTAAACGCACCTTCCGTGAAGGGTTTAAGATGATCCTGAATATTATTTCCTGGATAAACGGCAAATTTTCCATTGGCCCAGTGCCCATCACGTCCACCTTCCTCGGGACCACCTCCAGGCCAGTGTTTTACCATTGCATTTACACTTTCAAAGCCCCAACCATTACTGATGACAGAAGCTTCACTGGAAGTTTGGAAACCTTCAATATATGCTTTACCCATATCCTTTACCAGCTCCGGAGATTCACTAAAGACATAAGTGGTTCGATACCATCGGGGCTCTGTGCCAAGATCTACTTGAGGCGACAAAGCTGTAGTAATACCCAGTGCCCGGTATTCCTGAGAAGCGATAGTCCCAAATTGTTTTACGATATCTGGATCAAATGTTGCTCCCATCGCCAAACCATCTGGCCATAAAGATATTTGTCCTCCAGCTCCGGCATTGAATTCTGAAGTTACATTAGCCGTATTGCGCGGATCTGAGCTATTATTTACGGGTATTCCAAGTCCAATTCCTTCTACAAGTGCCTGAACATTATTATTCCATTTAGCAGAGACTTCCGGAGATTGTACCGAGGTAATCAAAATATGCCTTAGATTATCCTCCTTTAAAAATTTTAGTTGCTGATCGGAAATATCTGAAGCCTTCATTCCGCTTTCAGAAATTGGTTTTCCATTATAAGTACCGGCTCCAAAACCATAAGGTCTTGCGGGTATACTTTGATGATCACTATAAAGCATAAGACCGGCGATTTGTTCTACAGACATTCTTGAAGCAAGATCTTTCGCTCTTTCATCTACCGAATTTCGCCAATCTTCATAAGGATCTAATTTACCGTTCCTGTTAAGATCCTTAAAAAATTCTCCATTTACTTCAAGAATCTTTATTCCTGAGCTTTGACTATATCCCAGGGTCATTCCATTACTATTTGTTAGTATTTTCACCTCTTGAGCGAGGCTAAGCTGTACTCCTAAAATCAGGTATAAGACGAGAAAAGATCTGTTGAACATTCTATAATTGGTTTATGGTAAATATTACATGCAATATAATAATATCCTATAATTCCATTTTAACTCTCAAACCGGATCTCAAAAAGCTCGAAGTCATATGAAGATAGATGCTTTGATTTGCTATATCCTAAGTTGTGGATTGTATTAAGATATAATCTAAAGCTTAA
The DNA here is from genome assembly GCF_048381525.1 of Christiangramia qingdaonensis. NCBI lineage: Bacteria > Pseudomonadati > Bacteroidota > Flavobacteriia > Flavobacteriales > Flavobacteriaceae > Christiangramia > Christiangramia qingdaonensis. The sequence continues at coordinate 145,262 of NZ_JBLWIM010000018.1, forward strand.
TTTTTAGTACATGCCTGTATACGAAATTGTTCAGGATTCTATATGAAAATACAGTTTAAGACGTAGGAGTCAGAAATTTAAATACCTATTAAGAGAAAGCGCTAAAACATTACCTATCAATTAAATCCCCCCTGAAAGGGGGGAATATTTAACTTATGATTAACCCTGAGTAAAGATGAGTGCGGAGTATCCTGGGATCTCAAAAGTTCCCATGTTCGCTTCTTCTAAATTCTCTGCATGAATTTCCGGGTCATGGACTTTCATTTCTGAAAAATCATCATCATACTCTATAGCCACTGTGTTTAAACGCAGTTTCCAGTTAGATTGTTCCGCTAGACTCAGGTTGTACTCAGTATAATCTGTATTACTGAAGTTTATAACTATTAAAACTTTGGAGTTCTCTTCGCCTCGAAGATATGCCAGAACTTTAGAATCGTTATTTAAGTGTATGATTTCAATAGCTTGTTGTCTTAGACCTTCATAGCCCGCGATTTCACCTGTTCTTATTTTAATAAGGTCACTAACCAATCTGGAAATCCCCTGATGCTTTTCTAATTTCTCCCAGTTAAGTTCTACGGTATCCTGAAAATAAGAATCTTCCATAAATTCCTGACCCTGAAAAAGCATGGGAATTCCTGGAGCAGTAAGCGTAAGTACAATCCCTAGCAGCGCTCGTTTTTTAGCGTAAGTACTTTCGGCATCACCGGGCTGAACCTCTTCAGGCACCCTTGCTTTTCCATTAGCGACTTCATCATGAGATTCAGTATATATGACCCTCTTAAAAGCATCATTGCTTTGCACGAACTGCAATGCACCAGCGATCTTTTCCAGATCCCTGCTATCATCATGCGTATCTGTGAGGACTTCACGAACGGGATGCACGAAATTCATATCCCATTGGGAACCATAACCAATGCCTCCATTTTCAATAGTATCGGTTACCATATCATGACCTTTAAGATCTTCAGCAATAGTAATAATATGAGGATATTTTTCCTGAATTTCAACATTGATTTCACGCATCATTTGGTTTCCTTCTTCAATAGCAGTGTCCTCACCCAGTCCCCCACCTTCAAAACGAATATAAGAGGTTGCATCCATGCGCAATCCATCACAACGATATTTCTCTATCCACATGAGGGCATTGTCTCTTAAATACTGTCTAACCTCTTCCCTACCATAGTCAGGACGGGTGTCACCCCAAGGAGTTTTGCTTCGATGGTCGTTATAGAAATAAATACCACCTTTATCATTCTGCGACCAGCCATCAAACTGCCAGAGATCCATATCTGAAGGGCCAAAATGGTTGTAGACAACATCCATGATCACTCCAATTCCACGTTGGTGAGCAGCTTTTACCAGATTTGCCAGTCCGTTTGGACCACCATAATCCTGTTCTATGGCGAATGGATGCGCCGGGTTGTAACCCCAGGATTCCCCACCAGGGAACTCAGCTACCGGAAGCAGTTCTATACAATTGATCCCCAGATCTTTTAAATAATCCAGCTTCTCAATAACATCTTCAAAGGTCCCTACCATATCTGCCGATTTCCTGTTGAAAGTACCTACGTGCAGTTCATAGATTACTAATTGATTGAAAGAGGGCAACTGGTATTGAGCATCACCAAAATCAAAGTTAAGATCACGAATTACAGAATTACCATCGCTATTAGTGAGTTCAAAAGCATAAGGGTCGTTACGGTAGAAGGCTTCACCATAATTGTGGATGACATATTTGTATTCATCACCTTGCTTTGCTTTATCGGTCGTACCAGCCCAGTAACCGTTTTCTTCATGTACAAGTTCGAGGTCATGGTCGTTCCATTCATTGAAAGTTCCCGTGACGAATATTTTCTCGGCATTTGGTGCCCAAACACGAAAGGTGGTAAGCCCTTCATTTATGATACAGCCCATTCCCGACGAGCGTTTTATGATAGTTTCCATATTAGTTATTGAAAATTAGATCCTTAATTGAAGTTCTTTAAACAAGAGGTAAAAGTAACTTCAGATCTTATTACAAAACGTTAATTATCATTACATTAACTTGTACTTCAGCTAGTGCCCATTCACATTACCTTTTCTACTTCGGAAGAATTTAGCTTCAGAAATAATCCTGGACATGGGAATATCAATTAATTCTGAATATTGCATATCTTAAAAGCTGAAACATTTAAAATTCAGTAGTGATCCAACAGAAAGAACAGTATTATATCCTATCCAAAAAATGGAGCCTGGATCCAAATCAATGGTCGATGCTTATGGATGGCACGGCAGTTTTATTGACCTTGTTTGGCTTTATCATCGCATTCTGGCTCTACAAGGTTCAACGAGCAGATAAGGCCACAGATGCACATCGTTTCTTCAAATCATCCTTACCCGGATTAAAATCTTCTATACATCATGCTAGCGCAGATCTACGGGAGTTTCGAGAATCACTGGATCTGGACAAAGTGGTCGACCCCGTCCTATCAGTTTCCCTGAATGATAAATTCCTGGAGAAAGTGAATCTGGTCGCTTTAAACCGGTATTATGCAAAAAATGAATCGGCGAATCTCGAACATTTCAATCAGCTGCTGGTTGATTCAAATTTCTTTGGAGATTATCGCGACTATATCACTAACCAGATCAAATATTTTAGAACTGTATACCTGGAAAGAGCTGATGATAATTCTGGAAATATCCTAAGGATGAAAGAAAAGATAAGGACAGTGCTGGATAAAGATATTTCCAGATTCGAAGATATACTTGAGAATATTAATCTTCTACTTAAGGATAGTTCAAACTAGCTTCGGGCTGTCAAATCAGAGAATTGTTGCTAAATAATATTTCTGCTGTAAAAAAAATATCTACCGTTTGGCTGATTTAAAATTCAGGTTTGTGAAAATTTATAAATGATTTATGATACTGAAAACTTCAATTTCGGGGGCTTTTGGTAATTTCAATTAAATCAAAAAAATCTCGTTATGAAAAAGATATTAATGGTGGTGACATCTCACAAGGCATTGGAAAATACCGACAGCACCACTGGTTTATGGATTGGAGAATTTACAGATCCATATTATGTTTTTAAAGATGAAGGTTACTCGATAGAGATCGCCAGTCCTATGGGTGGCAAGCCACCTATTGATCCAATGAGCGAGCTAACCGAACATATCACTAGTTCGAATCGAAGATTTCAAGACGACGAAGTGGCTCAAAAAGCATTAAATAATACAAAACTTCTCTCAGAAGTTTCAGCAGAAACTTATGATGCTTTATTCTTTCCTGGCGGGCATGGACCCATGTTCGATCTTGCCTCAAATCATGATAGTGGGAAATTGATCCTGGAGTTTATTGAAAGTAACAAACCGGTAGCTTCAGTTTGTCATGGACCCGCGGCACTAATCAAAGCTGCTGAAATTGAACCTGACTTACTGAAAGGAAAGAGAGTGACCGGCTATTCGAATCTCGAAGAAAAAATGTCTCTTAAAATGGACAATATCCCTTATACACTCGAAAACCGACTAAAAGAACTGGGAGGAGAATATCATACTGCTAGCGCTCCTTTCCTTTCACATGTAGAAGTTGATGGATTATTGATTACCGGACAAAATCCATTGTCTGCAGAACCTACGGCAAAGGCCTTAGTAGATTTCTGGAATAAATGATCTTGAATTATCTAATTTGACCAATATAAAAAGCAAAAACCCTGATTTAGAAATCAGGGTTTTTGCTTTTAAGATGTGTAGATTAAAGCAATACATAATAACTGGATGTTATATCAGAGCATAACCCTTGCATTTGTTAATTTCATTATAAGCTGTATTATTTCAGCGGAACAAATGAGTATTTTTCGGATAAAAACCTTCAGTGAGAATTGAATCTATCTCTAAAATTGTTACGGAGCTAAAAGCTTTTAACCACCAAATTCCATCGGTATCGCCAGAAATTAAGTTAAGTGCTTGTATACCTGCCAGGAACGAAGCCCAGACTATCTGGAAGACCTTAACGGCATTGGCAAATCAGCTTTCTGGGGATAAAGCCGTTTCTACCCAGCTATATGAAGTTCTGGTTTTATGCAATCATTGCGATGATCATACTGTAGAGCTTTGCAAACTTTTTCAGGAACTCAATCCAGCATTTCCGTTTTATTATTATGTAACAACTAATCCAGTGATCAATAATGTTGGTGCTGCAAGGAGAGTTTTAATGGATCTTGCCAGCGAAAGACTTAATGATACTGGTTTTATCATCATGACAGATGCTGATACCATTGCTGATAAGAACTGGCTTGAATCATTTTTGAAACTTCAAAGCGAACCAATAGACCTGGTATGCGGACAGATCACACCAGACATGAAAGGTTTAAATGCTGAAGCAAAGAAGAATCTATTTGAAAACAGGCATTACCTTGACCTGGTAAGCAGACTGGAGAGTGAAATATACCCGCAGCAATCTGATCCCTGGCCGAGGCACTCACATAATTCAGGACCTAACATGGCGATTCGAAATTCAGTTTATAAGAATATAGGAGGTATTCCTCCTATCGCCTGTCTGGAAGATATCGCATTGTATCAAAAAGTTATAAGCTCTGGTTATGCAATTAAACATGCGATGGAGCCTAAGGTTACAACTTCCTGCCGTAGCTCATCCAGAGTTCAGGGAGGTTTTGGTTCCCAGATCCAGAACTGGTCGGCTTCTAAAACTGAAAATGTTGAAGGCTACGATAAACTTAGAGAACGCTTCACTGCTTTTGCTGAAATAGAACAATATTACTCTCAGACTTCTGAAGAACTTCGGAATTCCATCGGACACCGACTGAAAATTCAGAAACAAACGCTGCTATCGCTAATTGAAAACCACGATAGTAGTAATTCCCTGGTCATTTACCTGGAAAAATTTTTGAAGGTTCATTCTCCATGGAATGCCGCCCATCCTGATATTAGTATTACTGAAGCTATTGAGGAGCTAGAAAATCACTTTTCAGTCTTTTCCCAGACTTCCAAAATATACAGCTCAGCTCGCTCAGAATTAAGCAGTTTAAAACGATTCGAGTAATTTTTTCTGAAATTATCATGAACCTGTTGTCCCGTAAGTGGATATGATCTCACATATGCCGTCCAGTGCACCATGACCAACATTCCACCTGGCTGCAAAGAGTTCGTAATATCATTAAATATTTTACCTAAACTATTCAGATCAAAATAATAACCTACTTCAGAAAAAAAGATAGCGTCATAATTACTTCCTGGCAGACCATTACTAATATCCCAATGCATGAACTTACATTGCGAAAACGAAGCACACCTTTTTATAGCCGACTTTAAGGCTTCCTGACTAAGATCAACAGCAAGTAGATTCTTGCATTTTGGAGCTAGTAATTTGGTGAAAACTCCGTTGGAACATCCAATTTCCAGAGCATTCTCGAATGACTTTACTGAGACCGAAGCAATAGTTTTATGGTATTTTTCCTGCTCGTAACTACTAGTTTCAAAATCCCATGGATCGTCATTGTTTGCGTACAATTTCTCGAAGTAGGTTTCACTAACTGCAGGTTTAGATTCGGCTGGAAAAAAGAAATATTCATAATTCCCTATAAAAGGCTGCATAAGATCTTCAGTAAGAATAAAACCTTCCGGATCATCATCGATCAAATTTGTCGTCTGACTTATATGAGCCAGGATCGCTGCTTTCTTAATTTCTTTTACGGAATCTATCTGTAATCTGAAAGCCAGAACTTCATCTTCAGCGGGCCAGTCGGCAGGTTCTCCCTTTTTCCAGAGCCAGACAGGATATTCAGCAATAGTGATTGCCATTTTCTCTGCTGCTTTGTCTACCAGGCTGTAAGCAGCAACATGATCAATATGATGGTCTCTACGCCAGGGTGCAAAAATAGTGTCCGGTTCCTTCTGCTGAAAAAGTTCTTTCAATTCATTTATGACCGAATCATGATTTTTAAACTTTTCAGCTAATTTCCCATCACCAGCATCAAGGAATATGAGATTTTCCTCTTTTACCCCTAAAATTTTACAAGCATTGATCGCTTCAGACTTTCGCAATTTCCCCAAGTCTTCTGGTGAAAATTTAGTGGAATTGGGATGTGAAGCATCTCCATTGGTAAGAAAAAGCACATATACCTCTTCATTCTGAGCAGTTAAATAAGCGATTAATCCTCCGCATCCGAGACTTTCATCATCGGGATGTGGAGCCACAATGATCACTTTTCCCAGGTCTCTATGGAGTCCTTCTACATTTAAATATGGGGCTTGTTCTATGTGATCCCTGGTGTTTTTCATCTCTTATAATGATCAAAAGTATAGGCTCCTACATTTTTGAGTGCAAGATCTGGTCCTGGTTGTTTAAGATATACTTTGAGATCCCTGTACACCTGCTCCATAGGATGATTTTCCATAAAACCCTGGACACCAATTGAACGTTCGGTTAGCTGTAAGATTTCTTCGACAATATTTAAAATTGCGCTGCGCATCATATCTGCAAAATTCACAATTTCAGCTGAAGTATAATCTTGCTGATTATCATCTATTTCCTGTGCTTTTTTTAACCAGAATTTCCCAGTTTCGACCAGTATTGCCATAGTACCCATACGCTGTTGTTGGTACGGATCGTTAGATTTGTTTTGTGTATTCAGGTGATTGATCGCGGAATGCAGCAAAGCCTCTGCCCCGCCGAGTTGAACCGCTGCAAAACGCATGGCGCCACCCGAAAACCACGGCTGTTCCTGGTAAGCATTTAATTTGCCTAGCTTAAGTTCGCTTGACACTACTATCCCCGAAAAATCGATTCGACAACTTACCGAGTTTTTCATTCCCGTGGGATTCCACAAGGACCAATCTTCGGTTAGTTTCGGGTATTCCTTAAGCGGAAGAATCAACATCTGTTTAGCTCCTTCAACTTCAGCGGTTATAATTGCATGATCAATTTGTAGTCCTCCTGAACAAAAGGTTTTTGCTCCATTAAGCTCAAGCTTATCTGCAATTACTTGTGCCCTAAGGGCTTCAGAACTTATTTCTGTATTCCATACGCTAAATAATTTTCCAATTTTAGCCTTTTGGAAAAAATACTCTTTTTGCGACTCAGACCCATGATCCTTGATAAGCTTGATGGCGTTTAAATGACCTTCATAAATTCGCCCTACAGATAGATTGCATTTGCCAATCTTAAATAGAGTTTCGTAAACAGGGATGCGTTGAGCTTGTTCACGAAATCTATCCGGAAGATTGATTTGAAGCAATGATTGTTCATGGAGTAATTGCATTGCAATCGCTGGAAAATGTCGTGAATCTTCTGGGATCTTTCGACAACATGAATTAATATCTGCAAAATTGGGCATGCCTATTTTTTAAATAAAAATAAAATGTCCCATCAACTCCCTTGTTAATATCATACTAAATTATCATCAGCACTTGAAAATATATTGTCGCGTGTATACCTGAAGCTGAAGAATTATCGGTAAATATTTATAATTATATCAAATTAAATATCCAATGTTCACTTAATTAAAAAAGCGCCTTCGGAATAATCAGGTTTAACCGAATCATATTCATCGCCAATTGATGCTACGAAAAATACAGGAAGAAGTCCGCATCCCGGAAAAATCTTCTATTTTCGCACATTAACCTAAAAATTTCAAAAATGAAAGATCTAGTTGAAAACATTCAATCAACATTTGAAACATTCCAGACAGAAGCCAATACTCAATTAGAGAGTGGTAATAAAAGTGCTGGAACCAGAGCCAGAAAAGCATCTTTAGAATTAGAAAAACTTCTAAAAGAATTTCGTAAAGTATCTGTTGCAGAATCAAAAAAAGTAAACTAAAACCTCCTTTAAAGGAGGTTTTTTTTTATTATACAGAAGCTACAATTCACCTTCAAGTCATTAAAGTACGATTCTACCTAAATTGACCAGGAGCAATTCTGTCAAAAAGCCTTAATTCAAGTGTCTTCATTCACTTGATCCCTAACTAGCGTCTACCCCAAAATGTCATTCATATTCTAGTTTCTTCAAGGAGCGCTATGTTGATTAAGTCTTACTGCTATAAATTCCAGGAGCCAAATCGAATTGATTAAATAAACTAAACACTGGAAGAATTATCTATACAAAGTATATATGTAATGAGCATTCGCAAGTTTGGAGTTGTAGTTTAAGGCAACAAGCTTATTCACTCGTATATTTTAGCGAAATCGAACACTCAAGCTAAAAACAATCACCATTTCTAAATCACAAGAATAGAAATTCAAGAAATAATCCTCAATTGTAAAATTACTTAAGGGTTAACTTCTAAATCAATGATGCTGAAATTTCAATGGTAATACTACATAAAAGAAAAACCCCATTATCTTAAAGATAACGGGGTTTTATGCGGAGAAAGAGGCTCTATCACCTATCATATCATAGAATTTCCTAAAATGCCAAAAGCCCATATTTCATGGGGTCTATAAATTTACACTGTTATAAAGTTTTATAAAATATCTTTTGATGTCACTATTTTTGGGTGTAATATTGGGTGTCACTATACACTCCAATTATGATCCATATAAAACGAAACCTAATTTTTTCTCTTGAAAGGAGAAAGAGAGAAGGAATTCTTATTACAGAAAATGTTCCTATCCGACTTAGAGTTAATTTTGATGGTGATCGTTTAGATATCCAAACAGGCTACCGAATAGATTTAAAAAAATGGGATTCAGATAAGGAGCTAGTGAAAAATGGAGCATTCAATAAATTAGGTCAGAGCTCCTCCTCTATCAATTCTCGATTATTAGAATTGAAAGTTTCTATCCAGGATCTTTTCAGCGAATATGAGAGATTAGAAAAATTTCCCAATAAAGAAGATATACGAGAAGCTGTTAAGAAGATTAAATCTAAGGGTAAATCGGAAAGCAATCCAATATCTAAAAATTCATTTGAAGATGTATTTGATGAATTTGTTCGTCAGAATGGGAGGTTGAATAATTGGACTAATGCTACATTCACCAAGTTTTCAGCAGTAAAAAAACATCTTCTTGGGTTTAAACAAAATTTATCTTTCAAAGACTTGGATGAAGAAGGAATGAGTGACTATATCTACTATCTGCAGAAGGATAAAGAAATGAAGAATAGTACGGTCAAAAAGCAACTCGGTTTTCTTAAATGGTTTCTCAGATGGAGCTTTGAAAAAAATTTTCATAATAATGATTCTTTTAAAAGCTTTCGACCGAAGATTAAAGACTCAAGTAAGCCCGTAATTTTCTTAACTGAGGAGGAAAAAGCTAAAATTTTCAACTATAAAATTCCTTCAACAAAACTATATCTGGAAAAGACTAGGGATTTACTTAAATTCTTATGCTATACCGGCTTACGATATTCGGATGCCTACAATTTGAGAAGAAGCAATATCAAAGACAATCATATAGAAATAGTAACGGTTAAAACTTCTGATAGTTTGAATATAGAATTGAACAAGCACAGTAGCGCTATACTTGAGAAGTATCAAGATATTCCATTTAAAGATGACAAAGCGCTACCGGTCATATCAAATCAAAAACTAAATGAGTACATAAAAGAATTAGGAGCTTTGGCCGAAATTGACACTCCAGTTACTCTAACGCATTATTCAGGTAATAAAAGAATTGATGAAGTTATACCTAAACACGAGCTCTTAAGCACACATGTTGGTCGTAGATCTTTCATTTGCAGTGCATTGTCTATTGGGATACCAGTCCAGGTAGTAATGAAGTGGACAGGACACAGTGACTATAAAGCAATGAAGCCCTATATAGATATTGCAGATAAAACTAAGAAGAACGCTATGGAAAAATTTAATTTATTATGAGTAATTTTAGTGGTTTTTTAAAGGCTTTAAACTCTCTTGTTTATATTGTTAAAAAGATTGAAGTAAATAGTCAAGAAAGTCTAATAATAAATTTTTCTGATTTGAAAGATTGCTATGCAATGTCAAAATATAGCGCTAACTCCATAATCACCCTACTTGATGATGATTTTTTAAATAGAGATGAAAGAAAGATTGGAGAAATCAAGCAAAATATTTTAACTAAGATTGAACGTGTTCAATTCTTCCATGAAATGTTTATAGACCAATTAGTAAGTTTTGACACCTATGAGTGTGTGAGATCCAGTTTAAGAACCCATGAAAAAGCCTATGAAATCCTAAATCAAAAGGCGACCAGATGCAGACGTGAATTGCAGGATATAAGAGAATCCTTAGAAAGTCTATGTTATCAATATGAAGAGACTCACACAAAAATGAAAAGCCTTCGTTCAGAAGAAATTTTATTAAACAAGGAACTAAATGCTTTAAGAATTAGGGTAAACGATGCATACACGCTATATAAAAAAGAAGAGAAGAATAGAGTGATATATTGTGAGGTAGATTTTGGAAAAATCACTCGAGAATTGAATGAAGTTTACAAATATTTAGAAAAAAATTATTTATTAAATCATAAAGAAAAGCCTCAATATCAAAAGGATCCAATTTTCAAACCTGAAGTATTTGGTACATGTCACAGATTAATTAATACTTTTTGTGCTAAACCTTTAAGTGAAGAAGAACTAACGAAAATATTTCAGAAAAAAGACTCCATGTTCAACAAAATAAAGCTACGATCTTCAGTAAAAGAAAAATTTTATTTTACAATAAGACATTTTGCAGATTTTATAGAAGGCACTGAAGATGAGAAAACGATCTGGAGCGCTCATCTAATAAGTCAATTTGCAGATGTCTCACTAAGTTCCTTCGAGACCAAGGGAAACTTACTTCAAAATAATGAGAAGTATCGTAATGAAATTCAAAGTGAATTTTTGAAACTTAAAGAGATATATTTATAAAGTCATTGAGTATAATAAACAATCTAATGAGGTCATTTTGATAAAAAATGCGTTCTACAACAGCCTATAACATAAAACGACATAAATTAGCTTTATAAATATTTTAAATACCTGATTTTAAACTTTATAAGCTTAACAATTCAACTGATTTAGACAAAATTAGACGTCGAATTGTTTCTAGATTTACCCTTGTTCGAACATTAAAACCGATGTATACGGTTCATTATTAATTTTAAACAAGACATTATGAATTTAGAAGCAATTAAAGAGAAGGCTTTATTTCAGTTAACAGCAAAAGAATTTCTTTTTCTCCAAAAAAATGTTGAAAAAACAAACAGTGATCAGAAAGATTCTGAAGCTAAAATTACACCCACGAAATACGTTTACGGATTACGCGGCATTGCTAATCTAATAGGAGGAAGTATATCTAAAGCTAGTAGACTTAAAAAATCTGGTGTAATAAAAGATGCCATTATTCAGGATGGACGAAAAATAATCGTGGATTCTGAACTTGCCTTAGAACTTATCAAAAAATCAAAATAAAAAAAGGATCGTACTCCAACACGATCCTTTTTAACATTAACCGTTAGTCAACGTTTTCGATCTATTACAAAAATAAGAATTCTGTTGACTAGAAATCTTATTAAAATGAAAAATAACAATTCAAGAAAAAAAACAAATAATACCGATAGAACTAGAAATGTTTTAGAATCTAAACTTATAAATGAATGGATTAAAATAGGAATGAGAATGCCAGATCCCAAACCTTTATATAGAACTATTTGGCATCAGGGAGAAGTAGGAATTTTATTCGCAAATACAGGGAAAGGAAAATCAGTCTTAGCTATGCAATTGGCAGATTCAATTTCAAGAGAAAGGACTGTTTCTGATGTATATATACCAGCTCAAAAGGTAGTTTATTGTGATTTCGAATTATCCACTAAGGCATTTCAAAGGAGATACTCTACTGCTGAAGATAGTTATAGTTTTAGTGATATGTGCATTAGAGCTGAAATAGACAGAAATCAAAGTCTAGAAGACAAGAATTTGACCTTTGAAGAATTAGTGATGAGTTCAGTAAAAGAAAACGTTAACCTACATCAAGCTGATGTTCTAATAATTGATAATATTACGTATCTATCTGCAACCAATGAGAAAAGTCATGAAGCCATGGCTTTGATGAAATTAATCCTAGACCTTGCAAGAGGCAGGAATATTTCAATTCTTTTGGTAGCCCATACCCCTAAGCGTGATATTTACAGTCCAATCCAACTCGAAGATCTAGCAGGCTCTAAAGCGCTATCTAATTTTGTAGATTTTTGCTTTTGTATTGGTGAGTCTACCCAGGGGGATAACGTTAGATATATAAAGCAACTGAAAAACAGAAATTACCCAATTGAGTATGGTGCAGAAAACGTAATCAACTGTGAATTAGTTAAGAAAGATTGTTTTCTACAGTTTAACTCTACAGGTTATGGTTCCGAGAAAGATCATCTCCAATCTCAGGATGATGATGAGAAAAAGCAGAAACTCGAAGAGCTAGTTCAGGCTGGAAAAACTAACAAAGTAATTGGGAATTTTTTTGATGTCGATGAAAGGACTATCAGAAGGTGGAGGAAAAAATGGCACATTTCTTAGAAAGCGCCGAATTTAAAACTTGTTTAAAATATTGATAATCATTTTTTAAATCGAGTTTAATCTGAAATCGGCTCGGCATTTTTCTTCTCAAGCAGTTAGGACACTGATGCCGAACTTGTAAAGACACTTATTGTCGAGCCGATAATTACCGACTTTACAATTTTAACCTATTGATTGACTGTTAGTTATGAGCCATAAAACTATTTTATCGGTTCGGCGTAACTGGACATTCTATAACTAATTATTAATGATAATGAAACATTTTAAAATAAAAAACCAAGACATAATATCATATCTATCTTCAATCGGTATCGAACCAAAGAAGATTGTAGGTAATAGCTATTGGTACTTATCACCCTTAACAAACGAGAAGACTCCCTCATTTAAGGTAGATCAAAAATTAAATTTATGGCATTGCTTTTCTTATGGAGATGGCGGCCCTATCTTAAAACTTGTCAGCTTACTTGAGAACTGTAATAAAGGAGAGGCTCTTGATAAATTGCAATCAAGGAATATATCATCTCATAATGATATTAGCCGAAAGGTTCAATATGAAACTAAATCAACAATCTTGAACATAGAGAGCTTGAAGAATCCTCTACTGATTAATTATTTAGCAAAAAGAAAGATTGAACCTTCCATTGCAAAGTTTTATTGCAAAGAAATAAAATATAAGGTCGTTACTTCTTGTGCTAAAAATAGTTTTTCTAAACTATACAATACGATTGGATTCAAAAATGACCTAGGAGGTTTCGAAACTCGAAATGAAGAGTTTAAAAGATGTTTCAACAAAAAAGGGATTACAACAATTACCAATGCATCTGAAACTCTTATCGTTTTTGAAGGTTTTATGGACTTTCTTTCCTATCAAACTTTGAAAATAAATATTCCAGATCCAGATGATGATTTTATCATTTTAAACAGCACTACCCTAGTCGATAAAATCAAGCCTAAATTTAAAAACTACCGTACAATTAAGCTTTTCCTGGATAATGATAATGCAGGAAATAAAGCAACAAATTTCGTCATTGATAATGCTAATATTGAAGTGATGGATTGCAGAATTCATTACAGAAATTTTAATGATCTAAACGAGTATTTAATTGCTATAAGCAATGAGAGCTTTTAGGCTCTGTTGCAAGTTGTGAGCTCAACTACCTTTCAGGTACCTGAGCTCTAACTTGCTATTCGCAGTAATAACTGCTCATAGATATCAACAATAAACCTTAAAAATGATCAAAAAAAATAATAAAGTAAAAGTATTTTTCTATTTAAAACCTGAAGACAAAAAATTTCTATTTGAACAGGCAGAATTGCTTCAAATAAATGCTTCCATTTATGTGCGATACTGCGTTCTAGAAAAGTTGGGACTTAAGGAAAAAATGGAAATGAAACCTATTGATTTAAGTTTGAACAAATACACCTCAAATCTTTCGAAAATCGGCAACAATTTAAATCAAATTGCTAGGAAGTTGAATTCCGATGTTAAACTCAGAATTATAGACGAGCGGACCCTGGAAGATGAAATTGAAGAATTAAAAAAACATCTTAGTGAGATAATAGAAAAATTACAATCATGAAAGAAGAAATAGAAAAGTTTGAAGATTCAGATTTGATAGAAAAGCCTTCGGAAATTGAAAAGCAAGAAAGGCATGTAACAAAACTAATGCAAACATTAGTTGATGATATGGAATCTCTTAAAGAACAAAAGGAAGAATTAAAAACACTCTTAGAAACTCAAGCTCAGGCCTATAAAATAATTTGCGAATCTAATGGTACAAGTTATACGAACTTATTAGAATATTTGAAAAGTTTAAAAGCTGAATATATTGATGAATTTAAAAACAATAAGGCTGAACAAAATCAAAATTCTAGAGTTGAATATATCTTATTTGGAAAGGACACTCCTTTTTCATCTAAATTATTGCTAGGGCTTATAACATTAATTTTATTCAGCTTTCTGCTGTTTGAATATGGAACACCTTTATTGATTGAAAAGAGTGAGTTGAAAAACCAAAGAGATAATTACAAACTATATTATGATTATAGTCTTTTAAAGGCTTTTGAGGACTCTGATAAGAATCCTGAGAAGATCATATCAATCTTTTCAAGTTTAAAAGCTAGAGACACTGTAATGATCAAATACATTGACTCAATGACCTTGGTTTTACAAAAAAGATTAAGAAAAAAAGAACTTGAATCAGAACTCAAAACCCTTGATTGATGATCGCAAAACTTCAGACAATTTCCTACACAGCCAACGCTCTTGCTTATTGTGAAAGAGGTGGTGAATTATTATACTCTAACGAATGCTTTGGAAATTCAAATCAAATCTTTAAGCAGATGCAGTATCAGCAAAGATTAAATGACCGCTGCAAAAAAAAATCATTTCATATAAAAATTCGGTCAGCTCCTTCTGATAAAGGAAAATTATCAAACCAGGATTGGATTGATATATCTAAAAAATATGCAGATAAAATTGGCTTTTCAAAAAATCAATATGCCGTTTATTTTCATGAAAAAAACCACGTCCATATAGTTTGTAATAGAATAATCGATAATAAGGCTGTCCACAATAAATTTACTCATATTAAAAGTTTAGATTTTTGCAGGACGATCGAGGAAGAATATAAACTTCAGAAAATTGATCGGAAACTTGAAAAATTTAAAAATAACGAGGAATTCATTTCTAATAATTCCAGGAGTAATAATCTAAAAGAACTTATTTTTAAGGCAATCGATATTTCAGATTCATTAGATGATGTGATCCATGAATTGGAAAATCAAGGAATCAAAACCAGTATTGGTAGAGGAATATCATTTACAGATAAAAAAGGTGCTTATTTTAAGGGTTCAGCAATAGATCGAAAACTGTCATTACCAGGTATTAAGAACTTGTTATCATACAAAGAACAAGAAAAGAGATTTAACAGAGGTCTTTCACGCTAATTCAATAATATAAATTATTGTAAAGCATTAGTTAATAGTCTAGGGTGTTTGTAAAAATCTAAAAAAAGGCCTGGACTTTATTAATCCAGGCCTATTAAATTTATTAAAAGAATACTTTATCAATTCTATAAGTTAAATTTAATACCCTGAGCTAAAGGTAAATCAGTACCATAATTTACAGTGCAGGTTTGCCTCCTCATGTAGGATTTCCAGGCATCAGAACCACTTTCTCTTCCTCCACCTGTTTCTTTTTCACCACCAAATGCTCCTCCGATTTCGGCTCCAGACGTTCCTATATTAATATTGGCGATCCCACAATCTGAACCCTCAAAAGAAAGAAATTCTTCAACTTCTCGTAGATTCAAACTAAACAGTGCAGAAGACAACCCTTGAGGAACATTATTATTTAATTTAATAGCCTCTTCTATTGATTTATACTTAACAATATATACTATTGGGGCAAAGGTTTCTGTTTTCATAATCTCCAGATTTAGATCTGCTTCTATAATCGTAGGAGCTACGTAACATTGTGAACAGTTATCTCCAACTAAAACCATTTTTCCACCCGAAATTATCTTTGCCCCTTGTTTTTTAGCTAATTCAATAGTTAAATAGTAATTATTCACCGCATCTTCATCTATTAATGGCCCCATATGATTCTCTTCATTCAATGGATCGCCAATTTTTATTTGTTCAAATGCATTTTTTAATTGTCTTAGAAATTTATTGTAAATATTTTCGTGCACTATTAATCGTCGTGTAGAAGTACAACGTTGACCTGCTGTACCTATAGCCCCAAAAACCAATGCTGGCAATGCTTTTTCAATATCTGCATGTTCGGAAAGTATTATTGCGTTATTCCCTCCAAGTTCGAGAATAGATTTACCTAATCTTTTTCCTACTCGCTGAGCAACATCTCTTCCCATAGCAGTACTACCTGTGGCTGAAATTAAGGAAATACGACTATCCTCAGCCATTTTCTTTCCTATTTCTAAATCTCCCATTATTAAAGAAGAAATACCCTCCGGTAAATTATTACTTTTTAAAACCCTGGAAAAAATCTCCTGACAAGCAATCGAGGAAAACGGTGTTTTTTCTGAAGGTTTCCATATACAAACATTTCCGCAAACTAATGCAATAGCTGTATTCCAGGCCCAAACCGCTACAGGAAAATTAAAAGCCGAAATAACACCTACAATTCCTAAGGGATGCCATTGTTCAAATAACCGGTGAGCAGGTCTTTCAGATTGTATTTGAAGACCATATAATTGTCGTGACAAACCCGTTGCGAATTCGCAGATATCGATCATTTCCTGAACCTCGCCATACCCTTCCTGCAGAGATTTACCCATTTCATAACTAATCAAAGTTCCTAAGGCCTCCTTTTCTTTTCTTAACTCCTCACCTAATTGTCTTACAATATTTCCGCGTCCTGGCGCTGGTATTTTTCTCCATTCTAGGAATGCATGCTCAGCTGTATTTATTACATTTTCATATCCTTCACTGGAAAGAAAACTTATTTCACCTATCTGCCTGTTATCTACTGGAGAAATTATTCTTCTACCTTTAGTTTCTTCACAATACCTATTTTCCAATCCTGTACTGTAACTATAAAAAGGACTTTCAATTTTTAGTTTATTTAATATTTCTATGGGTGATTTTCTCATTATTTCAACTGTTGTGATTCATAGGTAGATTCAAAAATTTTATCTGCATTTCCGGTTTCAAAACCATCACGACGGTGATCCTTCTTTATTTTGGATAGGGGTAAATCGGAAAATTCCGGCAATACCAGTCGTTGAGCAAATTCAACATAACTGCCTGGTATTTCGATAACTTCTGAACCTAGAAAATTAGCTCTCACTTTACCGGCTACCGAACTGCTTTGCTTTAAAAGTCCATCTCGACTTTCCTTTATTTCTCCTCCTGAATTATTTAATTTTATTTCTATGGATTTTAAAAAGTCATTAAATTTTTCAAGTCGGTTATAGTCTTCAGGTAAATCATGGATACTTATAGTAAAATGATTTAAATAATAGCGATTATAAATTACCCAGGCCGCATATTCACTTTCTTCAAGTAGGCTTTGATAATCATCCAAAGTTGGTAATTCCCATAATGCGGAAGTAAAAAAGTCAGAAACCTCGCTTACATTTTTAAAATCTATGTAATCCACTGGGTCTGAATTTATATTTTTAGTGTATTTCTGGATAATTTTCTGGGCATTCTGACTTAAATCTGAAACCCTTAACTCACTGATAAAGATCCGTGGATATTTATTTTCTGGATGCGAATACCAAAAAGCGTTTAATTTTTTCTCGGGAAAAAAATAATAGTCTCGTTTTTCATAGCCATAATGAAGGAAAATTTTTTCAAGTGAAGTTATTCCTAGGTACGGTAACCCCAGTGTACGAAAGGCTATATGGTCATTAATTATATCTTCTTCCTTGGAAATCATTCCTTTTTCAAGCATTCCATTTATTATTCTATATACGTCTGGAACCCTTTCTTTATATGGAATTATTAAAGAGTTTAATAATTCATTCAAATCATTTTCTGTACTGAATTTCATAATTCTCTAATTATTTTAAAAAGTGAATTCGACCTAGATAGGTCGAATTCACTAATGGCTAACTCAAATTTCTTTTTAATTAATTTCAGTATTGGTCTGTATCTCTGATAAAGGTACAGGCAGATATGAATGTTGCTGCGCGTCAAAATCAACTCTACCGGCAGCATTCATTGCCGCATCAAGCATTCCCCATCTTCTTAGGTCAAAAAATCTAGTACTTTCGAGTGTTAGTTCCATCACTCTTTCATGTACAATTTGTTCAAATACAGCCTCTTTGGAATTTAAAGTAACGGCAGGAACATTTCCATGCGCTTCTCTCACTTCATTGATTAATTCCGCAGCCTTTTCAGTATTTCCGGTTTCATTCAAAGCTTCTGCATGCATCAATAGCACATCGGCATATCTAAGTAGAGTTACATTAAGGCCTATATATCCATTTCCTTCTACAGGTTCGGGCAGCCATTTTCTGAAAAATGCCACATCATCTTTCGCATCGGGATCACCGTAGGTAGATTCAATTAAATCATTCCAGGTACTCCCTTCCATCCTTCTGGCAGATTCGTCATTGAAATATGGATCATCAAAGTAAAGGGTTGCATATAATCTATTGTCATAAAGACCGTTCTCTGCAATCATTCCCTCTTCTTTCATTTCGGCTACTAAGCGATCATCAGCTAAAATACCGCCCCATCCCCCTATGGCCCAATCGGCTACAAACGAATGTAAACGTGTCGTATTCCAGGAAGTCGCATCACCACTTTTAAACTGCAATTCAAATATAGATTCCTTATTATTCTCGTTTTCACCATTAAACAAGCTCTTGAAGTCATCAACTAAAGCATACTGCCCGCTTTCAATAACTTTAAAAAAGGCTTCAGCTGCATTCTGATAGTCATTCCCGGTACTAGAAGAAGCATCTCCTGCTTTGTACATATATGCTTTTCCTAAATACCCCAGGGCAGCACCTTTATTTGCACGACCATAGTTCTGAGGCTGTATTTCAAAACTCAACTTATCTGCCGCTGTTTTAAAATCCTGCAAAACAAAATCCCATACTTCAGTTCTCGTTGCCAAAGCTTTATCTAAAGTACTTGAAGTTACGATATCGTCCCTTATGATAATTTGTTCAAATAAAGTGAGTAACTTGAAATGATAATATCCCCTAAGGAAATAGGCTTCCCCTAAAATTTGTTCCTTTTCACTATCAGAGATTTGATCTTCGGTCATTTCAGAAACATTTTTTATAACCTGATTCGAAAAATTAATTCCTTTATAATTAGTACTCCAAAGCACATCCAGGAAAATATGTCCATTAGTATAATTGAAATTATAAATCGACATCCAGTGCGAATAATTCGTGGCATCAGGGCCAGGTAAAACATAATCTGATCGAAAATATTCCACCACAGAACGACCTTCTTGCCAGCCATCCCAGAAATTACTTCTGGCTTCTAATTCTGAATAAGCTGCCGTTAAACCAGATCTTGCATCTTCGGCATTACGCCAAAAATTTTCCGAAGTAAGCTGATCCGGGGGTTGCTTATCTAGATATTCATCATCAGAACATCCTATAGTCAGTAAAATACTTAATAGAAAAACGGATTTTATTATATATTTTTTCATTTTAATACTTCTTTAGAAACTAAGTTGAACTCCAGTTATTAGTGATTTATATTTTGGGTAAAGGTTTACATCGATCCCTCTGGAAAGTACACTTCCACCAACTTCTGGATCAAGGCCTGAATAATTCGTTACCGTAAAGAGGTTCTGACCTGTTATAAATATTCTTGCACGATCTACAAATGTCTTTTTGATCACATCTGGAGAAAAAGTATATCCTAGTTGTAAAGTTCTCAACCTTAGGTAATCTCCATCCTCTAGAAATCTAGTGGAAGCACGGTTATTGCGATTTGGATCATTTAAAACTGCTCGAGGCACCTCTGTATTAGTATTAGCCGGTGTCCATGCATCAAGGGCAGCTGTTCGATAATTTCTTCCGGTATCCAAACTTAAAAGCCTGAAATCATTTCCATTATAAATTTTATTTCCTCCTACACCCTGGAAGAATATGGTAAGATCAAAATTCTTGTATTCTCCAGTCAGGTTTAAACTATATTCATACTTTGGTATTGCGGTTCCTGCATATACTTCATCATCTTCATTTATCACCCCATCACCATTTTGATCTTTAAACCTTATATCGCCGGGCTCTGCGTTGGGTTGAATAAGATTTCCATTCACACTATGAGACTGTACTTCTTGCTCATTCTGGAAAATTCCATCTGCAACAGGGAGAAAAAAGGCTCCCGGTTCATAACCAATCTTTGTCTGATTTACAAAATGGTCAGATCCAAATAATAAACCGATACCATACAATACCTGGTCTTCATTACTTAATTTAGTGACTTCACTATTAATAGTCGTAAAAGTTCCTCCGACAGAATATTTAAAATCATTATCCCTGTTGCGATAATTAGCTTCAAATTCGAATCCTTTATTTTCGAATGCGCCAACATTTACAATAGGATTGTTAATTCCTGCGGAAGGGGACACTTCTCTTGTTATTAATAAATCTTCGGTTTTACTATTATAATAGTTTATTGAACCTTGGAGTTTATTATCAAATATTCCAAAATCCAATCCGAAGTTAGCGGAAGTATTAGTTTCCCACTGTAAATCATCATTTTGGAGGTCGCGCGCTATACTACCTAAATATGAGTTCTGCGGATTACCATAAACGTAGCCCCCATCATTTTGACTTTTACCTTGTGATATCAATGCAACATAATCATAATAACCTAAGGCACTATCATTTCCCGCCTGTCCCCAACTATATCGTAATTTTAGAAAATTGAGCACTTCCTGATTTTCCATGAAGTTTTCTTCGGTAATTTTCCACCCTAAAGCAAAAGAGGGAAAAACACCATACTGGTTATTTTTTCCAAATTTGGAACTCCCATCACGTCTTAAACTAGCCTGAACGAGGTATTTCTCATCAAAAGCATAATTTATTCTTCCAAACTGGGAAACTAAAGCATATTCAGCGTTCGTTCCACTAGCTGAATAGGTGCCATCGCTAAACGCATCCAGTGTATTGAAATCGGGATCTAATATAGTAGCTGGCACCTTATTCCCGTCATCATCGATCTTATAACCCTCAGCCTGAGCATAGGTACTTTTAAATGGTTCCCTAATTCTTTGGTATCCTGCCAATAGTCCCACTCTATGTTTACTTAAATCAAAGTTATACCTTAGTGTATATTCTTCATTTAATCTTCTGAATTCTGAATGGTATTCAGATAAAAAAGAAAATTCACGTTCAGCAATATCTTGTACATCTCTTACTCGAAATGGCTGGTGAAAATTGTATGTGTAATTTTGGCGGTCAGCAAGGCTAAAACCTGCTCCAATATGGAAATTCTCAAATGCTTCAAAATCAAAATTTACATTACCAAGAAAATATTTCTGTTTAGTATAGGATTCTAGAAAATGATCTTCTCCTACTGGATTTCTATGATCTGGAAGATCCCCTGACCTATATCCAAATCCTGATTCACGGTCTTCATCTAATACCGGAATTAAAGGCGAAATAAAATAGGTCTCCCTGATAGAAAATTTATGTTCTTCTCTATAGGTTTCACTATAATTTAAATTCGTGGAAACATTTAATTTCCCTTTTTCTAAATTAATCTGAGAATTGACACCTTTTTTAGTGAATCCGGAACCAATTAATAAGCCCGTTTCCTCAGCGTAATTACCTCCAACACTATAATTTATATTTTTACTACCGCCACTAATTCTAATATTATGATTAGAAAGATATCCTGTCCTGTGGGTTTCATTAATCCAGTCTGTATCATATGTGGATGGATTTACCACATATTGTGGAAGTTCTGCGCCTGCATTCTCATACATTTGACGGTGAACGGCAATATATTCTTGAGCATTTAATAGCTCCATTTCTTCCCTAGGTGTATTTATACTTAAAGAAGATTCAATCTCAATTCTAGGTTTTCCTTCCTCTCCTTTTTTGGTCGTAATGATTACAACCCCATTTGCTGCTCTGGTTCCATAAATTGCCCCAGAGGCTGCATCTTTAAGAATTTCGATACTTTCAATATTGTTGGTATTGATAAAATAAGGATCGGCCTGAACTCCGTCCACAATATAAAGAGGCTCATTGTTTCCGAAAGTTCCAATTCCACGAATCGAAATCTCAGGTGCAGATCCCGGACTTCCGGTTGAATTTGTAACTGTAACTCCCGAAACTCGACCTTGTAAAGCATCAAGTGGATTTGTAGTTATAACTTTATTAAGTTCTTCACTTTTAACTGAGCTAATCGCTCCAGTTACATCACTCCTTTTTTGAGTACCATAACCTACGACAACTACTTCATTTAGACTTTCAAGGTCATCTTCTAAAGTAACGTCAATTATTTGCTGATTCCCTACTTCAATAGTTTTCGTTTTAAATCCTATATATTGAAAGCTTAATTCTTCACCTTGGGAAACCTCAATGGAATATTTTCCATCAAAATCGGTTTGAGTTCCTCTATTTGTTCCCTTCACAGAAATATTTACTGATAGTAAAGGCATTCCTTTGGAATCTGTAACTGTTCCTGTTATTGTTGATTGTTCCGAAATCGTTTGCGTATCCGTATCATAAAAAACTTCTTTTTCTTTTAATAGAATTACATGTTCTTCAGTAAACTCATAGGTATAATCTACTAAGGATAGACAGCGATTTAATAAATCTTCTGCTGAAATAATACCAGCATTCAATCTAAGACTAGGCGCTTCATGGAAAAGGTTACTTGGGTAAATAAAAGTGTAATCTGTCTGCTCTTTAATTAGTTGAAAAGCATCTTCGACACTAATATTGGCAGACTTATCAATTTTTATTTTAGCATTCTGGGAAAACAGCTTATCAGAGTTAAATCCAAAGCTGCTAATGCAAAAGAATAAGATAAAGACTCTCATAATAAAGATTATTATTCCCTTCGGCAAAGGCAATAGTTTACCATTCAATTTAGTTTTCATAAATTTGTAGTTAGTTAATTACTTGATTAATTGGAATGAGGGTTTAGATTGTCCAGATATAAACCCCATTCCTTTTCATTCTTGGTATTGCATTACTTTGATTTTATTTCCATTTAATTCAAATCGTGCTCGTTTAGTATTTTCAATAATGCGAAGGATACTTTCAAGATTTTGATCTTTCTTGAACCTGCCATTAAATTTCATTTCTTCTAATTCCTTCTCCTGAAAATCTGCTACTATATTATACCATCTTGATAAAACCTCGAAAATGCCTTTTAAAGATTCATCCTTAAATAAAAACATTCCGTCCTTCCAGGCTATATAATCGTATACGTCTACTTCTTTTATTTCTTTTAAGGCATTGCCTTCAATAATCGATTGCTGACCAGGAATTAAGGCAATAACATTTTTACCATATAATAGGTTTACTTTACCTTCAACCAGCGTAGTCACAATTTTTTGCTCGCTATAATTCTCTATATTGAACGAGGTTCCAATTACCTCAATATTCTGATTCGAATTTTTAACAATGAACTTCTTACCATTATTTTCTAGAGCTGATGTAACCTGAAAATAGGCTTCTCCATAGACCAAAACCACTTCTCGCTTTTTACTTTGCTCAAAACTGGTAGGAAATTCAAGTTTAGATTTTGCATTTAAAGTTACTCTAGTACCGTCACTCAATTCAACAGTGAATTGCTTACCTGCAGGAACGATGATAGTATTAGTACCAGACCTTCCTTGAGTTTTATCGATTTTAAGTTTATCCTTATTCGCTTGGTAATACCCTCCTGCAACAAAAGAATCTTTTTTTCCAAAGCTTATGGTGTTACCATTCTGATCTTTAAAAATTATTTCGTCAGATTTGTTTTCTGTTTCCTGAATATTCACCACCTGATTTTCCTGATCAAAAGGACTATTCAGGAAAAAATAAAGTGGAAAACTTATTAAACTAATAACCAAAATCGCTGCAACGGTATATTTCCAAGAAGAAGTATCGCTTTTTACAATTTTAGATTCAAACTTTTTCCATGCGAAAGAAGTATTAACCTGAATCGTTGTATTTTTTTGATTATAATTTTTTAGTTTAAAATAATACTGGCGATGCTCCTCTGAAGAAGAATACCAATCCTGAAATTGTTTTTCTTCCTCTGGAGTTAATCCCCTTTTAATTCTTTTTATTAATAAACTATACTCCATTATAAATTAGGTATGATGCCCCCTTTATATTAGAGACAAATTATTTTATGATTTGGGTGACAATTTTTGGATTTTTTTTCTAAATCAGTTAAAAAAACAGAATATAGAAACGACTATGAGAGCTGATTCAATTTTAAATTTAGCACGTTTTAACTGGGTTTTTACGGTATTTACGGAGATCCCCATTTCTTCCGAAATTTCGTTATAACTTAAGCCATACATTACTTTTAGCTTAAAGATTTGCTGCATTTTCGTTGGTAAATTTTCCAGGATCCCTTCAGCCTTCTTAACTAGTTCCAACATTTCTTTCTCATTAAAAACCTCTACTTGAAGTTCTTCTGTTAGGGATATTGAGATATCTATAAAATAATATGAATCGGAGACCTTAATTTTTTTTAGATGATTTAAACTACGGTTCCTTACCATAGTAAATAAATACGCCTGAAAGGACTTTTCAATATTCAGGTTAGAGATATTTTCCCATAAGTAAATAAAGGATTCCTGAACCAAGTCTTCACTGGCCACCTGATCGAGTGTGAATTTATAAGAGTAAGATACTAAACGAGCATAGAAAGCCTCAAAAACTTTTTGAAAAGCTTTCCTATCCTTTTTCTTTAATCTCTCCAGAATAAGATTTAATTCCACTCGTTAGTAAGGTTTAAACAAAACAAGATATTTTAACCGAGCTACACAATATTTTGAATTGAAGTTTTAACATTTTGTTAATCTTATTTCATTTAAACACTGATTTATCAAATCTTGAAAAATTTTAAGCTATTTATTTGGCATTTACTAATTTTTTGTAATTTGCATGCGTCCACACATTCTCATTTTTCAAAACAAGATTTTATTTCCATTTAATTCATTTCTATTTAAGTAACCTTTTCTGAGTTTTTCAGATTAAAGCTTTTATAAAAATGAATAGATATCTATTGCTATGCTTTTACCTCTTTATTAGCACTTTTTTTATGGTTGCTCAAAAAAACCATAATCGTTCGGCTAAAAAAGAAATTTATAACTTATTAGACTACAGAGGAACCCCAGATTCTCCAGAAGATAAATCTTTTCTCATCTTCTCAGATAAAGGTTCGTGGTTTGGATTTTCTACACCTAGTGCTATTTATCAAGATGGCTTTTCAGGTCCTTTTATCATGTCACAAAATAATGGTACTTGGTTAAGTCCTTCATTAGTTAATATTCGTATAAAAAGTTTAATGGAAGCCAACCAGAAAACTTTAATTAGAAACTCATACGAAGGAAGACTTTCTGGATTAAATTTTAAGAAAGAAACTAAAAACTGGCAGATATCACATTCGATGTTTTTTGCTTCAGCAAAAACTGCTGTATTTAAATTTCAAATTAAAAATTTTGATGATAAACTAATTTCTATCCAGCCCGTTATAGAAGGGAAGATATTTGAAGCCGGTTTTAGTCTAGAACAAGAAAAAAAGCTAATTAAAGTAAAAAGTAAAACCAATAATTTTTACGGATTGCTTAACCTACCCACAGAAGTTAAGCTGTCTTCTATTGTTATTTCTGACACATCTTACTCTGCCGATCTAAATCCAATTGAAGTTGCCTCGGGAGCAACCCACGAATTCATTTATTCTTTCACATTTGCGACTGAATTTGATAAAAATGAACTTGACTTAATAAATACTATCCAAGGCAATTTTTACCAGGAACACAAAAAAATCCAACAAGAAAAGCTTGCCTTAATAGGATCCATCCAAAACCTAATGCAAGATCAATGGAAGGATTCTACTTATTACCAATTAGCACAAAAATCCTTGCTTACCCTTCAAAACAATTGGCGAGCAGCCTCTGGCGGATTAAAATATGATGGATTTTTTCCTAGTTATCATTATAAATGGTTTTATGGCTTTTGGGCTTGGGATAGCTGGAAGCATGCAGTGGCGGTAGCCTATTACGATCCAGATCTAGCCAAATCTCAAGTGCTGGCAATGTATGATTACCAAACCGAAAACGGTTTTATACCAGATTGTGTATACCGTGATAATGTAATTGAAGAAAACAATTACCGTAACACTAAACCTCCACTTTCTGCCTGGGCCGCTTGGACCATTTTCAAACAGGATGGCGATAGAGATTTCATTAAAAAAATTTACCCAAAAATTAAAAAACAACATGAATGGTGGTACCTGTATCGTGATCATGATAAAGATGGAATTTGCGAATATGGATCTACAGATGGAACTTTAATCGCAGCAAAATGGGAGAGTGGTATGGACAATGCAGTGCGATTTGACGATACCAAACTATTGCCAAACTCCAAAAATGCCTTCTCTATGGATCAGGAAAGTGTGGACCTAAACTCTTTCTTGTATGCGGAAAAGCTTTATTTAAAGAAACTGGCGAAAATCCTGAAAATTAAAAAGGATGAAGACCTTTTTGAAAATCAGGCGGATATCTTAAGAGAACAAATTAACCACCAATTCTATAACGAGGAGGATGGCTGGTACTATGATACGTCCTTGGATGGTAATTCATTTATTAAAATAAAGGGTAGCGAAGGATGGATTCCACTTTGGGCAGGCATTGCTTCTAAATCTAAAGCCAATAATCTTTTGAAAATAATGATGGATAGCACACAATTCAATACATCCGTTCCTTTACAAACCTTGGATGCCAGTTCAGAAAAATTCAAGCCGGATGGAGGATATTGGCGCGGGCCAACCTGGATAGATCAATCGTATTTCGGAATAAAAGGATTAAAAAAATATGGCTATGAGAGTGAAGCGAATGAATTGACCAGAAAATTAATACACAATGCTGAAGGGGTAACCCAAAAAGGAAAGGCTATTCGCGAAAACTATAATCCAATATCCGGCAAAGGCCTTGAGGCATACAATTTTAGCTGGTCTGCGGCACATTATTTACTTCTACTTTTAAATGAACAATTATGAGTAATCTGAAGCTGGACTTTGACCAGGATACCATCAACGAAATTGCAAGAAAGCTTTATAATAAAACTGGAGCTGTGAAATCACTTCCAGGGGAATTAGACCTTAATTTTTTAATTAAGACAGATTCTAGGGATTATATTCTCAAAATAGCTTCAAAAGAAAAATGTGCAATCGAATTCCTGAATTTTCAGAATAATATTCTCAATCATTTAGAAGGTGGTGATCCTACCCTTTTGTTACCCGAAATAATTCTAGGCATCGATGGTAAACAAATAAATGAACTGAAAATCGAAGGAAACAATTATTATGTAAGGTTATTAACCTGGCTTCCCGGTGAACTTTGGAGTGATGCTAAAGTACATACCCCGGGACTCTTGAAGGACCTTGGAAAAAAAGCCGGTTATCTTACAGGCCTTTTAAATAATTTTGAAGATCCATTTCCAATAAAGAGAAAATTCGACTGGGATGTTTCACAAACTTCCTGGACTAAACCGCATCAAAACCTTTTTAAATCACAAAAGAAAAATTATATAGATCACTTTTACAAGGGCTTTAAATCTATAGAATCTCAATTAGCCAATTGTCGCAAAAGTATAGTACATAATGATATTAATGATAACAATATTATAATCCAACCCAACAACGAAAAGGTAATTGGTTTTATAGATTTTGGAGACGCTACTTATACTGCGACTATTAATGATCTGGCAATTTGTGTGACATATGCCATAATGCAAAAAGAGCAGCTGCTTGAAGCCGCTTTAGAAGTAATAAAAGGCTATCACGCTTCCTTCCCCTTAAAAGAAAATGAGTTAGAATTGCTTTACTGGCTGGTAGGTGCAAGATTGGTCATTAGCCTTACTAAATCTGAAATTAACGCTAAATCTGAACCTGAAAACAAATATCACCAGGTAAGTACTGCAGCTGCCTGGGAATTAATTGAAAATTGGTACCATATAAAACCCTATCTGGCAGGTGAACTATTTAAAGACGCATGTGGCTATAGGACAAGTAAAAAATATTTACGATTTCAAAAATTCTGTAATTCAACGAATTTGGAGCTTTCAGATCTTTTTGAGAATAAAAGAAGCACTTCATTTAAGTACTTGAATATAGATATTTCAACAGATTCAATTAGCAGTCTCCAAGATGCAAAGGATAAAAGAAAAATAGTTAAAAGACTTAAGGAGCACTGGAAAGAAAATGCTGAGAATATAATTTATGGAGGTTATAATGAGGTTCGGCCTGAATTGATAAGAGAGGAAAATCGAATTAAAACTTTAAGGGGTGACTTTTGGTCTAATCTATTACTAGGGGTGCAATTTTGGTACTTTAGAAAATTCAACGTTTGTGCATTAATTCCTGGGAAAATTGTAGAGCTGAATGAAACCAGGAAAATTTGCATAATAGAACATTCCTTTGGTAAGAATGGTAAATTTTATACCATTTACCGGAATCTTATGTTTGAACCTTCCTTAGTTATTCATGGGGAAATTGAGAAGGGAGATATTATCGGAAAGCATAAATCCAAAGAGAAAGAGGCATTTATACTTCAGCTAAGTCTTCATCATCCTAACGAAGTACATCCGATTACACATTGTTTAGACCGGGAAAAAAGAGTATTTAATCAAATTTTTCCTGATCCTATATTTTTATTTAAACAGCATAAAATCCAGGACCCAGGATTAGATAACGAAGCCCTTTTCTCAGAACGAAAAGCATATTTAGGCAAAAGTCTTAGTCTAAGTTATGAAGAACCCTTAAAGATTGTTAGAGGAGATGGAGCCTATCTTATAGATGATAAGGGGCGCAAATATTTGGATATGGTTAATAATGTGGCTCATGTAGGGCACGAGCATCCAGAAATTGTAAAAGCGGGAAAAAAGCAAATGGAAATGCTCAATACTAATTCCCGTTATCTTCATGAGAATATTGTCACTTTTGCGAAAAAGCTTTTAGAAACTTTTCCTAAAGAACTCTCGGTAGTTCATTTTGTAAATTCAGGGAGTGAAGCCAATGAACTGGCCATTAGAATGGCAAAATCTTATACTGCCCAAAAAGATTTTATTGCTGTAGAAGTCGGGTATCATGGAAATACTAATGCCTGTATAGATATTAGCTCATATAAATTTGATGGCAAAGGAGGAAAAGGCGCACCTGAACATACCCAAATAGTTCCATTACCTGATTTATTCAGAGGAAAATACCGTGGGGAGCATACTGGTTCGCAATATGCTGCCCATATTAAAGAAGCTATTGAAAACATCCATGAAAAAAATAGAAAACCCGCAGCATTTATTTGTGAAAGTATCATTAGCTGTGGAGGGCAGATAGAGTTACCCAAAGGTTATCTAAAATTGGCTTATAAATATACCCGTGATGCTGGAGGTGTATGTATTGCAGATGAAGTACAGGTAGGTTGCGGAAGAATAGGCACACATTTTTGGGGTTTTCAAGAACATAACGTAGTACCCGATATTGTAACCATAGGAAAGCCATTGGGCAACGGCCATCCCCTAGCAGCCGTGGTTTGTACCGCGGAAATCGCTAATGCATTTGCCAATGGAATGGAATATTTTAACACGTTTGGAGGGAATCCCGTTTCATGTGCAATAGGAAAAAAAGTACTTGAGGTAATTGAAAACGAGAACCTACAGCAAAATGCAAGCGAAATGGGAAGTTATCTGAAAGCACAACTGAAAGTACTTCAAAAACAATTCCCAATTATCGGTGATGTTAGGGGTAAAGGATTATTTCTTGGCTTTGAACTTAATGACAAGAAAAAGAATCCCCTACCCCATGCTGCCGACTCACTGGTCAACAGAATGAAGGAAAGAGGAGTATTAATGAGCACAGATGGACCAGATAATAATGTACTGAAATTGAAACCTCCTATAATAATAAACCGAGATCAGATAGACTACTTTCTCCATCATCTTAGTATCGTACTTCAAACAAGTAATTTAAATGCTTCTTAAATTTAATATACCTCCATTAATGAAAAATCAATTATATTTCTTTTTATCCATATTATTAATAGGAACAAACCTATTCGCTCAGGGTAAAAAACCATACGAAGATCATACAGTTTTTCAAATTAACAAACTTGATCCAAGAGCCGACTTTTTCGCCTTCGAAACCGAAGATTTAGCCAAAAAAAATGAAAAGGAACTTTCTAATAGATTTATTTCTCTGAACGGTGAATGGGATTTTAAGTGGGTAAAATCCTTAAATGACCGTCCTGAAAATTATTATAATCCTGAAGTTAATTCAGAAGGATGGGGTAAGATAAAGGTACCGGGGAATTGGGAAACTCAGGGTTACGGACATCCTATTTACCTGGACGAACGATATCCCTTTGATGAAACCTGGCCAGATATTCCTTACGAATATAATCCCGTTGGCACTTATCGAAAAACCATTGAAATTTCAGAAGATTTTATTGAAAACAATAGAGTTACCCTACATTTTGCCGCTGCAAAAGCCATTGAAGTGTATTTGAATGGTGAATTCGTGGGGTATTCTGAAGGTTCAAAAACCCCTGCAGAATTTGATGTCACCCATTTTGTGAAAAATGGCAGAAACCTGCTTGCCTTGCAAATGGTTCGGTGGAGTGACGCCAGTTATTTGGAAAGTCAGGATATGCTTAGGATGAGCGGCATAGAACGGGAAGTTTACCTTTATAATACTCCTAAAGTCCATGTTCAGGATTTTGGAATTAAAGCAAATCTGGCAAACAATTTTGAGGATGGTGCTTTTGAGGGCAGCTTTTTCATCAAAAATTCTTCGAAAAAAAACCAAAAAGCAAAACTTTGGATAAAACTCAAAGATCCAAAAGGAGAAATTGTTTATTCAGCTTCGGAAGAAATCCTTGTTAGAAAAAATGATTCTGTAGAGAGAATTTTTTCAGAAGAAATTGAAAATATAGAAAAATGGTCGGCTGAAATTCCAAACCTATATACATTGGAAATTAGATTGCAACCAAACAAAAATGTTTCTCCTTCCTTTATATTAAAAAAGATTGGATTTCGATCCGTGGAAATAAAAGAAAACCAATTATTGGTAAACGGAAAGGCTATTTACATTAAAGGCGTGGACCGTCACGAAACCGATCCCTTCACCGGGCATGTGGTAAGCCGTGAAAGTATGGAAAAGGATATTCGCTTGATGAAACAAAATAACATTAATGCTGTACGGAGCAGCCACTACCCCAACGATCCTTATTGGTATGATCTTACCGATAAATACGGACTCTATGTATTAGATGAAGCCAATATAGAAAGTCATCCGCTGGCGATTGATGAAAAAACACAAATAGGAAACGAGGAAAATTGGATCCCAGCACATTTGGAGAGGACAAAAAGAATGTTCTACAGAGATAGGAACCATCCTTCTATTATCATCTGGTCATTGGGCAACGAGGCTGGCCACGGAAAGGTATTTGAGACAACCTATAAATGGTTGAAAGATCACGATTCCAGACCTGTTCAATATGAACCAGCAAAAACAGCGGATTATACTGACATCTACTGCCCAATGTATCCTTCACCGGAGCATTTGGAAGACTACGCTAAAAACAATCCTCAAAAACCGGCAATAATGATAGAATATGCCCATGCGATGGGAAATTCTGTAGGGAATTTACAGGATTACTGGGACCTCATTGAGAATTATGAAGTTCTACAGGGAGGATTTATCTGGGATTGGGTAGATCAAGCCCTGGAATATAAATATCCTGAAGGTAAACCTTATTTGGCGTACGGTTATGATTATCATCCCGATTTACCTACAGATGGAAATTTTTTAAATAACGGTTTAGTTGATCCTTATCGTAATCCACACCCTCATTTATCTGAAGTAAAAAAGGTTTACCAGCCGGTTGAATTTAAATTTGATAAAGCTTCTACTACAATAAAGGTTTTTAATAAAAATTTCTTTAAAACATTAAATGATGAAAAAATTACATGGAAACTTCTTGAAAATGGAAAAAGTATAGATTCAGGAAAGATTTCTATAAATAACCTTAAGCCTAGAACAAAGCAGGATTTTCAATTAAAATTCGATAAAACCTCTTCAAAAATTGAACTTATATTACAGGTATTCCTAAAAACAAGTTCAGACGAAGAACTATTACCGGCAAATCACCTATTGGCTTTTGAGGAATTTGTAATATCAGCATTTAAAGGATCAGGTTTCAAACTTGTAAACAACGATGGAGTAAATATTATTTCCCAATCAGACAACTTTATAATTAAAGGAAAAAATTTCCAACTGAATTTGGATAAAGTTTCCGGGGAAATCAAGGAATGGAAATATAATAATCAATTGATTACCAATGAGCCCATACAATTAAATTTTTGGCGTGCCCCAACAGATAATGACCTAGGAAACGGAATGGATAAATGGGCTAAAATATGGAAAACGGCTACGTATAATTACACTTCAAAACTAATTAAACAACCAGTGCTTAACGATAAAAGAGTTGCTTTTGAGGTGGCTTATGCGCTTCCTGAAAATATTGCGAAGGTAAATGTAGCTTACGAAGTAAATTCAGATGGTGATCTTAAAATCAACTATAAATTTGAACCGCTCAAAAAAGAGCTACCAAATATTCCAAGAATTGGAATGTATATGATTTTACCAAACGATTTTAAAGACCTAAGTTGGTATGGAAAAGGACCAGAAGAATCTTATTGGGATCGCAAAACGGGTCAACAAACCGGTATTTATTCAGGTAGAATTGAAGATCAATTTCATAGGTA
This sequence comes from Christiangramia qingdaonensis, assembly GCF_048381525.1. Lineage (NCBI taxonomy): Bacteria > Pseudomonadati > Bacteroidota > Flavobacteriia > Flavobacteriales > Flavobacteriaceae > Christiangramia > Christiangramia qingdaonensis. Next base: position 178,174 of record NZ_JBLWIM010000018.1, read on the forward strand.
CCTAAGACCTCAGGAAACCGGAAACAAAACCGATGTTAGATGGATAAGGCTGGAATCTGAGAACCTTTCTCTTTCAGTATATGCGACGAACTCTTTATTAAATTCAAGTATATGGCCATTTAAAATGGCAGAAATTGATTTAGAAGAAAATGAAAAAGCCGCATCTGCTTCCGGACTAGTACCTGTAACTAAAAAACATGGAGCTGATATAAAATTGGGGGAAACTTTACAATGGAATATAGATTATTTGCAAATGGGTGTGGGAGGTGATACTTCCTGGGGGAGACTAGTTCATCCGGAGTATACTATTAAGCCGAATCCCTATTCATATAGTTTTATTATTCAACCAAACCTGAAATAATAAAAATACTCATTACGCATATTTGATGGGCTACAATTTTATTGATGTTTAGAATTATATTATTCTTTTTAAACTTTAATAGGAATTAGCCTTGCGATATTTAAAACAAAAATTAATTATGGGCCGACCATCGACAAAACCGAAAGATTTAAGGGACGGATATTACATTGAGGTTCGAAATAAAAATAAAAAAAATGGCGTCAAGATTAGAAGAGACACCAAAGAGCAACTCCAGCTGGCCATTGAAGAATATAAAAAAATAAAAGATGTGTTAATTCTAGGGAGATTCAAGAATGGAAAAATGATTGAAATCCCAGATCTCAAGCATCCAAAATAGAACTTTATAATACTTCTATACCGTTTTTATTTTTCAAAGCAGCTAAGAATTTAACTCCTTTCTATTGATTTTAATAGATAGGATGATAAATTAAAAAGCCCGGAAACATAGTGTTTACGGGCTTTTATAAGAATTTAATAAACGCTTATTGGAGAAATAGGATCTATTCTTCTATTACTTTGACATACATTAAGGATATATAATTATCCATATAAATTATAAGAAGTAGCTGAGAAAAAAAATTAAAGAAACAAAGGCGAATGCTCTTTAGCTTTAGATATAATTGACTAATTAAATGCATTATTACCACCATAAATAATTCACAGACGATTGGATTACAACGTTTTTTTGTAAGAAAAACTATCTAGGTTACTATTAAATTCCTTTGAAGGAAAAACTCAGGTTAAGAGCCTAAAAACAACCCGCTGATAACCAATTTATCTATTATAAAATAGTTCTCTCATTTTGAAACTGTGTACGAAATTGCGAAGGGGTGCTGTTTTTAACTTTTTTAAACTGCCGGTTAAAATTAGATAAATTCTGAAATCCTACATCGTAACCAATTTGTTCAATGTTCAAATCTTCCTTTATCAGTAAAACACAGGCATTTTCAATTCGTACCTCATTTAGAAACTGAACATACGTTTTCCCGGTCCTTTCCTTAAAATATCGGCTAAACTGGGATTTACTCAGATTTGCCTTTTCGGCTACATTTTCAACCAAAATATTCGTTGCATAGTTTGAAAAGGTATAATTGATCACTTTATTGAGACGATCATATCCTTTTTCATTCAAGGTTGGTGATAGGCCAGTAGCATTTAAGAATTCGTAATTTTCATCATTAAACTGACTCAATATTTTCAACAATTGAATCACTCTTCCCTCATTTGTTGCTGAGCGCATATCGAGCATCATTTGTTCCAGATTAAATTCAGAATTTCGACGTAGCTTTATTACTCTTTTTGCATTTAGCAATAGGTTTCGTATTTTCCTCAATTCAGGGACTTCAAAAAAAGATTCTCCAAAGCTATTATAACTAAAGAAAATTGAAAGACCTTTTATTCCAGGGGAATCGGATTCATAATATTTTGCTGAACTCTTTATTAAATGTGGTACATCCTGACCTATAAAATATAAATCTCCTTCTTCAAACTTGACAACATTCGTTCCTCCATAAAATAAACCGGTTCCCTTTTCAATAAGTGTAATCTGATATTCCGGGTGGTAATGCAGTTTACCATAAAAATACTTTCCGGCTTCTTCCTGGACACGGATCGCTTTATTCTCAGTTTTTGGTATTTTGAAATAAATAGGCTTCATACCCGAATATCAATCATTATAACCAAAAGGATCTTCTATACTTTTGGCTGGCTCGGTGAACCAAACCGGGCCATTTTCATCAATATAAACATGGTCTTCAAGACGAACGCCAAATTCATTTTCAACACAAATCATTGGCTCTATACTAAAACACATACTTTCTTTGAGCTTAATAGAATTATCTTTTACAATATACGGATGCTCATGGATCTCTATACCAATCCCATGCCCAACTCTATGCGGAAGTCCCGGCAATTGGTATTGCGGCCCTAAATTGTTTTTCTCTAAAAATTTCCTGGTTTGATCATCTATTATTCCACAGGCACTATTTTCCTGTATCGCTGAAAAAGCTGCAAATTGTGCATCTCTCTCTACCTGCCAGATCTTTCGCTGTTTGTCATTCGGTTTCCCAAAAAAATAGGTGCGTGTAATATCTGAAATATAGCCGTTAAATTCACAACCGGTATCCACTAGAACAATATCGTCCATTTCCAGATCCTTGGGATTCTTTACTCCGTGTGGAAAACTGGTATCTTTTCCAAAAAGAACAATGCAAAAGTAAGAGCCATTTTTAGCTCCCATTTTTTTATGTGCTTTATCTATAAAATCCACTACTTCTGCCGTAGAAATGCCAATTCTCAAAATACGGGCGGCAGCTTTTTGCACCTCCATGGTTATATTCATGGCATATTGGATATTCTTGATTTCAGCTTTAGATTTATACATTCGGCATTCCATGAATAGTTGTTCTGCCGAAAACTGTCTGGCATTCTGAATATGCCGGGTAAAACCATCACTTATCCTGAAAGCAGTTGTGTCGTCTATACCCAACCTAAATTCATTTTTTATAGCAATCTTTTCGGAAATTACCTCGAACACATTTTCATGTTCTTCCCAGGCTAAAATTTCACCTTGTACTCCCATAAAATCTTTAATAGTTCCGATCTCAAAATCTGGAACTATATATATCAGGGTTTCATCTGGAAGAAGCAGGGCGCCAACCAGACGTTCAGAAGGAGACCACCTGGTTCCTGTAAAATAATAAAGATTTGGCCCGGCATTAATATAAATCATGTCTACTGATTCTTTTTGCATCAGTTTGCAAAGTTTCTGTAGCCGTTCGTTGAAGCCATCCTGCGCAACAGGATTTGGCGCGCCAGGTATAGGTTTTAACTTATTAAGTTCCTTTTCTATTGTACTTCCGCCAATTCCGTTTTTCAACATATTGATATTTTAAATTTTTCGATCTGGGCTAAAAGGATTGATATCCATTGATAATTTTTTCTCTGAAATGATTTCCGAAACCAATTTGCCTGTGGCTGGCCCCAAACTCCAGCCCATCATGGCGTGTCCGGTAGCAAAAATCAGGTTTTTAACAGCCTTGCTCCTACCAATATAGGGTAAACCATCTGGAGAACATGGTCTCAATCCAGATTTAGCATTGCTTATATCCTCTTCATCAATTTTTAAACCTTTATAATATCCTTCCGCAGCATTTGCGATAGTTTCTACACGATTTTTTGAAATTCTTTCATTAAGTCCCGAAAGTTCCATAGTGCCGGCAAATCTTGTGAAACCGTTCATAGGGGTTACTGCTACCCTAGCCTCTATCAAAATAGTGGGAATACTGATTCCAGTGGATTTCTCTACATTAAAACTATATCCTTTTCCGGCTTCTAGTGAAAGTGGAATCTTTAACTTTTTTGCAAGTTTCGAAGTCCAGGTTCCCGCGGCAATAATTACCTCATCGGCCGGAATTTCTCTAAGACCAGTTTTTACAGTATTAATTCTACCACTATTTATTTTGAAATCCACCACTTCCTCATTCAATATAAAATTCACCCCTTGCTTTTTTAGAAAAGCTTTCATATCCCTCATAAAATCATTAGGAGTCATATGCGCATCTGAGTCATAAAAATAAGCTCCGTTTACATTAAAATCTACATTCGGCTCCAACAATTTAAGTTCTTCTTTATTTAGGTGCTTCACCTTTAATCCCCGCTTTAAGGCTATTTCAGCTACTTCCCATTCCTCATCGCCTGTTTCAGCCAGTTTATAACACATTAAAAGCCCCTTTTGATTAAATTCGAAATCAAAATCTGAAGATTCTTTCATTGCCTGATATAAATCCCTGCTCATAAGATTAATTTTCAAAATTGCAGGAATGGATTGATCTACTCTTTTCTGAGTCGCAGACCTTTTAAAAGACCAGGCCCATTTTATAAAATCCATATCCGATCTGGGTTTTACATAAAAAGGACTGTTTTTATTCAGCATCCATTTTAAACCTTTGGTGATTATCCCAGGAGAACTAAGCGGAATAAAATGGCTAGGGGTTATATAGCCGGCATTTATGAAACTGGCCCCCGAAGAAAAGTCATTGCGATCTATAATCGTCACCTCGTGGCCCTCCTTATACAGATAATAAGCGATATTTAGGCCGATTATACCTCCTCCAATAATTAGGCATTGTTTATTCATGATTAATACTTATTTCTTAGATTACCTGAAATCCGAAAGCATATGGATCTTTTTCGTCAATCGTAATAGTATTACGTCCGAAGACCTTTGCCCAACCCTTTATGCTCGGGATAATTGCGGGATGATTCCCTATGCTTGTTTCCTTCTCAATCTTTCCTGTAAATTTTGAACCTATAAAACTTTCATGAATAAAGTCTTCTCCGGCTTTTAATTTACCACGCATATATAATTGCGCCATTCTTGCTGAAGTTCCGGTTCCGCAGGGAGAGCGATCTATAGCTTTATCCCCGTAAAATACCGCGTTTCTACCATGGGATTTAGAGTCTATAACATTTCCCGTCCATAACAGGTGACTTACATTTCGTATGGTGTCATTCTCAGGATGAATAAAATGATCTGGATATTTCTCGTTGATTTTCTGTCTCAGATATTGACTGTAACGCACTATTTCAGAAGCGGAATAGTTCTGAAGTCCGTGATAGTTCTTTTGGGGATCTACTATTGCATAGTAATTCCCTCCATAGGCGACGTCAAACTTTAATTCGCCCAATCCGGGGCAATTAATCGTTAGATCTTTAAAAGCTAAATAACTTTTTACATTCGTTAATTTTACCCAATCTACTTTATTCCCTGTTTGCTGATAATCAATCTCTACCAGACCGGCGGGTGCTTCCATCCTGATTTTACCAGGAACCTTTGGGCTAATGAGCCCTTCTTCTATGGCAATAGTAATGGTTCCAATGGTGCCATGCCCACACATGGGAAGACAGCCGCTAGTCTCGATAAAAAGAATGGCAAAATCGTTATCAGAATCATGAGGCGGATAAATCATACTACCACTCATCATATCATGACCGCGTGGTTCGAACATCAAACCTTTTCGAATCCAGTCATATTCCTTTATAAAATGCTGGCGTTTCTCACTCATATTTGATCCTTCTAAAAGAGGAATACCTGATTTTATAAGACGTACAGGATTTCCACAGGTGTGGGCATCTATACATTCAAAACTTTGATAGATCATCTAAATACTTATTTAATGAACTAAGGAAGTAATGCTTCTGGAAAGTCCTGAAAACTTATTGGTCTCAGCCATCTATTGATCGCTGAAATTCCTACGGAAGTAAACCTGCTATCGGTAGAGGCAGGATAAGGCCCACCATGTGTCATTGCCGGTGAAACTTCAACTCCAGTGGGCATACTATTGAAAATTATCCTACCTGCTTTATGCTGAATTAACTGTACCGTCTTTTTAAGATCACTAAATTCTTCTTCCTCAGCGATCAGACTGGCTGTAAGTTGCCCCTGTAAACTTTCTACCGCTTTATTTAATTCTTCCAGATTATCACATGTAACCAACATGGTGAACGGGCCAAATACCTCTTCCTGCAGTCTATTGTTTTCAAAGAAATTTTTAGCATTTATTTTTACGATAATTCCTGCTACCATATTTCCATCCTTATCTCCAGCTTCGCTTAATACAGTAATATTAGAATTAGATATAAAATCATTCTTTACCTTGATAAAAGCCTGTTTAATTCCTTGGTTTAACATACATTGCTCATCGATCTGGGAATTGGCCGACACCAGTTCTTTCTCAAAATCGGCTAGCTTATCATTTTCCACAGTAAAAATTATCCCCGGACTCGTACAAAATTGACCTGCTCCAAGATTAAAAGAGCCGGCAAGTTGCTGTGCAATCTCCTTACCTCTTTTCTCCATCGCTGCTGCACTAACTATTACAGGGTTTACACTACCCATTTCAGCAAATACCGGGATTGGCTCTTCCCTTTTTGCAGCAAGATCATACAAGGCACGTCCCGCTTTCAAACTTCCGGTAAAACCAACCCCTTTAATTTTGGGATGCTTTACCAAAAATGTCCCTACTTCTATGTTATTGCTATTTAAATGTGAAAAAACACCATCTGGCATTCCAGTTTTCTTCGCAGCTCGGATAATTGCTGAAGCTACCAGTTCTCCAGTAGCCGGGTGCGAAGGATGCCCCTTCACCACTACCGGACAACCCGCTGCTAATGCACTGGCAGTATCACCTCCAGCTGTGGAAAAAGCCAGTGGGAAATTGCTGGCACCAAAAACCGCTATTGGGCCAATTGGAATGCTAGTAAGAAGCAAGGCTGGTTTTGGCATTGGAATTCTTTTAGGATCTGCCTTATCTTCAAAACTGTTTTTCCAATTCTCATTTTTAATATAAGAAGCAAATGCGTTTAATTGTCCTATAGTCCTGCCCATTTCTCCTTTTGCCCTTGCTTCGGGTAAACCAGTTTCCCGGCAATAAGTTATAATCAATTCATCACCTAATTCTAAAATCTCGTGACCAATTGCTTCCAAAAATCCGGCTCTTTCTTCTACAGTTTTAGCTGAATATTCTAAGAAAGAAATTTGGGCTTTTTTAACCGCCTGATTTACCTCTTGATTTGTAGCAATATGAAATTTTTCATTTTTTTCTTCAGTTGCCGGATTAATTGATTCAAATACGGAAGTGTTTTCCGCAGAGAGCTCATAGCCCACATAATTTTTTCCTGTTAACATATCTTATAATTTCTATTAAACAGATAAATATTCTTCAACATTTGGCCGAGATGCCATGGCTGTATCTATGATATTCTGAACGTTTTCACGCTCTTTACCATTTAAAGATAAACGCGGTGCTCGCACGTTCTCGGTTCCAATTCCCGTGGCTACTTCAGCCATCTTAATATTCTGAACCAATTTTGCATTGATATCCAGCTCTAAAACTGGCAGAAACCAACGATATATTTTTAATGCTTCTTCAATCCTACCAGCTTTAACGAGATTATAAATAGCGACCGTTTCTTTTGGAAAGGCACATACCAATCCAGCCACCCAACCATCAGCTCCCATCACTAAACTTTCCAAGGCTATAGTATCTACCCCACTTAAAATCTTAAGCCTATCTCCAAATCGATTAATTATCCTGCTGATATTCGAAGTATCTCGTGTAGATTCTTTTACAGCCTGAATATTGTCTTGTTTGAGTAGTTCTTCGAACATATCAAGACTAACCTCGATTTTATAATCTACAGGATTATTGTAAACCATAATTGGAAGAGAGGTACTCTTAGCAGTTTCCTTGTAATATTCTACAGTTTCCCTATCATCTGCTAAATAGCGCATTGGGGGAAGCATCATTAGGCCTGAAGCTCCGTCTTGTTCAGCAGTTTCTGCAGCCTGGATGGCTCCTTTTGTAGATTGTTCAGCAATATTCATAATTACAGGAATGCGATCGCCAACAATTTCTTTTGTAAATCTGGTTAACTCCCGTTTTTCTTCAGCCAGTAGTGTACTTGCCTCGCCTAAGGTTCCACCGAGGATAATTCCATTTACCCCTGCATTCAGCTGGGCGTGAATGTTCTTTTTGAACATATCCAAGTCTAGATTATCATCTGCCGTAAATTTGGTGGTAACAGCGGGCATGACCCCTTTCCATGTAATTTCCATAATTCATTTTTAAGATTATATGCAAATATTCAAGCAATTAGCGGCATTTATCTCTTAAAAATACTTATATAATGGTACTATAATGCTGATAGTTGTTTGGACAAAATACTTTGTTATTCTTCGCCATCTTCTTTTAGTTCTAAAGTTTAAATTCGAGATCATTTCGATAGATACATTAAACCGCAAGAAACAAGTGACAATACTGATGTTTGTTGGATTAGGCTGGAATCCAAAATTATAATACAGCCATTAATACTAAAGTTTACTCTTAAATGCCAGTGTTTGGCCGATTAAAAAACACAAATTGATCCAAAAGAAAATGAAATTTCAGTTTCGGCGTCTGATCTTAGGCCAACTAATACTCGCAATTGAAGAATATAAAGTATCAAAGGAAGTGGTAGTTTTGGGTAAATCTGAAAATGGAAAGATGATATAAATTCCAGACCTTTAACATTATAAACATTATTGCATGCCAAATGAAATCTCCATCTCCAAAAAACTGAAAGAGCGGGTTAAAGAACTTTCCTGTCTTTACGAGGTATCTTCTGCGATCCGTAAACATTCTGATTCAGTCTCGGAAACCCTAGAAGAAATTTGCAGCATCACAAAAAGGGCGTGGTTATTTCCAGAATATGCCATTGTTCAATTAGAATTTGAAGACTATAATATATTCACTTCTACCATTCCAGTAAATTCAGTTTTTCAACAAAGTAATATTCTACTCTTCAATGAGAGAAAAGGCTTTATAAAAGTTTATTATAACACCGATAAATTAAGCAATGCCCATTTTTTAGAAGAAGAACAGAAACTTTTAAATAAGATTGCAATCGAGATAAGTGAATTCTTTGAGCGTCGAGAAAATGTAAAAAAGGAAGAACTATTAAAAAGAAGTGCGGAACGAAATGACCGTCTATCAATATTAGGCGAAATTACTGCCGGAATAGCTCATGAACTCAATACTCCATTGGGAAATATTCTTGGTTTTGCCGAATTGATAGAATCCAATTCAAAAGAAAATCAAACTCAGAAGGACTCTGAAAAAATTATAAAAGCAGCGATATATTCCAGAGATATTGTAAAAAAACTGATGTTTTTCGCTTGCGAGATGCCTCAACATAAAGAAGTAATTCAAATAAAACCGATCATAGATCAGGCTTTAAAATTATTAACTCCTAATTTAGAGAAAGCAAGAATCTCCTATAACTTCAAAATTGACAACCCGGTTCTAGAAGCACAAATAGATACTATCCAACTAACTCAGGTTTTATTCAATATTTTGATCAATGCAATCTATGTTTCACCCGTAGGCAGCATAATAAATATAGAAGTTTCAAGTTATTCCGATCATTTTATTTTAGAAATAAAGGATGAAGGGCCAGGAATCCCGGAAAACTTAAAATCGAAAATATTCCAACCTTTTTTTAGCACTAAACCTGTAGGCGAAGGTTCTGGACTTGGCTTGAGTGTAGTTCACGGAATAATTAAAAGTCATCGAGGGGAAATCATTACTTTTGACAATAAACCTAATGGGACGGTGTTTCAAATAAAACTACCCTTAAAGCTATAACTTATGGCACTAAAAAAAGCGAATATTCTCATTGTAGATGATGATTATGATATGCTAGAATTAGTGCAGCGCCAACTTCATGAGCAGAATTTTCACTCATACCAGGCAGCATCTGTAGTTGAAGCTATAGATATTTTAAAATTTAACGCAGTAGATCTTCTCATTACAGATTTACAAATGCCAGGAATTGGTGGCATGGAACTTATTAAATATGTAGAAGAACATTTTCCCAAGGTACCTAAATTGGTAATAACGGGTTATCCTTCTATAGACGGTGCTTTGAATTCGATTAAATCTGGCGCACTTGATTATTTAGTAAAGCCATTTACTAAAGAAGAACTTCTAAAGGCTGTTGAAAATTCACTTCCTAAGAGATCGCTAAGTTCTGAAAAGAATCCTTTGCCTATTAATAAACCCCATATATATGCTGGGATTGTAGGACAATCTAAAAAAATTGAACAATTAATTGATCTTATAGAACGAGTGAAAAATAACCGTGCTACTGTACTTATACAGGGGGAAAGTGGAACGGGAAAAGAATTGGTGGCTCGAGCTATACATTATAAGGGTTCATTTGCCGCTAATCCATTTATCGCGGTTAATTGTGGAGCTATTCCGGAAGAACTATTAGAATCTGAACTTTTCGGATATAAAAAAGGGGCCTTTACAGGAGCTAATGATAACCGACAAGGATTTTTTCAGGCCGCTGCTGGTGGCACTATCTTTCTAGATGAAATTGGTACCGCTCCCCTTTCGGTACAAACCAGATTATTAAGGGTGCTTCAGGAAAAAGAAGTACGACGTATTGGTGAGCAAAAAGCACAGAAGATTGAAGTCAGAGTTATTGCCGCTACTAACAGCGATCTTAAGCAAATGATAAAAAAGGGTACTTTTAGGGAAGATCTCTATTACCGCATGAATGTAATGCAAATTGAAACGCCTCCATTAAGAGATCATAAAATAGATATTCCTTTGCTTGCAAAAAATTTCCTAAAAAAATACGCTACAGAATATGCCAAACCTGGGACTGAAATTACAGAAAAAGCAATGGAAATACTTGAACGTCATAATTGGCCAGGAAATGTAAGAGAACTAGAAAATGTTATTCAAAGGGCGCTTATAATGAGTGAAAAAAGTATAGATATAAAACAGCTTCCTGATTATCTCAAGTATCCTACCCCAAACTTCGAATCTAATTCAAAATCATTGCAGCAGGTTGAAAAAGAGCATATTTTAAAAATCATGGCTAGCGTAGATAACAACAAAACAAAAGCTGCAGAAATTCTTCAAATTGACAGGAAAACTCTCCGAAAAAAACTTAAATAAAGACCATACTCCAAACGGTACTTTTCTCCCCCACCGGGGCGTTTCTCCCCGCTTATAAAATTCGATTCCAAATATAATACACGCGTAACACCCTTACTACCTGGTTATTACAACTAAGGCTTTATTGTTTATTTATTCTGAGCATAGCATTTGACTTTCTGTATATGAGAAAATATAAATCTATGATAGAATGAATTTGACTAACGGAAAAATAAAGGCCAACATTCCACATAAAAAGCACTTAAAAGGATTACCCCAGGATATGCTTAAAGGGCTGTGCTTTAATTGCGACCATCGCAGAACCTGCACCTGGAAAGATAACAGGAAATTATTTTGTGAACACTTTCAATAATATATAATGATAAACACTAAAAAAGCCATTAAACAATCTATGTACGAGACCGTGATGCATCAGTTCAATAAAACGGCCGATATGATAGATTTGAATCCCAACATTAGAAAGATTTTGGGTATTACTAACAATGAAATTATCGTGCATTTTCCAGTAAAAATGGATAATGGAAAAGTTGAAGTTTTTACAGGTTACCGAGTGCAGCATAACAACGCATTAGGGCCCTACAAAGGAGGTTTACGTTACCACGATACCGTGGATATTGATGCCGCCAAGGCACTTGCGATGTGGATGACCTGGAAAACATCATTGGCTGGTCTTCCTTTTGGAGGTGCTAAAGGGGGCATCAAAATAGATCCTCGAAATTATTCAGATTCGGAATTAGAAAGGATCACTAGGCGTTTCACTTATGCATTAGGTGAAAATATTGGCCCAGAGCATGATATTCCGGCTCCAGATGTTAATACCAATCCACAAACCATGGCATGGATCGTAGATACTTATATGTCAACCATATCATCTTCAGAGCGATCGCATAATCAACATGTGGTAACGGGAAAGCCTGTTGGTGCAGGGGGATTAGAAGGTAGAGACCGTGCTACCGGATTTGGGGTTTATCTATCTATAAAATTATTGCTGGCAGCAGAAGAAAAGGATTTAAGTAATAAGAAATTTATAGTCCAGGGATTTGGTAATGTTGGGTATTGGGCTTCTCATTTTTTGACCAAAGATGGTGCTAAATTAATCGCTGTGCAGGATGCACACGCTACACTTTATAATGAAGGTGGAATAGATACACAAGCTCTAGCGCAACATTGTGAACCAAGGAAAGGATCAATAAAAGGGTTTCAAGGTGCAGATGAAATCGAATCTAATGAGTTTTTTGGATTGGACTGTGATATTGTAATTCCTGCAGCATTAGGAAACCAAATCACTGCTGAAAATGCTTTTAAAATAAAAGCTTCTATTCTGGCTGAAGGCGCTAATGGACCTACTGATAAGGAAGGAGAACAAATCTTGATAGAGAAAGGTGTAACCATTATACCAGACATTTTCTGCAATTCAGGCGGAGTAATTGGAAGTTATTTTGAATGGTTACAGAATAGAAATGGGGAGTTGTGGCAATTAGAAGAAGTGATGGCGAAAATTGAGAAAAAACTTACCGAGAATTTCCATAAGATTCATTCAGAAGTAAATAAACGCAATGTTGATTGGAGAACAGCTGCTTTTATTCTGGCCATATCTAGGGTAGAAACCGCTTATAAACAAAGAGGAATATTTCCATAGATAATGTTGAATTAAAGAAAAACTAAAATGAAATACGGAGAATTAATTGTTGATAAGAAAGAATATGAATTTCTAAAACAAATCATGTCCCTTGCCAAATATTATAAGGATAATTCCTATAAGGCTTCAATATATAAATTAAGTGAGGAATTAAAAGATGCGAGGATTATTTCTAATGCCAAAATGCCTATAGATGTGATTCGTCTAAATTCCCTGGTAACTATAGAAACACCTTTCGCAGTTGAGAGAACATACCAAATTGTTACGCCCGAAAAAGGAGACATCAGAAAAGATAAAATATCTGTCCTGGCTCCAATGGGGTTGGCACTATTTGGTTATGCACAAGGCGATAATATCACATGGACATTCCCACTAGGAGAAAGCCATATACATATTAAAAAAGTAAAACAAATTGAACCGGAATTAATGAAAGTGAATTATGGTAAACAGCATTCAGGAACATCATAATGAAGAAGAAATAGAAGTGATAAGACTTCAAAATGAAATTAATCAGTGGAAATCTGAATTAGATTTTATTGCGCAAGAAATTAATTTTTATCTAGAAATTCTTAATTCTTTGATAGTTAAAGAAACAAAAGCTTCTAAAACAGATGCTAATCATCTTTTAAATCAATTCAAAGACTTAAAAGTATCTAGTGGTATAATTAAACAAGCTTGTAAAACATTCCAACCCAAATTGGAAGAAAAAAAGGAATGCGAAGATATTCAATGCGACCACGCATTTTTAAACGAACATGTACTATTGCGTTTAAAAATTGAAAACCATTTAAATAAAGTTCGACGTATCAAACTTTCAGCATTTGAATATTTAAGAAATACAATTTAAAAATACGTGATAAAAAGTTTGTATTAGTTTATCCAGATGGTTCGAAATAAATACTTCTCACTGATTTTCAAAGGGGTTAAATTTTCAAGCACATTTCGAGCTATCTGCTTTTTAAAGAAATATTATGGAGAATAATGCTTTTAAAAGTTTAGGGTTAGTCTTAATGGTAGTTATTTGTAGATCACTTTATCTCCACCGAGATTTTTATCTAACTATTTGGAATGAAAATAAACTTACAATTTTATTTATAGGATCAATTTTCACATTATTAATAATATTATTAATCCGATTCAACAAGCTTGAAAAAATAAAAGAAGAAAAATAATAATATCTACTAACAAGTGACTTCCCAAATTTTTACCCCAAAATCATTTTATTAGAACTTAAATAAGAAATAAATATAAGTATAGTAACAAATCGGTGTAAGCAGGATAGCTATTAAACGATATTTTTAATGAGTGTGTTTAGCAAAAGAATCCTAATAAGATCTCTATTTATTTGTGCCAATTTTAATGGTTTATTTTCTGAAATCTATAATCTTTTTCAAAGAACAAGAATCAGAACCTTCGTAAAACCAGAAAAGCAGAAAAAAAAATTATTTATTAATAAAACTAAACCTAAGACTCTTTTATGGTTAGACGATCGCCTAAACCCATTGGATAAGAGAATGGACTGGTTATCCTATAGCCCCATCGGGCGTAACGTTGATGCAGTCTGGGTGAAAAATAAATTTGAGTTCAAAAACTGGATACTAAAAAATGGATTACCCGACGCTATATGTTTTGATACCGACCTTGGTGATTCGGTAAACAATGGCTTAGCCTGTGCTAGGTGGCTAGTAACTTACTGCAAGGATCAAGGTTTAAAACCTCCAACCTGGAGTTCTCAGAGTACAGATCCTGATGAAAAGGCAAAAATCAAGAGATTCCTGAAACAAAGTTATCCGTTATCATAGATTTTAAATTAGAAGACATGATTCAAATTCTATATCTATCTGTTTATTATTTTGAATAAATCTTTGATGAATAATTATATTTTTAGCAATTGGTAAATTTATAGTAGTCCAGTTTATAGTAGACTTCACCTCTTTTTTCTTTAGCAAAACTAGCCTGTAAAATCCTGAAGACGGCATAAAGCCACTGCGTTTTATATACGTCTTTATCAGGATTTAACAGGCTTTTTAGTTATGCACGAAAAAAGAAAGGATTGAAGTCTAACTAATTTAAAACTGAATATTATGAATTACCTGAATCCACAAACACCAACATTAACTTCCTTTGAAATAATGATCCAGATAATGGACGATATTGAAAAGGCTGATCCCGAAAAAATTGATAAAGATGAATACCCTACCCTGAAAAAAAGATGTACCCGCGCTATTGAATTATCTATAAAAGAAACGTGTGAAAGGCTTGAATTAGGATTGAAATGTGAGGAAGATTTTGACTTCTCAGAGAGCCTGAAAAATAAATACAAGAAGAAATACGGTATTGTAGATTTTATAATTATTAATCCTAACGGTAGAAAAATTGCAATTGAACTTGACAGCCGAAATAAGCGACTTTCATACGCCAAACTGGAGGAATTAAGTGAGAGAGGCTATGATACCTTCTGGGTTCAACATAGATTTAATATTTTCAGTGCCCCTTACAAATCTTCTTATAAAGATGATAGTTACCTTAACCATTATAGAAAACATGGATATACAAATAAGAATGTATCTATCATCAAGCATATCTTTCACCCAACTACATTTGAAAAATGATGCTATAGATTATAGAAAGGCTTTCCTAGCCAATCATGCTTTTGCTTAAAAAACGATAGGGAAAACCTATTGAGCGAAGCGAAATCAATTAATTTGAGTCATTTAAAAACATTATCAAACGCCATATTGAAATAAAACTATAAACCTATATTACAATAATATAGTATTGCTTTAATGCCTCTTTATTGCTTTATAGTATTCCATTAAAATCACAATATTGTAAAAACATATTATCATTTTAAAGTAAAATCAAGAAACAGAAAGAAGTTTATATCGGTCCCAGTCTCAATTTAGAAACTCAAAAGATGGTTGACATGTATTTTGCAATTAAAACCGTTAGTACGATTGAAGGTTTTATTTATTCAGAAGAAGAATTTCTGAATAGGTATAAAAACACCTATTCGTTTAATGAGTTCAGAAATGCAAAATTCTATGCAGTTTATGAAATTAATGATTGTAAAACTTGCCAAAACTCATTTCATATTATTGTTCGCAATAGGGAAGAACTCTACAAATTCCTACAGTCTGGTGATCTGCTATGTAATTGCTGTGAAATCTATCAATCTAATATTGCTAACAACTTTGGAATCAATTTTAGTTAATAATTCTAAGAAAATGTTGAGAAGTCATGCAAATCTTTTATAGAAGCATTGAAATTTTCCTTTAATTTTATGCTTTGCAATCTTTATTTAACAAAAAAATAATCTTATGGGAATTAAGCCAGGTCCAAAAAGGACTGCTAAATCAACCGGTAAACCGGACAGGCGTCAACGTGATAATAAAAAGACCCCGGGTAATACATCTTCTCTTAAACCGCATAAACATAGAAAAGGAGATTAAATATTGTTAAAAAAAAAAGTATATCTGTATTCTATTTGTACAATGGAACTTTCGTTTTTCAGGGTCGCTATTTCAATCAGCAATCATAAAAAAGAAAAGAATAAGTTCTGATTTTTTATACCAAAACTCAAATAAACCTTATTGATAGAATTACTTTTTTGACTGTTTTAATACTCTTGACATGTTTCTTTCCAAAGGAATAACTTCCTTTAAAATACTTATTAGATAATGGATACTGGAAATCAAAAAAAAAAGAATTTTAAAATATTATCTATTGATGGTGGAGGAATTAAAGGCCTGTACTCTGCAACCATTCTACGAGAATTTGAATCTAAATTTAATTGTCATATATCGGATCATTTTGATATGATTTGTGGTACATCTACTGGTGGACTAATTGCTTTAGGGCTCTCCTTAAAAATTCCAGCAAGAGATTTAGTTGAATTTTATAAGAAAGAAGGACCAAAAATTTTTCCTGAATCAAAAAATTATAATTTTTTCGGAAAAAAAGTATCTCGTCGTTTTCTAAGTCAAATTATTGGTACAGGAAAATATTCTGACAAACCCCTGCGAAAGGCTCTCGAAAACATTTTTGGAGAACATACTATAGGAGATTCACATAATCTTCTATGCATACCTACTTATACTGTTACGGAAGCTAGGCCTTTTGTCTTTAAATATGACCATCCCGAAGGAGATTTAGATCGGGATAATGAATGTAAGATGGTAGACGTAGCATTGGCTACTTCTGCCGCACCAACATACTTCCCAATGGTCGATATCCCTCTGTACAACAATAAACAATTTGTAGACGGGGGAGTTTGGTCAAACAACCCAACTTTAACAGGTTTATTAGAGGCTCTGGATTATTTTGTAGGAGAAGGATTTGATAAAAAAAATTTACCTAAAAAATATGATTCTGTAAAAATACTATCACTAAGTAGTTTAACCTTAACAGATGGAAAACCTACTCGGATGAAACGAGAAAGATCATTTTATCATTGGGGAAATGACCTATTTGAGACTTCACTCACTGGACAAAGTTTTTTTACTGATTTCTTCATGTCGAAACTTCAGAAATTACCCGATTTAAATATTGAGTATAACAGAATTCCTAGTTTTAAAGTTAGCAGTCAACAAGAAAGCCTGGTACAATTAGATGTAGCCACTCCTGATGCGCTTGATCTCATGGAAGGAAAAGGAAAGGATCAAGCTGACATATATAAGAAAACAGAAGAAATAAAAGCCTATTTCGAAACAGAAAAATCATACAAAACAAAAGTAGATGGCCAATTGTAATAATTTATTTATTGAATTCAACAAAGAAATCCGACTCACCGATAAAAGAAGAAAGAAATTACGAAAACGTCGAAATGACCTGAGGAAACGTATTCAATCGGGTTATAATATCATCAAATCTTCTGGAGAAACCAGGCATGATATTACCTTTCAAAGTCAGGGTTCTTATGTTATGGATACAATTATTAATCCAGAAAATAAGGATTGTGAATATGACTTAGATGATGGACTATACTTTTTCGGACAATTATCAAAACATCAAAGACCTAAAGCTCAGACCTTTCATAATTGGGTAATCCGTGCAATCGAACAAGGAAAGTCCGATCGTAACTATGAAGAAATTAAAGATAAACCTCCTTGCGTTCGTGTACATTTCCGTAGTCCCGGAAATGACTTTAACTATCATGTTGATATTCCAATATATTACGCTCGGGAGATTCATAGACCGGAATTAGCACATCTAAATGAAGAGTGGCCGGAAAGTAATCCTGTAGCATTTATAATCTGGTTCGAAGAAAAAACTGAATCAGGATTTAAACAGGAATTTATTCTTGAGAGAGAAAAATTCTATGGTGAGTATAAAGATTGGTTGAATGATATTCGTAAAAAAGATCACCAATTGCGTCGTATTGTACGTTATCTTAAAGCTTGGGGAGATCATATTGATAATGATATGCCTCCCGGAATTGCTATGACTATTTTAGCAGGCAGAAATTACTGCCCTGCAGATCGAGATGATGAATCAATGACACTCACCCTTGAAGAAATCGCAAGGTTTCTTGAAAATAATGGGTTTCAGTGTCCAAGACCAACATCTCCGGTAGGTGAAGACCTTTTCGCCTCTTATAATCAAGAACAGAAAAACTTTTTTAAGGAACGACTTGATGCCTTTATAGAAAGCGCCAAAGAAGCAATGGCAGCTGAAAACCAAAAGGAAGCTTGTCGAAAGTGGAAAGAACACCTAGGAAAACGCTTCCCTTGCCAGCTGGCAAAAGATAAGATGGAAGGCTCAGATACCCAATCCAATCCGGTAATTATTAACAGTTCAAGAGATAAAAGTGCATGAACAACTACCAGGAAGCCATAGATGCTCTAAAAACAGCACTTAGAGGAATCAGATATCGAGTCCTGGAATCATATCATAAAAACAAATTTGATTTTGAACAGGATCTGGAATTATGGGAGGTAGCTTCCAAAATAATTTTTCCAGATGGTTCTATGAAGCCCGTTAAATTATGGGTGCAGTTTCCCAGTGAATATCCAGTAGTATTTCCAAGAGTCTTTGTTTCCAAGGTAGATTATCCAAAATTTGAATTTGGGCCTCACGTTGAATCTGATGGCAAAATATGTCTTTTTTCAAATCAGGCGCAACCAATTATGACTGAACCTGTTCGAGTGCTTAAAGAAGCCCTGAACAGGGCTCATACTATTTTGGAAGAAGCCCTCGAAGAAATTCCAACGTCAGCTTACGAGGAGGAATTTGAATCTTATTGGTCTCAGACCTACGGAAAAAAAGATCAGGTAGAATATAAATATCTTATTATAGCGGAAAAACCTTTAGGTAAATTTACTCAAGTTCTTTTGCTGGATAAAAACCCAATTAGCCTTAAGAAAGTTATTTATCAGGATGAGGCCCTGATAAAGCCTTTTAAGGAAATGCTTCAACGTCAGAATATCAAATATAATCAGTATCCCGTTTTTGTATTTGGGGAGCTACCTTTCTTCAGGAAGCCGCCTTTCCACTTAACAAATATTCAACTAAAGAAGAATCTAGAAAATTTTGATTCAGCGCTTTATAAAAATTTTATCAATTTTTATAATCAAAATCCAGACTCTCGATTTTTTATTTTTCAAAAGGTGATAAATGAAACTACACGTTACTTCGGCTGGCGTCATCAGCCTTTGCGAAAGGTTACGGGTTTCCAGGCAAAAACTGTAAATGAAAAATTTGAGTTTCTCCTTAAAGTGAAACCTACTCAGCACATTATAAGAATTTATCCACAAGTCTATTCTATCTCCCGATTAATGGACCGATCTGTTGGTCTCCCCATGACCGAGGCTCCATCTTATACTATTGCCGGACTGGGAAGTATAGGCTCACATTTAATTCATTTTTTGGATGGTCCTGGAATCCTACTTCATTTGATTGATACGGATTATTTAAGCCTAGAAAATACTGGTCGCCATCTATTAGGTTTTCAATACATTAATTGGAAAAAGACAGAAGCTTTAAAGGATTATCTCACCCTGCGACACCCCCTGCGATCTATAAAAGTAAAAACAGAATCCGTATTGGAAGTTTTAGAGAAGGATTCGAATTTTATCCAAAGAACTAATGCACTCTTTGTTTGTATTGGAGAATATAATAAGGAACAAACAATAGCCAAGGCACTTCAGTACAAAATTTTTTCAAGACCTACATTTCTCCTATGGGTTGAACCGTATGGCATTGCAGGCCATTGTATTTTTCTCCATCCAGAGAATCCCGATTATCAACGATATCACAATAATGGTAACTTCATTCATAGTTTAATTGAGGACTTGTCCCACGAGGCACTAGCCAAACAGGAAGCAGGATGTCAAAGTATTTATACCCCATATGCACCTAATTCGGTTCAATTCTTTTTAGGGGCTCTTGTACCACATATCACGAAAATTTTAAAAAATCCCGATGCTTATAAAACTCATGTTTTTTCTTGGATTGGAAATCTGGAAATCGCAAAAGAATTAGAAATTACTCTAAAAGCTGAAACAGCGAATTATTATTTTGGAGAAAAGAGAATTATTGAATGACAAAGCAAGTAAAGCTTGGTCCCTATACTCTTATTTTGAATAGAGAGACCTTGGAAATTTTTAAGAAATACCGCCAGCTCAAAAAAAGAGATAAAGAGGCAGGAGGAATTTTAATGGGTCAGGTAAGAGACCAGCATATTTATATAAATCGAGCCTCGCTCCCCTCTTCTTTCGATAAAGCTACACGGCACTCATTTCAGCGAAATAAAAAAATAGCCCAGCTATTAATAAATTATGAGTTCTGGAATAGTGGAAAAACTATCACATACCTAGGAGAATGGCATACTCATCCGGAACCAAAACCTGCACCTTCTCCTACAGATATTAAAATGATCTCTAGTCAGTTAAAAGAAAATGATTTGCAATACCCATATGTAATTCAGTGTATTATCGGTGTTGAACAAGTTTATCTCAAATTATTATCACCAGAAAACCAATACGAAAAAAATGTAAATTTTAATGATACTCCAAATTGTAATGATTAAGATCTATCAACAATCAAAAATCAATTCATAGGAGAAGATAGAATTTAGTTAGATTGCTACCATAAAAAAGCCTTAAATCGTTGTATGAAAGAACAAATTGATAAATTTTTAAAGTACGCATTAACCTTAGATGGTGACGAAAAGGGGGAAGCCCAAGTTTATTGTGATAGGTTTTTTCAAGCATTTGGTCATGACGGTTATAAGGAAGCAGGAGCTACTTTAGAATTTCGTGTGAAATCTAAAAACACCACAAATTTTGCAGATTTGCTTTGGAAAAACAAGGTGTTGATTGAAATGAAAAAAAAGGGTGCTCACTTACCAAGTCATAGAACTCAAATATTTGATTATTGGTGGAAGCTTAGACCTGATCAACCAAAGTATTCAATTCTCTGTAATTTCAAGGAGTTCATTATATACGACTTTTCTTTACAAGATGAACCCCTTGATCGCATTAAGCTTGAAGAACTTCCAGACCGTTATACAGCATTTAATTTTATGCTGCCAAAACCAGCTACACCAATATTTGAGAATAACCTTGAAGAAGCAACTCGGGAAACTGCTGACCTGGTAGCTAAAGTTTTTAATTCCTTATTAGAAAGAGGAGAAGATAGAAATTGTGCTCAACGTTTTATTTTACAATCCATTTTCACAATGTTTGCTGAGGATTATCAGCTTTTACCTAAAGATATATTTACTCAAATTCTCCTTGATTGCAAGAGTGGAAAAGGTAATTCTTATGATCTAATTTACTCATTATTTCAGCAGATGAATACTAAAGAACAGGCACGAGGTGGACGGTTCCGGGATGTGAAATATTTTAACGGAGGTCTGTTTGCCAATCCTGAATCAATGGAACTGACGGATGAAGAATTAGCTATGCTTTTTTCAGCCGCTTCTCAAAAGTGGAACAAAGTAAATCCAGCGATTTTTGGAACTATTTTTCAAAGTAGCATGGGCGAAAAGGCGCGCCATGCATTTGGAGCACATTTTACAACTGAACTAGATATTCTCAAAATAGTTCACCCTACTATTATTCAACCATGGCGCGAAAAGATAGCGAAAGCTAAAACACTAAAAGATATGAAGCAACTCCGTAGAGAGTTAGCTGAATTTAAGGTTCTTGATCCCGCATGTGGTAGTGGAAATTTTCTATACGTTGCTTTTCGTGAATTGAAACGGATCGAAATGGAATTGCTCAATAGAATACATAAAGATTTTCCGAAAAGTGCAGCTGAAATCGGTACGCAGTCAATTGTTAGAATCAAACAGTTTCATGGTTTAGATTATAACAGGTTTGCTGTTGAATTAGCAAAAGTAACTCTAATGCTCGCTAAAGAAATAGCTATTAGAGAAACGAAAGATTGGGTGGACACAATGCAATTTGGGCTTGGATTTCAAATGGAGGAAACCTTGCCATTAGATAATATGGACGAAAATATAATATTTGCAGATGCACTGTTCATAGATTGGATAGATGCTAATGTAATAATTGGAAATCCGCCATTTCAATCCAATAAAAATATGCAGGATGAGTATGGAGGAGAATATGTAAACAAATTGCGTAGTGCTTATCAGGATATCCCCGGTCGTGCTGATTATTGTGTTTACTGGTTTTACAAAGCACATCATGTACTGAAAGATGGTGGATTTGCGGGATTGATAGGTACGAATACCATAAGACAAAACTATAGTAGGGAAGGTGGATTAGATTATATATGTAAGAACAATGGAGTAATCTTTAATGCTGTTTCTTCCCAGCCCTGGTCAGGTGATGCAGTAGTTTTTGTTTCTATTGCCAACTGGACTAAGGGACATTTTAACGGTAAGAAAAAACTTTACATCGAGGATAAATATGGCGAACAAATTGAACATGAGGTTTCAGAAATAAATAGTAGCCTCTCATTAAATGCTGACGTATCCGGAGCAAAGATTTTGGAGATTAACCGAAAACCAAAAAAGGTTTTTCAAGGACAAACTCATGGTCATGCAGGGTTTCTATTGGCAACTGAGGAGGCTAAAGAAATTTTAAAACAATCTGAAAATAATAATTCTGTTTTGAAACCTATTTTAATTGGAAGAGAACTTGTTTCTTCTAAAGGTAGTCAACCAAAACGATTTGTTATTGATTTTACAGGAATTGATATAATGGAGGCCGCTAGTTATACTGGACCTTTTAATAGAATCCAACAAACGGTTTTACCTGATAGAGAAAAAAAGGCAAATGACCAGGAAGAAAAAAATAAGAAATTACTTGAAAAAAATCCAACGGCTAAGGTTAATAAACATCATATCAATTTTTTGAAAAGCTGGTGGCAACTTTCTTACGGGAGAAAAGACATGAAATCCGAACTTTCTAAAATCAGTAGGTTTATAGCCTGTTCGAGAGTATCATCACGACCAATTTTTGAATTTATTTCTTCTAAAATTAACCCTAATGATTCAATTATGGTTTTTGCATATGAAGATGATTATACATTTGGTATAATTCAATCTTCTATTCATATAGCATGGTACCATGAAAAAGGAGCTACCCTAAAAGGAGACCCTAGTTATACTCCCAACACAATTTGGGACACCTTTCCCTTTCCACAAGATCCAAAACCTAAAGATGTTAAAAGAGTAGCTTTAGCTGGTAGAGAATTGAGAGAAAAGCGAAATGAAATAATGAATAAATATGATTACTCATTACGTGATATTTATCGAATTATTGAACAACCTGGAGCTAGCCCCCTAAAGGATTTGCATAAAAAACTGGACGATTCTGTTTTTGCTGCTTACGGATTTAGCAAACGAAAAACTTTACTTATTCAATTACTTGAACTTAATTTTGAAGTTGCAGATAAAATTAAAAGGGGTGAACATGTGGAAAGTCCAGGTTTACCAAAATGCATTAATAACAAGAAAGAATTTATTAGTCAGGACTGTGTAAAAATATTGGATTAATAAAACCAAAAAGTGAAGAATCATCTTAAAATGGATATATTCCTATTTTTTGGATTAAATCCAATTTTATTACATTTGAAGCATGAAATTATTGCTTCATTTAGCCATTCCCAGAATTTTCAGTTTTCCATTTATTGGTAGTATAACAGCCGGCTTTCCCTCACCTGCAGATGACCATCTGGATAAATCTATAGATCTCAATTCTGAAATAATTAAAGATCGAGATGCTACCTTTTTTGGAAGAGTCGAAGGTGATTCAATGACTGGTGCTGGTATAGAACACGGGGATCTTTTAGTCATAACTAAAGGGTTGGAGCCTAGGAATGGTAAAATAGCCGTATGTTTTATCGATGGGGAATTTACTGTAAAGCGCATCAAAATTGAAAAAGATGTCATCTGGTTAGTTGCTGAGAATCAGAAATACCAACCTATAAAGGTTACGGCAGAAAATGACTTCCTGATCTGGGGAATAGTTACCAACGTAATCAAGTATGTGTAATGTACGCACTGGTAGACTGCAATAATTTTTATGCCTCCTGTGAAAGGGTTTTCAATCCCTCTCTGGAAAATAAACCGGTGGTAGTTCTGTCCAATAATGATGGATGTGTCATTGCTCGAAGTAACGAAGCTAAAGCCTTGGATATACCCATGGGTGCTCCGGCATTTCAGATTGAAAAGCTATTTGAAAAGAATGGAGTATATGTTTTCAGTTCCAATTATGCTCTCTACGGAGATATGAGCAGAAGAGTAATGAATATACTTTCCAGGTTCACTCCAGATATTGAGATTTATTCTATCGACGAAGCATTTCTACTCCTGGAAGGATTTGAAGGACATTTTGATCTCAATTCTTACGGTAAAGAAATGATTAAAGCTGTTCGAAGTAAAACTGGTATTCCGATTAGTATCGGCATTGCACCCACAAAGGCCTTGGCAAAAGTTGCGAATAAGATTGCGAAAAAATTTGCAGATCGTACGGGTGGAGTTTATATCATCAATGACCCAATAAAAACCAGGAAAGCCCTTATGTGGACTAAGATTGGTGAGGTGTGGGGCATTGGGCGACAATACGAAAAGAGACTATTAGCTCTTAATATCAAAAATGCTCAGCAGTTTGTAGAATTACATGATGAATATGTCCGGAAAGAATTTTCAGTTGTCGGCCTGCGACTAAAAAGAGATCTAGCAGGACTAACCACTTTGTCGTTAGAAGCTACTCCGCTTAAAAAGAATATTGCAGTCACCAGGGCTTTTGAAAGTATGTACAGTGATTATGCAGAATTGAAAGAAAGAGTCTCTACATATGCTATAAAGATTGGAGAAAAACTCAGGAGGCAGGATAGCAATTGTTCTCTACTACAGATATTCTTATTTACAAATCCATTCAGGAATGATCTTAAGCAGTATCGAGCAAGGATATCAGTATATACTCCTATTCCAACTAACTCAAGCATTACATTAGTCAAAACAGCTTTAACTGGTCTCCAGATGATCTACAAAGAAGGTTACCAGTATAAAAAGGCTGGTATTATTGCTATGAAACTCACTCCGGCAAAACAAAAACAGTTCAAATTATTCTCAGAAGAAAACCCAAAGCACGAACAATTAATGAAAGTGGTAGATCAGTTAAACTTCAGGGAAAATGGTAAAGTGAAATTTGGAGGTCAGGACCTTGGGCGAACCTGGAAGATCAAGCAAGAGAGATTATCTAACAGGTATAGTACAAGAATGCAAGAATTAATAATAATAAAAGTATAAACAAAAAAACACCCAATCCTTTATAGAATTGGGTGTGAATTTGGGTGTCAACTCCATAAGTTACTGATAATCAGTTGACATTGCGGAGAAAGAGGGATTCGAACCCCCGGAGGTGTGACCCTCAACAGTTTTCAAGACTGCCGCATTCGACCACTCTGCCATTTCTCCTGAGTGTCTCATCAGCTATTTGCTGATTGCGGGTGCAAATATAACAAGCTTTTTTAATTTTCAACAACTAATTTCCAAACTTTTTCCTCTTTTTTCGTAGCTGCTTCTGTATCAGTTAATTTCGTATCCAGAATTTACTTTGAAAAATTCAGTTTAAGTTTTAGCTTCTATTTTTATTTGCTTTTCTTTCAATCTCAAAAGAAATTATATCAAAATAATGGAGCATGACTGGGCATCCTTAAATAGGTATCGAGAAGAGAACAAAGAGGTTTTACAAAACTCAAAATGGCCGGAGGTGGTTTTTATGGGCGACTCTATTACAGAAGCATGGACGAATCTTGATCCACAATTTTTCATCCGCAACAATTACCTTGGTAGAGGTATTGGCGGTCAAACCACTCCACAAATGCTTATAAGATTCACGGCAGATGTATTGGATCTAAATCCAAAGGCTGTAGTAATTTTGGCTGGAACTAATGATATCGCCGAAAACACGAATATTTCTTCCATCAAAATGATTACTGATAATATTAAAGCCATGGCATACCTGGCAGAAAAGAAAAATATTAAAGTGATACTTAGTTCGGTACTTCCAGTCTACGAATATCCATGGCGACCCAGTTTCAAACCTATTTCCAAAATAGAAGAACTGAATGCTTGGCTTCAGAATTTTACGCAAGAGAATGGATATGTCTATCTTGATTATTTTGACTCTTTGCATGATGAAAATAAGGCATTGCCGAAAAAATTTTCCGAAGATGGAGTGCATCCTAATTCCATCGCATATCGAATCATGGCGCCTTTAGCTATAGAAGCTATCAAAAAGGCAACAAGAGAAAGTTAGAAAAATTCGAAAATTCTTATCTTCAACAGTCTGTATGATATAAAAATTCTATAGAATTTTAATTAATTTCTTCTATACGCATGAAATTCAATTTAAACCTTTTAAGATCATCTTAGTCTATTTAACTGAGGGACATTCACGTCCTTGATAACAAAACCGCTATATTGGCGGGATTAACGAATAACTAATTTATAATATGAGAAAAATTTGGTTTCTGGCTTTACCTGCCCTTTTAGCCGCATGTAGCGCCCATAACAAGAAGATCGAGAACGCAGATCCTATGGAATATGCTAACACGATCACTTCCGAAGAACTTAAAGAACATCTTTACACTTTTGCCAGTGATGAATTCGAAGGTCGGGAGACTGGAGAACCTGGTCAGAAAATGGCTGCAGAATATCTTAAGAACGAATATAAAAGTCTCAACCTGCCTTCTCCAATTGGCGGTGATGACTATTACCAGGAGGTACCTGTAAGTTATTTTAGAAGAGGGAATGTGAAACCAACAGAAAATGTCGTTGCCTTTTTAAAAGGTTCTGAAAAGCCTGATGAGATCCTTGTCATTTCTTCTCACTATGATCATGTTGGAATGGACGATGAAGGAAATGTTTATAATGGTGCAGATGATGATGGTTCTGGTACCGTTGGGGTTCTTGAAATCGCTGAAGCTTTTGTTGAAGCAAGAAAAGATGGATACACTCCAAAACGTTCTATTCTTTTCCTGAATGTAACTGGTGAAGAAAAAGGACTGGTTGGTTCTAAATTTTATACAGATGAACCAATTTTCCCACTTGCTAATACGGTGGCAAACCTTAATATCGATATGATTGGTAGAATCGATCCTAATCATGAAGGGAAAGAAGACTATGTATATCTAATTGGAAGTGATAAGCTAAGCACAGATCTTCATGAATTAAGTGAGAACGTAAACTCTAAATTTGTGAATATGGATCTTGACTACAAGTATAACGACGAGAACGATCCAAACAGATTCTATTACCGAAGTGACCACTATAACTTCGCCAAAAACAACATTCCGATTATTTTCTATTTTAATGGGACTCATGCCGATTATCACAAAATGACCGATACTCCAGATAAGATCGAATACGATCTGTTGGCCAAACGTGCACAATTGGTATTTCTTACTGCATGGGAGATCGCTAATCGTGATGAAAGAATCGTGGTTGATAAACCGATCGAAAAAGATTCAGAATAATTGCTGAATAACATATAACTAAAAAGCTCCTTCACAGGAGCTTTTTTTATGCTTTGATCTCAACTTGCGAAATATTATCTAGTTTTTATTCTGAAGCAATGGAACAAATCTGAAGTTCCCATATTCGGTTTTATCAAACTCTTTTGGAGATTTCCGAATGAACAGGGTCATGATCTGCACATCTGTTCCTACCGGGATGACCAGGCGCCCCCCGACTTTTAACTGACTCAGCAGATCCATAGGAACTTCTGGTGCTCCAGCCGTAACAATGATCTTGTCATAAGGTGCATATTCCGGGATTCCTTTATAACCATCCCCAAAACTCAGATATTTAGGTCTGTAACCGATCTTAGCTAGAAAGGTTTTGGTCTTTTTATATAATTCTCTTTGTCTTTCAATACTATAAACCTTAGCGCCAAGCAGGCAAAGAACCGCCGTTTGATAACCACTACCAGTTCCAACTTCGAGCACCTTTTCACCCGGCTTTAATTCCAGAAGTTCAGATTGAAATGCAACCGTATAAGGTTGTGAAATAGTTTGATCTGCCGCAATCGGGAATGCCTTGTCCTGGTATGCATGATCTTCAAAACTGCTATCCATGAACAGATGCCTTGGGATCTTTCCAATGGCAGCCAGCACTTTCTTATCGGTGATTCCCTTTTTCTCCACCGTTCTTACTAATTGCTGTCTTTTTCCCTGATGTCTGTAAGTATCTTTCAAGTCCGGTTTGCTTTGTTGCGGGTATAAAATTAGGCAAAGAAGCCGACTATTCCCAAGTAATTTGCACTCCCAATTTGGCCTGTAATTGTAAAGTATTTAATATCAAAATGCTATTTTTGTGAAAAATGCAAAATATATGCTGAAAGCAGGGGTTCTGGGTGCAGGTCATCTCGGGAAAATTCATCTTAAATTATTACAGCAGTCAGATAAATATGATCTCATCGGGTTTTATGATGCGAATGCTGAAAATGCAAAAAAGATCTCAGAAGAATTTGGCTACAAAATGTATGATAATCTGGATGAACTTATTGCAGATGCAGATGTAATCGATGTGGTCACTCCTACCCTCGCGCATTTTGATGTTGCAAAAAAAGTGATTACTGCCGGTAAACATTTATTTATCGAAAAACCCATTACCAATACCTACGAGGAAGCAGAAGAACTCATCAAACTTGCTAAAGAGCATGGAGTAAAAGGACAGGTTGGTCACGTAGAGAGATTCAATCCTGCATTTCAGGCGGTTAAAGATCGCATTGAAAACCCAATGTTCATTGAAGCACATCGTTTAGCTGAATTTAATCCGCGTGGGACAGATGTGCCGGTGGTGCTTGACCTTATGATCCACGATATTGATGCGGTGATGAGCGTAGTAAAATCTGAAGTAGTAAAGATCAATGCCAGCGGAGTTTCAGTAATTAGTGACACTCCAGATATCGCGAATGCGCGTATAGAATTCGAAAATGGTTGCGTAGCAAATCTTACCGCGAGCAGGATCTCTATGAAGAATATGAGAAAATCGAGATTCTTTCAGCGGGATGCCTATATTTCAGTAGATTTTCTGGAGAAAAAATGCGAGGTCGTTAAAATGAAGGATGCTCCTCAAGATCCTGACGATTTTGCGATGATCCTTCAGAATGCTGAAGGAGTAAAGAAACAGATCTATTTTGATAATCCAGATGTTTCAGCCAACAACGCGATACTTGAAGAACTGGAAAGTTTTGCTGAAGCGATCCATAATGATACCGAACCGGTGGTGACCATGCAACAGGCGGCAAATGCCCTTAAAGTTGCCAACCAGGTGATCGCCAATTTTAATATTTAAACTAAAAACTGTTCAGGATGTTTCCGAAGAGAAGCAATCCGGAACACTTAAAATCTATATTTCTATGAAAAATATTGCCGTAATAGGAGCCGGAACAATGGGAAATGGGATCGCACATACCTTTGCCCAAAGCGGATATAAAGTACATTTGATCGATATTTCTGAAGACAGCCTGAAACGAGGAATGGATACTATTTCCAAGAACCTTGATCGTATGGTGTCCAAAGAAAAGATCTCCGAAGATGACAAAAAAAAGACCTTATCTAACGTTAGCACTTTTACCAGCATTGCTGCAGGAGTTAAAGATGTAGACCTTGTTGTAGAGGCCGCGACAGAAAACACAGACCTTAAACTGAAGATCTTTAAGGATCTTGATGCGAATACTGAAGCAAAAACTATCCTGGCGACAAACACCAGTTCTATTTCGATTACCCAGATCGCCGCTGCAGTTTCTAATCCTGAAAGAGTGATTGGAATGCACTTTATGAATCCTGTGCCAATCATGAAGTTAGTAGAGATCATACGCGGTTACAATACCAGCGATGAGATCACCAATACGATCATGGAGCTTTCGAAGAAATTAAATAAAGTACCGGTAGAGGTGAATGATTACCCGGGATTTGTGGCAAACAGAATTCTAATGCCTATGATCAACGAGGCGATCGAAACTCTTTACAATGGCGTTGCAGGAGTTTACGAGATCGACACTGTGATGAAGCTTGGAATGGCACATCCTATGGGACCACTGCAACTGGCAGATTTTATTGGTCTTGATGTTTGTCACTCTATTCTGGAAGTAATGTATGATGGCTTTAAAAACCCAAAATATGCACCTTGCCCACTACTTACCAATATGGTTCGCGCAGGCAAGATTGGGGTAAAATCTGGTGAAGGTTTCTATGATTATTCTGAAGGCAGAAAAGCTGAAAAAGTTTCGGAACAATTTAGCAGCTAGAACTGCTGAAATTATTAGGGCTTAATTTTAGGTTATACTGAAATATATGCAGCCTGGAAATAGCATTTAAAAATTGACAAAAATATTACCTTTTAAAGCGGTTCGCCCGGCAAGAGAATTTGCCGGGCTTGTCGCATCCCGTTCATATGAGGATTATAATGAGGAGGAACTGAAGGCTCAGCTGGAATTCAATCCTTATTCATTTCTACACATCATAAATCCCGGGTATAAATTTCAGCATGAAATTGGCGGTGAAAAGCGATTTGGAATGGTCAAGAACCGTTACCTCGAGTTTCGTGAAGACTGCACTTTTATACAGGACGAACTTCCCTCCTATTATATTTATAAGATTCATACCCGTGATGGGGATTGCTGCGGAATCATTGCAGCGGCAAGTGTTGAAGATTACGAAAAAAACATCATCAAACGGCATGAAGATACCATCGCGCACCGGGAAGAATTATTTAAGGAATATCTGAAGGTCGTTGGGTTTAATACAGAACCGGTACTGCTTACCTATCCAGATGATCCCGTGATCAATGAGTTGCTGGAGGAAAGAATGAGATCAAGGCCAGAATATGAATTTGCAACGGCGAATAAGGAAATCCATTCGCTATGGCTTATCGATGAACCTGAAAACATTGAAAAGATCAAGCAACAGTTTGCTGCGATCGAACAATTGTATATTGCAGATGGTCATCATCGTAGTGCATCTTCCTGGTTACTGGCGAAGGAAAGCAGAGATCAAAACCCTGACCATACAGGAAAAGAAGCCTATAATTTCTTTATGAGCTACCTCATCTCTGAAAGCAACCTTCGAATTTTCGAATTTAGCCGACTCATAAAAGACCTGAACGGACATTCAAAAGAAGAATTCCTGATCCTGCTGGATGAATGGTTCAGAATAGAAAATCGCGGGATCGATATTTACAAACCCTCCAAAAAGCATCATTTTAATATGTATCTGGATGGCGAGTTCTATTCTTTATACCTTCGGAAGCATAACGCAAAGTTTACAGATTCACTAAGTGAGCTGGATTCCTACATATTGTACGAGAAGATTCTGAAGCCTATTCTGGGAATTGAGGATCTTCGTTACGACAAACGCATCGCGTATATTCATGGTCGCAATGATCTAATTGAATTAAAAACAAGGGTAGATAGCGGGGAATTTGAAGTCGGATTTGGAATGTTACCTGCCGGTATCGAAGAAATCAAGCAAATTGCCGATGAAAATTTGACCATGCCGCCAAAAAGTACTTATATTGAGCCGAAATTGCGAAGTGGTCTTACCATTTATGAATTTTGACTTCAGCGCAATAACCAACCTGCCCTACCAGGGATTTTATATCCTTAATTAAAGTTATAAAGGATGAGTGTTTCAGAAAATATAAAAAAATACAGAAGTGAACTTCCTGAGGATGTGAAGCTGGTCGCTATTTCCAAGACCAAGCCTAATGAAGATCTTATGGAAGCTTATGAAGCTGGTCAACGAATTTTTGGAGAGAACAAGATTCAGGAAATGACCGATAAATGGGAAGAACTTCCCAAAGATATTGAATGGCATATGGTTGGTCACGTACAGCGCAATAAAGTAAAGTACATGGCACCCTATGTGAATTTAATTCACGCGGTGGATAGCCTTAAATTGTTGAAGGAGATCAATAAACGCGCGAAGCAGAATGAGCGTTCCATCGATTGTTTATTACAGATTAAGATCGCTGAAGAAGATTCAAAATTCGGGATAAGCAGGCAGGAAGCTCATGAAATCCTGGAATCTGAAGCTTATGCTGAAATGAATCATGTCAATATCGTTGGATTAATGGGAATGGCAACATTTACTGAAGATGAGAAACAGGTCCGCGAAGAATTTGATCGTTTAAAGTCCGCTTTCGATGATTTTAGCCAGGATTTCCCTGAACTTAAAGAGATCTCTATGGGTATGAGCGGCGATTACAAAATTGCCATTGAATGCGGTTCTACCATGGTGAGAATTGGCAGCAGCATCTTTGGAGAACGCAACTATAATTAATATAAGAGGAGAGAGTATTTGTACGCTATACTAGACATAGAAACCACCGGTGGGAAATATAATGAGGAAGGGATCACCGAAATAGCAATTTATAAGTTCGATGGCCTTAAGGTCGTGGATCAATTCATTAGCCTGGTAAATCCAGAACAGCCTATCCAGCCGTTCGTGGTTAATCTAACCGGGATCAATAATGATATGCTTCGGAATGCTCCTAAGTTCTATGAAGTAGCTAAACGAATAGTAGAAATCACCAAAGATTGTATCCTGGTTGCGCATAACGCTAAATTCGATTACCGAATCCTAAGAACTGAATTTAGAAGACTAGGCTTCGAATACGAACGCCAGAGTCTTTGCACCGTGGAACTTTCTCAGAAGTTAATTCCCGGTCAGCCTTCTTATAGCTTAGGCAAACTGGTAAGATCGCTGGGGATTCCATTGAGTGATCGTCACAGGGCTTCAGGCGATGCACAGGCGACTATCAAATTATTTAAAATGCTTCTTGCGAAAGATGTCGAAAAAGACATTATGAAGGAGCATGTTCGAAAAGAACCAAAAAAAAACCTCGATACAAAGCTGGTATTCATACTGGAAGAACTTCCTTCAGAAACAGGTGTTTACTATTTCCATAATGAGAATGGAGATATCATCTATGTTGGGAAGTCGAGAAATATCAGGAAAAGAGTAAATCAGCATTTTACCAATGACAATCCAAAGTCGCGGGAAATGCAGAAAAAGGTAGCTTCAGTATCTTTTGAACTTACCGGCAATGAGCTCATTGCGCTATTAAAAGAGAACCAGGAAATAAAACAGATAAAACCTAAATATAACCGGGCTTTAAAAAGAGATATTTTCAGTCATGCTTTATATCATTCAGTAGACGAAAAAGGCTATATCAATTTAAAAATCGGTAAGGCTGTAAATTCCAGGGATCGTATCACCACCTTCAGTTCTTTGCGTTCTGCGAAGAACTCTTTAACCAAATGGGTTGAGGAATATGAATTGTGTGAGAGATTATCTGGATTACACGGGGGCAGTGGAAATTGCTTTGCACATACTATCAAGAGCTGCCACGGTGCCTGCGTGGAAGAGGAACAACCAGAAACCTATAATGAACGAGTGCGTGAACTTATTGATCGCTATTCTTACGAAAACAAGGATATGCTATTGGTGGGTCGTGGAAGAGAAGTAGATGAAAAGAGCGCTTTATTGATCGAGGATGGCGAATTTAAAGGCGTAGGTTACTTCAATTTAAATCACCAGATCAACAATCTGGACATCATCAGGTCTATTATCACACCCATGAATAATAACCGTGATGCTGAACATATTATCCAAAGCTTTTTAAGAAAAAAGCATCAATTTAAAATCATCCAATTATCCATTCATGAGTAAATTTTTTACGCTGGTATTTTTATTATGTATCAGCTTTGTTCCTGCACAGAATTCTAATTATTCTACTGAAGAATTTGAAGTATCAAGAGAAGACCTATTAGCAACTAATTACGCCCCAGATACCACGGCGCATGCTGTTTATATCTACGAGTCCGGTTTTACTGAATTTGATCCAGACGAAGATCACGATCTGGTAACCAATTATAAGGCGAAGATCAAGATTCTGGATAAGCAAGGAATTGATTATGCTACTATAAAAGTGCAGCTGGGAAAGAATAGAGATAGCGAAAAGGCTATGGAATTGAAAGATCTTAAAGCTCATACGTTTAAATTAGTTGACGGTCGTATCATCAAGAAAAAAGTAGAAACATCGGCTACTTTCGAAAGCGAGCATAAGTTCTACAACGAATTTTCTTTCGCGTTTCCAGATGTGGAACCGGGAGATGTCATTCAGCTTTCATATAAGATCGTTTCTCCATTTACATTTAATTTCAGAACCTGGGAATTTCAGGAGGATATTCCGAAGATGCATTCGCAGTTCACGTCGAAGATCCCAGCAAATTATGAATATCACACTACGCTTACCGGAGGAAGGAAGTTGCACAAACATGAAGATAAAGTCCTCGAACATTGTATTAGTTTCGGTATTACTTCTTCCATGGCAGATTGCGTAGAAACCTTGTATGTAATGAAAGATATTCCTGCGTTTATTGAGGAAGATTACATGACCAGCGAAGACAATTATATCGCTAAGATCGAGTACGAATTGAAGCAGGTCACCAGAACCGATGGTTTTGAACGTAAATACACCCTAACCTGGGATGATGCAGATAAAGAGATTAGAACATCCAGCAATTGGGGAAAACAGTGGAAAAAAGACAATGCCGTAAAGGATGTACTTCCTGAAGCAATTAGCAGTCTTCCAAATACGCTGGAAAAGGCAAAAAAGATATACTACTTTATTCAGGAGAATTACAAGTGGAACGGCGAATACGACATTCATGGTGATATGAACATCAAAGATATCGTAGATAGTAAATCTGGAAGTGTTCTTGAAATTAATAGTCTGTTGCATAATGTATATGCCGCAGAAGAATTTAATGTTTTTCCTGTGCTGGCTTCAACCCGAAGAAACGGTTTCGCTCCAAGGGTTCATCCTGCAATTTCAGAATATAATTATTTCTTCATTCAGCTAAATCTAGATGGAAAGGAATACAATCTCGACCTAACCGATGAGCAGCTGGATTTTGGCCGACTCCCATTTCGCGCCCTAAATGCCTATGCGCGTAAAGTAAACCTGGATGGTTCCAGTGACTGGATGTCGATCGAACCAAATGACTTTAGCAATTACGCTTTTAGAGATTCTATAAAAGTGCACAAGGATGGTACAGCTTCAGGAACATCTAATCAGCATTTGAGTGGTTATCATGCCGTGAATTTCAGAAATAAGATCAAGGAAAACGGTAAAGACAAGATATTCCAGGACCTTTCTAAAGCACAGCAATTCACGAGATCTACAGATATCACGGTAGAAAACCTTGATGATGTTGAAAACGGACTCCAGATCGAATACACGCTTGAAAATGTGAGTCAGAAGATCAATGATCTTATCTATTTGAATCCTTTCAGCTTTCAGTTTTTCGAAAAAAATCCTTTTAATCTGGATGAGCGTACCTATCCAATTGACTTCGGATACAGGAATGCTTTTAGCTATTCCGCAGAAATTCATATTCCAAAAGGCTATTCAGTAAAAGAACTTCCGGAGCAAAAGGCCATCAGGTTACCGGGGAACGGAGGAGCTTTGATCTTTAATGCCGTTAGTTTTTCTGAAAATGTAGTCATGGTTCAATGCCGAATGACGCTTTCTCAAACGCTATATACTCCGGAATACTACGACGGACTCAAAAAATTCTTTAATGAATTGATGACAGTTCAAAGTCAGTCGCTCATTGTACTCGAGGAAAATAGTTAAATTAGACCTTATTAATCGTAGATTTTGAATAATAAAGAAAAACTTCCCGATTGGAAACACAAGCTGCATGAGGTGATTTACGAAGCCGATACTCCGGCTGGTAAAACCTTCGATGTGGCAATTTTGCTGGTTATTCTTATTAGCGTTGCGTTAGTAATGATGGAAAGCGTCTCGTGGATGCTGGAAAAATATGCGACCGAATTCTACATTGCTGAATGGGTGATCACGGTGATCTTTACCATTGAGTACGTTCTAAGGATCATTACGATCAATAAACCGAAGCGTTATATCTTCAGTTTCTTCGGAATGGTGGACCTTCTATCTACGATCCCTAGTTATATCGGGTTCTTGTTTGGAGGCGCCAACCTTTTGTTTGCCATTAGAGCACTGCGATTACTAAGAGTATTCAGAGTACTAAAAATTACCCGTTATGTTGGAGAATCTCAGAAACTGGTCTCTGCATTAAAGAATTCCAAAGCGAAAATTCTTGTCTTTTTATTCGCGGTTTTAATCATTTGTATTATCGCCGGGACCTTAATGCACCTTGTTGAAGGCGAGAATGGCGGATTCAATAATATCCCTCTTTCAATTTACTGGTGTATCGTAACATTAACTACGGTTGGATTTGGTGATATAGCCCCGGTCACGCCGGTGGGCAGACTGATCGCTTCAGTAATTATGATCACGGGATACGGAATAATTGCAGTTCCTACGGGCATTGTGAGCGCAGAATATAGCAAGGCAACCGATGCTCCAAAAAATACTCAGGCTTGTCCTAATTGCAATGAAACAAAGCACTTGGATGACGCTGAATACTGTCATAGTTGTGGATACGAATTAAATGACTAAGACACTTATCAATATTGTGGGTCCTACTGCTATTGGGAAAACTGCACTCTCGATCAAAATTGCGAACCTTTTCAAAACTGAAGTATTATCAGCAGATTCGCGGCAGTTCTATGAGGAAATGTCGATTGGAACGGCAGTACCCGAACCGGAAGAACTCGCAGCAGCTCAGCATCATTTTATTCAGCACAGATCAATTACTGAAGATTACAATGTTGGAGATTTTGAAAGGGAAGCACTTACAAAACTAGATGAACTTTTCGAAAAACATAATGTTGTGGTAATGGTAGGCGGCAGCGGATTGTACACCAAAGCTGTGGTGGAAGGTCTCGATCATTTCCCCGAAATAGATGGCAATATTCGTATTAAACTGAATGAAGAATTGTCAAAACACGGTCTGCAATCACTTCAGCAAAAGCTACAGAAGATGGATCCGGAATATTATGCAGTAGCCGATATTCAAAATCCACATCGCCTTATTCGTGCTCTAGAAATTTGCATAGGCACCGGTAAAGCTTTTTCATCTTTTCTAAAGAAGAAAAAGAACGCCAGAAATTTTGAGACAATTTCTATTGGTTTAACTGCCGAAAGAGAAGAAATATATGACCGTATCAACCAAAGGGTGGACCTCATGATCGAAAATGGTTTAGTAGAAGAGGCCAGACAACTATATCCTTCCAGAAAATACAATGCCTTGAATACGGTGGGCTACAAAGAGTTGTTTACCTACTTTGATGATCAATGGGATTTCGAAACTGCCGTTGGTGAGATCAAAAAAAATACGCGAAGGTTTGCAAAAAGACAATTGACCTGGTTTAGAAAAGATGAAACTATTACCTGGTTTGATCGTACTACCAATTTCGAATTGATAGCAGCACACCTGCAGGAAAAGATCAATTCTTTATAATAAATCGTTTGGTTTTTTCACCCTCGTTGGTGATGATTTTGACCACGTACACAGCTTCCTGCAATGGCCCGGTACTAATTGCGTATTCTCCAACGGTTGGAGCAAAATCTTTACCGGTGATAAATCTTCCCCGGTGATCGAATACTTCGATCCTGGAAATAGTGACATCGGCTGGGGTTGCTACTTTAAAACTACCTTGATTTGGGTTGGGATATATAAAGATGTATTCTGAACCTTCTGTAGTGTCATCGCAAATTCCGCTTTCAGCAAAAACCTGTACTTCTACAGAAGTTGTACTGGAGTTTCCGCTGGCATCTGTTGCGATCACGTTAATCTCATTCCATCCAAGGTCCTTGCAACTAAAAGTACTTCGGCTTAATTCATAGCTAAGATCGTTGTCACAATTATCGCTGAAATTGACAAGTACGTCCCGCGGAGTAATAGTTGCAGTTCCGGTAAGATCAAGATCGATACCGATATTCTGAACTTCAATTTCGGGTTTGATTCGATCAACCACTTCGATACTTATGTCACAGGAACCATTTTCATCTCCTGAATAGCTTAATATAACCTGATTAGCTCCAAGGTCGTCACAGTCGAAATTCTCCTTATCTAGGCTAAAACTGACTCCTGAGGCATCACCAGTGTACAATTCAGTAATCTGGAGCTTAGCTATCCCGTTTTCATCCAGTTCGAGAACATAAGACTCTACACACTGAAATCCTCCGGTGTCTACTGACACTACACTAATAGAAACCGTCGTTTCAACTTCAGTAAAACCATCGAAAACATAGTATACAAAAGTGTCGTCACCAATATATCCATCATTTGGAGTATAGACAAAAGACCCATCAGGATTTAACTGAAGCGTTCCATTGGTTACATCTTCAACAAGCGTTGCCGTAAGCTCATCTCCATCTGCATCCATATCATTCGCCAGAACTCCTTCTTCTGCGGAAATATTTAAGATGGTGTTGACGGGTGTGGAATAGAAATCCTCATTCGCAATAGGAATATCGTTTCCTTCAGTATCGACAGCTAAGGTCAGCATGAAACTACATTCTGAAGCATTGTTAGTATTTGAGGTGTCATAAGCTATGAAACTCACCTCAGTATCTTCTGAAATTTGCGTCCCGGGTGCCGGTTCCTGAATAATCTCCGCCAGTCCGCAATTGTCGCTTACCTCCAATTCCCCTCGATAGTCCGGGATTTCAACACTTTCACCTTCTGCAACTACTATCATTCGATTATCAGGACAACTAAGCATGGGTGATGTATTGTCTTTTAATACAAGTTCGAAAGTACAGGAGTCTGATTCTCCTTCAAAACTTGCGGTAATTTCAATGCTCGTTGACTGTTCTATTCTCGTTCCTGCTGGTATAGATTGGGAGAAAGTTGCATTAGCAGGTGAGTAAATGATAGTACTCGAAAAATCAGGTACTATGTATTCACAGTTATCATCAGCTTTGATTACACTTTCATTCTGCGGACAATTGAGCGCAAATTCTTCGGGCTCTTCGTCCAGGGTCAATCTGTACGTTACCTGGCACTCTTCAGTATTTCCAGCAGAATCGGTAGCCGTGATTATCACTATATAATCCCCTGCTTCTGAATATGTAGTACCCGCCTGCGGATTCTGAACGATTTCCAGATCTTCAAAAGCGGTACAATTATCGGTAACAGTAAAGCGATCGGTTACCTCCGGTAATACGAAATCTCCTCCTGCAGGTATTACCCGTTGCTGAATATCTGCCGGACAAATAATAAGTGGTGCGCCAACATCGCGAACTGTAACCTCTACTGTACATGAAAATTGTTCACCTGTATTAATGTCTGTTGCTGTGATAGGCAGCTCAAAAGTCCCAATATCCTCGCAAGTGAATTGCTGAACATTTAGTTCAAAATCAAGATTAGAGCTATCAGACAGAATAAATTCTGAAGTTGGTATTTCTGTCACCGGTGAATTCTGAGAATCTTCTCCAAGGTTTACCGTGATCGATTCGATGCATTGAAAGGTTGCTGTCTGGCGGACTAGATTAACTGAAAAGGAGCACTGATCTACCACCGTATTATTCACACGCAACTCAAATCGGACTTCAGTTTCACCAATCCCAAAAAACTCTCCAGATGTAGGTCCTTCAGTTTGAAACAATTCTGCTTCTGAACAGTTATCCTCAAATTGCGGAAGATCAAACGTGATGATCTTTCCAGATTCTGAAGCTTCCAGTAACTCTGAAATATCATTGGGACAGAAAGTGAAATTAGGTTGTTCTGTATTTTCAACAGTAATTGTGAAGCTACAGGAGACGGGATCATTAATTCCATCGGCAACCTCATAAGCAATCGTAGTGATGCCTACTGGAAACACATCGCCTGAATCAAGATCTAAATTATCGGTACGGATAATTGTAAGATCATCGCCTTCAGGATCGGTCACAGACGGTTCTTCAAATTCTACTATTGCTCCGCAAATTCCGCTGTCATTGTTAATGGAAATATCATCAGGACATTCTATTGAAGGTGCAAAATTGGGAGGAAGAATATTAACATTTAAAGTACAGAAGCCAACATTACCGTTGGAATCAGTTGCCTGAAAAACTACATCAGTAGAACCAATCGGGAAATTGCTTCCAGATATCAAGCTTCCCTCAGAAACCCTGGATTGTAAAACCCCATCACATAAATCTCGAACTGTAGGTAGCGAGAAATTTATAGTTTTTGAATCAGATCCAGGTGTTGCCTGAGCAGTAATGTCTGGTACGCAAGTTAATATTGGAGCTTCAGTATCCTGAACTACGATATCAAAACTGCAGGTAACGGGATCGTTTGTTCCATCATTTGCCTGAAAAATAATCGTTGTGGTTCCAACGGGGAATAAACTTCCGGAAACTAAATCTGTATTTTCGTCTATTCTAGTGACCTCAACATTTCCATTTTCATCGCTTGCCGTTGGACTAACAAATGTTACTACGGCTCCACATTCACCGGGATCATTGGCTTCTTCAATATCTTGGGTTGGGCAATTGTCAAATTCTGGTGGTGTATCTTCTGGTTCCTCAGTAATCGTAACTGTAAAACTACAGGTTTCAGCATTCTCATTCTTATCTGTGATTACGAAAGTATTTGTAGTAGAGCCTAATGGAAACTCAGAACCTGATGGTAGACCTGCAGTTTGTATGATAGTCGCTCCGGGACAATTATCATCAAAGGTTGGATTTTCGTAATCAATAACTTTTCCAGTCTCCCCAAAAGGAACAGTTTCATTAATATTTGATGGACAGCTTATCAAATCAGGACCTTCAATATCCTGAACTACGATCTCAAAACTGCATTGGACCGGATCGTTCGTTCCATCATCTGCCTGAAAAGTAATCGTTGTGGTTCCAACTGGATAAAAACTTCCTGAAACCAGATCTGTATTTTCGTCTATTCTAGTAACTTGAACATTTCCATTTTCATCAGTAGCCGTTGGAGTATCAAATCTTACTACGGCTCCACATTCTCCGGGATCATTTTCTTCAGTAATATTTGGTGGGCAATTGTCGAATTCTGGTGGTGTGTCTTGTACATCTGGTGCATTTACTGTGACCTTAAAAGTACACCTAGCTTTATTGCCGCAAAGATCTGTAGCTTCATAAACGACATTGTAAATACCTGTAGCCCTAAAATCACCCGATTCTGGCCCGGCAATAAGTTCTACTTCAACATTATTTTGATCTGTAGCAATTGGTATAGAATAAGTAACCTCAACCTCATTTTCTCCCTCAGCAATTTCCAATACTAAATTTTCAGGACATGTAATTATTGGAACTTCATTGTCAAATACAGGGGTTCTTTGGTATATCTCAAGATCGAATTCAAATTCTTCCGGAAGATATCCAAAGATTGTATTTCTACCATCAGCATACGCATTGTCTACATACATCCGGTTACAATTCCCAAAAGCAAGATCAACGGGAAATTCAATCTTTTCAGTTACTTTTCTCTCAAAATTCTCAGCCTGATCATATATTCTGATGAAATATGAATTATCATCTATCCCATCATCTATCTCTTCAGCGATATCCTGAATTTCTCCAAAACTTAAATTTTCAAAATTTATAAATTGACTGAAATCAATTCTACCTGCATACTCTATTACATGTATAAAGCCAAATAAATCTATATTTATACTTCCGGGAGATTGAATATTCGGTAACAAACCAGTTATATCCAAATTGCTATCTAAAGTAAGAACTGCGGGATCACCTGCACCTTCCTGACTTAAATAAACATTCTTTTCTGCACTAACAGCAATTCTATATGGTCGTTCAACATTTCTATTCTGTGCAATTCTAATCCCATTTTGACTGTAGATGCTTACTCTGCTAAGTTCATCACCTTCACAACCATTACCGGGAGGATTATATTCAGCCACATATAAATTACCGTCACTATCAACATCAATTCCTAGTGGCCGATAAAATCCAGTGTATATAATTCTATCGAAAGAGCCATCAGGGTTGAAGATTCTTATTTTACCATTTTCCGAACAAGAACCATCTTCAGAATAATCTGCAACGTAAAAAAAACCTTCGTTATCAATTACGAAATCCAGCGGACTACTAAGTCCGGTTATGAAATTAGATGTAACGATTGTACCATCGGAATTTCTTTTCTGAATTCCATTTCCGAAGGTTAGAATGTAAAGAAAGTTATCGGGTGACACATCAATACTAATAGGAATTTCATCTGTATCCAAACTAGTTAAAGTCTGATTAACAAGATCAACTTTATTGAGCCAATCATGAGAAGGAACAGCCTCAGTTGGATCCTGCCCAAAACTATTGACGCTAAAAAATAAAATTAAGAATAAGCTAATGCAGACTTTTCTTAGAAAAGAACTCCTGTAGGTAGGTATATCTGCTGCATTTATCAATCTAGGGCATTTTATGGAATGCCGTAAAGATACATATTGTAAGAAAACCGCTCTTATTTTCATGTTAAGAATGCGGCGGTAGGTAAATTTTCGTATTTAGAGAAACTCCTTCGATAGCTAGAAAAAAGCCATCACGAGAAATGATACCGCATCATAACGAGTGTTATGATGCAGCACCTCCCGGAAACTGAATAATTTTTATTATGCTTCGGTCTCTTCCTTGTTCTTGATCACAAGTCTAAAACCTTCACCGTGGATATTCAGAATTTCCACATTTTCATCTTTCTTAAGATACTTTCTTAGTTTAGCGATATAAACATCCATACTTCTTGAAGTAAAGTAGTTATCGTCTCTCCATATCTTAGTTAAGGCCAACTCTCTAGGCATCAAATCATTTTCATGCAAAGCAAGTAGTCTCAATAATTCGTTTTCTTTTGGAGAAAGCTTCTGAGGCTCTTCATC
The DNA here is from genome assembly GCF_048381525.1 of Christiangramia qingdaonensis. Lineage (NCBI taxonomy): Bacteria > Pseudomonadati > Bacteroidota > Flavobacteriia > Flavobacteriales > Flavobacteriaceae > Christiangramia > Christiangramia qingdaonensis. Next base: position 220,952 of record NZ_JBLWIM010000018.1, read on the forward strand.
TCTAAAGGTTAAGAATCTAAGTTTGGAATTCAGGTGAAAACCACCAATTTCGAATTCAAATTGCTTGGAATCTGCAACGCTATCTGTAGCCTTACGCTGCATGATTGCTTTGATCTTCATTAGAAGTACTTCAGAATCAAAAGGCTTATTCAGGTAATCATCTGCTCCAACCTTGTAACCTTTCAATACATCTTCTTTCATGGCTTTAGCCGTTAAAAAGATGATCGGCACTTCTTCGTTCTTCTCACGAATCTCTTTAGCAAGAGTAAAACCATCTTTATAAGGCATCATCACATCCAGGATACAAAGATCGAAATCATCTTTTTTGAATTTTTCGAATCCTTCCATACCATTTTTGGCGTGAATCACCTCGTAATCGTTCATCGCAAGGTAATCTTTAAGGACAGTTCCAAAATTTGGATCATCCTCTACTAATAGAATTTTTTTGTTTTCAGTTTCCATATTTTAAGATATTAGTGGTAATTTAATGATGAAGGTACTACCCTTCCCTTTTTCGCTGGTTACGGTGATCTGTCCATGATGGTCGTCCACGATCTGTCTGGCATAAGCCAATCCAAGTCCGTGACCCTTTACATTATGGATATCACCGGTATGTTCACGATAAAATTTTTCAAATATTTTCTTTTGAACCAGTTTCGTCATGCCGACTCCCTGATCTCTTATTTCACAATAGATATAATTCTTAACGTTCGTTGTATAGATATCGATTTTCGGAGCATCTTCTGAATATTTGATCGCGTTATCCAATATATTTACAACAACATTCGTAAAATGATCCTGGTTTGCAAGAACCGAAGAACGTAAAGCTCCAAAATGAGTCTGTACATAACCGCCACGGTCTTCTATAATCAACTCTACATGCGTGATCGCATCCAGAATAATATCGTGCAACTGGTGTCTTTCCTTCTTAAGATCCAGCTCGTTTTTCTCCAGTTTTGAAATCCGTAGAACATTTTCAACCTGGGCGTGCATTCTCTTATTCTCATCCCTGATCATCTGTAAATATCTATTCACCTTGGAACGATCTTCGATTACTTTAGGATTCTTAATCGCGTCCAGGGCCAGATTTATCGTCGCAATAGGAGTCTTGAACTCATGCGTCATATTATTAATAAAGTCAGTTTTAATCTGTGAGATCTGTCTCTGTTTAATTAGCTGAGATAATGCACTGGAATAAGCGATTACAATGATCAGTGTGAAAATGATCGACAAACAAGCCATTAATATTACTGAAGAAAGAACTGCTTCTTTTCGGTTCGTAAGGTTTACCAGTAACTGATAGCCGCTTCTTCCTGCAGAATCTACAAAAAGTGGTACAGCATAGGTAGCTGGATGATCCAGACTAAAATTTTCTGAATGTACCGTAGTAGCTATGGAATTATTAAAGATCCCAAATTCGAATGCGGTCTTTAAGTTTCTCTCTGCAAGCTGCTCTTCCAGTAATTCCCTGATCTTATCTTCTGAAACCCTGTTATGAATAGGAATCCTTACAACCAGTTCTGAAATCGCAGATCTAAGAATATCCTTCTCTACCTCTTCCATCCTGGATAGTCTCTCTATATGCTCAATTCGCTGTCTTGCACTTAAATTCCCGCCTTCAAGATTATTCTCCTGAACAATATCTGTCACTTTCTTGTTGATCATTTTAGTGAACTTGATACTGTCTTCGGCAAACTGCAAAAAGCCTGAGGAAACCTTATAATCTTCTTCTAAAATAGTTTCAGAATTAAAATAGGTTTCGTTCCTGTTTTCGTCCTTGTTCGAGTAGAAATATTCAGTAAGTGTGCGATCACTTAACGTGCTATTGATACTATCCGGATTCTTAAACTGAAAGTAATAACGTTCAAATTCTGAATTCTGAATTTCTTCGGAAACCTTTATCAGTGCCTGTTTCGCGTTATAGGAGAATTGCTCTTCCCTGTCATCGATCGTACTCTTTATCCAATATCCCTGAACGAATATGATGCCTATTAAAGACAAGCTCATCAGCGCTACGAGAAGGACAAAAAGCTTCTTATTCATGCGGTCAAAAGTAATATTTTAACATTTAGAGCTTAAGCTGTTTAACCAAATGTTAACAGAACTTCCGTCAATTTTCGCGTGCTTTTAAGATTTGGATATGGATATCGCTAACCTCTTGTTTGGTTTGCTGCAAATCCTTGTTTTCTATAAGAAAATCGGCAAGTTTAGCTTTCTTTTCATCTGGCCACTGGTGTCCCATTCTGGCTTCAATTTCCTCTACCGTACTATCATCTCTTTTTTGAAGTCTTCCAATTTTTAACTCCTGTGGAGCAGTCACCAGAATGCTGAGATCGCATTTCTTATATCCTCCAGCTTCAAACAGAATAGCTGCTTCGTATATGATATATTCTGAAGTTTGCTTTGAGACCCAATCCTGAAAGTCGCTAGCAACTGCCGGATGTATAATAGCATTCAATTTTTCAAGCAGGTCCTTATCTTTAAATACCTTATTTGCGATATACTTTCTATCGGGTACTTGCTCATTGTATGCAGCTACACCTAATAATTTGCTAACCTTTTCTCTTATATCTGAATTTTCTGCCAGCAATCTTTTCCCTGCATCATCTGCGATATAGACCGGAATACCCAGATCTTTAAAAAAGCCCGCCACTGTAGTTTTTCCACTTCCAATTCCTCCGGTAAGACCTACTATTTTCATCGTTTGATCACAAATTGAATTCTACGTTCGTTTAGCCGAATATTATTAACGAATTTCGGTTTGCTTTTGATCTGTGCGATCATATAATCGTCACCTTCCTTCACACTCTTATAATCGCATACTACGGAAAAGTCGGAAGCCCCAACATTTTCAAAATCTTCAAGGTTTACCTGGTAATACACCACAACCGACTTCGGGAAATAAGCCAGGTTGAGATTATCTGGAACGTTAATGACCTCTACCGGGATTTCAGCTTTTCCTTCAGTAAATTTTTCAACTTCCTGGGTATACCGTACGCTATTTTCGTAGAAACTTAATTCACCATAGCCCGTAGTGTCCAGTTTAACACTCCCGTCAACATCTGAATTTACATTTTCCAGTTTTTTACTTAATGTTGGTATGGAACTCAATTTGGCTATCACTTCCTCGGGTCCACTAACTTTTACTGAATCGGGAACTAGTTGAAGAGGCTCGTCTGCCGAATAACCTACTGCATAACTCACCTCAACATTTGAGATGATCTTTAGCATTTTTTCTTTTTTAAATTGAAACGGAATCACGATCTCGTCCTGGATTATCCTTGAATCTTCCAGGGTTACCTTTAGTTGTTGTTCAATTGCCGTTATATGATTCTCAATAGAATAGATCAGGTTCTTATCACTTTCAATAGCTTCGGAAAGATCTATATCAAGCTTCGGATTGAAGATCTTATAATAGTAGATACTGAAGCCATTATCCTGAAGCTGAAGATCCACATGGTCAGGTCGCTCTTCAGAAATACTTTTATCCAGGGGAACATTAAGATAATTCACAGGTACTTCGATCACCTGAGTATACGTTTTAGAAAACTGGACCAGTACCCACACGATCGCAGAAAAGATCAGGAAAAAACCGAATGTTTTTATGCTTGATTTCTTAAATCTTCTTCTATTCCTGGCTGCCATGCTTTATGAAAAATAATTGAGGAAATGCCACTTCCGGTTTTTGCTTCTGAATATTTATACGATAATTGGACACTATAAAACCATAACCATATCCTGAAAACTGGATGATCACCGCTTTTACAGCCAGCAATCCAATATATAGACTTTTATTTCGTATCGCTGCATCTACAGCTATAATTAGGAAATAAATAAGATAACAGCCTATAAAAAAACTTAAGCCTGCAAATAAAAGGAGGATGGAAAGTATAAGCCCCATTATGAATAACGAAGGAAACCAATAAGTGATCTTTGCAGATCCAGGATGCCATTTATTCAAAATTGGCCGAACCATCCCGAACTTCTTAACCTGTACAAAGAACTTTTTCCAGTCTATTCGTCGCTTATGGAACACCCGGGCCTTTGGAATCAAACAACTTTTAATTCCCGATTTCTTTAACCTTAAACTCAAATCCGGGTCTTCCCCGGGATGGATCCTGCCAAATCCACCACTGAGTTCAAATGCTTTTTTACTCAAGCCCATATTAAAACTGCGGGGCTGGAATTCATCCACTGCTTTCTTACCTCCACGTATACCACCAGTGGTAAACAAGGATGTCATACTGTAATCTATCGCCTTCTGGGTGTTCGAAAAAGATTCATGGGCTGCATCTGGCCCTCCAAAACAATCGTGAAAATTGCCAGTTAAAAATCCATGAACCTCCTCGAGGTAATCTTCAGGCATCAGCACGTCTGAATCCAGAATTAAGAAATAGGAAGCCTGGGCTTTTCTCATCCCGTAGTTCCTGCTATCACCCGGGCCGGAATTTTTCTTATAATAATAACTAATAAATAATTGATCCTGAAATTCAGCAACAACATCTTCTGAAGAATTTGTAGAGCCATCTTCAACAATCACTACTTCAAATGGAACCGGGGCACGCATCTTTAGCATGCTCTGCAATAACTCCCTGATCTCGTCAGGTCTGTTATACACAGGGATCACAAATGAATATTCTGGTTGCATGTTGATTATTTAAAATAGAACTGCCGGAAGCCGAACATATTGTTCAGGTTCCGGCAGTTTATATATGGAATATGACTATTCTGAATCCTTAACAAAAGTCTCCATTACTTCCTGGCTAACCCCCGTATTCGAGAATCCACCATCATGGAATAGATTTTGAAGAGTTACCTTCCTGGTAAGATCTGAGAATAAAGTCAGGGTGTAATCTGCACATTCTAAAGCGGTAGCATTTCCAAGCGGAGACATTTTTTCTGCAAATGCAATAAAACCATCGAAGCCTTTAACTCCAGTTCCTGCGGTAGTTGGCGTTGGAGATTGAGAAATAGTATTCACTCTTACTTTTTTATCCTTTCCGAAGAAGTAACCAAAACTACGCGCAATAGACTCCAGATATGCTTTGTTATCAGCCATGTCATTATAGTCCGGGAATACACGTTGTGCCGCCATATAACTTAGCGCTACAATGCTTCCCCACTCGTTCATTGCATCTTTCTTATACAATACCTGCATAGTTTTGTGGAAAGAAACAGCTGAAACATCCCAACCTTTGGTCGTGAATTCATAGTTCATATCTGTATAATGTTTTCCTTTACGAACATTCACAGACATCCCGATAGAATGAAGAACGAAATCGATCTTCCCTCCAAGGATCTCCATGGACTTCTCTACAAGATTTTCCAGATCTTCTACTTTGGTAGCATCTGCAGGAATGATCTCAGAACCTGTTTTTTCAGCCAGTTGATTGATACTTCCCATTCTCATTGCGATTGGAGCATTCGTTAGCACGAAAGTTCCACCTTCTTCGTGAACTCTTTCCGCTGTTTTCCAGGCAATTGAATTTTCGTCCAGTGCACCAAATATGATACCTCTTTTACCTTTTAGCAGGTTATATGACATGTGATTTATTTTTTGTGGTTGTTAAGCCTGTAAATATAGCAAAGTTGAAATAAATCCTCCGCCTTTTAGGCTTCAGATGATATGGTATTAATTCAGCAGGGCTTTTGCATGGGCACGTGCAGAATCACTTCCACTAGTACCTCCAAGCATCATCGCCAGTTCATCGATTCTTTGATCCTGTTCCAGCTTTATGATCTTGGTTTGAGTTGCAACCTCGCTGTCCTCCTTAAATATCTTAAAATGTGAACTTCCCTTCCCGGCTATCTGTGGTAAATGAGTGATCGCGATCACCTGCATATTAGCGCCCATTCTGGCAAGAATCTCACCCATTTTATGCGCAATATCTCCAGAAACACCAGTATCAATTTCATCAAAAATGATCGTTGGCAGTTTACTTTGTGCTGCAAGTATGCTTTTTACTGCGAGCATAATTCTGGAAAGTTCTCCACCCGACGCTGCTTTCTTGATCTCTTTAAAACTTCCGCCTTTATTAGCCGCCAGGAACCATTCGAGCTTATCGCTCCCGTTACTTAAAAACTCTTTTGTGCTACTAAGCTCAATATAAAGTCTCGCATTCGGCATTCCCAGATCTTTCAGTATGATTTCCGTCTGTTCTATAAAGGCCGGGATGATTTTTAAACGATTCTTATGTAGTTTCTCGGCAGTAGCAGATATTACGATAAATTGTTTTTTGATCGCTTTCTCAGCTTCTTCCAAAGCAGCTTCCGCATTTTCTGTTACCGAAACCTTCTCCTGAAGATCTTCCGCAATTTGTAATAGTTCTTCTACACTTTCAGCGTTATGCTTTTTTTGTAAATTATAGATCACCTGCAGCTGCTGATTCACTTTTTCCAGCTCTTCCGGATTTGCTTCCACAGCTTCCAGTGCATCTGTCATTTCAGCTTCCAAATCGTCGAGTTCAATGATCGCACTCTGTAATCTTTCATGAAAATTATCATAAATTCCGGAGAATTTAGCTATTCTCGAAATATGGGACCGAGCCGACTTCAATGTCTCCAGGCTTCCTATTTCTTCTTGTTGTATTGAGCTTAATGCCGCACTTAGATTTTCAGTAAGCTCCTCTACATTGTTCAAAGATTCATAGCGTTCTTCGAGATCTTCCAGCATTCCTGATTTCAACCTTGCTTCTTGCAGTTCATTCAGAAGAAAAAGATTGTAATCATATTCCTTTGATGCCTGCGCCTGTTCTTCTTTTAACTCTTCAAATCTCTTCTGAAATTTTCGGTACTCCCTCAATTCTGCTTTATACTGAAGTATACTTCCTTCATTTTTTGCGATAGTATCAATAACATTGAATTGATAATCTGAATTTCCCAGACTAAGGGTCTCATGCTGACTATGAATATCGATAAGGGAAGTTCCCAGCTTTTGCAAAGAAGTGATCTTCACCGGTGTATCATTGATAAATGCACGGGATTTCCCGGAGGGTAAAATTTCACGCCGAATGATACTGGTCTGCTCATAATCCAGATCTTCTTTTTCAAAGAATTGCTGTAAAGCATAATCTTTAATGCTAAAATGACCTTCGATAACGCATTTCTTTTCAGTATTTCTAATACTACTGAAGTCTGCGCGATCTCCCAGCAACAAACCAAGTGCACCAAGCATGATAGATTTCCCGGCACCGGTTTCCCCGGTAATAATCGTAAAACCAGATTGAAGATCCATCGTAATATCTTCAATAAGCGCGTAATTCTTTATGGAAAGAGATGTAAGCAATTCAGTTAAAATTTGTGCTAAATATACGAGAGAAAATACTCGTAGTCAACCAAAATTCCTACTGAATATTTCGCCAGCTACGGGCATACCTGGCTGCGATATTATTCAGTGTCTGGATAAGTTCATTCTTAGCAGGATAAGCAGGCCCTCCGGTATAGACAGACGCAATTTCATCTGCCTTGGAGTCAAAGAAAGCTCGAAGCAGTAGGGAGTTATTTCTGCGATTGTTCATCACTTCCAGCTTATTCAAAGATTCGGCAATTGCAGTTTTCCCAGCCACTACATCAGTATGCATGACATCGAGACCCAACCTGTGATAGTCGTAAAGTGCTTCACGATATTCAGCATAAGTGTTCGCCAGTAGATCTGCATTCAGCCGGAAACGCGAACGTTGACCGTCTGAACCTCTCCAACCCTGCGAGTTTCCCTGCTGGGCGGTTGTAACGATTCTGTTGGCTTCCTCAAAGAAAGCCGTGCCGCCTTCCGGAGCAAAGGTATCTGCATCAAGTCCAAGAATAGTATATACGTAAAAGGAAATAACAGAAACTAGATTATTGGTATAAGTATTCTGACTATAATTTAAAGGTTGATACTCCCGGTAACTAAAACTAAATTGTTCGTCGTTAAAATTAAAAACCGGAGTGATCATACTGGTTCCATAAACCGGTCTTGAAGATTGGACCTGGATTGTTCCATTAAAGCTCTCGCCTTCAAAACTGTTAATGGTAATGAACATACTACAGTTAATACGTTCATGATCCTGCAAACGCCTGTCTGTCCAGGTGGTCTGGTTGATAAACTCATTCAGCGATCTTTCCAGCGTTTTAAAAACAGAAAGATTTGCCTGCCCTGTTTGTTCTGCATTAACCACTACCTCGCAACTTAATTGCTGTGCAATTCCTGAATAGGAAAACATAGTGAACAGTACTAGAAAGGCAATTCTACGCATGAAACATTTTAATTACTTCTGTAATGATATCCTGGGCAACTTCGGTTTTACTTTTAAGGTCAAATTCCAAGATTCTATCTGGATAAATGATCCTGATCTTATTAGTATCTCCTTTGAAACCTGCACCGGTATCCTGAAGGGAATTTAAGACAATAAAATCTAGATTTTTCTTTTCCAGCTTTTTTCTTGCATTCTCTTCCTCATTATTGGTTTCCAAAGCGAAACCTACCAACTTCTGATCTTTCTTAATAGCTCCCAGAGAAGCAAGAATATCTTCAGTTTTGGTTAATTCCAGGTTTAAGGATGGATCGTTTTTTTTGATCTTTTGATCTGCAACCGTCTTAGGCCTGTAATCGGCTACAGCTGCCGCAGCAATAAAAACATCGGTGTTCTCAAACTCCGCATGAGCAGCTTCGTACATATCCCGGGTACTTACCACTCTTTTGAGTTCAATATTTACATGCGAGATATCAAGATGGGTAGGACCTGTAATTAATACAACTTCAGCACCAGCTTCTGCCGCCTTTAATGCAATTGCGAAGCCCATCTTACCACTGGAGTGATTTCCAATAAATCGTACCGGGTCTATGGCTTCATAAGTTGGCCCGGCGGTAATTACAATTTTTTTGTTCCGAAGTGGAAGATCTTTAGAAAGGTGATCTTCGATAAAGCTAATGATCTCTTCAGGCTCTGCCATTCTACCTTTTCCTGAAAGTCCGCTCGCTAACTCACCGGTTCCCGAAGGAATCATGATATTGCCATATCCTTGGAGCGTTTCGAAACTTTTGGTTGTAGATGGGTGTTTATACATGTCAAGATCCATTGCCGGAGCAAAGAAAACTTCACATTTAGCTGAAAGATAAGTAGCAAGCAAAATGTTATCGCTATTTCCCGAAGCCATTTTAGATAGAGTGCTCGCTGTGGCTGGGGCTAAAAGCATGAAATCGGCCCAAAGGCCGAGTTCCACGTGATTGTTCCATTGTTCATTCTCATCCTCTTCACTAGTAAATGAAGAATAAACTTCATTCCTTGAAAGAGTTGAAAGTGTAAGAGGAGTGATAAATTCTTTTGCAGCCTGGGTCATTACAACCCTCACCTCTGCACCAGACTTCACAAATAGTCGTACCAGTGAAGCAGTTTTGTAGGCAGCAATACCTCCGGTAATGCCGAGTAAAACTTTTTTGCCTTGAAGTACAGACATATCAGTTAACCGATTCTATTCTTCGGTTTCCATAGTGTTTCTCCAGTAGATCTTATCATCAAGCCACTCCTGGATCGCAAGTGATTGCGGTTTTGGAAGTTTTTCGTAGAATTTTGAAACCTCGATCTGCTCTTTGTTTTCAAAAATCTCGTCAAGAGAATCGTTATAAGTAGCGAATTCATCAAGCTTCTCTAAAAGCTCTTTTTTGATTTCACCATTAATCTGTCCAGCTCTCTTCGCTACGATAGATATCGCCTCGTAAATGTTTCCGGTAGGTGCATCTACTTCATTCTTGTTGATAGTAGTTGTGTTAACCGGGGCATCAATTTTTTTAAAATCCATCATTCCTTTATTAAAAATTCTCTAACCTTTTATCAATTTCCATCATGGAAGCCTCAGAGTCCTGAGTAAACTCTCCTTCTGGATAATATTTATTATAGGAATTATAAAATTCCCTGGCATTTTCAAGTCTTTCTTGCATTAAAACTTCAAAGCTATTGATCGCTAGCTGGTATGCTGAATCGTATCGATAGTAATAAGCAGCTTCTCTAAACGGCGATCCCGGATATTCTGCAATGAAGTTATTGAAAGAAGCGATTGCCGCCTTATAATATCTGGTCTTGTGATACTGCTTTGCTATCTCGTAAGCCTTCTTCTCCAGCTTCACTCGCAACTCTGTCGCATAATCATTTGCTGAATCTACAAATTCGCCTTCCGGATACTTATTTAGATAAACCTGAAGTTCTTCGATCGCTTTTCTGGTATCGGTTTGATCCAGATTAAAGCGCGGAGAACGATTGTAATAGCTAACCGCCGTTTTATATTCGGCTTCTTCTACCTTCTGGCTATTTGGATACAACTGAACAAAACGTTCAAAATTGAAAGGCGCATTATAATAATCACCTAACTGGTAATACGTATCTCCAAGAATATAAACAAGGCGTTCCCCCTGAGGTTTTCCTCGATACTCAGGCTCGATCTGTTCCAATAATCGTAAAGCCTTACGTAGCTTTCCATTATCATCTTCTTCTTTACCTTCGGTATATAATTCCTCTGCAGCCGTATATTTAGGCACAGTTTCCTCATTTTTAAGCAATGACTGATATTCACTACAGGATATAGTGACCATCAACAGGCCTAGAGCTAGAATTCCTTTTTTCATGATACGTAAAAACATCTGGCAAAAATACATTTTTTGTTAGTATAAAAAAAACTTTCCTAATCTACTCAAATAACCCTGTTTACGGGCATTTATTGTATCAGGAAAGTCTTTTAAATTTTATTTTTACTGCAATAAGAACTAGAAACTTTCAACGAAGGCTGAAATTCTAGCATAAAGACCATCGGTCGCTTCGACTAAAGGTAGTCGCAGATTATTCTTAATTAGAGATCTTTTGTGTAGCATAGCTTTAATTCCAGCTGGATTCCCTTCAGCAAAGATCATGTCTATAGAAGGTGCAATGCGATAATGTAACTTATAAGCTTCTCTAACTTCCCCTTTTAATCCCAGACGTACCATTTCTGAAAATTCTTTAGGCAAGCCCTGACCAATAACCGAAATCACACCTTTCCCGCCTGCCAGTGTCATTGGCAAAGTAATCATATCATCTCCTGAAATCACCAGAAAATCTTCGGGAACAAGCGAGATTAATTTCATAGCCTGCACTATATCTCCGGCTGCTTCTTTTACCCCGATCACATTTTTAAAATCTCTGGCGATCCTGTTGATGGTTTCCGGCAGGATGTTACTCGCAGTTCTACCCGGTACATTATATAGAATCACCGGTAGTGATGAAGCTTCAGCTACTGCCTTAAAGTGACGGTAAATCCCTTCCTGTGTTGGTTTGTTGTAAAATGGAGAAACTGAAAGTATGGCATCAAAACCTTCCAGATCTTCTGATATAAGTTCTTCAACCAGCCCAGCCGTATCATTACCTCCCATTCCAAGCACTAAAGGTAGTTTCCCCTGGTTTGCCTCTTTGACCACAGTTTTTACAAGCTCCTTCTCTTTTTTACTAAGGGTTGCACTTTCTGCAGTGGTCCCTAGAACCACCAGGTATTCGATCCCATTTTCTATCTGATCTTTCACTAATGCTGAAAGGGCATTCGTGTCTACACTAAGATCATCATTAAATGGAGTAACCAGCGCTACTCCGGTACCAATAAAAGCTTCCATTACTTTTTATGTTTTAATATTTTATAATATCTGATCAATTCTGCTTCCAGAAGAGAAGGATCATTTTCAAAAATTTCTAAATCCAGGATCGAAAATGGATCCGGAGATTTACCCATCAAAAATGCTGCCCCAGATCTTAAAGCCACATAATTTGAAAGCAAAGTTTCTTCTCCGCTTATAACGATTGCTGATCCAAATTCATTTTCCAGCAGCGCTGAGAGATCCTTGTTTTTGAACTCGCCATCAAGACTTAAGTCTTTTAAACTAATCTGCAACAGATCTTTATCATCAATATCACGAACATTTCCGCAGATCACAACATCATAAGCATTTTCGTGCAGACCTAAACTTTTCCAGAGATTCTGAAGACTCCCATAATTTTCAAAATTATCTTCAGAAACAACCAGTAATACCCGGTTTGAAATATTAGCGCCGAATTGTCTCTTCTGCTTCAGTTTCTCAATAGCTTTTTTTAGCTGAACCGATTTAATTTTATTTGTGATCATTAAATGATTTCGGAGGGCAAATGTAAATAATTTCTATAAGCAAACTATGCCTTGAGGTGGCTTCCGAAGAGAAGATTCTACAGATTAAACAGCTTTCTATAATTTGTAAAATTTTAGACCAAGCCAAGTCAGCTACATAAGCTATTTTAATTCCCAGACAAAAAGAAAGCAGAGAATCGTAATTGATAGGTTCGCATACTTTAAAAGAAGACTTAACTTTAAAAATCAATTTTGTAACCAGGATGTTGGAAACCGAATAGGATTGCCAGAAGCCAGAACTTTATAAAGTTTCAACTTATCAATAAGCTGAATACAGGACTGACCGGCTATTCTTATTATATTTGAAAAGTAATTCAAAATTAAATGAAACACCTTACCACGATTATATTTGCTTCAGTTCTTATGCTCAGCTCCTGTAAAACTGAGTTTAAACATTTAGAGCAGATAGATGGAAAAAGAATCGCTGTCGACAATAGTATTGAAGAAGATTCAGAGATTGCTGAATTTATCGCTCCATACAAGCAACACCTTAACGAAACTCTTGATTCGCCGCTTAGCTACAATCCTTCATTTCTCTCCAAAAGCGACGGAGACCTGAATACTGCCATTGGCAACCTGATGGCAGATGCACTGATGGAACAGGTGAATCCGTTGTTCAGAAAAAACACCGGAAACAGTATCGATATGGTCTTACTAAATCATGGTGGGATACGTGCAGAAATCCTTGTGGGTAATGTTAGCACCAGGACTGCTTACCAGATAATGCCGTTCGAAAATGAAGTAGTCATTGCTGAGCTGAAAGGTGAAAAGATGCTGGAAATGATGGATTACCTCAGCAAAGCCAAAACTGCACATCCTGTAAGCGGAATCAAGATCGTTGCTGATGGCAGTTATATGATCAAAAATGCGACGATCAATGAACAGCAGATCTCGAAGGATAGCACCTACTTTGTTGCGACTTCAGATTACCTTGTGGGTGGTGGTGATAACATGAAATTTTTCGCCAATCCTGTAAGTATTCATTCCAGTGATTACAAGATTCGAAATGTGATGATAGACTACTTTAGTAAAACCGATACGATTAGAACTGTGATCGATGACAGATATATAAGACAGTAACATGAAGAGAAGAGATTTTATTCAGAGTACGGCAGCCGCTACAGCTTTAGTGAGTCTGGGCGGACTTTCAGCATTGTCATTTAAACCTGAAAGACAACAAATCACGATCCTGCACACCAACGATGTACATAGCCATATCGAGGCATTTGGTCCAGATGCCGGTAGAAATGCAAATCTTGGAGGCGTAGCCAGAAGAGCTACCCTGGTGGAGAAAATACGTAGAGAAAATCCCAATACCCTGTTACTGGATGCCGGAGATATTTTCCAGGGCACGCCCTATTTCAATTTTTATGGTGGCGAACTGGAATTCAAATTAATGAGTATGCTAAAGTATGATGCTGCAACTCTTGGAAACCATGATTTTGATAATGGTATCGATGGACTATATGCCCAGCTACCACATGCAGAGTTTCCCTTTGTAATATCAAATTACGACTTCAGCAATACCGTCATGGATGGAAAAACTGATAAGTTCCGCACGTTCGTGAAAGATGGTATAAAGATCGGCGTTTTTGGAATCGGGATCGAATTAGAGGGATTGGTGAGCAACAAACTGTACAAGGAAACTGAATATTTAGATCCAATTGAGATTGCGACCGATATGAGCCGGATCCTTAAAAATGAAGAAAATTGTGACCTGGTTATATGTTTGTCACATCTTGGCTATAAATATTCATCTCAAAAGATCGGAGATATTAAACTGGCAAAAGCTACAGAAGGTATTGACCTGATCATTGGAGGACATACGCATACGTTTCTTGATAAACCAACTGTAGAAACTAATAAGGCAGGAAATCCGGTACTGGTAAACCAGGTTGGTTGCTATGGCGTCTATCTGGGCAGAGTTGATTTCTTCTTTCAAAATGGAAAAAAATCTTCCGCAGACGGTGTAAAGCTTGCCATATAATTATTTTATCGGGAAGTCGAAATATTGATAAGGAAAGGGTTCGGCATTCAAGGTATAATGCCACCATTCTTCAGAGTAACTTCGGAAGCCATTTTTAAGCATAACTGTTCTTAAAAGCTCCCTGTTTTCCTTTTGTTCTGAAGTGACCGAAGTTGAACGATGATGAGATATTTCTCCGAAAAAATCATAGGCTCCACCCATATCCAATTCTTTACAGGTGTTTACGTTCACCAAAGTAAGATCTACAGTACTACCCCTGGAATGTCCAGATTTTGAAGCGATATAACCGAGTTCAAACAACCTGCTTTTTTGAACATCGGGATAAAATTCGTTTTTCGCCAGGGTATCTTCGGGTTTTCGAGCCCAGGCTACGAATTCATTAACAGCAGTCTGAGGTCGGTAAGCATCGAAGACCTTTACCATCAAATCCTTCTGAATAAGTTCTTGCTGTACTTTTTTTAAGGCTTCCGCAGCTTTTTTAGTCAGAATGATCCGCGCCGACTCATATCCGGGAACCGGTCTGCCTGTAAAATTATGCTCACCTGCATAACGTACTTCCTCGATCGCAAATGGCAGCACGTCTTTCAGGTACACAAAATCTTCGGGGATAGTCTGTGCCCTGGAAAAGAAACCAGTTTGCAGAAAAATTAGAAAAAAGAATAACTTCTTCACAGCAATCTATTTATCCAGCATAGCCAGGAATTCATCTTCACTCAACATCTGAGTACCCAGCTTTTCTGCCTTGGCAAGCTTACTCGGCCCCATATTTTCACCGGCCACCAAATAGTTAGTTTTAGAAGAGATCGAACTGGAAACTTTTCCGCCATTATCTCCAATGAGCTTTTTTAGATCATTTCTGGAAACCTTGTTAAAAACTCCGGAAATGACGAATGTGTTCCCTTCCAAAATACTGGTTTGATTCGCCAGTTTCTCTGCGGAAATTTCCATTTGTATCCCATATTCCCGCAGACGCTCCACATTCTTCCTGTTTTCAGCATTACTGAAGAAATCACCAACGCTCCAGGCAATACGCTCTCCAATTTCATCAATATTCTCCAGCTCTTCTTTGCTGGCCGCCATCAATGCTTCGACCGATTTGAAGTGTTTAGCCAGTTTCTTAGCTACCGTTTCACCTACATATCTAATTCCTAATCCAAATAAGACTCTTTCAAATGGGATTTCTCTGGATCTTTCTATACCGGTAATAAGATTCTCTGCCGACTTTTCCGCCATTCTTTCCAGGGGAAGAACGTCCTCTTTAGTGAGCGTATAAAGATCTGCGTAATTATTAATAAGGCCTGCGGTGACCAGCAAAGCAACGGTTTCTCCTCCAAGACCCTCAATATCCATCGCCTTTCGTGATATATAATGCTGAATTCTACCTATGATTTGCGGAGGACATCCATTGGTATTTGGACAATAATGTTGTGCTTCTCCTTCATTCCTGATAAGTTCTGTATCACACTCCGGGCAGCGAGAAGCATATTCTGTAGGACTGGAATCCGGATCGCGCTGAGTAAAATCAACACCTACGATCTTCGGAATAATTTCTCCGCCTTTTTCAACATAAACGGTATCTCCTTCCCTGATGTCCAGCTTTTCAATTTGATCTGCGTTATGCAAGGAAGCACGACGTACTACCGTCCCGGCGAGTTGCACAGGCTGCAGGTTTGCCACAGGTGTGATCGCGCCGGTTCTTCCAACCTGGTAAGTTATTCTATCCAGCGTGGTAGACTCCTGTTCTGCCTTGAATTTGTAAGCAATTGCCCATCGCGGGGATTTAGCAGTATGGCCAAGCTCATCCTGTTGATGGAGATCATTTACTTTAATCACAACACCATCTGTTTCATATGGCAAATCGTGGCGATGCTTATCCCAGTAATTTATATAATCGAATACTTCCTCAATAGAAGATTTCAATTCCGATTCTGCAGGAGCTTTAAAACCCCATTTCCTGGCCATTTCAAGACCTTCGTATTGTGTTTTGATTTTCAGGTTATTTCCAACGATACTGTAAAGCAAACATTCGAGCGGGCGACGAGCCACCTCGGCACTATCCTGAAGCTTTAAACTTCCGGAAGCTGTATTTCTAGGATTTGCGTAGGGTTCTTCCCCGGCTTCCACTCTCTCTGCATTCATTTTTGCAAAACCTTCATAAGGCAAAACGATCTCTCCTCGAATATCAAATCGTTTCGGGAAATCGCCCTTCAGTTTTAATGGAACGGAGCGAATCGTTCGAACATTACTGGTAACCTCATCACCCTGAAATCCATCACCACGTGTTACCGCACGGGATAATTTACCATTTTCATAAGTAAGACTTATAGAGGCACCGTCATATTTTAACTCGCATACATAAGAAATATCGCCATCCACGCTTTTACGAATCCGTTTCTCCCAATCTTCCAGCTCTTCTTTAGAATAGGAATTTGAAAGCGAATACATACGTTGATCATGCACGATGGTTTCAAAGTTTTTAGTGATCGCACCACCCACCCGCTGAGTAGGTGAATTTTCATCGAACAAATCTGGGTTTTGATCTTCCAGCTGCTGCAATTCCTTCAGCTTCATATCAAAATCATAGTCACTTATTTGAGGCTTGTCCAACACATAGTAATTGTAATTATGCTGTTGTAATTCTTCTCTTAAAGCCTTTATCCTTTTTTCCGCGTCCATATTTTCTTTTTCTTATTCGGAAATACTTACTATATCATTCTCCAACTTCAGCTGAAAGTTCTTGTTTTTATGCTCGAAATCCAGTTGAAAATCTGAAGGATCTACACTATCATTTGTGGGAAACCATTCCTTGTTATG
This sequence comes from Christiangramia qingdaonensis, assembly GCF_048381525.1. Classification (NCBI taxonomy): domain Bacteria; kingdom Pseudomonadati; phylum Bacteroidota; class Flavobacteriia; order Flavobacteriales; family Flavobacteriaceae; genus Christiangramia; species Christiangramia qingdaonensis. The sequence goes on from NZ_JBLWIM010000018.1 coordinate 237,909, forward strand.
CTTGTTTACGACAATAAATAAGCCTGAATCTTCTCCAATTGCGCAAAAATGCTCGTAATCTCCATCATATTTATGCAAATCACTCTTTACGTTCAATTGTTCAAATACTTCTTTAATATTAGTTGTTGCCAGGCCTATTTCTGCAATTCCTACGATACTTTCAGCAGTAAAAACGCCGAGCTCAGGTTTGCTGAAATTTCTACGGGAAATAAACTCCACGATGTTTCGATCTTTATCATAAAAATAAACCGACTTCGCATTCCAGTTACTGAAATCGATGATCTGCTCATCATTATACTTTAGAACCGGAACTACTGTTTTCAACCAGTTAAGCGCCTCCTGTTCCTGCTCGTCTGGTATGTGAAATGCGAAATGCGTTGGCACACTATTTTCCCTGAATTCGAATCTTAGAATTGAAAATCCGCATTGTACTTCAAAACTATCTTCTTCATAATTGAGAATCTCCATTCCAAGATCATCTTTGTAAAATGAGTATTGGCGTGCAACATTTGAAGTGTACAGGCAAAGATTATGGATCTTCATATCAGGTTTGGTTTTTATTCATCCATTTTGGAACCGGTCTTGCTTTATAATTATGCATCAGCTTCAGTAATTCTTCAATAGAATCAGCTACCAGCAAGATCTCCAGGTTCTCCTCTTTGAGTAGGCCCTTGGCTGTCATATTTTTCAGCATACTAAGAAGGTCGTCGTAGAAGCCGTTAATATTCAGCAAGCCAATAGGTTTACGATGCAAACCAAGCTGAGACCAGGTAACGATCTCGAATAACTCTTCCAGTGTTCCATAACCACCGGGCAACGTGATAAAAGCGTCGCTAAGTTCGTTCATGGTCAATTTACGCTCGTGCATATCTTTAGTAGTAATTAACCTGTCAAGTTCTGTATGAACTACCTCTTTGGTCTTTAGAAACTCCGGAATAACCCCTGTTACAAATCCGCCATTTTCCATAACTCCTGCGGCAACCTGACCCATTAACCCCAATTTACTACCACCATAAATAAGCCGAATATCTCTTTTGGCGAGCACTTCGCCTACTATGCGGGCCATTTTAAATATTTCAGGATCTACTCCATCGCTACTCGCACAAAAGACCGCTACATTTTCAATAATATTATAATTCTCCTCCATTAGTTCTAATTGCTTTTAGCATTCGGTCATTCCCAAAAATATCCTTTTTTAACTCTGCTTCAAAACCGAATTCTTGCACCAGACTTAAAGTTTCTTTACCCAGATACTGGTTGATCTCAAAATATAAACTACCTCCAATTTTAAGATTTTTGGCCGCCAATTCGCTAATTTTCCTGTAAAATAAGAGTGCATCTTCATCCTCCACATACAACGCAAGTGCAGGTTCGTGATCAAGCACATTGGAATGCATCTCCTTCTTCTCCAAATTACGCACATAAGGCGGATTGGAAACGATGAGATCATATTCCTGTTCCAGATCTTCAGTTTGTAGAATATCCTTCAGCTGAAAATGTACGCGTACATTATTGATCTTAGCATTGAGAACAGCAATTTTTAAAGCTTCTTCTGAAACGTCCCAGGAATGTACTTCCGCAGTATTTAAATTTTTCGCCAAGCTTACAGGGATACAACCACTACCCGATCCAATATCCAGGATCCTGATGCATTTCTCTTCAGAAGAAAGGTCCTCAAGAATCCATGATACCAGCTCTTCAGTTTCCGGTCTGGGTATAAGTACATCTTTGCTAACTTTGAACCGGAGTCCGTAGAATTCTGTCTCTCCAAGAATATGCTGAATAGGCTCATATTTCTTTAGCCTCAACAATGCCTTCTGAAATTGTTCCTTTTGCTCTTCTAAAAGCTCATATTTAGGTTCGAGCGCCAGGTCCAGCCTTGTTTTCCCCAGGTAATGCTGCGTCATTAAAAAGTAGAACGATTGCACTTCAGTTTCAGGGTAAAGTTCTGAAAGCTCCTCGAAAAATAGTTTTTTAAAATCTGATAATTGCATCAATTTTCCAGCCTTATAGATCTCTAAGCATATAAACTGTACAATTATAATGACCGGTATCACCTACAGGCTTCTCCACAGTTTCAAATCCGCTTTTGTGGTAAAGTTTACGCGCGTTTTCCATGTAGGGAAGTGTTTCTATATAACATTTCTCAAAAGAATGCTGCCTGCCAAAATCCATACAGGTATTGATCATTTTCGTCCCAATTCCTCTACCTCGCGCTTCAGGCAGGAAATACATTTTCTGAAGTTCACAAATGGGTTCTTCAGTTCCTCTTAAAGCAGCAATGCCAGCTCCACCTATAACTTTATTGTTCTCTTCGACTATAAAATATGCTTTCCTGTCTCCATCATATTCCGCGGTCATATCCTCTAATGCTTTATCCTCATACGCGGTTCCAACTTTAGGAACTCCCATTTCTACTAACACACTTTGGATTAAATGCTTAACCTGCTGATTATCTTCGGCTTTGATTTCCCGAATTTTCCATGTATTCATTCTGCCTAATTAATTCTATTTTTGTGCTGTGAATATACACGAAAAATACATTAAACGCTGTATACAACTGGCCGAAAACGGCCTGGGAAGCACCTATCCCAATCCGCTGGTAGGCAGCGTGATCGTTCATAATAACCGGGTCATTGGTGAAGGTTGGCACCAGAAAGCGGGCGAAGCTCATGCCGAGGTAAATGCCATTAATTCGGTTCAGGATCAGGAGCTATTAAAAGATTCCACTATTTATGTGAGTCTGGAACCGTGTAGTCATTTTGGAAAAACACCACCCTGTAGTGATCTCATAATTGAGAGGGGAATTCCGAAAGTCGTCATTGGCACAATGGATCCCTTTGCAAAAGTTGCCGGCCGCGGAATTAAAAAATTATTGGAGGCAGGAAAAGAGGTTCAGGTTGGGATTCTTGAAGAGAAATGCAATGCGCTCAATCAGCGATTTTTTACTTTTCATAAAAAACAAAGACCTTACATTATTCTAAAATGGGCCCAAACCCGAGACCTGTTTCTTGCTCCAGAAACTAAAGAAACCAACCGACCAGTCTGGATTTCGAACAGGTATAGCAAACAACTGGTTCATAAGTGGCGTAGTGAAGAAAGCGGAATCCTGGTAGGCACAGGTACGGCGAAGGCAGATAATCCTCGTTTAGATGTTAGAAACTGGTCCGGCACTCCGCCTGTTCGACTGGTTATTGACCGGGAATTAAAACTGCCCAAAGATCTGGCACTTTTCGATCTGTCAATAAAAACAATCGTTCTAAACGAAAAAATAACCGAGAAGAAGCACGAAAACCTTGTTTACCAGAAAATCGAATTTTCAGAGAATATCGCGAAGGAAATTTGCAGGATCTGTTATGAACAGGAAATCCAATCGCTTATCGTAGAAGGTGGAGCAAATATCCTAAAACAATTTATTACGTCCAATCTTTGGGATGAAGCGCGAGTTTTTACAAGTGATAACTATTTTGGTGATGGTGTTAAAGCTCCGAAACTAGATGGAAAACCAGCTTCTACTCATCAAATCGAAACAGATGTTTTAGAAATCTTCAGAAATAGCGACAATGATTAAGACCCTAATATTTGATTTCGGGGATGTGTTTATCAATCTCGATAAAGCTGCGACTCAGCAAAACCTTAGAAAGATACAGATAGATGAATTGCCAGAACATATCCATAGCCGGAATCGTGATTATGAGCAGGGATTTGTTACTTCAGATGAAATATCAAATATCTATAGAACTGAATTTCCGCAATTACAACATTCAGATTTTCTAGATTCCTGGAATTCAATTTTACTGGACTTCCCGAAATACCGACTTCAGTTTCTTCAGAAAGTAGCAGAAAAAAAGAAGTTCCAACTCATTTTACTGAGCAACACGAATGACAATCATATTGAAAATATAAAGTCAAGGATTCCATTTTACGAGGAGTTTAAAAGCTGTTTTGATGCATTTTATCTGTCACACGAAATAGGAATGCGCAAGCCCAATCCCGAGATATTCGAGTTTGTACTCGAGCAACATAAGCTCATTGCAGAGGAATGCCTTTTTATAGATGATACTGCTGAGAATACTCAGGCTGCGGCCGCATTGGGAATGCACGTATGGAACCTTGAACCAACCCGCGAGGATGTAATCGATCTATTCACCACTAAAAAAGAGTTATTTTGATCTATCTGCTTCTAAGCGTTCTTTCATCCACGATCATTTTTATTGTATTCAGACTTTACAAAAAGTACGAAGTAAATACTTTGCAGGCGATCGTAATCAATTATTTTATTGCCTGTACTGTAGGTTTTTTTGGATTTATTGAAGGCTCAGATTTTACTGCTGTTCCTTCTGAAAAATGGTTTCCCGGGGCCTTAATGCTAGGAGTGCTATTTATAACCGTTTTTAACCTCGCAGCGATCACCACCCAGAAAAGCGGACTATCTGTAGTAGCAGTAGCCACAAAAATGTCGGTTGCTATTCCTGTTTTCTGCGGAATATTCCTCTATAATGAAAGCACCGGAGTTCTGAAGATTGCTGGAATATTACTTGCACTAGTGGCGGTCTATCTAACTTCTATAAAAACCAAAGATGGAATAAGTATAAGATGGCAAAATCTTATTTTTCCACTGCTGGTATTTCTGGGAAGCGGAATTATTGATACCAGTTTAAAATTTCTTGAAACCAGTTATGTTTCGAAGACCGATGTAGGTCTTTTTAGTTCGACAATCTTCGCAACAGCTGGAATCCTTGGGGTGCTGGTGATGGTCTTCCAGGCGGTTCGGGGCGAATTAAAGCTTCAGTTTAAAAATTTACTAGGCGGCATAGCTTTAGGGGTGCCAAATTACTTCTCTATTTACTTCCTTGTTCTGGCTTTAAGAAGTGAAGGATACGAGAGCTCAACCATATTTACTATCAATCACGTGAGTATAGTCGCACTTTCAACGATCGTAGGAATCGTGCTTTTTAAAGAAAAACTTATTCGGAAAAACTGGATAGGCCTTATTCTAGCTATGATTAGTATAATTCTAGTAGCGAATTCAGCCATATGAAAGACACGTATCAAACTATTACTGAGGCGTCCCCGGAAGTTTTATTTAAGGATCGTAATTCCAAGTTCTACGGATACGCATTTCCAATTAAAACTGAAGAAGAAGCGGCTAAACATCTGGAAGAATTACGTGCTTCCCACCACAAGGCAAGACACTGGTGTTACGCCTGGCAAACAGGTAAGGCCGAAGAAGACCATCACTATCGTGCGAATGATGATGGAGAGCCTTCAAACTCGGCAGGAATGCCTATCTATGGACAGATACAAAGTTTTGACGTCACCAATATCCTGATTGTCGTAGTTCGATACTTCGGGGGAGTCAAGCTAGGTGTTGGCGGACTCATTAATGCCTATAAAACTGCAGCGCAAATGGCTCTGGAATCTTCAAATATTCTAAAGCGAACCATTGATGAGGTTTTCGTAATAAAATTCGATTACCCTGAAATGAACAAAGTCATGCAAGTGATCAAAAAAAACAATTTGAACGTCATCGACCAAAAACTAGAATTGGACTGCAAAATTTTTATAGCAGTTAGAAAAAGTGACGTCGAAAGCATTTATAATAAGTTCGACAAAACCTATAAAGTTGAGATTTCAAGATTGGAAGATCAATAACCAAGCGCCTCTAACATATATTTTGGACACCTAACCGGCTTCCTGGTTTTTGCATCCATAAATACGAGCACAGTGTAGCCGGTAGTTACCAGATTTCCCTGTTCATTGTAAAGAGAATAGTCGAATATAATTTTAACATTTGGCTCTTCGCGAAGGCGGGTCTCAATCCTGATATTTTCATCAAAAGTAACCGGTTTGTGATATTTTAAATTTAATTCGAATACCGGCAACATTATCCCTTCCTCTTCCATACTTTTGTAGGAGATGCCAAGTGTATCTAGCCAGTTAAGTCTAGCAATTTCAAGGTATTGCGGATAAATACTATGATGTACGACTCCCATTTGATCGGTTTCGGCATATCGTACTTTAACAAAGGTTTCGTGTGATTTCATGTGATTTTTGTCGCCTTTCACGGAAAGGTTTTTTATATTCAGGCTCAGAATCAAGTATGCAATAATTTTTCTTAAAATTCAACCCGAATTTGGTTTTTTTATTAGATAATTTGTTCACATATTTGCTTTGCTCAAGTTGAAGATTTATATGCTTCAAAAGCCACTTTAGAACTTTCTACTAACCTAAAATAACGTCTAACTAATAATGTCAAAAACTGCGCAATCGGTTTGGAATAACTGTCTGTCTTTTATTCAGGATAACATTACACCTCAAGCTTACAAAACATGGTTTGAACCTATCCAAGCAGTGAAACTAACGGATTGTGCCCTGAGTATCCAGGTGCCTTCTAAATTTTTCTACGAATGGCTGGAAGAACATTATGTGAAGTTATTAAAGGTTTCTCTTACACGTGAACTAGGAGATAAGGCGAAATTGGTCTATGTGATCAAAATGGAGAATACGTACGGTAACAAATTACCTTTTACAGAGAAGATCCCTAGCACACAAAGGTCGCAGATGGCTTCTCAGGAAGTAGATGTCCCTGTAAAGAACAAGAGTCCAGAACTTAAGAATCCTTTCATTATTCCTGGAATTCGGAATGTAAAGATCGAGTCTCAGCTAAATCCAAATTATAATTTTGATAATTTCCTTGAAGGTGAGTCAAACCGACTTGCCCGCTCCGCTGGACTCGCTGTTGCGAATAAGCCCGGAGGGACTTCCTTTAACCCATTATTGATATTTGGTGGTGTAGGACTGGGGAAAACGCATTTGGCGCACGCTATTGGTGTTGAGATCAAAGATAAATACCCAGAGAAAACAGTTCTTTATATTTCTGCGGAAAAATTTACCCAGCAATACATTGAATCTGTCAAGAAGAATAATCGTAATGATTTCATTCATTTCTACCAGATCATAGATGTTCTGGTGGTCGATGATATCCAGCTATTATCTGGGAAAGCAGGAACACAGGACGTGTTCTTCCATATTTTCAACCATTTACATCAAAACGGGAAACAGGTTATTTTAACCAGTGACAAGGCTCCGGTTGACATGCAGGATATCGAACAACGCCTGTTATCTAGATTTAAATGGGGACTATCTGCTGAACTTCAAAATCCAGATTTTGAAACTCGCGTTTCCATTATTAAAAATAAACTTTATCGTGATGGCGTAGAAATGCCTGAAGATATCGTGGAATTTTTGGCTAATAATATCAAAACTAATATCAGGGAACTGGAAGGTGCTATTATTTCATTAATTGCTCACTCCTCTTTTAATAAGAAAGACATCACTCTGGAACTTGCGAAAAAGATCGTAGATAACTACGTGAAAAATACGAAGCGTGAAGTTTCCATAGACTACATTCAGAAGGTTGTAAGTGATTACTTTCAAATGGATGTAGATACTTTACAATCCAAAACGAGAAAACGTCATATTGTACAAGCCAGGCAACTTGCAATGTTCTTTGCGAAGAAGTTCACAAAAGCTTCATTGGCAAGTATTGGTTCTCAAATTGGAAGCAGGGATCATGCTACCGTTCTACATGCGTGTAAGACCGTAGATAATCTTGCCTCTACAGATAAGCAATTCAAGAAATTTGTTGAAGACCTCAACAAAAAGCTCACTTTATAAAATTATATATTTATGAAAACCAGGGTATTGATGGTGTGTCTCGGGAATATCTGCAGATCGCCGCTGGCCGAGGGTATTCTTAAATCTAAAGTTGACCCAGAAACTGTTTTTGTGGATTCTGCAGGAACCGGTGACTGGCATGTTGATTCTGAACCAGACAGAAGATCGATCGCCATTGCTAGCAAAAATGGTCTCGATATTTCCCAGCAAAGAGGAAGACAATTCAGCAAAAAAGATTTCCAGGACTTCGATCATATTTTCGTAATGGATAATTCTAATTTTAAGGATGTGATCGCCATGGCAGAAACTGACGAGGAACGCCAGAAAGTACATTTGATTCTCGAAGAAATATTCCCATCAGAAAATGTAGATGTACCAGATCCATATCATGGAGGTGATCAGGGTTTTGAAAACGTTTATATGATGTTGGATGAAGCAACAGATGAACTAAAAAGAAAACTTGAATCCGGAGAATTATGAGTTCTGATGCTTCAAATTCAGGTAAACTCTACCTAATACCCGTTGGTCTAGGCGCTTCAGACGCAGATAAAATTTTCCCGGGTATCAACGCTGAAATCATTTCGAATATCGATGATTTTATTGTCGAAAATGAAAAGACCGCTAGAAGATTTATCAAAGAAATTATTCCTGAAAAATCACAACCTTCCCTTAATCTTTCAGCATTGAATAAATTTACAGAAGCTTCAGAAATTACAACATTTCTTGATGCTGCTAAAGCCGGAAGAGACATGGGATTAATGAGTGAAGCGGGTTGTCCCGGAGTAGCAGATCCAGGTGCCGAAATTGTAAGACTGGCTCATGACACCAACATACAGGTGGTTCCAATGGTAGGCCCCAGTTCTATTCTACTTGCTATGATGGCTAGCGGAATGAATGGTCAAAGCTTTACTTTTCATGGATATCTTCCTATCGATAAAAAAGAAAGGAAGAACGAACTCAAAAACCTGGAAAGGATTTCAGCAGATAAAAATCAAGCTCAGATCTTTATAGAAACGCCGTACAGGAATAATAAATTTCTGGAAGACCTAGTTCAAACGCTACATCCAGCTACCAGGATATGCGTTGCCTGCGATCTTACCCTAAGTACTGAATTCATTAAAACGGCAACAGCAGCAGACTGGAAAAATATAAAAGCCGACCTCCATAAGAGACCGGCTATATTTATCATCCAAAAGGATCTGTAATTTTAAGCTTCGTTTAAATTTCCAAAATCTACTCTGGCATTTTTGGTAGTAGTTACAAATGATGTATCGTAACCACCAAAACGCTTCATATAAGTCTTTATTGTAGTACCAAATGCATCACTAAAAGCCTGTGCACCCCAGCTACGCAAATACTTCTTAACACTTCCAGGTCCTGCTAAATGAGCTGCTGCAAGAATCCCGGATTCTGTCACAATAACTCCATTTATATTTTTACCTACAAATCGTTTGATATCACGCTGCAAGATCCACTTATTTCTGGATGCATTAGCATAAAAGGCAGCTTCCTGCAAAGCTGGTGAATTCAAAAATCCCATAGTGTCGTAAACACCTACCAATTCTAAAGTTCCTTTACCAAACTGGTATTTTCCAAGGTAACCAAATTCGTTTATGGATTTGTAATCACCACGAGATTCTTTAAAAGCCAGGGCTTCCTTAAAACCAACATAGGATTTCCCAAGAAACGGAGAAGTCGTTGAAAGTTGAAATTCGGGTTCGATCTCATCTCGCACATCAGGAACAGTATAATCAAGTTCCAGATCATAAGTTGAGTAATCTTCCAAATCGAGATTTGCAGCTTTTTTCGTTGAAAAACTAAAAAAAATAGAGCCTGCTGCAAGAGGCAAGATTGAAAATTTTGCAATTTTCTTTCTCATTACATGTGTTTTTGAGAAGTTAATGGTGGTTCAATTATTTGAAATTCACCCTCCTCATATTCGCGGCGCAAATGTACGACATTTTTTAATAAACTGACTAACAGTATGTTAAAGCTTATTTAAAGTATTAATGGAATTAACTTTAAGATAACTTATTGTAGTTCAATACGTTAAACATTCCGTAAGAAATTAGCTACTAACGTCTAATCCCCTGCTTGTTAATCCAACGCACATATTCCTGCTTATTCCGGTTATGCTGCGCTAAGTTTTTAGCGAATTTATGGTAACCGAAATTTTCAACATTTGCTACGAAATAGAAATAATCATGATCCTCGTAATTTAGTACCGCATTAATAGATGAGATGTCGGGCATCCAGATTGGTCCTGGCGGCAGTGTAGAATATTTATAGGTATTATAAGGTGAATCTATTTTCAGATCTTTATAAAGAACTCGTTTGATGATCGTGTCAAAATTCTGAGTTTTTCTCTTGATGGCATAAATGACCGTTGGATCTGCATCGAGCTTCCAGCCATTCTTGAATCGGTTCATATAAACACCTGCTACTCTTGGGCGCTCATCAACCTTTGCTGTTTCTTTTTGAACAATTGAGGCAATGGTGATCACTTCAGATGGAGTTAAACCAATTTGTTCAGCCTTTTCTAGCTTCTCTGTAGTCCAGAACCTATCATATTCTTTTTTCATTCGCTGTTGAAATTCTTCCGCAGATGTATTCCAGTAGAACTCATACTGGTTTGGTATATACATTCCTAAAGCTGTGTTCTGATCTAAATCATTTTCAGCTAGAAAATCAGGATTTTTAAAGGCTTTTAGCAACTCTATGCTATCTGCTTCAATTTGCTGAGAAATCCTACCCGCCAGATCTTCCAAACGTTCCTGGTTATTGAAAATGACCTTTATAGGGTTGTTTCCAACTCTCAACCTGTTCACCAGGTCATTATTATTCATCCCCTTTTCGATAGTATATCTTCCAGGTCTTACCTTAGAAGCATAACCTTTCTTCTCGGCCACCAGTCTAAAGGACTCTTTGTCTTTAATATAAGGATCCAGAGTATCAAGAACCGATTGGAATGTAGCGCCCGTTGGAATATACACTACTTTCTCTGAATCCTCCATTTTAATATTTGAGGTGAAGATGCTATTGTATATATAGTAACTAAATATTCCTGCGCCAATTAAACCCAGAATAGCAATTGCCAGAATAATTTTCTTAATGTACATCGTTGATCAATTGATAGAGTAATTCATCTTTATATACTCCGTTATGCAAGCTCCACTCTTTCTTTAAGCCTACTTTCCTAAAGCCATTCTTTTCGAAGACTTTCTTACTGTCCTCATTGCCTTCGGTCACATTTGCATAAACCTGGTGTAGTCCTAGGTGCGTAAAACAGAAATTACATAGCAACGAAAGACTTTCTCTTCCATATCCCTTTTTACGATCTTTAGGATCTGCGATCAGTATACCAAGTGCAGCACGCTGATCCTTAATATCAAGATCGAAAACATCAATAAGCCCCACAGCTCTACCCCTTTTTGTGCATATCACAAGTCTTAATTGTTTGATATCATAGATATCGCGGTGTGCGTTCTCAATATACTGTCGAATCAAGAATTTCGAATATGGAGTTTGCGTTGAACTTACTTCCCAGAAATTCTCATTATTTTCAATTTCATGAACAAAATCCAGATCTTCCGGCTCCAGCGCTCTTAGGAATATTTTCTTTCCATTTAATGTTAACATACAATTTCTCCTTTAAAAACCTGAACGGCCGGCCCCGTTAGCCAGATATTTTCAAATCCTGAATCTGTTTTCTCAAACCTTACTTCCAAAGAACCTCCAGGTGTTTCAAGCTTAACTTCCTTATTCTGTATCTTACCAGTTTGGTAGGCCGCGATTGCCACTGCCGTCACCCCGGTACCACAGGAATAGGTCTCATCCTCCACTCCCCGTTCATAAGTGCGAACCTTCAGAACCTCATTATTCATTTGTTGTACAAAATTTACATTTGTACCATTATTCTCTCTGTACAACTCAGAATATCGAATTTCTGAACCTTTCTGCTGAACGTTTTCAGATTGCACATTTTCAACAAAGATTACGTGATGTGGCGAACCAGTATCCAGGAAACTGTATTCCTCCTGAAGATTAACATCTGTAACGTTCTGCATTTTCAAACTTACAATACCTTCCTTAATTCTAGCTTCATGCGGTCCGTCTATTGCAGTAAACCTTGCTGTTTTTTCAACTATTCCCAGGTAGTTCGCAAAGGCAACCAGGCAGCGTCCTCCATTCCCACACATACTACTTGGATTACCGTCTGCATTGAAATAGACCATCTTAAAATCATCTGTAGCAACATCGGGTTTCTCGAGGAGGATGAGTCCGTCACCTCCTACCCCGAATCTTCTGTCACAGAGTCGTTTGATTAATTTGGTATTATTTTTGGATACTTTCAGTTCACGGTTATCGATCATGACAAAATCGTTTCCGGTGCCCTGGTACTTATAGAGTTCTAGATTCATTTCTTCATTTTCAAGAGGCGCGAATATACGATTTTGAACAGATATCATAGCCTGTTAAATGGTCGTTAAAAATCGCAATTTGAATACTAAGTTTGAAAAATTAAAGGTTAAATAATTAAATAACATCCGAAAATGAAAAGAATAGTAAATCTAATTTTAGTCTCTGCTCTTGGAGGCGCCATGACCCTGGGAAGTTATAAGTTGCTGGTAGAAGATGACAATACCAGATCCTACCAAACCAACAGTCAACCCACAGAGAGTTTCCTACCTGTTAGTAATACTCCTAATTACGGGACAAATGTTGATTTTACAGATGCTGCGGAAAAGACCATACATGCCGTAGTACACGTGAAAAACGTGGCCGTCTTTAAAGGAGGGCCAAGAAGCATTTGGGAATATAACCCCTATGGTACTGAAGGTGGTCGCGCTTTACAGGGTGCTGGATCTGGAGTTATCATAACTCCAGATGGTTATATCGTTACGAATAACCATGTTATTAAAGGAGCGAGCGAAATCGAGGTTACTTTGAATAACAATAAGACCTACACTGCTGAAGTGATTGGTAGTGATCCTGCTTTTGATATTGCGCTTATCAAAGTTGAACCGGAAGAAGAACTTGATTACATTCCGTTTGGAGATTCAGATAATGCTAAAATCGGAGAATGGGTGCTTGCCGTTGGGAACCCTTTTAATTTAAAATCAACTGTTACTGCCGGTATCGTAAGTGCAAAAGCGAGAGATCTCAATGTTTACGACAGTTCGCCGCAATCGTTCATACAGACAGATGCCGCCATTAACCCAGGAAACAGTGGTGGTGCACTGGTTAATATTAACGGTGAATTAATCGGTATTAATACAGCGATCACCTCTCCTAGCGGCAGCTATATTGGATACGCCTTTGCTGTACCTTCTAATAACGCGAGAAAGATCGTTGAAGACATCATGGAATACGGAGATGTTCAAAAAGGAATTCTTGGAATTCGAGGAGGAACATTGAATGAGCAAATTTCAAATGACCGTAATCTCAATATTTCACAGGGTGTTATCGTTGGTGCAGTTACTCCTGGTAGTGGTGCAGAGAAATCCGGAATTCAGGAATTCGACGTTATTAGAAAGATTGATGAAATTGAGATCGCAAAGTTTTCAGATCTTACCGGTTACATCAATTCCAAACGACCTGGAGATATAGTAACAGTACACTTGATACGAAACGGAGAATCTAAAACCGTTGAAATTGAGCTTACCAAACTTGAAACTTACTCTCTTCCTACTCTAGGCTTTGAAGTTGCTAATACCACTAAAAAAGAGCTTAAAAAGTACAATGCCCCCAACGGTGTTCGTATTAGTAGAATGCTTACCGATGATCTTCCATCTTCAGAATTAATAGGTGGTATCATTTCTGAGATTAATAATAAAAAAGTCAATTCTATTGGTGATGTGGAACAAATCATGGAAAATAGAAAAAAGTCAAATCCTATCGTCATTACTTATCATAATTTAAAAGGTGAAAAGCAACGTATGATTTGGAGATAAGTGATATTCCAAACAATCAGAAAGCCCTTCATAATTGAAGGGTTTTTTTTATATCAAAAACCTTTACGAAAACGTTTGAAATATATACTTTTGCCGAAAATTATAACATCACAACAAAAAATGGACTTTAATAAAGTTTACGAAAAAGAACTTTCATTCCAGGCAGATCGCCGCAAAGCAACGGTCGAGTTTATCAATATTGTTAGCGACCTGTGGTATGACAAATCGATCGAACTCGTTTTATTCAGAAATCAGTTAATAAATAAAAACGTTAGCGATATTCTGGACCTTCATGAATACGCAGGAGAATTTGTAGGTAAACCTATATCAATTTTTGATTCGGTAGAGATCGCCAAGGCAATTCAGGGATTGAATCTTCCACCAGCGAAGCTGGATATTGGAAAACTTACCTACGAATATCATCTTGACGGTCAAACTCATAATAATGCGATGGCATTTGTGAGCAGCAAACTGAGTGATGCTAAATTAAATGAGGTAGTTACCCCGAAAGATGTCATATTATATGGCTTCGGAAGAATTGGAAGACTGGTTGCTCGTGAATTAATGACAAGAACCGGGAAAGGAAATCAGCTTAGACTTAGAGCGATCGTAACCCGGGGCAATGTAGACCAGAGTGTTCTTGAAAAACGTGCTTCACTCCTGAAGAGCGATTCTGTTCACGGACCCTTCAGCGGAACTGTAAATGTAGACGTTGAAAATTCAGCCTTGATCATCAACGGGACTACGGTTCATATGATTTCAGCAAACCAGCCGGAAGATATTGATTATACTCAATATGGTATCAATCATGCTCTTGTGATTGATAATACCGGTGCCTTTAGAGATAAGGAAGCGCTTACAAGACATTTGAGTTCTAAAGGAGCTGCAAAAGTTCTTTTAACTGCCCCTGGAAAAGGAATCCCAAATATCGTTCATGGTGTAAACCAGAAGGAACATGATCCAGATAGCGTTGATATTTTCTCCGCTGCATCCTGTACCACCAATGCCATAACCCCCGTTCTAAAAGCAGTTCAGGATTCTTTCGGTGTGGTACATGGACATCTTGAAACTATTCATGCTTATACGAATGACCAGAACCTGGTCGATAATATGCATAGCAAATATCGTCGTGGAAGAGCTGCAGGGCTTAACATGGTGATTACTGAAACTGGAGCAGGAAAAGCAGTTTCCAAAGCACTGCCTGTTTTTGAAGGTAAACTAACTTCAAACGCGATTAGAGTACCGGTACCTAATGGTTCACTTGCGATCCTGAATCTTGAAGTTGAAAAAGAAACCAGCCTTGAGGAAGTTAATTCGATCCTTAAAAAATACGCACTGGAAGGTGAACTTGTTGAGCAAATTCAATATTCTGTAGACAATGAACTGGTCTCTTCAGACATTATAGGCTCTTCTGCCCCGGCGATCTATGACAGCAATGCTACAATTGTATCTGCAGATGGTAAAAACGTGATCCTATATATATGGTATGATAACGAATACGGATACAGCCACCAGGTAATTAGACTCGCAAAATATATTGCAAAAGTTAGAAGATTCACCTATTACTAGAATCTCAAAATTTTTAAACATTTAGACCCTGCCATTGGCAGGGTTTTTTTATTTTTGCGGCGGTTTAATTCAAATAATAAACTGACTCAAAAGAATTTAAAAGCACGAATAGGCGAATTTCTGTCCGAAAATCTGAAATATACTAACTCTATTTTTCGCCCGTTGAAGTGTATTAACCCAAACAATTTCAATTACCTAAAAGATGAGTAACAAAATTTACATTGTAGCTGCTTTTGTTATTGCTAGTGTATTTCAGATGAATGCCCAGACAGACAGCCTTAAAACAGACACGCCCATACAGGACGAGTTTACAAGCCTTATCAAGGAATCCAACAATTATCAGGGTTATAAGGTTGTGGATTATGATAAGCTTATAGAACTTAGAAATACCACCCGGAGTTATATTACGGAGTTAAAAGAAGAGATCGTAGTTCAGAAGAATACTGTAGATCAACAAAATGATGAAATTCAGCAGCTAAAAGCAGATCTGGATTCTACCCAACAAGACTTGCAAAGAGTAACCGAAGAAAAGGATGCCTTGATGTTTTTAGGAATGCCATTTTCCAAAGGTGGTTACAAGGCTATGATGTGGGGAATCGTAGGTGCTCTGGTTGTGATCCTCCTAATTATATTTTTTAGATATAAAAGCTCACATGCGGCTACAAAAGATGCTCAGCAAAAGCTAGATGAAACTGAAAAAGAATTCGACACCTACAGAAGTAAGGCTCTTGAAAAGGAACAACGCCTTGGAAGAATGCTTCAGGACGAAAGAAATAAGTCGAATAACCCGAACATCTAATAGAGATTCAGTTCTACAGAAATGCGTATAGATATCATAACCGTCGTTCCAGATATTTTAAAGAGTCCTTTCGAGGCTTCTATACTTGAACGGGCTATTAAAAAAGGCCTCGTAGAGATCCACTTGCATAATTTAAGAGATTACGTTAGTGATAACTACAAGCAGATTGATGATTATCAATTTGGTGGTGGTGCAGGAATGGTAATGATGATCGAACCAATAGACAAATGCATTTCAAAACTAAAGTCTGAGCGAGTATACCAGGAAGTGATCTATATGACTCCAGATGGAGAAAGACTGGAGCAGAGAACCGCGAACAGTTTATCCTTACATGAAAATCTTATTATTTTATGTGGTCATTATAAAGGAGTAGATCAACGAGTACGCGATCAATTCATTACCAAAGAGATTAGTATTGGAGATTACGTATTGTCTGGTGGTGAATTAGGGGCGGCCGTACTTTGTGATTCGATCATTCGATTGATTCCAGGAGTTCTGGGGAATGAAACTTCTGCCTTAACAGATTCCTTTCAGGATGATTTGCTTGCTCCTCCAGTTTACACCAGACCTGCGGAATATAAGGGCTGGAAAGTACCGGAGATCCTTACAAGTGGTAATTTTCCAAAGATAGAAGCATGGCGTGAGGATCAGGCTTATAAGCGCACGAAAGCACTTCGACCTGATCTTTTGAAGGAAGATTAATTTTTTCAAATACAGGCTTGTAAAATAATATTATTTAATTAATTTTGCACTCATTCTAAAATAACCTCTGGCGAGAAACGTGTATGTTGTTTTTGAATTTACTTTAAACTATTAAGAATGGAATCGTTAGTAAAATTTGTTCAGGACGAATTCGTAACAAGAAAAGATCTACCTGAGTTTTCAGCAGGAGATACAATTACTGTTTATTACGAAATTACAGAGGGTCAGAAAACAAGAACACAGTTCTTTAGAGGTGTTGTTATCCAGTTAAGAGGAACAGGATCATCTCAAACCTTCACTATTAGAAAGATGAGTGGAACTGTTGGAGTGGAAAGAATCTTTCCAATCAACCTTCCGGCGATTCAAAAAATTGAGATCAATAAGAAAGGTAAAGTTAGAAGAGCAAGAATTTTCTACTTTAGAGAACTTACTGGTAAGAAAGCTCGTATCAAAGAAGCTATCAGAAGATAATTCTTTCTCATACAAATATTTAAAAGCCCTGGTTCTTCCGGGGCTTTTTTGTTCAAATCATTTACTATCAAAAAGTTAAAGTCTTTTCAGAATAGAATTATATTAGTTATCTTTAAGTAAGAGATTTAAGATGACAAAAGGATTTTTAGATCTTGAAGGAAGTAAAGAGTTTTTTTTACTTCTAGAGTTTGAAATTTTCTATATAACATTAGTGTTTTGGACATCAAAACCAGTTTGAAAGATTTCTTATTCGGTCATATTTTCTTTTATAATTTATGATTTTCTGGAAGCAGTAATGATTCGATTGAGTTTTAGCTTAGTTTAAAAATGGGTCAATTACAGTTTCTGAAGCCATTTCATTTTAGTTATAAGATGAAATGGCTTTTTTTATGCTCTAAATTAAGATCTCTTAACAGCTCATCATCTATTGACTCTTAGGAAAAAAGAGTGAAAATCTGTATATTGCGCGTATGACGATGCCCTGGAATGTTCCAGGGTTTTCTTTGAACTTATTGCAATCAAAAACAAAATAAATGTCTCAGAAAGAAAAAATTATTTATACCAAAACTGATGAAGCTCCAATGTTGGCAACTTACTCTTTCCTGCCAATCGTTGAAGCATTCACCAAAGCAGCAGGCGTAAGTCTAGAAACCCGTGATATTTCACTTGCCGGAAGAATTTTATCTCAATTTCCAGATTATCTCAAGGATGATCAAAAAGTAGCAGATGATCTTGCTGAACTTGGTGAACTGGCAAAACAACCGGAGGCAAATATTATCAAGCTTCCAAATATCAGCGCTTCAGTTCCGCAATTGAAAAATGCTATCTCTGAATTACAATCAAAAGGTTTCGCTATTCCAGACTACCCGGATGATGCTAACACTGATGAAGAAAAGGATATAAAATCAAGATACGATAAGGTTAAAGGTAGTGCTGTAAATCCGGTACTTAGAGAAGGAAATTCTGACAGACGTGCTCCGAAAGCCGTTAAGAATTTCGCCAAAAAGAATCCGCACCGCATGGGAGAATGGAGTGCAGATTCTAAAACTCACGTTGCTACGATGAACGAAGGTGACTTTAGAGCGAACGAACGTTCTGTTACCTTATCCAAGGATGATACCCTTAAAATCGAATTTACTTCAGAAGATGGATCAGCTAAAACTCTGAAAGAAGGATTAAAAGTACTGGATGGTGAGGTGATCGATGCTACGAAAATGAGCAAGAAGGCACTTTTAAAATTTCTTCGTAAGCAGGTAAAAGATGCGCAGGAGAACGGTGTGCTTTTCTCTCTGCACATGAAGGCTACTATGATGAAAGTATCTGACCCTATTATTTTTGGTCATGCTGTAAAAGTATTTTTTGAAGATGTATTCGATAAATATGGAGCTGAACTTGAAAAAGCCGGTGCAGATGTTACCAGTGGTTTAGGAGATGTTCTTCAGGCCGTTGAAAATCTTCCGAAGGACAAACAGGATGAAATTAACTCAGCTATTGCGAAAGATCTTAAGGATGGTCCGGATATCGCGATGGTAAATTCAGATGAAGGAATCACCAATCTTCACGTTCCGAGTGATGTGATCATTGATGCTTCAATGCCAGCGATGATTAGAACAAGTGGCCAGATGTGGAATAAAGAAGGTAAGACTCAGGACACTAAGGCTGTGATCCCTGACAGTTCTTACGCTGGTTTATACCAGGCTACTATAGACTTCTGTAAAGAACACGGAGCATTTGATCCAACAACGATGGGAACTGTTCCTAATGTTGGGCTAATGGCTCAAAAAGCCGAAGAGTATGGATCTCACGACAAAACTTTCGAGATCCCAGGTAATGGTTCAGTAAAAGTTGTCAACGCAGCTGGAGAAACTATTCTTGAACATGATGTTGAAGAAGGTGATATCTGGAGAATGTGTCAGGTTAAAGATGCACCGGTTCAGGATTGGATCAAACTTGCTATTTCCAGAGCTAAAGCTACTGGAATGCCAGCAGTTTTCTGGTTAGATGAAAATAGAGCTCATGATGCTGAACTGATAAAGAAAGTAGATAAATATCTTCCAAACCACGATACTAATGGTTTAGAGATCAAAATCATGGCTCCTACTGAGGCTACTAAATACACACTTGAGAGAGTAAAGGATGGTAAGGATACGATCTCGGTAACTGGAAATGTACTTCGCGATTATCTAACTGACCTCTTCCCTATTCTGGAACTTGGAACCAGTGCGAAGATGCTTTCTATAGTTCCTTTGATGAATGGTGGTGGACTTTTTGAAACCGGTGCCGGTGGATCTGCTCCAAAGCACGTTCAGCAATTTGTAAAAGAAGGTCACCTGCGTTGGGATTCTCTTGGTGAGTTTCTTGCGCTTGCGGTTTCTCTGGAACATCTTGGTGAGAAATATAACAATTCGAAGGCTCTTACTCTTGCTGGAGCATTAGATGATGCGACAGAGAGATTCCTTAATGAAGGTAGATCTCCATCACGTAAGGTGAATGAGCTGGATAACCGTGGAAGTCACTTCTACCTGGCATTATACTGGGCTGAAGCACTTTCTACGCAAACCAGCAATAAGGACTTGAATGTTTACTTCGGAAGAGTGGCAGATATGCTTAAAGAGAATAAAGATCAGATCCTTAAAGATCTTATTGATGCTCAGGGAAAACCTGTAGACATTGGAGGTTACTACGAACCGAATGAGGAAATGACTAAAAAAGCCATGCGTCCTAGTAACAAATTGAATGAAATTCTGGCGACTGAAGTGTAAGTCATCAGAGTATAATTGAAATCAAAGCCTCGTCTTGGACGGGGCTTTTTTATTTCATTTTGATGATTTGCGCACGGTCCATAAATTGTTCCTGCAAACGCTCCATCTTTGGTTCCATAGTTTCACCGAAAACAAGGTATTGACATTTCGAAATACTTAACGGAATTCTGAGGATATGATTTAAATGACCTCCACGTGAAATAAATTCAGCATCTTCGATAATGAACATCTTAAGCTGACCCAGGTGTATTCCCGTCATAGAAAATAATTTGCTCAACCGTTGAGGGGTAGCGATCACAATGTCAACTCCATAATAGATCGCATCCTTTTGACCATCGATATTCTGTTCGTCGTAAGCAGAATAAACTCTAAGATCAGTTTCAGAAGTAAAATCTCTGAACCTTTCTTCCAGACTTAAAGCAGCCTCTTTGTTTTTCACAAAAATCAAAGCTCTTGGAGAATCTTCAAATGCTTCAGCATTTAATTGCTGAATCACACTTATAATAAGCGCCGTTGTTTTACCGCTGCCTTTGGGAGCTATCATATAAAGATCCGCTCCACTTTTAATTTTAGGTAATGCCTTCTTCTGAAAAGCGTTAGCAGATTCCAATCCCATTTCCTCTAGAGTGGATTTAAGAACAGGGTTCAGTTTTTTGAATGACATACTTAAAATTTTGTTAGTTCAAGATCAGCCTTGGCCCATCGCAAAGTTCGACATTTTGCTCAAATAGTCGGTCACTAATGCAAAAAGCTTTGATTGCCTTCAATAAGCAATTTAATCTTTCGTTAAAGCTATCAGGAAATTAGAACAGGCTATTCACTTTACTGAAATTTGCATAATGCAGAATACTTCAGAAGAGCGAAACAAAAAACAGGAGTTTATTATACTTCTTGTTTTGGGTACTTTGATCGCTTTAGGCCCTTTCTCGATCGACGCATATTTACCTGGTTTTGAAAGTATAGCCCAGGATTTTAATACTACGATTAGCCAGATTGGTTTAACACTTACTAGTTACTTTATAGGAATCTCTCTTGGACAATTAGCCTATGGCCCAATCATGGACAAATACGGTAGAAAAAGGCCATTACTTATTGGCCTTGGTATTTATTTCCTTGCAGCATTAAGCTGTATGTATTCACCAGATCTTACCTGGCTCATTATATCCCGATTCTTTCTAGCACTTGGAGCCGCAGGTGGTATGGTGGCAGCGAAAGCCATTGTCCGTGATGTTTTTCCGGTAAACGAAGTAGCAGGCGCGATCTCAGTACTTATGTTGATCATGGGTGGTGCCCCAATCATTGCTCCTACAGTAGGAAGTTTTATCATAGATGCAATGGGATGGGAAATGATCTTTTTGTTTTTAGCAATTTTTAGTGTGTTGATGATCTTTAGTGTAACTAAACTTCTACCGGAAAGTAAAACACCAGACAGGGCAGTTAATTTGAGACCAAAACAGGTTGCAGTTAATTACTTTAAAATACTTACTCATCATAAATTCTGGAGCTTTTCAATGGCCGGGAGTTTCGCGATTGGAGCGATGTTCGCATATATTTCAGGAGCTCCAAAACTATTTATGGAAAATTTCGATCTCAGTCAGAAAGAATTCGGAATCCTTTTCGGTATTAATGCGGCAGGTCTTATCCTTGGAAGTCAGATCAACCGACTTTTTCTCAAAAAATACACTCCATTCCAGATCACGATATTTAATAGTGTGATCCTCTTAGTACTCTCTGTCTTATTTCTGCTGAATACAATAGCAGGATTTGGATTGTTGATTACCGCAGTTTTACTATTCCTTATGCTATTTTTACTGGGTTTTCAAAATCCGAATACTACCGCATTATCATTAGAACCATTCGAAGCTAAGGCTGGTAGAGCTTCCGCATTAATAGGTAGTTTAAAAATGATCCTGGGAGCGCTGACATCGTTCGCCATAAGTCAGTTTCACACTTCCAGTACACTACCTCTGGCAATCATTCTACTAGTTTGTTTCGCTATCAGTTTCATACTTCTTCTTAAATTTTCGAATCAGGAGAAAAAAGCCTTGAAGTTCAGTGAAGTATAATTTTTGGATTTCGACGGTATAGCCTATTTTTATTGAAAAATTGAAATTGCGACTTTTAAGTTTTCTACTACTAGTCATGCTACCATTTATTGCGTTCTCACAAGATTATACTTTAAGCGGTAGAGTGATCGACAAAAGCAGTAACGAAACCCTAATAGGGGTTAATCTT
Source organism: Christiangramia qingdaonensis (assembly GCF_048381525.1). Taxonomy (NCBI): domain Bacteria; kingdom Pseudomonadati; phylum Bacteroidota; class Flavobacteriia; order Flavobacteriales; family Flavobacteriaceae; genus Christiangramia; species Christiangramia qingdaonensis. The sequence continues at coordinate 260,081 of NZ_JBLWIM010000018.1, forward strand.
ATTTTCCCAGATCTTGCAACCGGCGTGGTCACGAATGATTATGGTTATTATTCGATCAAACTACCAGCTGGCACACATAGGGTCATTCTTACTTATATTGGTTACGCGAATGCTGAAGATGAAGTGAACATTTCAGATAATACGCAACAGAACTTTCAACTTTCAGAAGCTTCTGAAAGTCTGGATGAAGTAGTCATAACAAGCGATATAGAAGCCCTTAATATCAAGAAACCAGAGATGAGTGTGAACCGACTCTCCATTGGAACTATAAAAAAGATCCCAGTGGTGTTCGGAGAAGTTGATGTAGTAAGAAGTCTATTATTATTACCTGGTGTCTCTAATGCTGGTGAAGGTTCTTCTGGCTTCAATGTGCGTGGAGGCGCAGTAGATCAGAATTTAATTTTGCTGGATGAAGCTACCATTTATAATTCCTCACATTTATTCGGATTATTTTCAGTTTTCAATCCAGATGCGATTAAGGATCTTAAGTTATACAAGGGCGGAATTCCTGCGGAATATGGAGGTCGTGTTTCTTCGGTTCTGGATATTTATCAGCGTGATGGGAATAGCCGGGAATTCAAAATGCAGGGAGGAATTGGTGCGATTTCGAGTCGGCTTCTTGCTGAAGGCCCTATAGTTAAAGATAAAGGAAGTTTTCTAGTTGGAGCAAGAAGTTCTTATGCTCATCTATTTCTGAAGTTAACAGACAATGACAACTCTGCTTATTTCTATGACCTGAACACCAAATTAAGTTATGAACTGGATGAAAGCAATAAGCTCCTTTTAAGTGGTTATTTTGGTCGGGATGTCTTCAATATTAGTCAGAATTTTGAGAATACTTACGGGAATGCTGTACTTAACCTGAGATGGAATCATGTATTTTCAGATAATATTTTCACAAATCTATCTGCAATTTATAGTGATTACTACTACGGACTCAATCTGAACTTTGTTGGATTTAACTGGGATAGCGGCATTAGAAATCTTAATCTCAAGTATGATTTCAACCATTATATTTCAGAGAATTTCGAGCTGAAGTATGGGATGCATAATACTTATTACAAATTCAATCCGGGGGAAATAGAACCTATCGATGAAACTTCAGGAATCAATTACTTCAAACTGAATGATAAATATGCTCTTGAAAATGCCTTTTATATTTCAGCAGAACATAAATTTTCAGAAAAGCTTTCCGCAGAATATGGAGTGAGGCTGAGTAATTTCTTCAGATTGGGTCAGAATGAATTCAATACATACGCCAATGATGAACCAGTTGCGTACAATCCCAGGACTGGAATTTATAGTGAAGCTGATATTCTTGAAAGCAGAGATGTTTCGCGCGGAGAATCACTTGAAACTTTTTCCAATTTTGAACCAAGACTGGCCATCGCCTATAATTTTGCAGAGGACCAGTCAGTAAAAGTTTCTTATAACCGGATGGCCCAATACTTACATTTAATTTCAAATACCAGCAGTCCCACTCCTTTAGATGTGTGGACTCCCAGTGGTCCTTATGTAAAGCCACAACTTCTGGATCAATACGCTGTTGGCTATTTCAGAAATATTAATAATGGGGATTATAGCCTGGAAATTGAAAGTTTTTATAAGGATATACAAAACAGAATAGATTACATAGACGGCGCTAATTTAATCGCCAACAATGCTATTGAGCGAGTAGTTCTTAATGGAGAAGCAAGAGCTTACGGATTAGAACTCCTAATACGCAAGAACGAGGGAAGATTCACAGGATGGTTGGCCTACACCCTATCGAGATCTGAGCAGAGAACACCAGGTAGAAACTCCCAGGAAATAGGAATAAACAATGGCGACTGGTACAAGACGAATTTTGATAAGCCGCATGATGTGACTATTACCGGTAGCTATGATCTAAATGAGAGCTGGGATCTTAACGCCAATTTTATTTACCAGACGGGGCTTGCTACTACTTTTCCAAATGCACAGTACGAATATGAAGATGTGAATATTCCCGTTTATGGTGCACGAAATGAGGATAGACTTCCTTCTTATCACCGATTGGATCTTTCGGCAACCTATTATCCTAAAAAGAATAAGGGTCGGAAACTACAGAGCTCATGGAATTTTGGAATCTATAATGTATACAACCGCCAGAATGCTTATTCGATTTCGTTTCGTGAAAACATGGACACAGGGAGAAATGAAGCTGTAAGACTAACACTCTTCGGAATCATCCCATCGGTAACTTATAATTTTAAATTTTAGAAATGAGATTGTATAAATCATTTTTGGCCATTGTTGTCTTTCTGGGATTCATCTCCTGCGAAGAAGTCGTAGATATCGACCTGGAGGATTCTGAACCAAAATTAGTAGTAGAAGCTTCTATTATCTGGATCAAGGGAACAGATGGCAAACGTCAGGAAATCAGGTTAAGTACAACGAGTCCTTTCTATGAAGAAGAACTGCGGCCAGTGACAAATGCTTCAATCGCGGTTACTTCTGAAAATGGTAGTACATATGAATTTTCTCATGAACAGAATGGCATATACATAAACGAAGAATTTCAACCTATTCTTGATCTGGAATATGAACTCGAGTTAATGTATAATGATCAGGTTTATACTGCAACTGAAAGTTTTGAGTCGGTCTCGGGAATAGATTATGTGGAACAGTTAGATGGCGGAGGCTTTGCTGGCGATGAGATTGAGATCAAAGCATTTTATACAGATCCGGCAAATCAGGAGAATTACTACTTATTCAAGTTCACAGATGAAGACGTTTTTTTGGAATTGTATGAAGATGAGTTTACAGATGGTAACCAGATCTTCGGATATTTTTCAAATGAAGATATAGAAACGGGTGATGTAATTTCCATACAAATGGAAGGAATAAGCAAAGAATATTATGATTATATGTTTGTACTGCGGTCACAAGTTGGCACGAACCAGGGTGGCCCGTTTGAAACAATGCCAGCTGTAGTAAGAGGCAATATCGTAAATGAAACAAACCAGGATAACTTCCCGTTTGGTTATTTCAGACTATCTGAAGCAGATTCAATAACCTATAGCGTAGAATAATGAAACATACAGATAAAAAGACCTTATCAAAAGGAGTAAAATATCTCGCAGGATCTCTACCCTTAGTAATGATAGGGCCTTCGGTATTGTACAATGCTTTTAATAATCAGAATCATCCCTGGTATATTCCTGTCCTGATCTTCGGCATACTTGCGACCTTTGCTGCGATCTTTTTAATGTTCAAGGGTATTATGACCATGGTAAATTCCTTCTTCGGAAAACGCTCTTAAGATATATTACTTGGTAGCAGTATAATGTATAATCTGATAAAACTCAGTTAGTAGTATGAAGGGGGAGATTAACTACTAAATTGAATTGAAGTTATGTTTATTGGAATAGTATAGTAAAGCTATATAATTCGGATTCAGGTTCGGATGAATCAACTACCGAAGTTATAATAAATTCCATCTACAAGCTATTAGTTTCAGGACAAAATCTATTCGGCTCTCATTAATCATTCTGACCCCCAGTGAATGTATAATCTGATAGTCTAATACATTATTATAAGTATGATATTATAATTCATCGCGAAGTACAAATGAATATACTAAACTATGTCGATGCTAAAGCCCAAATCATAAAAGACTTATATCCAAATTATATACTGAGCTATTCGATATAGAAGTACTCTGTATGAGTTAGAGTTAGAATTAGAGCAGTTATCTTGTATCATTATTCGTGATTATCCAATAATGGAAGAATTAGAATAGCTCCTTACCATTTATTCTATGTCTGATCTGGAGACAAACCTATTCAAGAGAAAGTATTTAAATTAGCCATAGACACCATTAGTTCTACCTGATTAGAAAAACAAAAGGTACTAACCCATTATAATACAAATTTTTCAATAGACAACATTGAGATAATCTATTAGAATCCTTGCCTTTAATGCATAAAAAAACCCTTCATCGATATGATAAAGGGTTTTAAAGAAGAAGGCGGCGACATACTCTCCCACAATACAGCAGTACCATCTGCGCTAACGGGCTTAACTACTCTGTTCGGGATGGGAAGAGGTG
>NZ_JBLWIM010000019.1:0-5024 GCF_048381525.1 Christiangramia qingdaonensis
GTAGTTAAGCCCGTTAGCGCAGATGGTACTGCTGTATTGTGGGAGAGTATGTCGCCGCCTTCTTCTTTAAAACCCTTCATCATATCGATGAAGGGTTTTTTTATGCAATAAAGGCAAGGATTGGATAACACTTTGGATTCAACTAGGGGATTTAAACAGTGTAATGAAACAGCAGGTTTATTATTATTCAAAAAACACAACTTTGTATATCCTAGAAAACTATATATCGCTTTAAACTATCGTAATTCCTCTTTGGATTCATATTTTCTGGAATATACAAAGTTGAAGTGTCGATTACTTAAGTGACTTGATCAATCGCCCAATACAATAATACAAGAGAAGTTTTCTATTGAATCGATTGCCAGTAACCTTTCTATAATACAAAAGCAGCCGATTGGCTGCTTTTGTATTATAAGTCTTAGTTTATACCTGTCCTAAACTTGAGGTAGATCTCCCTCTCCTTTCACAGGTAATTTTGATTTACCCATCAGGAATTTATCTACATGATGTGCAGCTTCGCGACCTTCTGAAATTGCCCAGACAATTAATGATTGCCCTCTACGCATATCTCCGGCAACAAATACATGTTTCTTATTAGTAGTATAGGTTTTACTTCCTTTAATATTAGTTCTTTCATCTATTTCCAGTCCCATTTTCTCAGCCAGTGATTTCTCTGGTCCGGTGAAACCAAGAGAGAGTAGTGCGAGATCACAAGGCCAGTCTTTTTCAGATCCCTCTAATTCTTTAAGTTCTGGTCTGGAACCTGGTCTTTTGATCCATTCTACTTCAACTGTTTTTAGAGCTTTCAGTTTACCATTCTCATCCTTGATAAATTCTTTGGTTTGTATGCTCCAGTTTCTTTCTACACCTTCTTCGTGGGATGAACTTGTCTTCATTGTAAAAGGCCAGTAAGGCCATGGATTGTCTTTTGTACGGTGTTTTGGAGGTAATGGCATGATCTCGAAATTAATTACCGAGTTTGCTCGTTGTCTATTAGATGTTCCAACGCAATCTGATCCTGTATCTCCACCACCAATAACAATCACATTCCTTCCATTAGCGTTATACTTGCTATCCAGGTCATGCAATCCATCAATATGCTGGTTGTTATGAGTGAGGAAGTCCATTGCCTGCACAACGCCCTCGGCATCAGATCCTGGGATGGGCAATTTCCTTTTTTCCGTAGCACCTCCGCAAAGAACGACGGCATCAAATGTCTCCAGTTCCTCTATGTCGTAATTATTTCCAACCTCAGTTTCTGTTTTAAATATGATACCTTCAGCTTCGAGAATTTCCAATCTTCGATCTATTATCTTCTTCTCTAATTTAAAGTCAGGTATCCCATAACGTAAAAGTCCGCCTGGTTTCGCCCCACGTTCTAAAACTGTAACTTCATGACCTGCTCTGTTTAATTGCTGAGCGGCGGCCAGTCCAGCAGGTCCGCTTCCAATGACAGCAACTTTTTTACCAGTTCTCACTGCAGGAATTTCAGGTTTTATCCAGCCTTCTTTAAAGCCTCTCTCTACAATATACTTCTCAATCATCTCAATCGCTACAGGGGGCTCTATAATTCCTAATACGCACGCCGATTCGCAAGGTGCTGGACATAATCTACCTGTAAACTCCGGAAAATTGTTTGTTGCATGCAAAATAGTGAGAGCTTTTTGCCATTCATTCCTGTAAACAGCATGGTTAAAGTCCGGGATCAAGTTACCTAATGGGCAACCTGAATGACAGAATGGTATTCCGCAATCCATGCATCTACCTCCCTGCTTTTTGAGTTCCTCTGTTGGTAGCTCTTTCTGAAATTCATTATAATTCTTTATCCTGTCCTGAGGTAGTATCGTATCCTCATCTTTTCTTTCGTATTCTAAAAATCCTCTAATCTCTCCCATACCTTACGCCGTTTTAAGAGTTTGCTCGTTATTTTCTTTCATTTTCTGTAAAGCCTTCTTGTATTCTGTAGGCATGATCTTTATGAAGCCTGCAGAACTGGACTCCCAATTATTCAATATTTCTCGAGCTACATCACTTTCTGTGTATTGATAATGCTTTACGATCAAATCTTCTATTTCCGCAATATTTTCTTCGGAAAGTTCTTCGAATTCGATCATTTCCATATTGAACTTATTTCGATCTATTTTATGATCAGGATCGTAGATATAAGCTGTTCCGCCACTCATACCTGCTGCAAAGTTTCTACCTATTCCTCCAAGAATAACTGCAATTCCTCCGGTCATATATTCACATCCATGATCACCAATTCCTTCGATCACGGCCTTTGCTCCTGAATTCCGAACGCAAAAACGTTCTCCGCCTATACCGTTGATATAAGCTTCACCAGCGGTTGCGCCATATAAAGCAACGTTTCCAATGATGACATTTTCGTGTGAAGCGAAGGTTGCTTCTTTTGGTTTCCGTATAGATAGAACTGCGCCAGAAAGGCCTTTTCCGAAGTAATCATTAGAGTTACCCTCAATATTTAAGTTTAGTCCGCGAGCGGCGAATGCACCAAAACTTTGTCCTGCAGATCCTTTAAAATTCAAAGTCAAGGTGTTTGGAGGTAGTCCGTTTGCACCATGAATTTTCGATATCTCATTACTAATGATGGCTCCCGTTGTACGGTTAGTATTATCAATAGGATATTCCAGTGTTACCTGTTCTTTTCGATAGATTGCCGGGTGAGCATGCTTCAGAATATCAAAATCTAGAACACCTTCCAGGTTGTGTAGTTGCTTCTCAGTATTTGATAGTGGAACCTGTTCACTCAAGTTCGGCTTGTGTAGGATGTTTGAGAGGTCTATTCCCTGTGCTTTATAGTGTTTGATCGCTTTATTCATGTCAAGTTTCTGGCACTGACCTACCATTTCACTAATGCTTCGATATCCTAGCTGGGCCATGATCTCTCGCAATTCCTGCGCTATGAAATACATGAAGTTGATCACATTTTCCGGTGTGCCTTTAAAATTCTTCCTCAATTCAGGATCCTGCGTGGCAATCCCCACAGGGCAGGTATTTAAATGACAGGCCCGCATCATGATACATCCAGATGCTACCAATGGTGCGGTGGAAAAACCAAATTCTTCAGCTCCCAGTAAACATGCGATAGCTACGTCACGGCCTGTTTTTAATTGTCCGTCACATTCAACCACGATCCTACTTCTTAAATTATTCAGTAATAATGTCTGCTGGGCTTCCGCAATACCAAGTTCCCAGGGCAATCCTGCGTGTCTTAGCGAGGTAAGCGGAGAAGCTCCTGTCCCTCCATCATATCCAGATATCAGAACTACATCTGCTTTTGCTTTTGCCACACCTGCGGCAATAGTACCAACACCAATTTTAGAAACCAGTTTTACGTTAATTCTTGCATCACGGTTTGCGTTTTTAAGGTCAAAAATAAGTTGTGCGAGATCTTCAATTGAATAAATATCATGATGGGGTGGAGGAGAGATCAATCCCACATAAGGTGTAGAATTTCTTGTTTTAGCAATGTCGGGATTTACTTTTGGACCAGGTAATTGTCCTCCTTCACCGGGTTTTGCACCCTGAGCCATCTTTATCTGAATTTCCCGGGCATTGGTTAGATAGTCAATACTTACTCCAAATCTCCCTGAGGCAACCTGTTTTATAGCTGAATTTCTCCAGTTTCCATCAATATCCTTCTGGAAACGACCGGGATCTTCACCTCCTTCTCCAGAATTACTTTTTCCTTTAATCCGGTTCATAGCAACTGCCAGATTCTCGTGTGCTTCCTTACTTATGGAACCAAAAGACATAGCACCGGTCTTAAAACGTTTTACAATTTCTGTCCACGGCTCTACTTCTTCGATAGGAATTGGATTCAGTTCCTTGAATTTGAACATCCCTCTAATGGTCATCAACCTTTCAGTCTGCTCATTAATTATTTTTGAATATTCAGTATAAGTATCATAACTATTTTGCTTGACCGCCTGTTGTAGTTTTGCAACGCTGGCTGGATTGAAGACGTGGCGCTCACCATTTCTTCTCCAGCGATAATCCCCACCTATTTCAAGATCAAGATCTGAATCTGTTTCCGGTGGGAAAAAAGCATGTTTGAATCGTTTCTGAATTTCCTTTTCTACTTCATACAAACCTATCCCTTCGATCCTGGTTGGAGTATTACAGAAGTATTTATTAACGAATTTCTTATTGAGTCCCAGTATTTCGAAAATCTGAGATCCACGATAGGAAAGTAAAGTAGAGATCCCAATCTTATTCATGATCTTGATGATTCCCTTTCCAATAGCAACGTTGAAGTTTTCTACCGCAATTTCAGGGTCTTCAATGTTGATCTCTTTCCTTTCTACCAGGTCGTAAATGATCTCATTCACCATGTATGGGTTGATGGCGCTAGCTCCATATCCAAAGAGAGCTGCAAAATGATGAGGCTCACGAGGTTCAGCAGATTCGATAACAATTCCAAAACTGGATCTTCGGTTATAATCCTTCACTCTATGATGAACAAATGAGCAGGCTAGAAGAGATGGGATTGGCGCCAGGCTTTTATCCACATTTCTATCTGACAGAATAATTACATTACAGCCATCATCCACAGCCTCTTTGATCTCTACGATCATTTCTTCCAGCCGGTCTTCGAGACCATTCATTCCTTTTTCCGCGGAATAAAGCATAGAAATACTCTTAGCCTTAAAGCCTGGATAGTCGATATATTTGATCTTATCAAGATCTTCATTGGAAATAACCGGATTCTGAATTTTTAGTTTTTTAGCCTGTTCCGGAACGATATCAAATAGATTGATGTCCTCACCAATAGTTAGACTAATATCTGTAACGATTTCTTCCCGGATTCCATCCAGAGGCGGATTGGTAACCTGGGCGAATAATTGTTTGAAATAGTTGAATAATAATTGAGGTTTGTCTGAAAGTACTGCCAGTGGAATATCGGTTCCCATGGATCCAATAGCTTCTTTAGCATTGGAAGCCATCGGGCTGATAATTGTGGTAATATCTTCGTATGTATAACCATGCAATTTCAGCCTGGT
>NZ_JBLWIM010000019.1:5075-8274 GCF_048381525.1 Christiangramia qingdaonensis
GGATAAATGCAAAAGATTATCATCCAGCCATTTCTGGTAGGGGCGTCTGGAGACAATTTTCTCCTTGACTTCTTCATCTTCAATAATTCTACCCTCGATCATGTCAACCAGAAACATTCTTCCTGGTTCGAGTCTACCGTGTTTAAGAACATTTTCCGGCTTGATGTCCAGAACACCAGTTTCAGAAGACATTACCACGTAGCCGTCTTTAGTAACCGTATATCTTGAAGGTCTCAACCCATTTCTATCGAGTAAAGCACCAATATAGTTGCCATCGGTAAATGGAATAGATGCCGGGCCATCCCATGGTTCCATGATACAGGCGTTGTATTCATAGAAAGCTTTTTTACTATTTTCCATCGATGGATTTTTCTCCCAGGCTTCAGGTACCATCATCATGATAGCTTCCGGCAAGGATCTACCTGTTTGCAATAACAACTCTAGCGCCATATCCATGGAAGCTGAGTCTGATTTACCTTCCAGAATTACCGGAATGATCTTCTTAATATCATCGCCAAAATCTTCACTTTCGAAAAGCTCTTCGCGTGCCTTCATTCGGCTTAAATTACCGCGCAGCGTATTTATTTCACCATTGTGACACATATAACGAAAAGGTTGTGCCAGGTCCCAAGTAGGGAAGGTATTGGTAGAAAAGCGCTGATGTACCAGTGCAAGTTTGGTGATCACATCAGGATCATTAAGATCCTTGTAATAGATATTAATATCCTGGGGCATGAGTAGCCCTTTGTATATTATAGTATTGGTAGATAAACTTGAAAAATAGAAATAGTCACTTTGTGCCAGACCGGAATGTTCTACTTCATGTTCTGCAATTTTTCTAGCTGAGTACAATCTCTTATTAAAAGACTGCTCATCCATCTCAGATTTCTTACCTATAAAAACCTGTTCAACAGCTGGTTCTACATTAGAAGCCATTTTCCCAAGACATGTGTGATTTACAGGAACTTTACGCCAGCCTAGAATTTCCAGATCCTGATTAGCTGCATGCTTTTCAAATATAGTACGACAAAGATCAGCCTGATTCTTATTCTTCGGAAGAAATAACATTCCCACTGCATAGTCTCTAAAATCCGGAATTTCGAATTCACACACTTTTTTAAAATAGTCATGTGGAACTTCTATTAGAATTCCTGCACCATCTCCAGTTTTTCCATCGGCACTGACTGCGCCACGATGTTCCAGCCTGATTAGAATATCGATGGCTTTATGTATGATGTTATTGGTTCTTTCTCCATTTAAATTACATATAAATCCTGCTCCGCAGTTATCACGCTCATTTAGAGGAGAGTACAAGCCCTGTTCCTTTATTCCCATATCTTCATTTTCTATATAAATCTCTTAAAGTTAGTTAAAACTGATTAAAGGAATAGCCTGATGGAAATCTAAACTACAACTTTTGAGGATATGATAATTTGAAAGTTTTTAATTGAGAATTCCTGAAATATAAGGTCTTAAAATCGCTTTTTTTATTTGCGATTTGCGGTCATCTTTGACTGGGGGGTTTCCCCCAATTTTGAACAGATCTTAAAAAAATTAGCATATCCATCGGTAATATTCACTAAATTTAAGTTATTAAAATTCAGTTCTTTATCTCCTGTTGGGAGTCTCCTTTAGTTCTGAAAATCTTTTCTACACCCCTCGATATACCAGTGCAAGTATGCACTACAAACTGTTCTATACAGGTGATACTCTATTTTCTCATTTATGACTGCCCGGTCTACTTTTACTTTTCAATGCTTGTTATGGTTCTAACCATTAAATCAATCATTATGGAAAAAATTACTAGAAGGTTATTTGGCCAGCAGAAAAAGAATTTAAGATTTTACAAAATTCATTGCCTCCTTAATACTTTTATTTTATTCGGTTTATTCCTAGCGGGTAGTACTGGATTTTCTCAAACTTATAAGGATGAAATCAGGCAACTAAAAAATTTGGATTATGTATCATCTAATTTAACAGATGATCTAATATTTATCAACAGTAATTTACAGGCAAATAATTCTGCTTATTCAGAAGGTATGTCTACCCTACAAAGGATTATTTTTGAGAATTTACCTTCGGCTGTAGCCAATGAACACACGCTAAGAATTCGTATTCAAACTTTAAAAGGAGGAAAGCATGCCTATGATTTTATAACTTCCTGGGAGCAATCAATGAGCGTAGCTCAAACAATTTTACCACCTGGATTTATTTCACTCCCAGATCCAGGCAGTAATACTTTACATCCCGTTTATACATATAGTGAATACGATGATATAGCTTGTGGTCCAAATATTACCACCACCGCTGAAGCTGCTTGCGTTGCCGCAGATGATAGTGGTAACGAACAATATTTACCTGTAGTTCAGGATGAAATTCCAAATCCTAACGTGGATGGAGGATTAGACAGTTCAACCAGAGCTGCAGTTATTGAAGCATATGAAAGTGTTTATGGAGATAGAACTGTTAAGATCAAAGGAGACATGCCATTTACCGGTACTGCAGGGGAGGCAAATAGCAGAGTAACTTTTGCAGGTTTCGATGGTGAGTACATGTTTTATGATATTTCATGGGTATCAGCATCCTCTTCTATAGTAATTGAATTTGGAGCCCAAATTGCCGCAGGTTTTAGCCCTACCGGAGTTTATTCTAAGGATATTGGGTATGCAGTTCCTGCAGATGGTATTGTAGGATATGGCCCCGGGCGTGGAGCATCTGATGTATCTGGAGCTCCATATCACGTGAAATTCACATCATTTCTAACAGAATTTGTAGACGGAAAGGCTCCTACCTTGGGTAGTCAGGATAACCAATTAATGGCTGATGGAGTAAGACTTATTCCATTCTGCGACCTTAAAGGCCAACAAAATTTTTGTTTGGATGATATCAGCGGAACTACTACTTATGATAGTAATGCTACGAATCTGGAAGGTGCGAGCTACTCCTGGAGTTTTAAGACTGGTACCAATACCTCCAATGCTTCTTTCGATGGTCCTACAGATGGACCAACAGTAGATGTTAATCCTGGAGATCAATCCGGTTCTTATACTCTAGTATTTAGAGTTACCAATAATTCTGGACTTTTTGCTGAATGCGAGCTGGAGGCAGGCATAAGCGTTGCTACCATAGATGATGAAGCGATCTGTCTTAGTGTTGGAGAAACAGCCGGTAGTGTAAGTTTGAATTATTCAGGAACACC